>JAHHHB010000052.1 GCA_019359545.1 Desmonostoc geniculatum HA4340-LM1 | reverse complement strand
GCAGTATTCGTCCACAAATTTTACTGTGGGTGCGGGTGGGCGAGGCTCAACCATACTCTCTGTCTGGTGTTTTTGCGATCGCTCCTAATTATACTTTGTCGAGAGTGATAAAAGAGGGTTAATCAATCAGTTTTGGATGGAGTTGGTCATGTTATTCCCACGAACGCAGATTTAATCAATCGCGCTAATTTGGGAATTCAATCCATGCATTCACCGAATGCTCACAATTTCCCTTCGCTTCTTGCTGCTGTTGATGTTGAGCAAGGGTAAAGTTTCCAATTCTGCTGCTGCATGGTTAAGTTTTATCTTTCCATCTCCCATCAACTTATTTTTTGAGGTGAAGGTCTATCCCCTTCCATTGTTCCGTTCCAACAATGTCCGTGCCTCTTTTTCCCTGAGCGTTTCATTCCTGTAGTCCCCCCTTATACCAATTCAAAATTCAAAATTAAGAAAGTGAGATTTAGCATAGATTTTAGAGTTTGCTTTTGTATCATATTTTTTGTGAATTGGTATTAGCAAGGGGGAACGGCATTAGCCGGGTGTTAAAAATATATTGCAGCTTCATAAAGAAACGGTATCACTTCGTTTTTTGAGATTTGAACTGGCTAAAAAGCCTAGCTCTTTGATAAGCCATTTCTGGTCTGGTCAAAATTCCCTGAGTAGGACTCAAAAATAATGCTAATAAAAATAGTACAGAAACAACTAACACTATAGCCGCACCTGATGGCACATTTAAATAGTAACTAATATACATCCCAGTCACACTGCTAATCACACCAAGAACCGCGCCTAATTGCATCATTTGGTGTAACTCTTTGACTAATAAATAAGCTGTAATTCCTGGGCCAATTAGAAGGGAAACAACTAAGACTACACCCACAGTTTGCATACTAGCAATAATTGTCAGGGTAATAGCACCAGTTAATCCAAAATGAATTAAATTAATTGGTAAACCACTCGCTTGAGCGCCGAGTGGATCAAAAGTATAAAAGAGCAATTCTTTGTAAAAAAGCTTTACTAAAAGTAAGACAATAACTGTAATAATTACAGTCCGCTTCACATCATCTGTAGTTACGCCTAAGATATCACCAAACAAAAACTGATGCAGGTCTAACTTGCTTTTCAATAAGGTAATTAGCATGATACCCAAGGCTAAAAATCCCGAAAAAACTAACGCCATCGCTGCATCAACTTTGATGCGAGATTGAGATTGAATCCAACCAATAACAAAGGTGCTAAGAGTTCCAGATATAAATGCACCTAAGAAAATATCAATACCTAAGAAAAAGGCGATCGCTAGTCCTGGTAAAACTGCATGAGCAATGACATCTCCTAATAATCCCATGCGTTGAACGATAAGGTAAGTACCCACAACAGCACAAAGAATTCCTAGCAGAATCGCTGTGGTAATAGCTCCCCGCATGAACTCAAAACTTAGAGGTTCAATTAGCCAATTTAACATTAAGCTACTTCCCTATTCAATATAAATACACTATCTCCATAAGCACGTTGAATATTATCTGCTGTCATCACTTCTTTCATCGAACCATTAGCAATCATTTGTTTATTCAACAATAATAACTGGTCACATTTGGTCAAAGCTGTTCCCAAATCATGGGTGACTACCAGCAAAATCTTACCTTGAGTTTTTAGTTCTTCAAATACCTCAAACATGATGGCTTCTGTCTTTTTATCAACTCCAACAAACGGCTCATCAAAGAATAATAATTCTGCTTGTTGTGCTAAAGCCCTTGCTAAAAATACTCGCTGCTGTTGTCCGCCTGATAATTCTCCAATTTGACGCGATCGCAACTCTAGCATCCCCACTCTCGCCAGAGCATCTTGAACTATTTCTTGAGATGGCCGTGAAGGGGAGCGAAACCAGCCTGTATGCACAGTCCGCGCCATCATCACCACATTCCAGACTGTGATTGGATAATCCCAGTCAATTTGCGATCGCTGCGGTACATACGCGACTGAACTTAATTGTTGTTTCAAAGCGCGATCGTGAAATTTTACAACTCCACTCGTGCTTGGTACTAAGCCCAAAATCGCCTTCACCATCGTGCTTTTACCAGCACCATTGGGGCCAATCACACCCACAATTTGTCCCGGTAAGGAACGGAAACTCACATCCTCAACCGCCGTGACTCCCCGGTAATTTACAGCTAAATTTTTAACTTCTAACATAAATCTACCATTTATATGATAATGATAATCAATATAATTTAAGCAGCCAGATTTATGATATCTTACAAACTACGATTGAAATCCTTAGCGGCTCTTGTCCTAACCTGTGGGGTACTTGGATGTAGTCCAACATCCCAAACCAGCCAATCAACTCCTACGCCTGGTGATAATGCGTCTGTTATTCAAACGGGGACTTCACCAGCGCCAGAAGCCAGTAGTAAACCGTTAGTAGTCGCCACCAATACCATTGCTTGTGGCTTAACTAAAGAAATCGCAGGTGATACTATTGACCTCAAGTGTTTAATTGATCCAGGCTCAGATCCGCATGTCTACCAGCCCAAGCCTGATGATAGCAAAGCAATTGAGCAAGCAAAGTTAATCCTCTATGGTGGCTACGATTTTGAACCAGGTTTAATCAAGTTAATTAAAGCCACTTCAAATTCTGCTCCCAAGGTGGCTGTAAATGAAGTTGCAGTCCCCCAACCTCAGCAGTTTGACGAGGATGGTAAAACTGTTACCGACCCTCATGTATGGCAAAATGCCCAGAATGGCATAGCGATCGCACAGACGATTTCTCAACAGTTGGCAAAGGTAGCCCCAAATAATACTGCAACTTATACTAGCAACACGCAAAAACTCACAAACGAAATCAGTCAGATAGACACCTGGATTAAATCAGAAATAGCCACAATTCCACCCAAGCAACGTAAATTAGTTACCACCCATGATGCTTTCGGTTACTATTCCAAAGCTTATGGAATTCCCATTGAAGGGGCGCTAGGGGGTATTAGCACAGAAGAAGCACCGACACCTGCGCGGGTAGGCGCACTATCGAAGGATATTAAAAAAGAGGGTGTACCGACGATTTTTGCAGAGACAACGATTAATCCCAAATTGATTACGGCTGTAGCAAAAGAGGCGAAGGTGAAAGTTGCAAAAGAAGAATTATTTGCTGATGGTTTGGGCGAAAAAGGAACAGAGGGTGAGACTTACCAAGGAATGCTGATTGCCAATACACGCACGATTGTCGAAGGTTTAGGCGGTAAGTATACAGAGTTTAAGCCTAAATAATCAGGTAACAATTAAGAAATAGACTGCGACACTAAAAAGTGGTGTAAGAGGAAAGTCGCAGTACATTTATATGATAATTATAATCATTATTATATAAATTATGGGGTTTGTGATCGTCCCTGGCGATCACTATAAGGGGTAGCGATCGCAGGTTAGTGAAAGCTTTATACTATGATCGTGAGCAATCATCAGCAGTATTACACTTACTTGATGGTAAGAGTAAATAATCAGCCAAAAACTCAAGTGTCAACTAGGTATTCTCTCAACTTTTCTTGCAAGTTATGAATATGAGGTTTGGCAAGCATTGTGTAGTGATTCCCAGGAACCGCAATTATCTTTACTGGTTCAGAAGAAAGCTTATCCCAACCTAAAGTTAGACTATCAAGCTCATGATCAACAATATTACTCCCTCGAAAAAGTGTGATTTGGTTACAACAAACTTGTGGTGTATATTTATTTAGGGCTTGAATATTATTCTTGAAAACTTGTAGAAGACAGTGAAGCTGGTAATGTTCAATATCTGGAGGAACAAGGTTAGCCATCTTCATTTGCTCTAATAAATAGCTAAGTTGCTCTTCTGGCTGAAGTTGCCGGAGAGTCTCGGATAAGGCAGATAGATTATCACTAATTGAGAAAATCTTCCCAGTGGAACAGGCTATATCCTGAGCAAGATTGACTAATACCTCGACATCATCATGATCATTAAAGCCAGTAGATTGGTTTATCTTAATTGGTGCTTGGCTGTCCAGTAAGGCAAGTAGAGCAACTTTTTGACCTTGCTTTTCTAATTGAATTGCCATCTCAAAAGCCACAACGCCACCCATAGACCACCCTCCCAAAAGATACGGGCCGAATGGCTGTACAACGCGGAGTGCTGCAATATAATGGGATGCCATGTCTTCAATGCAAGTGTAAGGTTCATATTCTCCATAAAGACCGAGCGATCGCAACCCGTAAAATGGTTGTTCTAAGCCAAGAAAACGAGCTAATTCGTAGTAACAAAAAACGCTTCCACCTACAGGATGGATGAAAAACAAAGGTTTTTTATGACCGTGAGGCTGAATGGCTACTAATGGGGATGGATTTTGAGGAGAATGAATTCTTTGGCTGAGAAGACTTTTGAGATTTTCGATAGTAGATTCTTGGAAAAGTGAAAAAAGTGGTAGGCTACACTCAAACTGCTTTTGAATTTTAGCCATCAGGCGTACAGCTAAAAGTGAGTGGCCCCCAACCTCAAAAAAGTTGTCTGTGACACCAATCGGAAAAACTCCCAAAAGTTCTTCCCAGATTTCTGTAAGTTGAAGTTCCAAGAGGTCACGAGGTGCCACGTAATCTTTCTGGAAGTTGGGTCTTTTAGTATCTAGTGCTGAGAGTGCTTGGCGGTCTACCTTACCGCTAGGCATCCGTGGTAGGCTTTCTATTAGTACAAAAGCTGACGGGATCATGTATTCAGGTAACTGCTGTTTTAAGAAGTTTCGCAGTTCTCTAGTCGTAAATTGCTCTTTATTGCAGGCAATATAGGCTATTAATTGCTGATCGCCCGCCTGAGTTTCTTGGGCTAGCACTACAGTTTCCTGCACAGCAGGGTATTGTGCTAGTGCAATTTCAATTTCCTCCAGTTCTATACGGAAACCCCTGACTTTTACTTGGTTATCTACTCGCCCTAAGTATTCTATATCACCATTAGCTAAATACCGTGCTAAATCTCCTGTTCGGTAAAGACGAGTCTGTGCTTGATTAGAAAAAGGGTCGGGAATAAAGTTCTTGGCAGTTAAATCAGGTCGATTGAGGTAGCCTCTAGCTAAACTAATGCCTCCGATATATAGTTCACCGGGTACGCCGATAGGTGTAGGGTTTAGATGTTTGTCTAACAAATATATTTGGGTATTGTCGATAGGACGACCAATAGGTACACTGGGTAATCTTAGATTTTCTTGCTCGTTAACTAGCTCATAAATTGTTGCACCGATAGTTGCCTCTGTTGGGCCATAAGCATTGATCCACCGGATGCTATTGTTTACTAGTTTCTGCCAGAGAGCTAGTTTTTCAGATTTTACTTGCTCAGTACCAACAATGACTAAGCGAAGTGTGGAAGGTAATGCTGCTTTGGTATCCGATAGTTTAGATACCCACTGATGCCAGTATGCAGTTGGCAGATTCAGAACGGTTATTTTTTCTTGCTCTAAGAATTGCTGGAAGTCAGCCAAAGATAGTACTCTATCAGGGCGGATAACCACAGTTGAGCCGCTTAACCAAGATGGGAAAAGTTCTTCTGCTGCGACATCAAAACTAATCGCAGCAAATTGGAGAATTCTATCATCTGGTTGTAGTTTATAGGCTTTAGCCGCAGCAATACTGTGATTCACCAAAGCTTGATGTATTACCATAACACCCTTGGGTATTCCTGTAGAGCCGGAAGTGTAAATTACATAAGCTAAGTTATCAGGTCTAGCCTTACTGATGGGATTTTGCTGGCTCTGCTGTGAAAATTGTGAAGCCAAATCCGCATTTAGACATATAATCTTAGCTTTGTGTTGCGGGAGTTTGGCAACTAGTTGTGTTTGAGTAATTAACACTAAAGGCTTTGCATCTTCCAAGATCAAAGCTAAACGTTCCTGGGGATGGGACGGATCTAATGGCAAATATGCCCCACCAGCTTTCAGGATTGCCAAGATGCTAATAAACATTTCCAGCGATGCCTTCGGCAACGTCTTCTCTTCGAGACGCTGCGCGAACGACGAACGCTCAATGTAGATTCCCACCAGTACCTCTGGCCCAACACCAAGTTCCTGTAGATTATGAGCTAGCTGATTAGCTTGGTGGTTTAATTGCTGATAGGTTAGTTGCTGATCCTCAAAAACTACTGCGTAGGCGTAGCCCGTCGCAGACATCGCGGAGCGTGCGACTAGCGCGATCGCATCAGGTGTACACTCTACTTGCGCCTCAAATAGCTCGTGGATGCAGACATCCTCTGGGTAATCCACTTTTGTATTATTCCACAGCACTAGTAACTGCTGTTGTTCTGCTGCACTCAGCAAGGGCAAGTTACAAAGGCATTGTTCTGGATTATTGATAATACCTGTTAACAAGATACGGAAATGTTCCACCATGCGATATATGGTGTCTGCATCAAATAGATCGCTGTTGTACTCTAAACTCCCTTCCAATCCTGACTCACTGTCAGCCATCGACAAACTTAAATCAAACTTTGCCGTCTGGTTTTCCAGTTTTAGGAAACTCAAGTTCAAACTGGGTAGCTTTAGCTTCTCAGTTGGGGAATTTTGGAGAACGAACATTACCTGGAATAGTGGATTATAACTTGGGTTGCGTTCAGGCTGAAGTTTCTCTACCAAATACTCAAAAGGTAAATCTTGATGGGTGTATGCTGACAAGGTACACTCACGCACTTGATAGAGCAGTTCTCGAAAGCTCAGGTTATCTGTAAGATTGGTACGTAAAACTAAAGTATTGGCAAAAAGACCAATTAATGCTTCCAACTCCGTGCGGTTGCGATTAGCGATCGCAGATCCAACTAAAATATCTTCCTGTCCGCTGTAACGGTAAAGTAAAGTCTTAAAGGCAGCAAGTAAGGTCATAAACAGAGTAGTCCCTGCTTGTTGGCTTAGTACCTTAAGCGCCTCAGTCAAGTCTGTGGATAAAGAGAATGATTGCGTTGCCCCTCGAAAGCTCTGAATTGCAGGTCGGGGGCGGTTTGTAGGCAATTGCAGTAGAGGAGGATAATTACTCAACTGTTTTAGCCAGTAGCTGAGGTGAGACTGAAGGAAATCGCCAGTTAAGCATTGCCGTTGCCAGTTGGCAAAGTCGGCGTACTGGATTGGAAGTTCTGGTAATGGGGAGGGCTTACCATTGCAAAAGGCTGTGTACAGTGCTGCTATCTCTCGAATCAGAACAGCCATTGACCAACCATCACAGACAATGTGATGTATTGTCAACAAAATTATATGCTCTGTCTTACTTAACTGTAGTAGAGTTGCCCGCAGCAATGCTCCTTGAGCAAGATTGAAGGAACACGACACTGCTTTAGATGCTAGTCGTAAAGCCTCGGCTTCACGTTCACATTCAGGTATCTCCTGTAAATCTACAACAGTTAAAGATAAAGGCAAAGAAGGAGCGATCGCTTGCGTGGGTTCTCCCTCAATACAGGTAAAATTTGTCCGTAAGGCTTCGTGGCGGCGGACGATTTCGTTGAGACTTTGCTCTAAGGCAGAAATATTGAGCAAACCCTCCAGTCGCACACCAATAGACTCGTTGTAAAAGGGGTTATCAGGCTCCCACTGGTTGAGGAACCACAGCCGTTGCTGGGCGAAAGACAGGGGTAGTTTTCCCTGTCGTGAGACAGGCTTAATGGGTGCAAGTTTGTCAGCTGAAGCCAGCTTTAACTGGCGAAGAAACGAGAGCATTTCTTGCTTGCGTTCAATCAGTTCGGCACGCAACGCAGGTGTCAGTCTTCCTTTAGGTGCGTCGTAGCCTAAGTGACCATCATCATCCCAGATTTTGATATCTAAATGGTTAAGGTCAAACAAAAACTCCTCAATGGGTTTCATAATCTTCCTTGCTCGCGATCGCTTACTGTAATATCGGTGGTAACTTGTGTCTGTAACTCCTCAATGCGATCGCCTAAAGTTGCCACAGTCGGGTTATCAAACAAACGACGTAGAGGTAAATCCACCTGGAATGCTTCCCGTAAGCGAGTCATTACTTGGGTAGCTTTCAAGGAATCACCCCCCAGTTCAAAAAAATTATCGTGGATTCCGATCTCTTTACCCCCTAAAATTTCTCCAAAAATAGCTACCAAAGTTTTTTCAGTGTGATTGCGGGGTGCAACAAAGCCTTCTTTGAGATTGTTGTTAACTATCTTAGATGCTGGTAGTGCTTTGCGGTCTACTTTGCCATTAGGTGTTAGCGGTAGGGAATTCAGAAAAACATAAGTAGAAGGCAGTAAATATTGTGGTAGCTTTTGTTGTAAAAAGGTACGTATATCTTCAGTAAGTAAGTCTGGTTTGCGAGAAATTGGAGGTTGTAACCACTGCCTAGTTTGAGCCTGATCTATTTTTCCACCTAAAAAACTGTGGAGTAGAATTTGATCTGATCCCAGACTAAGTAAATCTTGGTACTTTTCAAATTTTAGGTAGCCAATAGGACAAATACCAATTTGGTTTTCTGGTGCGGAGTTCATGAGCAATTGACCAATGTAACCAGCTTCCAACAAACAAAAGTCTCTTGCCAAATCACCATACATGGGAGCGATCGCGCTGAGTTGTCCGATTAAAAATAATGAGAAAGCCGACTGATCAAAAATAGGTTGATTACCACTATAGATATTGCCCCAAATCGAGGTTTCGGCATTAAGCAATATTAAATTATGGTCGGCGGGATGGTAATAATAATAACCAGCCCCTAGTCCGGCAATGCGGTTAGGTTTGACATACAAGTAAGTTTGTACCGGATACAAACTACCAGCAGAAGGATAGCGATATTTTGGTAAAGGCGAATCTTCAAGCTGCATTTGTAACAGACAACTCAAAAACTGGCTGAACATTTCTAATGAAATTGGTTCATCTTGGAATTGGCGATAGCTTTGACGCTGTAAATATTCTTGGGTGAGGATTTGATCAAACTTGGGTTTAGGTAATTGGATGCTAGATTGACTGGGTTTTAATTGTCGCAATCCTTTTTGCTTCAGCTTAAATTCAATCCGCTCTACAGGGTCAAGTAACACACCAGGAAGTTGACGAGGTTCATAAGCTTCAGCCTGCTGCTGATTAGAGTCAGCTAAATCTGACTGTGGAACTATATAAGCTACTAGTTGCTGATTCACTTGTGATTCTCCAACTGCGACTACTACCTCTTTGACAGTGGGATATTGTTGCAGGGTAGCCTCAATCTCACCTAATTCGATGCGATAACCGTTAATTTTGACCTGAAAATCTTCACGTCCTAGAAACTCAATATTGCCATCTGGCAAATATCTTCCTAAGTCGCCAGTTTTGTATAACCGCTCTTTTGTCTGCGGATGAATGATAAAACTAGCATTAGTCTTCTTTTGGTCATGCCAATAACCTTGAGCTAGCCCAACACCTCCAATATAAAGCTGCCCTGGTATCCAAACCGGACATTCTGTGAGCGCTTGGTTGAACACGTAAAAACGCTGGTTGGTCAAGGGACGACCGTAGGGAATGGTATTCCAAGTTGGGTCAATTTTTGCAATGGAATAGAGAATTGACCAGATAGACGCTTCTGTTGCCCCACCTAGACTAACGATTTGTATATTTTCCCATAGTGATTTAATTTGTGTGGGTAAATTTAATGGGATGCGATCGCCACTCAATAAAACCAAACGCAGTGAGTTGGGTAGTTCATCACATTGACTGGCAGCGTACTCAACTAACATCTGCATTAAAGTTGGCACTGAGTTCCAAACAGTTACCTGGTGTTGCTGTATCAGTTTTAACCAATGGGCTGGTTCTTTAGTATTTGTGGCTTCTGGAATGACAATTGTGCCACCAGCAGCTAACGTACCAAAGATGTCATAAACTGACAAATCAAAACTCAGGGGAGAAAGAGCTAACACTCGGTCATTTGCCCCAAGGCCAAAGCGTTGGTTGATATCAAGAATAGTATTTACAGCCCCCCTGTGGTCAATCATCACCCCTTTGGGCAAACCAGTAGAACCAGAAGTGTAGATAACATAAGCAAGGTCAGTGGGTGTTTGCGCTGGTTCTAAGGGCAAGATATCGTCCACTACTGCTAAATTGTCCACACAAATGCTTTGGATGGAATCTGGCCATGATAAAGTGTTGTCCAGCCAAGACTGAGTTAGCACTACTTGGACTTCTGCTTGCTGGAATATATGCCAGCGACGTTCAGTAGGGAGTTCGGGATCAATGGGTAAATAAGCCGCACCACATTGGAGAATTCCCAGTACTGCAACAATCTGTTGCCAACCTTTCTCCATTACGACTGCAACCAATGTATTGGATAGCACGCCCAACTGTCGCAGTCGATAAGCAACTTGATGAGCTAAACAATGTAACTCTTCATAAATCAAAGTTCGGTTAGGTGTAATTACTGCTGGCTGATGCTGTCGCCGGGATACTTGCTCTGCAAACAGAGTATGAAGCATCGCCTGCGAAACAGGTGATTCTGTAGCATTAATGATTGCGAGCTGCTTTAGCTGTGCTGGTGGCAGTAGTTGCAGTGTTATGCTTTGCCAAACTGACTCATCTGTTGCCAGAGAATCTAGAAGGCGACAATAAGCGGCGAACATATCGTCTAAAAATCCTTCTGGGAACAGTTCTTCTACAGCATCCCAACTCAAGAGTAAAGCCCCTTCATTTTCAGAAACTTGATGATCTAGCCATACTTGCGGGGTTTGGGAGATGCTGTAAACAACCTCTCCTAACTTTTCCCAATTTGATGTTCCCTGTTGGGTAGTATTCTGAGTTAGGGTACTGGTAAACACAACAGGCATAGCTGCTGTAGTTGCTCGTCCTTGAGTGCGGGCTAGTTCCCGTAAAACTTCCACGCCACTAATATGACGATGTTCCAAGTCTTGCCAAAGCTGTTTTTGCAAGCTTCGCGCCCTTGAGAGGAAAGACTCTGAAGTTGAGTAATCTACTGCTAACAATGTTAAGGAAGTAAAATCCCCAACAATATTATTAACTTGTGGATGCAAAGGTAAACGATTGAACAATGTTAGGTTGAGTGTAAACTTAGGGGTTTTACTCCAGACGCTCAAAACTTCGGCAAATGCAGCTAACAAAACTCCAGAAGGTGTTAGTCCTGCCTGAGTAGCACGAGTTTTTAGCCGTAGCCAAGTGGCTGGCTGCAAACGCGCACTCCGATTGATAAAATGAGGCTTTGTAATCGAGCTAGGATTCTTTGCTAGAGGTAACTCTGGTGCTGGTGGTAATGTAGAGAGGCGGTTGAACCAATAGTCTCTAGAGTTTCGGTAAACTTCAGAATCTCTCAAAGCTATCTCTGCTAAAACGTAGTCTCGGAAACAAATTTCGAGTGGAACTAGAACTGTTTCTAGATTTTGGTAAAGCTGATGCAACTGGGGTGCGAGAATTTCGCCTAAACTCCAAGCATCAACGATTAAGTAATCAAAGCTGAGATGTAAACGAATGCAGTCATTGTCTAAACGAGAGGCGCGAATCTCAAACAGAGGCCATTGGTCGGCTGCTAATATTTGGTGCGACATTTGCTGCCGCACAGCCTGTAACTGAGATGCAATAACTTCAGAATTTTGTTCGCGCAGGTCTAAGATTTCAATTTGATATGTTGGTGCTTGCTTGAGAATCTGCTGTTGCCCATCTGACAGCACGATCGCCCGTAACATATCATGATGTTCGATTAGACGCTGTACAGCCAATTTCAATCTTTCTAAATTTAGCCCATGACTTTCTAGTTCGATGTAGCCATGAGTTGCCACATTGCCCAACTCGAAAGTTCCACCGCGACCAATCCAGTAAGCTTGTTGTACATCAGTTAGTGGAAAAGGTTGATAGCGTTGTTCGGGGTTGGGTGCGTAGACGCGTAGCGGTGAGGGAGTCGCAGTCTTGGCGGTTTCCGTCGATTGCGAACTCCCGAACCCGTTCGCCTTTGGCGTTCCCGAAGGGTAGGGCTTGTCGTTAGACATCGCTGCTAGGGGAAGTATAGTATTTTTTTCTGTGTTTTGCGATCGCTCATACCCAACAAGATCATCTGACAAAGCTTTCACAGTGGGCAATTCAAACAGACTGCTCAGAGATAATTCTACCTGTAAAGCTTTACTCATTTGTGCAATCACCTGAGTAGCCAACAAGGAATGTCCACCTAATTCAAAGAAATCATCATAGATGCCGACTGACTGAATACCCAGGAGTTCTTGCCAAATATTCGTAATAATTTGTTCTATCTCATTTTGAGGTGCAATGTATGCACTTTTCAAATCTGGTCTAGAGTGAAGCGAGGCGGTTGCTACTTTGTTTACCGATTCAGTATTTTTAAAAGGCTCTTGTTTAATCCATTGGTCAATCCTGGCTTTCAAGTCTCCAGTAGAGACAACTACTTGAGGATATGTATTAGATAAAACACGTTTGAATACCTCAATACCTTCGTTAGGAGCGATTACAAACTCAGCTAATGTTGCTCCAAGCTTGATATTTACTTGTTTTTCTGCTGGGATTTTCCAGCCATCCCAGTTAACACTGAGCCAGGGAAAAGCGTTAAATTGATTACATTGATGAGTAAAGGCATCCATAAACAGGTTAGCAGCAGAATAAGCCACAAACCCAAGTCCACCGAGAACAGATGATAAAGATGAGGTCAGCAGACAAAAATCCAGTGCTTTGCCCTGTAATATTTTTTGCAATACAAACAGACCGTGTACCTTAGCGTGAAATTGCTGTTCACACTCAGCCTTAGTTATTTGCTGGATACTTTTAAAGTACTCATTCCCTAAAAGTCCAGCCGCATGGATGACACCGTTAATTTCGCCGAAAATCTCACAAGCTTGAGCGATCGCACTCTGCATTTGTTCTAAGTTGGCGACATCAGCACTTTTGACTATAACCTTTGCACCATGAGCCTCTAGAGTTTGCACTTTCAGTATTTGCTGACTAATTTTATCTTGGGGATCGTGAGTATCCAACCATTGCTGCCATGCAACTCTTGCTGGAGTTGGCGATCGCCCAATCAAAATTAATCTCGCCTGTACAGTCTTTGCCAAATACTCTGCTAGCACAAAGCCGATGTTACCCAAGCCGCCAGTGATTAAATATACTCCCTGTTCTCGCAACCCGTGTTGATCTTGAACAAAGAGGCAGGGGGAGGTGGAAGAGGTATTGGGGCAGGGGGCGGGGGGAGGGGGGATGGAATTTTCCCCTTTTCTCCCTGCTCCCTGCACAAGAGCCTCTTTTTCAACGGGCGCTTCTAATCGTACAGGCTCAAAGGTTTGTACCCATCTGCGAGAAGCGCGATAGGCAATCATAGAATCAGCCGATTTTGTTACGAGTTCCGATAAGACAGAATCTATCAGCTTTTCTTCTTGCCAGCTTTGTGAAAGAGGCATTGCAATATCAATACTTTGGCAAGTGATATGCGGGTATTCTTGGGGAATAACTAGACAAAGCCCCAGTACAGTTGCTTTTTCTGGACAAAGTATTTCCTCACCTGTGATCGGCTGCATATTACTAGAAACAACACCAATTTTGACCGAGTTGGCTAGATGCTGTTTCCCCAACGCCTGTGCCAAAAATAGTAAGCTGTAAAATCCTAAATCTTGTGTTTCCTCAAAAAATTCAATTTCTGAAGCTGCGCGATCGTTCTTGGTGACGCTCCATAAATGCAGGATTTTGTGGGGAATTTTGTTTAAGATGCCCAGTTCTTTGAATAATGCATGGTAATCATCCCTATTTTGCGGATTGATAGTGTAGCTGTCCTGACTTACCTTCTTAAACTCTTCTCCCACACTTACGGTTATGACATATTGGTTTTCTTTTTTTAGTCGTTGTACGAGTCTAGAACCAAAGCTGGATTCATCGAAAGCTGCGGGAAACTCTATTCCCTTTTGTGTGGTAGAGGTTCCTCCCCCCGCCGCTTGGGGCATTAGGCATTGGGCATTGGGCGTTGGTAATTCTTCCCCATGCCCAAAAACTAGCCAGCACAAGTTTTGCTCCACCAATGTTATCTTGTCAAAAGATTGAGATATTGCTGATTGTTTCCAACAAGGCATATAAAACCAGTCAGCAATATCTGGCTTTTTATTCAACACAATCGGCTTACTTTCGACAATTTTGGCTGATTTTTGGGGTTCAATCCAATAACGCTGACGCTCAAAAGGATAGGTTGGTAATGGGACGCGATAACGTTGTTCATACTGATAAAATCTAGTCCAATCAACATCGATACCAGCCATCCAAAGTTGACCAATTGTGGTTAGCAAATATTGGCTATCTGACTGTCGGTTTTGTGCATGGGGAAGCGTTGTTAGTACAGCTTGACTACCAACTGAAGAGAGTTTGGCAAAGGTACTCAAAGTATTTCCAGCACCAACTTCTAATAATAGTCGGTCTGATTCTTGCAATAAAAGTTGCACACCTTTAGCAAATTGTACTGAGGAGCGGAGATGTTGCACCCAGTAGTTAGGATCAGTTGCTTGGGCTGTTGTAATCCAAGTGCCAGTAACGTTAGAAATGTAAGGAATTTTAGGTGGTTGGAAGTTGACTTTTTTAACTTGCTCCCCGAATGCTTCTAGAATGGGTTTCATCATTGGGGAATGAAAAGCGTGGGAGGTGTGCAGACGGCGACTCTTGATGCTATTTTCAATTAGCTGATGTTCAAGTTGAGCGATCGCTTCTATCGTACCGGAAACAACACATAAAGATGGAGCATTAATTGCGGCGATCGCGCATTCCTCACTCAAAAGAGGTTGCACTTCCTCCGCAGCCAGAGACACGGCAAGCATTGACCCTGGCGGCATTTGTTGCATTAGTTGTCCCCGTGCTGCCACTAGCACTAAAGCCTCTTCCAAGGAGAAAACACCAGCTAGATGTGCTGCTACATATTCCCCAACACTGTGACCAATCATCACTTGAGGATGAATGCTCCATGACATTAATAACTGGCTTAAAGCATACTCAATTGTAAATATTGCTGGTTGAGCGTAGATGCGAAGCAGCTTGTCGTCAGACATCGCAGTTTGATTTAACTGTTGGCTTGCAAGTTCCGTTTCTTCCTGAGAAGGATACAACACACAGCGCAAGTCAAGCCCCAGGTGTGGTTTGAGAATTTCTGAGCATAGGTCAACAGCCTCTTTAAAGGTCGGCTCAGTTTGGTATACTTCCCAGCCCATTTTCACATACTGTGTACCCTGACCAGGGAACATAAATGCTACGGGTGGATTGCGGCGTTCTTGGTAGCAAGTCAAAACTTGAGGTGAGTCTGGATTTACTAATGTTGTGACTGCATCGCTCACGTCTTTGCATACCAACACCCGACGATAGTTGAAACCGTGGCGACCAATGCCCAAGGTATAAGCAACATCAGCTAAATTCACATCAGGATGCTGTTGCAGATGCCTAATGAGATTAGCTGTTGTCTGCTCAAGAGCGATCGTAGTTTTAGCAGACAGACATAACAGTAAATAATCTCTCCTCTGCGTCCCCTGCGTCCCCTGCTCCCCTACTCCCCGGTTGTTGAGCGTAGTCGAAACACTGCTCCCCTGCTTCTCCAACGGCGCTTCTTCGAGAACAACATGAGCATTTGTCCCCCCAATTCCAAAAGAACTAACTCCGGCTCGACGGGGAGTATTATTCGTTTGCCAGGGAGACAAGGTAGTGTTGACGTAGAAGGGACTATTGGCAAAATCAATCTGAGGGTTAGGCTGACTAAAATGTAAACTGGGTGGTATCTGTTGATGTTTGAGGGCAAGGACAGTTTTAATGAAGCCTGCAATACCAGCAGCAGTATCTAAATGACCGATGTTGGTTTTTACTGAACCAATTGCACAGAAACCTGTTTTTTGGGTGCTGGCACGAAACACTTTATTAAGTGCGGCCATTTCAATGGGATCGCCTAAAACTGTACCTGTACCGTGGGTTTCGATGTAGGTGATGCTTTCCGGTTCTACTCCAGCCACAGCATGAGTTTCGGCGATCGCTTTTGCCTGGCCTTCGATGCTGGGAGCTGTGTAACCAACTTTCACAGCACCATCGTTATTGATAGCTGAACCTCTAATCACTGCATGGATGCAGTCTCTATCAGCAAGGGCATCCTCTAGCCGTTTCAAGACCACAATACCGGCACCATTACCACCCACAGTTCCACTAGCTTCAGCATCAAAGGCACGGCAATGACCATCAAAAGCAAAAATTCCCCCTTTTTGATAGGTATAGCCAACTCGATGCGGTACAGCGATGGATACTCCACCAGCCAAGGCGATATCGCTTTCACCAGCAATCAAACTTTGGCAAGCATAATGAATTGCCACTAAGGAGGTAGAGCAGGCAGTTTGGACAACGACACTAGGCCCAGTCAGATTTAACTTGTAAGAAACTAGCGTTGCCAAGAAATCGCGATCGTTACCCAGCCAAATTTGATAAGTACCAACCGAGTCAATTAGTTCTCGGTTGGTAATTAGATTATTTAGTAGGTACGTACTTTGACTAAGACCAGCATAAACCCCTATTTTCCCAGGATAGATTTCACTGTTGTAGCCAGCGTTTTCTAAAGCTTCCCAGGCGCATTCTAAGAAAATACGATGTTGGGGGTCTGTGATTTCTGCTTCTTTTGGGTTAAATCCGAAAAAATTAGCATCAAATAACTCAATATTTTCTAAGATTCCTTTGGCTTTAATATAGTTCGTGTCTTGAAAAACTTCAGGTGCAATGCCTACAGCTATTAGCTCGTCATTATTAAGAGTCAAAATTGACTCAATACCGTTCCGTAAATTCTCCCAAAAACTATCAATATTTTTGGCTCCGGGAAACTGACCTGCCATCCCAATAACGGCGATCGCATCCAGGTAATCTGATGATGCTTCCTGATTCATGGGAAAACTCCTAATGGTTTCTACGTTGGCGTTGCTGTCTGAGAACATCTCTGCGAGTCTGGGAGCGATCGCTACTGGGTTTGACACTTAGCGATTCATTTTGATTGAGATATCGAGCCAAAGAACTGATAGTTGGGTAAATAAATAAATCCATCATTGATAAGTCTTTTTTGTCAAAAACTGTTTGTAACTGACTGTAAACTCGCACCAGTAGTAGAGAGTGGCCGCCCAAATCAAAGAAATTATCGTGAATTCCGACTTTCTCCACAGATAAAACCGCTTGCCAAATAATGGCGATCGCTCTTTCTTCGGCAGATTGCGGAGCAATGTAAGTAATTTTCTCTTCAAGATGCAAACCTACTTGTGTAGATAAACGCCGACGATCAACTTTGCCATTAGGAGTTAGCGGCAGTGTCTCCAAAAGTACAAAGTCACTCGGTATCATATAGTCAGGTAAATTCTGCTTCAAGAAGTTTCGCAAATCGCTAATTGTAGGAATCTGCTGATTGCGAGAGACGATATAAGCAACTATCTGCTGATTATCTATTTTGTCTTCTTGTAAAAGAACTACAGCCTGTTTTACTGCTAGGTGTTGGCTGAGTACTGCCTCAATTTCTCCCAATTCGATCCGAAAACCTCTTAGTTTTACTTGGTAGTCAATTCGGCCTAAATATTCGATATCACCGTTGGGTAAATAGCGAGCTAAATCGCCCGTTTTATACAACCTTGTTCCCGGTTCGTCACTAAAGTGATTGAAGATAAATTCTTGGGTAGTTAATTCAGGCTGATTCAGATATCCCCTAGCTAAACCAGCGCCACCAATGTGTAATTCACCAGCAATTCCTACTGGAACTAACTGACCATGTTGGTCAAGAATATATATCTGCGTGTTGGCAAGTGGGCGACCAATAGGCACGATACTACTTTCTGTCTCAACTTTGTAAGCAGTTGACCAAATGGTAGTTTCCGTAGGGCCGTACAAATTCCACAGAGAAGCACACCTTTGAAGTAACTGATTAGCTAAATTTCGTGGTAATGCTTCACCACCACAAAGAATTTTGAGTTGAGAATTACCCTGCCATCCAGCTTCTACTAGCATTTGCCAAGTTGCTGGTGTGGCTTGCATGACAGTAGCCGCAGATTTGGTTAATGCATCTGACAACTGTATTGCGTCTGCGGCAACTCCACGGCTAACTATAACCACACGCGCCCCAATTATTAGGGGTAAAAAAATCTCTAAAACTGCAATATCAAAAGATAAAGTAGTAACAGATAAAAGGATATCCTGCTCAACTAGCTGCAAAGTTTGGCGTGTAGAGTGCAAGAAATTCACAACAGCGCTGTGGAGAATTTGTACTCCCTTGGGTCGCCCTGTAGAACCAGAAGTGTAGATGACGTAAGCTAAGTTTTGAGTTGTTACTTGGCTAGTAGGATTGCATTTATCTTGTTTATCAATTTCTTGCCAATCGGCATCTATGATTACTAGATTAACTCTATGTTCTGGTAATACAGTCACCAATTTTTCTTGAGTTAACAGCACCGACACTTGGGCATTTTCTAACATGAATGCCAAGCGCTCTTTTGGTAATTGCGAATCTAACGGTAAATATGCACCACCTGCTTTGAGAACGGCTAATAAGCCAACTACCATTTCAAACGAACGCTCTACGCAAATCCCCACGATAATTTCTGCGCCAACACCGATTTTTTGCAGATAATGTGCTAGCTGATTTGCACGAGTGTTGAGTTCGCTGTAAGTGATTTGCTGGTCTTCAAAAGTAATACCAATATTATTTGGGGTCAGTTCTACTTGAGCTTCAAATAAGTGATGGATACACTGATTTTGAGTATAATCAACTTTCGTGTTGTTCCACTTCACCAAAAGTTGCTGTTGTTCAGTTACACTCAGCAAAGGCAAATCTGAGAGTTGCTGTTCTGCATTATCAACTATACCTGTTAACAAAATCTGAAAATGTTCTGCCATCCGCCGGATGGTGTCAGCATTAAACAAATCTGTATTGTATTCAAATGTTCCCTGTACTCCTGACTCGCCGTCTTGCATTGACACACTTAAATCAAATGTCGCAGCCTGACGGTCAAAGTTCAAAAAACTAAGATTTAGTCCAGGTAGTTTCAGTTCTTCTGTTGCCGTATTTTGGAATGCAAACATTACCTGGAATATTGGGTTGTGGTTAAGATTTCTTTCTGGCTGAAGTATCTCAACTAGATACTCAAAGGGCAAATCTTGATGGGTGTATGCTGATAAAGTACACTCTCGCACTCGATGAAGCAGTTCTCTAAAGCTGGGATTACCACTAACATCAGTACGCAACACGATAGTATTAACAAAAAAGCCGATGAGATTTTCAGTCTCAGTTTGGTTGCGATTGGCAATGGGTGAACCGACTGCAATATCGTCCTGACCACTATAGCGGTAAAGCAATGTTTTAAAAGCTGTTAGCAGGGTCATGAAGAGAGTCACGCCTTCTTGAAGATTCAGTGTTTTGAGTGCCTCAGTCAGTTTTGCCGATAGGGAAAATGACTCTGTTGCACCGCGAAAGGTTTGACTTTTGGGACGAGGATGGTCTATAGGTAACTGTAATGGAGAAATACCAGCCAATTGTTGCTGCCAATAAGCTATTTGAGATTTGAGTACTTCTCCTAACAACCAATGTCGTTGCCAAAGGGCAAAATCAGCATACTGAATAGGTAGTTCAGGGAGGGGAGAAGGTTTGCCAGTAGAAAAGGCTTCATAAAGAACTGCCAGTTCTCGGATGAATATCTCTATTGACCAGCCATCAAAAACTATGTGGTGTGCTGTGAATAGTAATACATGGTCTGTATCATTTAACTTTAATAGAGTCGCCCGTAACAATGGAGTTTCGGCCAAATTGAAGGATTGCTGCGCTTCAGATGTAGCTAGTCGCTGAACTTCTGTTTGTTGCTCAATCTCCGACATATCCCCCAGATTGATCACTGGGAAAGTCAAAGTTAGGGAGGGGGCTATAATTTGGACAGGTTGACCATCTGCGATGGGCTTCTCTCCAAGACGCTCCGCGTAGCTTGTTTCTCCGTTCGCGGAGCGTTCCGTAGGAAAGGAGTACGCCCCACTGGAAGCGATCGCAAAACTCGTCCTTAAAGCTTCGTGACGGCGGATGATTTCGTTGAAACTCTGATGCAGTGCAATTGTATTCAGCAGTCCATTGAGGCGAACAACTGCTGAGATATTGTAGGCAAAGCTATCTAATTCTAGCTGGTTGAGGAACCACAATCGCTGCTGGGCAAAGGAAAGTGGACAGGGTTCAGTTCCCGTTCTTTTAGGAATTATCTGCACCTGAGTTTTTTGTTGCCCATTGCTAATGTTAGCGTTCGCCGAAGGTGTGGCGGAGGCGGAGGCGATCGCTGCAACTAATTTCTCTACCGTGGGTGCTTCAAACAAACTACGTACAGACAGTTCTACCCCAAAGGCTTTATTCAATCGGGAATTCACCTGAATAGCTAATAGCGAATGTCCACCTAATTCAAAAAAGTTGTCCTGAATGCCAACTTTTTCGAGATGTAGTACCTGTTTCCAGATATTTACCACAATTTCCTCGGCTGGAGTTCGAGGTGCGACAAAACTGCTTTCTGGCTGAAACTGCAATCGCTGTGCTGTAGCTAATGCCTTGCGGTCTACTTTCCCACTAGATGTTAGGGGCAGTGTCTTTAAAGGTACAAACACTGATGGCATCATATAATCAGGTAATTTCTGTTGCAGAAAACAGCGTAACTCCCTAATAGTAGGAACTAATTCTGAATTCGTTACTATATAAGCAACTAAGCGCTTGCCATCGACTTCATTGAAAGCGACGGGAAACTCCATACCCTCGTGGGTAGTCAAGGTTGCTCCCGCCGCCGCTTGAGGCATAGGGCATAGGGCATTGGTAGCTTCTTCCCCATGCCCAAAAACTCCATCCCCTTGTGGGTAGAGTTTTCCATCTTCTTGTGCCTGGATAGTTGCTTGCAATACAGCCGGATGCTGGTTGAGTACCGCCTCGATTTCTCCCAGTTCAATCCGAAAACCCCTAATCTTCACCTGGTCGTCAATCCGGCCCAGGTATTCAATATTACCGCAAGGAAGGTAACGTCCTAAGTCTCCTGTTTTGTACAACCTACTGTCAGGTTCGCCACTAAAGGGATTGGAAATGAACTTTTCGGCTGTCAAATCAGGTCGATGCAAATAACCCCGCGCCAGTCCAACACCACCAATATGTAATTCTCCTACAACTCCAGTAGGGACAGGTTGCAGATGTTGATCTAATATATACATCTGCGTGTTAGCGATCGCACGACCAATGGGAACAATAGACTGATTGCTATCCCGCCGACAATGCCAATATGTTACCTCAATAGATGCTTCTGTTGGCCCGTAAAGATTGTATAGTTCTGCATCCAGACGCGCAAAAAAGCGTTCTTGCAGGTCAAAACCAAGTGCTTCACCACTACAAAAAACTCGTTTGAGACTTTGACACTTCTCTAGTTCCGACTCCTGAAGAAATAATGCCAACATCGAAGGGACAAAATGAACTATCGTAATTTGCTGCTCGGCAATTAATTCCACCAGATAAGCAGTATCTTGATGTCCACCAGGTTTAGCTAAAACTAAATTTGCACCTGCTAATAAGGGCAAGAAAAATTCCCAAATAGATACATCAAAGCTAAATGGTGTTTTTTGTAAAACCCGGTCGTATGTTGTTAATTTGAAAGTATCTTGCATCCAAAGTAAGCGATTACTTATACCCTGATGATTGCTCATTACCCCTTTCGGATTTCCAGTGGAACCAGAAGTATAAATTACATAAGCTAAATTATCTAGTATCACGCTACTGACTGGGTTTTCTGAGCTTTTTTGAGCGATATTATCCCAATCAGCATCTAAGCAAACTACACGTCTTATATACTTAGGAAGCCTATTAACTAATTTTTCTTGAGTCAATAAAACTGGTGTGTTTGTGTCAGCTAATATAAAAGACAATCTTTCTTGGGGATATGCAGGGTCTAGGGGTACATAAGCTCCACCAGCCTTGAAAATTCCCAATAGTCCAATTACCATCTCTAAAGAGCGTTCCAAACAGATGCCAACCAAAACCTCTGGTTTGACTTCCAGCTTTTGCAAGTAATGCGCTAGTTGATTAGCCTTATCATTTAATTCTTGGTAGGTCAATGCTTGACCTTCAAAGACAACAGCAATAGCGTGAGGGGTTCGTTTTACCTGGGCTTCAAAAAGTTGATGTATACATTGAAAATTTTGATAATTAACTTTAGTATTATTCCAATCAAATAGTATTTTTTGTTTCTCAGCTATGCTGATAGTTTGTAATTTCCTTAAATTTAAGTTGGAATCGGAATCAATAATGATGCTCTCCAGCAATGTATTAAACTGACCAGCTAATATCTCTATAGTTTCGCCGGAAAATAAAGTAGAGTCATAATGAAATTCTAAATCAATAGTGTTTTTTTTATCAATACAAGCCAGTTTGATTTTAAATGGGGCAAAACATATATATTGTTTTTGAATTAAAAACGAAACATCATTAGTTAAATAATTAGGTTGAGATTCATCAAAATCAAAACAAAATAGTTGAGGATATAAAATATTCTTATCTTCAAAATCAATAACTTGATCCCAAACAAAAAACTCTTGCCAGGAGTAAGCTTCAATAATTGATTTATCAACTTTTTTTAATACTTGATCAAAACAATCATTCTCCTCTAAATGGCTGTGAATTGGTAAGTATTTAGCAAACAAGCCTAATGCTCTTTCTAATTCTGGATAGGGACGACCATCACAAATTGTTCCGATAACGATATCCGATTGACCAGTAAGACGCGAGAGTAATATCTGCCAACAGGAGAGGAATAAGACAAATTTGGTAGTTTTCTGATTTTGAATAAATGTTGTAATCTTATTTACTAAATTTTGGGGAAGTGTCAAAGTTATAACTTGTGGTTTAAATTCTATTTTTTCAGCTTTCTTAAACTCAAAAGGCAATTTTAGGTTCAGAAAATCATTAATTTTTTTACTCTGCCAATACTTTCTCCCTAGTTCTGAATCTTCTGATGTCAATAGCTCATTATGCCATGCAGAAAACTGTACATACTGTATATTTTCTAAATCTAAATTTTGTTGATAACTGCCATTATATAAACTGCAAGTTGTTTGAAATAGATTATTCATGCTTTTGGAATCAGCACATAAGCTTGGTAAGTTAATAAGCAGAATATATTTATGTGCTGATAAAGTAATTAGTATTAAAAATAAGAGAGAACCCTTTTCAAAATTCAGAATCCATTCTTCATCTTTAGTAGAAAAATCTTTAATAAATGATTCTTGCTTTTCAAAACTATAATGGCTCAAATCTAACTCTTGCCATGTAGTAATTGCATTCTTACTAACACTCTGAATTGGAATATGCATTCCAGGTGGAATATGAAATGTTGTGCGGAGAATCTCATACTGATTAACCGACTTTTGGCAAGCCTCTTTCAAAGCTTCCACGTTCAGAGTCCCTTCAATTAAAATAGTCAGATGCGCTCGATACGCTAAACTGTTTTTTTGTAACGCCCAGACATATTTTTGCTGAGGCGAGAGTTCAAAGCCTTCAATCATTTGATTCTGCATATTACTAAATGCTAATTATTGGCTGAAAAAAGACTAGAGATTGTATCGAGTTTGGAGAAAGCACGTACCCAATAACATTAGAAGTGTTGAGTCTAAATTTATCCTCTGGTTCTCTTTCATTTCATCAAGTTTATCCAATAGTGCAATAATTGATGATTGATTAAAAAATGGTACGCTTGCCATTACTGAACTTCGTAAGGAATCTTGGATTAATATATATAGTGGATTATTGGTTGTAAGAGTGGCTGGTGGAGCAGTAAAAGGCTGTTTTGGACGAGTGTAGACTCTATTGGTGAGAAATGGTCTAGCTGCTTCCCGTAGCACATATTTTTCCTTATTTCCCTGAATCAAAAGTGAAATCGGCATCTCACGTACCAGTTCAAAAAGATGGTGGTCTAAAAATGGCAACCGTACTTCAACAGCATTAGCCATTTCCAGACGTTCAGCAAATAAAATATAGTTGGGTAAAATTGATTTAGACCACAAGTATAGAGATTGAATTACTGGCTCTCTTCCTACCATTTGCCCTTGGATATCAAACTGGTTTAAAAAATCGCCATAAACCTCTTTTTCAGCAAATTTAGATGCATAATCAGAATTGAGAAGAATGTGAAAAATTGACCGTTTTACTGCTATTTCTTTTAACCAAGAAGGAGTAAATCCTAATATTTGCTGTACTCTTGCCAATGCTGCTGGTGTTTTTGCACTAGTCTGGGAAAACTTCCCTTGTCTAACTGTGTTATTAAACACTAAATCCTGCCGTGCGTGACTATATCCAGCCAAAATTTCATCAGAACCTTCGCCAGAAAGTACAACTTTATAACCTGAATTATGTACTACACGACTTTGTAAATATCTAGCAACACCGTGGGGATTTACAGCTAGTGTTTCAGCGTGCCAAATTGCGTCAGAAATGTGTTTTGCAAAATCAGAATCGCTGAGTGGAATCGATTGGAAATCTGCACCAACGTGTTTTGCTGTTTCACAGGCGATCGCTTCTTCATTGTATGCTGGGTTATCAAAAGCAACAGTAAAAGCCCGTATGGGGTTGGAACTATATTTTGCTGCTATTCCAAGGATGGCAGAAGAATCGATACCCCCGCTTAAAAAGCTACCAATGGGTACATCAGCCCGTAGCCTAATTCGGACAGCTTCTTCCAACTTCTCCCGAAATTGTTCAATATATTCAGCTTCATCGCGCTGCGTTCTGGGTGTATCAGTTGTTGGATAGTCCAAATCCCAATAACGAACGAGTTGAGTTTTTTGCTGTGTTGCTAGCAGGTAATGACCAGGGGGAATTTGTTTGATATCTGCAAATAAAGTCCGGTCTTGATTTACATAAACAAATAGCTGTTGGTAAAATGATTCATAATCC
The DNA here is from genome assembly GCA_019359545.1 of Desmonostoc geniculatum HA4340-LM1. Lineage (GTDB taxonomy): Bacteria > Cyanobacteriota > Cyanobacteriia > Cyanobacteriales > Nostocaceae > Nostoc > Nostoc geniculatum. The sequence continues at coordinate 23,172 of JAHHHB010000052.1, read as the reverse complement.
CAACGGGCGGTAACACCTGCGGCAAATAGCGCTTTGACTTCTGACGACAAATAAAGCGTGTTACCGACCGTGGTATAGAAAAGTGGCTTAATACCGAAGCGATCGCGGGCAGCAAATAAAACCTGTCTCGCTTCATCCCACAAGATAAATGCAAATTCACCCCGCAAATATTGCAAACATTCGATACCAAACTCTTCATAAAGATGAAGTACAATTTCGCTGTCAGAATGGGTAGTAAGTCGATGACCCAAGTTTTTTAACTGATCCTGAATTCGTTCATAATCATAAAATTCCCCATTCACAACCAGGTGTATTTGCCCATCCTCATTGGTGATTGGTTGATTCCCTGTTGTTAAGTCGATAATGCTTAGTCGAGTATGACCTAATCCCACTTTTTGATGAGGGGCAACCCATTGCGATTGGCGATCGGGCCCTCGATAGCTTAACTGCTGCGTTGCATTAGTTAACGCTTCTACTGCGATCGGTTCCTGTCTGGAAAAAATTCCTACAATACCACACATCTACGCCATCCCGTGTATTTTGTTTGGATAAAAGCTCCGATGTAAAATCTTCTACACAATTCGTTATTTTGCTCTAGTTATTTACAGGCAATAAAAAAGGTTTCACGTGGTTTATTATTGCTATTTTGAAAATCTGGTTCGCTTTGGTGAATGCTAACTTGGCTAAATTCTACCTGTTCCAAAGCAGAAATTACTTCATTACTGCTATAACTTTTAACTAGCATGGTATCGTCCAAACGCTGCCAATTTCCTGCATTCAGTTCAAAGCCAGTAATTTTTATTTGACCTATTTTGTCTTTTGGATCATAAATATGTTTTACGATCCAGGCACAATCATCTTTGGCATCACTGAGAATAAACCCATCCCAGCCAGCTTGAAATCCTTCATCTAGCAATACATTGAATACAAATCTGCCATTTTTACGTAATCCCCTATAAACATTTCTAAATACACTAATCAAGTCTTCTTGACACATAATATGGTTGAGCGCACCTGTAGAAACTGCTGCATCAAAGACAGGTGATAACTCAAATAAACGCACATCACCTAAGATAAATTCACCGTTTGGTGCATTATCACGAGCATAGCGCAACATTTCTTCTGAACTATCAATACCTGTGACTTTATACCCCTTTTTTAACAATGCCTGAGTTAGACGACCAGCACCACAGCATAGGTCAATAATTTGCGCTCCAATGGATAAATTAGATAACAATAACTGTTGTACAGATGGTAGAATGTGTTCAAAATATTGAGAACTATAATATTCATTATTTACCTGGGCAATAGGATTATAGTTGGGATACTCAATTGTGGAAGGCATAAATTTATTAATTCCTTATATTAAGTGTTACTCAGGTTTCATTAAATATTTTAATAGCCTTTGGCTGAATAGTTTTTAACTTATTAATATTAGATTTTTTGATTAACTCTAACTCCATAGCTTTACTTTTATATTCAATATCATCAACTAAATTTAGCAAATCGGTTATATAAGTATCTTGATTTGCAGTCATAGCATCAAAAACTGCTTGAAATTGATTTAGTATTATTGTTATGCCCTTGATTGTAAAAAAGCGTAAATCATAGTAAGAAACTATTCCTAATTCGGAACCGAGTAATAATACAAAGTTAAGAGGGTAGTTGGAACGTGAAAAGAAACAAACATTATTTAGTTTTAAATCTTCTGTTTGTAACTGAGAAATATCTACTAAAGAATTTTGACACGCTAAGAGGCTTTCAAATAAAGGTAATTCTCCAGACACTTCGCTCCAATTCTGGATTTTTACTAAAGGAGTGTATTCATATTGGTGTAACTGGTTGTATTGCGACTGGAGATTTTTTAGCCAAGTTACTAATACATCTTGCGAAGTTATTTGTACTCGTGTTGGTAATGTATTGACAAAAAGCCCGACCATCGATTCCACTCCAGGCAAAGTTACAGGACGACCGGACATAACAGTACCAAATAGCACATTTTTTTTCTTGCTATAGTGACTTAGCAACAAAGCCCAAGCTCCAATAAACAAAGTGTTCAAGGTAAGATGATGTTGTTTTGCTAGAGACTTTAGTGCTGCTGTAGTAGATGCAGATAGTTGAATTTTCTGTTGATCATAACTCCTTTCCTTAGTAAAATCATTATTGCCGTTACCCCCTATAAGGCTTGGTGTTTTAAAGCTCGAAAGTGTTTGTCGCCAAAATACTTCTGCTGCTGATATATCCTGCTGTTTCAACCAAGTTATATAATTTCGGTAGGGATAGCATGGTTGTAACTGAAAATTGTGACCTTGGCGAAATGCTTCGTAAAGAGTAAAAAATTCTTTCAAAAGAATATCAATGCACCAGCCATCTAGTATCAGATGGTAAGCACTCCAAATTAGTTGATAAATGTCCTCACCAATGTGAATCAAAGTCAATCGCATCAAAGGTGGTTCAGAAATCTCAAAACCACGTTTGCGGTCTGCTTCTACAAAAGCATTTAATTGTTTATCCTGCTCAGTTTTTGGTAATTTGCGCCAGTCATATTGCTCTATTGCCAGTTTCACGCGCCGATATACCACTTGAACTGGTTTTTCTAGATTTTTGTAGACAAAACCTGTTCTTAAACTAGGATGTCGTTCTACAATTTGTTGCCAAGCTTTTGAAAAAGCTGAGACATTGAATTTTCCTTCTAATGTACATAAAGTTTGTTCTAAATACATCCCTGATTCAGGTTCTATCAGGATATGAAATAGCATTCCCTGCTGCGTTGATGAGAGAGTGTAGATGTCCTCAATATCTTCAGTTTTCATATTGATTAAAAAGCTGATTTAGTTCTTCTTGAGTTAATTCTGCTTCTGGAAAATCATTAGGAGTAAAGCCAACTCTATTTGGAGATTGGAAATTTTGAAGAGGTATTATAGGTGCTGTTACTTGTCCGGTTTGATGATTTGTCAAGGTAATTAAGCTTGTTTCCAGAATTCTCGCTAAATCAGCAATCGTTGGGTACTCAAACAGTTGATTAGTCGTCAGATGAAAACCTGCCTGATTTGCTTTAGCAATAATTTGAATACTCTGAATAGAATCTCCTCCCAATTCAAAAAAATTATCATAAATGCCCACCCGTTCAATACCAAGAACCTGACTCCAAATACTTGCCATTTTTTCTTCCAATGGAGTGCTAGGTGCTACATAATTTTCTTGTAGTTCCGTGCTTTCTTCTTGAAGAAAAAGATTTAGCAATTCACGTTTTTCTGGAGAAAGTTGTTCAATACGTTCTAAAAAATTGCTCATTTTTATTTCCTTCTTGGCCTTATTCACAGTGTGAAACTGAAATTTTCTTGTGAGAAAGTAGGAGTTGTGCTTCCTCTTCAGAAATTTGTTCCAATTTCTTCAGTATTTGAGCTATTTTTGTTTTATTACTGAGTTTCTGATTAGGAGCAGGAAGATTCTGGCGGTCAACTTTACCATTAGGAGTTAAGGGGAAGTCATCTAATATAACAAAATTACTAGGCATCATATAATTTGGCAATTTTTGTTTTAAAAAACTTCGGATTTCGTTTGTTTTTGGTGCAGTACAAGCAGCTAGGATATAAGCTAATAAACGTTTTTTGCTTAATTCTTCTTCTTTTACTAAAACAACTGCATCCCGTACATTTGGGTGCTGTTTTAATACTGTTTCAATCTCTTCTAATTCGATCCGATATCCCCTAATTTTTACTTGATAATCACGACGACCAACAAACTCAATATTGCCATCAGGAAGGTAACGTGCCAAATCTCCTGTTTTGTAAAGGCGAGAGTGACAATTTGAGTATTCGTCTTCTCTCACTCCTTCGCTGTTTTGGAAGGGGTTGGGGAGAAATTTTTGGGCGGTCAGTTCAGGACGGTTTAAATATCCATTTACTAAACCCATTCCGCCAATGTACAATTCTCCAACAACTCCAATAGGCACAAGTTGTAGATGAGCATCCAGCAAATATATCTGGGTGTTTGTAATTGGACGACCGATCGCAATAGTATTGCTGGATTGATAGTTTTCACAATTGCAAACACTACTCCAGACAGTTGCTTCGGTTGGGCCATATTCGTTAAAAAGTGATGCTTGCGGTAATAGCTGATAATGACGCTTTACTAATGCAGATGAACAAGGCTCTCCTGCAACAATGACGGTATGCAAAGAAATCAACTTAGCAGGTTGTATGTGTTCTAAAAGAGCCGCGTAAAGCGAAGGAACGCTTAACCAATGGGAAATTTGATGTTGTGCGATCGCATTTGCCAATTGCCAAATATCTCTCTGCAAACCTTCCTTAAGCAATACCAAAGTCCCACCCTGACAAAGTGTCCAGAAAATAGCTGCAACTGAACTATCAAAAGCAAAGGAGGGAATTAATAAGAAACTGCGAACGGGTTCTGTATAGTAGGCAATCCGCGCACTAGTGGAATGCACTAAGTTTCTGTGGGTAACTGGCACTCCTTTCGGTTTACCCGTAGAGCCAGAAGTATAAATAATATATGCCAGATTCTCTGGAGTAACCCAGTTGCTAGGCTGATTGCGGCTACTTTTTGCTATAGTCTCCCAGTCTGTATCTAGACAGATGACCGTCATTTCTCCCAAACTGTTAACTAATGACAACTGACTAATGACCAATGACACTTGAGAATCTTGCAGTATAAAAGCCAGATGTTCTTGAGGATAGGCAGGGTCTAGAGGTAAGTATGCTCCACCAGCTTTGAGGATACCTAATATACCCACAAGCATTTCTAAAGAACGTTCCACACAAATTCCCACTGGGAAGTCAGGACGAACCCCTAAGTTTTGCAGGTAATGAGCAAGTTGATTGGAGCGATCGCTCAGTTCGCGGTAAGTTAATTGCTGATCTTGATAAATTACTGCGTTCGCGGAGCGTGCGCTTAGCGCAATCGCATCTGGTGTCAGTTCTACAAAGCTCTCAAACCATTGATGGATAGACCAATTTTGCGGATATTCGCTATGAATGTTATTCCACTCGACCAATTGCTGATGCTGTTCGGACTCTGGAAGCAAACATTGAGATTCATAGCGATCGCTTGGTTTTTGAGACATCACTTTTAATGTCTCAATATAATAATTGCCAATCGCTGCAAGTTGTGCCTGGTCTATTTTAGTCAGGTCACATTCTAAATCGAGCTGTATGCTATCCGAAAAAGGCTCTCGATTGAACTCCACCCTCAGAGCAAAATGGGTTTCACCAAAACCTTGAGCGCCTAAAATTTCCAGACCTTGTAGGGATTGAAGATTTTGGAATACATGAAAATGAGTATAGTTAAAAACAGTTTCAAATAAGTGCTGGCCACCGTTAAGCTTTTTCAGATCGGCGTAAGGATAGCGTCGAAATGGCAATAACTCACTTTCTGTTTGGAAAACTTGTTGCACTAAATCTATCCATGTTCCTCCATTCAGTTGCAGGCGAAAAGGTACTGTATTTAAATGAACACCTAATGTTTGTTCTGCATCTCCTATTTCCAGTCTGCCGTTAGACTCAAGACCTGTTAGGATGTCAAACTCGCCACTTAGTAGACTCATGACTCTTAAATGTGCAGCCAGCAAAACGTGTTTTAGAGGAACTTCTGCTATCCGGACCAGATGCTTAAGTCCATCAGAAAGTTCGGAAGGAATCAAAACATCTAAAACGCCAATTTGCGGATTATTATCTATAGGACGGGTATCAGACCATCGGGGTAATTCCATCGTTGTGCAATCTTTCAGCTTTTGCGCCCAATAATTGCGACATTCTTGAGACTCCAGCGTTGAACGCTCTAATGCTACGAAATCTCGGTATGTAACTGATGGGGAAGAGTCAATAGGATATACTTGATCTTGGAGTAAGACCCAATAACGATGCAATAATTCCGTAAGTAGAGAAGCTGTACTCCATCCATCTAGAATACAGTCATGGAAACTCAATACGAGATAAAAAGTCTCGTCGGTGAGGCGATGAATAAAAAAGCGAATCATTGGTGGGCAAGTCCAGTCAAAATGTCGCTGTTTCTCTGTTTCTATCCAGTTAGTAATTGCTTGTTGTTGTTGAGTTGATGACAGAAAACGCCAATCCTCTACTTGTATTGGAACATCAACTGTTCGATAAACTAGTTGTAGTGGTTCGCTAAAATTAATTAAATCAAACGAAGTTCTTAAAATCGGGTGGCGATGGACTAGCTGCTGAACTGCCATTTCCAAGCGCTCAATGTCTAAACAAACTCGTAAGTGATAAAGGAAAATATCGTGATACATCGGCGAATCAGGGCTGAACTGACTGTGAAAGATTACCCCAGCCTGAATTCTCGCTAAGGGATATGCATCCTCTACATCACTCGCTAGTTTCTGGCGTTCTTCTTCAATAATTAAACTGAATTTTTCGGTTTTCTTTGTTAACAAAGAAACAGATTCATTAATATTGATTTCCTGCGCCAAATCATAAATTGTCTGATACTGAAACAGTTGTTGTAACGAACAATTTAGACCTCTTTCCTGAGATTTAGCTAATACTTTAATACTACGAATTGAGTCTCCTCCTAGTTCAAAAAAGTTATCATGGATACCTACCTGATTAATACCAAGTACTTGTGCCCAAACTTCTGCCAATTCTCTTTCTACAGAGTTACTAGGAGCCACATAGACTGTTGCCAAATCAGGACGGACTTCATCGGGATCTGGCAATGCTTGCCGATTTACCTTGCCATTAGATGTTAAAGGTAAATGATCCAACATCATGAATATCGCAGGGATCATATATTCAGGTAGTTGATTTTTCAGCCAGTGACGCAGTTCTGTAATGGTGGGTGCAGGTTGCTGGCGGGCAACACAATAAGCAACTAATTGCTGTTGGGCAGAGTTTTTTGCAAATTCAGGTTTATTTTTGAGAAATTGGCGCAGTTCTGTGATATTGGCAGCATTTTCTTGCTGATTTGTCAAGTATTTATCTTCAGATTCAGCTTCTTTGATTAAAACAACAACTTCTTGGATGGCAGGATGTTGGTGCAATACCGCCTCTATTTCTCCCAACTCAATGCGGAAGCCGCGAATTTTTACTTGATGATCGATGCGCCCAAGATATTCAAGTTCTCCATTGGGCAGATAACGCGCTAAATCACCAGTTTTATAAAGTCTTTTGGAGCCAGTCTCGAAGGGATGAGAAATAAATTGCTCGGCTGTCAGTTCAGGACGATTGAGATAACCCCGCGTTACACCAGCACCTCCGATGTACATTTCCCCAGGTACACCAATTGGCAATAGTTGACGGTTTTGATCTAATACATACACTTGTAAATCTGGAATTGGATAACCAATTACACTGTTTGTGCGATCGAGGTCAGCTTTGCTCAAAGGACGATAGGTAACGTGTACAGTCGTTTCTGTAATGCCGTACATATTGACTAGCTGTGGCACTTTATCTCCGTGACGATCAAACCACGGCTTTAAGCTGTTGATTTCCAAGGCTTCCCCACCAAAAATTACCAAGCGTAAGGAAAGCGCCTCGCTGCCATAATCTACACGCATCAACTGCCGAAAAGCAGAGGGAGTTTGATTAAGAACTGTTACCTGCTCTTTGCGTAGCAAGTTATAGAATGCATCTGGTGAGCGACTAACCAAGTAAGGAACTACTACCAACCGTCCGCCATGAAGAAGCGCCCCCCACATTTCCCATACGGAGAAGTCAAAAGTGTATGAATGAAACAGCGTCCAAACGTCGTTTCCATCAAATTGAAACCACTCATCAGTTGCAGCAAACAAACGCACAACATTAGAGTGGCTCACTAAAACACCTTTGGGCTTACCAGTGGAACCTGAAGTATAAATTACATAAGCTAAGTTATCCGTAGTAACTTCACTGACAGGATTTTCCTCACTCTCTGCGATAATTTCCTCTAAGCAAATGACAGACCCTGTAAAAGTGGGAAGCATTTCTAGAAGCCGATTCTGCGTCAGTAGCACAGTTATAGCAGCATCTTCTAAGATAAACGCCAAGCGCTCTTGGGGATAGGTGGGGTCTAGGGGTACATAAGCTCCACCTGCTTTGAGAATGCCAAGTATACCTACGATCATTTCTAGCGAACGCTCGACACATATACCAACTTTAATTTCTGGTAAAATACCTAGTTGCTGTAGGTAATGAGCGATCTGATTTGCTCGTGCATTGAGTTGCCGATAAGTTAGTTGCTCATCTTCAAAAACGACAGCCACAGCATTGGGTGTTCGTTCCACTTGTTCGGTAAATAACTGATGCAAACACTTTTGAACTTTCGGATTTTGGGTTTGCAGTTGGTTGAACTCAAACAGTAGCTGATGCTGTTCCGCATCCGTCAAAAGTGGCAAGCTGGCAAGGGGCTGTTGTGGGTTACACATCGCACTTTCCAATAAAATCTGAAAATGACCAGCCATGCGGGTAATTGTGCCAGCATCAAACAGGTCGGAGTTATATTGCCAAGATGCTGCGAGAACTCCATCTATTTCAGCCATCATTAACGTTAGATCAAACTGAGTTACTTGCTGTTCCAGTCCGAAGGATTCTAACTCCAGACCTCTTAGATTCATCCGCGTCCCAGTTTCACCCAGTGCCAAAGCTGTTAATCCTTCTTGCTGTGCTAACTGCGCTTTCTGCAAGACAAACATTACCTGGAATAGGGGTGAGCGACTGGAGTCGCGGACTGGTACGAGGCGCTCGATTAATAATGAAAAGGGATAGTCTTGATGTTCAAAGGCATCTAGTACAGTTTGCCGGACTTGATTCAGAAACTCTTCAAAGCTGGGATTAGCTGCGAAATTCGCTCTCAAAACTACCGAGTTGACTAGATAACCCACCAGTTCCGCCCAAGCAGTCCGATTTCTACCACTTGTAGGAGAGCCAACGAGAATATCTTCTTGTCCGGTGTAACGGTAGAGTAGAGTTTGAAAAGCTGCAAGCAAAACCATGTAGAGAGTGATTTGGCGATCGCAACAATACTCTTTTAGCTTTTGGGTCAGTTCTACACTCAGCTTACAGCTATAAGAAGCCCCCCGATAAGTTTGAATAGGCTTCCTCGGACGGTCTGTTGGCAGATTTAGCACGGATAATTCCCCTGCCAATTGCTTCTGCCAGTAACGCCAAAGCCTCTCACCTTCAGGACTTACTAGCATTTTTGCTGTGGTATGCACATAATCAGCATACTGGCAAGTTAAGGCAGGTAGAGTAATGGGTGTACCGTTGTTTTCTGCCTGATATAGCATTCCCAACTCATCCACCAGCAAAGTCAGACTCCAGAGGTCTACAACAATGTGGTGAACAGCTAGCAAAAGAATCTGCTCCTGGGGTGAGCGAATGAACAAATTCACCCGCAACAGTGGGTCTTCTTCTAGGTTAAAGGGAAGGTAAGCTTTTTCAATGAGGCGATCGCTCAAGTATGCATCATCCCATGTTGTAGCATCTTCTTGCTGAAAGCAAACCTCTACTTGCTGGTGAACTCGTTGCACAGGTTGCCCGTGAGCAATACTGAAAGTAGTGCGTAGGGCAGAATGACGCTCTACTAGAGCCTGAAATGCTCGGTGCAATGCCGAGATGTTTAACTCACCGCAGATACATACAGCCCTAGCAATGTTGTAAGCAGGACTATCTACTGCTAGTTGTTGTAAAAAGTATAGTGCTTGTTGACCGTGGGAAAGAGGATACTCAGTGACAGATGCATTAGATAGAAGTTGTGAGGTATCAACCGAATTTGATAATAGTTGGACAATTATCTCACTTCCCAGTTGGCTAATACTGGAATCCCTCAGAAAGCTTGTCATTGGTAGAACTACACCCAGGTTAGTTTCGATGGTGTGCTGAAGTTCGATCGCCATTAAGGAATCGATGCCAAAAGCACTCAAGGATTGATGTGGTTTGACCTGGGAGGATACTACTTTGAGAACCTGAGCAACTTGCTGCTGAAGATAGTATACAAGCCGTGTCTGACGCTCTTCTGGTTCTAATGCCAGAATGGTTTCACGAGTTAAACTCGCTTCACCAACTGTATTATCAGCATCTTCTAAAATACTGCTACCAATACTTTCTAGGCTTCCTGCCAAAAAACTAGCACGGCTTGCACGGCGCTGAATCTTGCCGCTGGAAGTTTTCGGGATACTACCTGTTTTAAGCAGTAGTACTGCATAAACTTGTAGTTCGTGTACTTCTGCCACTGCTTGGCGAATAACTGCAATGACCTCCTCAATATCTAGATTTCGGAGATAACTACGCTTAACTTCTTGGGCAATGACTAGCCGTTCGACACCTGCAATATCAATAGAAAAGGCTGCACCGCTACTAGGTTGTAATGACTGGTGGCTCTGCTGTACTGTCCATTCCAGGTCTTGCGGGTAATGGTTGCGACCCCGGATAATGATCAAATCCTTCAGACGACCTGTGATGAATAGCTCACCGTTATGCAAAAATCCCAGATCCCCTGTACGCAGAAAAGACCCAACTCCTGTATCTTTCAGGTAGGCGCGAAATGCGTACTCAGTTTGCTCTGCCTGATTCCAGTAGCCTTGAGTCACGCTGTCTCCAGCAACCCAAATCTCACCTACCTGATTACTATCACAACGATTTAAAGTCTCAGGGTTAACTACAACAATATTCAAATCATGTAGGGGTTGACCACAACCTACCAAAGTCTTGACACTAGCTTCTTCTATACTTGCTGGAATTACCTGATTTTGACCTAGTGCTGCCGAGTTGACGGGCTGTAATACTGGTAAAGCTGCTTTGCTACCACCAGAAACAATCAATGTAGTTTCTGCCATGCCGTAACAAGGATAGAATGCTTCACGCCGAAAGCCGCACTCAGCAAAGGTGGCAGCAAACCGCTCTAAAGTTTCTGGACGGATGGGTTCAGATCCGTTAAAAGCAACTTCCCAGCTACTCAAATCTAGGGTTGCCCGTTGTTCAGGAGTAATTTTTTGCACACACAAGTCATAGGCAAAATTAGGGCCACCACTAGTTGTTGCTTTATATCGAGAAATTGCCTGTAGCCAGCGAAAGGGCTGTTGCAAAAAAGCTACAGGAGACATGATAACGCATGGTATTCCTAAATACATAGGTTGGAGCATATTTCCAACCAAACCCATATCATGAAACAGAGGTAGCCAACCAACAAAGATAGTTTTATCTGTATGCTGCATTCCCTGCTGAATAAGCTTTTGGTTGTGCAAAAGATTACCGTGGCTAACCATCACACCCTTTGGATCTGCTGTGGAACCTGAAGTGTATTGCAGCAGAGCTAAGGTATCGCTGGTTACAACTGGCTGTTGCTGTATATCTTGCGACTTGTCTGGAGTGCGTTGCCCGGAGGGGTTGCCGTAGGCATCGCTAGCTAGCCATCTCACACTTGCAAGTTCTGGAACTTGGATAAACTGATGCTCGATATCAGCCAGAATACTTGCGGTTGTGAGTGCTACAGATGCTTGTGCATCCGCTACGATCGCTTGTAGTCTAGGAATTGAACGATGCGATCGCGGCGGATAAGCAGGAACAGCAACAACTCCCGCATAGAGGCATCCAAAAAATGCGGCAATGAATTCTAAACCTGGCGGGTAAAGTAACAAAGCCCGCTCTCCACTGACTGCATAGCTTTGAAGCCAAGTGGCAATCATCCGAGCTTGCCTTTCTAGTTCCTCATAGGTTAAATAAGATCCTTCTACTTCCCCATCCACAAGAAAAGTATAAGCCTGCTGCTTAGGTTGTTGCCTTGCTCTCCAATGAAGAATTTCAACCAATGAGGAAAACTCAACCGATAGCCTGGAAACGTTTTTGCCCATTTGTATAGCTCCATTTATACAACCACTTATGTGGAGAAAGGATCACCCATTACTAACAATTTCTAGTTGCTCAATAGAATTTTGGGATTCAATTTCACATTTTTAAAAGCACTTTTTTAGTTTTCATCGCCTAAATTTTACCGTCTTTTAGAGAGACAAATTTTCTCCTCAAAAACGAAAATTATTAGCTAAATTAAGTTACTCAAATCTGTTGTTAAGCAGCAATATTTCAGACGGGATAAACCAAGCCCTAATCTAAAAGCAATCTGGAAATTCAGGAAATATTCCATCTGACAATAGCCTTATAAGCTTTATAGCCTAGCCGTTATTTATGAATAATGATAACTATTATCAAATAACATTAAAACTTCATCTTTGTCAAGAATTCCAGTCCAAATAAATAAAATTAAAAAATGTAAATTCTATTAAAAGAACTAATCAAAATAGTATTAAAAAACCTAGTGTTTCTCTTGACAAAAAAGCCAAAATATAGATTTTTTAAAATTGTGAGTAGTATAATCTATAAGTTTGTTAAAAAATGTTTCAGGGTAATTCTTGAAAAAAGCTATTGTTAAGGCGGTTGCGAAAACTGCATAAATACTTGTACCTCATAAACAAAGTAATTCGTTTTATATAAATTCAAATAAATTTGACAAATTGTCAAATTCTAAAAAACTTATACAAAACGGAATAGAGATTATAAGCTGGTAGGCTGCTTATAAGCAAAAACTCTCAAGTCAATGCACAAGCCACTATCCAGTTTGCCTGAAGAAGCGATCGCCAAAGCATCTTCTGCTTTGCATACCACTTGAATCAAGTCCATGCAAATCTTGGCACACAAGAACTTGAGATGATTCAGACCTTGATAGATCAAATTTAGATAGCTTGACTTTTTCTCGCACCTTGGTATTGTAAGAATGATTATCTTTATCTTACGACAAGACAGCAACAAAATATCTTTGGTGCAATAAATCGTAGCGATAGTCATCACTTACCCACGCTGTACTAATAGTTCGTGGAATATTTTTGTGTGCCAATGGTCATTTCGAGGAAGATTCTGACAAAAGTGAATTTGCTATTTTCCAGCCTCTTTAAGCTTTTATTCGCTGCTCTAAAGTTGAAGCCGTAGGATAATTATTTTAGATTGAATATTAACAAACAATAAGTAAAAACTATAGCCTTGTTTTTACATTACTACTCAGATGCAGTTTAGGCGTGTTTTGATTTCATCAAACTTTGGTGTGGAGGAAAACTTTGAAACTAAGACGATTTACTTACCTGGGAATTATAGGAACTATCTTTCTGCTAGGTACTGTGCCTGCAAACGCACAGGGAGAAGAGAAATTAGACCAAGTAAGTGTAATTTTTACAAAAGATGCAGTCAGTAAACCAGAAGTACCCATCACACCAATTTCCCAGTTAAGTGACATCCAACGTCCCCACACTAGCGCCAAAGAATTGCTAGCACAGGAGCAAAAACAGAATGAAGTCATACTTGTGACAGGGATACGCCTCAACCCAACTGCTAATGGTTTGGAAGTTATCTTAGAGACTCCTACATCTGATAAGCTACAAACCATAGTCAAGAATGAGGGAAATAACTTTATTGCAGATATTCCTAATACTCAACTGCGCCTCACAAATGGCAATTCCTTCCGCCAAGAAAAACCAGTTTCTGGAATCACTGAAATAATAGTGATAAATCAAGATGCTAATAGTATTCGAGTAGTAGTGGCGGGTGAAGTAAGTGCGCCAAAAGTCGAGCTGTTTGACGACGACAAAGGTCTAGTTTTTGGCGTGATCCCAGCTATTACCTCTACACAACAACCACAAACGCCTGATACATCCAATCCTAGTAGTGAAACACCAGCGACAATACCTTCTAGTGAACCTAACGAACCCATTGAACTGACAGTCACAGGCGAGCGAGAAGGTGAATATAATGCTCAAAATGCCCCAAGTTCCACAAAAATCGACGCACCCCTGCGCGACATACCCCAAGCTATTCAGGTAGTTCCCGAACAGGTTTTCAAAGATAGGCAAGTGACACGTTTAGACGAGTTTACTGATAACGTCAGTGGTGTTCAACGAGTATTTGGCTTTGGAACTACATCAGGCTATAACATTCGCGGTTTTTTTGCTGGGTATGAAAGCCTACGCAACGGCTTTCGAGATCAAGGAAACCAGCGTGATATTGCCAATATTCAACAGGTAGAGGTTCTAAAAGGCCCATCGTCAGTACTTTATGGTGGTGGTGCTAGTGCTTCACTGAGTGGAATAGTCAACACGGTTACGAAAAAGCCTCTTGATAGTCCTTTATACCAAGCTGACTTCACTGCTGGAAGCTTCGATTTTTATCGCTCCAGCATTGATGCTACTGGCCCATTATTGAGCGATCGCTCCGCTTTGTACCGTTTGAATATTGCTTATGATAATGCAAATAGTTATCGTGATTTTGTTAATAGCGAAAACTTTTTTATTGCACCCGCTTTAACCTTACAGCTTGGGCCACGAACAACGCTCACTACCGAATATGAATATCTCAATTACAGTTATATTTTTGACAAGGGATTGCCTTTAGATCCTGTATCTTTACGACTACCAGTTAACAGGTTTATTGGGGAGCCTGGTCTTGACCCAACAACTGGAAGTGTTAACTCACTTACCAGTAATTTTGAACATAAGTTTAGTGATAACTGGAAATTTAGACAAGGATTGAACGTAACTATTAGTAATACTGAAGTTGGTAACGCTCGCATCTATTCCATATCCCTACAAGATGATGGTAGTACACTTAATCGGACATCTTCTATAGGAGCGCAGAAGAATGAAAACTATACTCTGCAAAGTGAAGTTTCTGGAAAATTTAACACAGGTTCTTTGCGTCACAATATTCTGGTAGGAGTGGAGTTAGCTCGATTTAAATATGGCTATGATGTTTTTGAAGCTCCTTTAGCTCCCATCAATATTTTTAATCCAGTTTATGGCGCTAGACCAGGAGCATTTACACTAAGTTTTGCTGGGGAACAAGGAGCAGATAATGTAGGTATTTACTTACAAGATTTAGTTGAACTTTCGCCTAATCTAAAAATTGCGGTAGGTGGTCGTTTTGATGTAGTTGATTCTTTCTATAAAGACCGTCCAACTAATACAGTCGTTAACGAACAAACCGATAGCCGATTCTCACCGCGCGCTGGTATAGTCTATCAGCCGAGCAAGTTCACATCTCTTTATTTCAATTGGACTAATTCTTTTGTTCCGCAAATATTTAGTAGAAGCCGGACGAATGCACAATTTAAACCAGAAATTGGTGAACAGTTTGAAATTGGACTGAAGCAAAATTTATTTGATGAACGTCTGTGGGCAACTTTGGCATTTTACCAAATTACTCGACAAAATGTACTGACCTCAGACCCGGTTGATAATAACTTCAGCATCCAGACAGGTAAACAAAGAAGTCGTGGAATTGAACTAGATGTTGCTGGAGAAATAGCACCAGGCTGGAAAATTATTGCTACCTACGCTTACATGGATGTTATTGTAACCGAAGATAACAACCTGGATCTCATTGGCGATCGCACAGCAGGCGTACCTGAACATAGTACTAGTTTATGGACTACTTATGAATTCCAACGTGGAAACTTGCAAGGTTTAGGGTTTGGTTTAGGTTTAATATATGCAGCAGAACGTGAAGTATCTCTACCCAATACATTCACAGTCCCCTCCTACCTTAGAACTGACGCATCTGTTTTTTATCGGCGGAATAATTACAAGTTTGGTCTTAACTTCAAAAATCTATTTGATGTAAAGTATTACGAAGTTGATGGTTATAGTCTTCTTCCCGCAGCACCTCTGACAGTACTGGGGACAGTATCGGTGGAATTTTAAATCTATGGGAAAGAAGCACGAAGTACAGATGCGATCATTTGAAGGATTGGTATGAAATTTAAAATCAGTACAACAAGGCTACGAAGAGTATTAATTAGGTTTTAATTGTGGTTAAAATTATATTTTGTATTTGGCATTTACAGGGCGAATTTAATGGCAGTTTAAAACTGGCAAAAAGCCTAAAATCACTTGGATATGATGTGTGTTACTTAGGAATACCTGATTCTGAAGAAAATTCGAGCCAACACGGATTTAAATTTATCCCAATTCTAGATAAATGGTTTCCTAAAGGATTTATTCGGCAGGTAGAAATTAAACATTTAAAGCTTAGAGGAATAAGATTATTAATCGATCAGTTCCAATACCTAAAATATTTTAAGACTTTTATTCACTCCTTTATCAAAGGAGATCATCAGGAAATATATACAATTTTACAAGAAACTAATGCCGATTTGCTAGTAATAAGCACATGTGCGCCGCTCTACTCTACCTTAATGGGATTGATAGCTTATAAATGTAAAATCCCAAGTGTTTATTTAACCGATATGTTTATATTTTTACCACCTCCAAAGACAATTCACCAGGGAACAAAAGATATAGAGTTATCAAATAATTTCACTAATAAATATAAACTTAAGTATTTTATAGACGAGATTAAAAAGAAAATTACTTACTTGATTGGTATTGATTTAGACATCAAAAATATTATTAAAAAATTTGCGATTGATAGCAAAGTACCTATAGAACTATTAGACTTTTCTCAAAATATTCCATTTAAATTACCACACCTGTTTTTGTGTCCAGAAGAATTAGATTTTCCTGACTCTTTAAGAGAAAGATGTTATTATGCTGAAGCTTCTATAGATTTCCAAAGGCAAGAAGTTCCTTTTTTATGGTCAAAACTAGATAAGGATAAAGTTTTGATTTATTGCGCCTTGGGAATTACTGTAGGAGCGATTGAGACTTTAAGTCTAAATAATGCTAGACAATTTTTTCAGAATGTAATCAATGCGATATCCCTTAAAAAGGAATATCAATTAGTTTTATCAGTAGGTGACTATATTAATATTGATGATTTTCCACTCATTCCTGAGAATGTAATAATCGTTAATAAAGCACCCCAATTAGCACTTCTTGAAAAAGCATCTATGGCAATTATAGCTGGAGGAATACATACTGTTAAAGAGTGTATATTCTGTGGAGTACCAATGATAGTATTTCCAATATGCGTTGACCAACCAACAAATGCAGACAGGGTTAAATATCATGGTTTAGGTGTAGTTGGTAATATAAAGAATGCATCTGTAAATACTATAGTCGATTTAGTTGAAACAATAGAGAATGATTTATTATTGCAGGAGCGAGTAAAACTATGGAGCAAAAACTTTGAGGAATTAGAAAAGTCTAGAAAAGCAACAGAAATTATATTAACAATACTAGAGGATGCTAAATAATTTCATTTAAATAACAGGAAATAATATAATTTATGTTTATTAAAATTATTTTTAATACCTATTTTTTACTGCCAAATAAATACATCAAATATTAAGCTAGATCAAGCTCAATTTATATAAGTTTTTCGTTTATTTGTTGATATTTTTGCGCTTTGTTTAAATAAAGAGAAAAAATAGTGTTTATGATAGTTCCAAAAATTAAAAAATTAAACATAGTATTTCGGCAATTCTTAGGGGGAGTATTTTTATTACAAAGCCTAACTGCTTGTAGTCCTGCTTCCCAAAATTTTACAGCAGTAGGGGCAATATCTAAGTCCAAAGATGAGATTGTAGTAGCTTTGGGGTGGGATGATTTTGATGATAGGGGGTTTGATCCTACATTAGGTTGGAATTATTATGGGCCTCCTCTCTTTCAGAGTACGCTGTTACGTCGTAACGAAAAATTAGGATTAGTCAATGACCTAGCCCAAAGTTACAGCATCAGCAGCGATCGCAAAATTTGGACTTTTAAAATTCGTCAAAATGTCCGTTTCTTAGATGGTCAGCCCTTAACAGCAGAAGATGTTGCCTACACCTTCAACCAAACCAAACAGAGTGGAGGACAGGTTGATTTAACGATGTTAGATAAAGTAGTTGTCAAAAGTCAATATGAGATTGAATTACATTTAAAACGACCTCAGATTACTTTTATTAATCAAATAGCTAGTTTGGGAATTGTACCGAAGCACGCACATAATAAAGACTACTTCAAAAAACCTATTGGTTCGGGCCCTTATCGTTTAGTGCAATGGAATCGCGGTCAGCAGTTGATTATTGAAGCCAATCCTGACTACTATGGAACGCCACCAGCCATTAAACGCCTTGTCTTCCTCTTCACCCAAGAAGATGCAACGTTTGCAGCAGCGAAGGCTGGTCGGGTTCAAATAGCCCGTGTTCCCTCATCTCTAGCGGTTCAGCAGATTGCTGGGATGAAGTTGTATGCACGTAGCAGCGATGTACATGCTGGCTTGATGTTTCCTTATGTTCCGAATACAGGAAAGAAGACCCCTAAAGGTGATCCAATTGGCAATAACGTCACCGCAGATCGGGCAATTCGTCAAGCGGTTAACTACGCTATCAATCGACAGTTTTTAGTTGATAATATTCTTGAAGGTTATGGTTCACCTGCCTATACTCCAGTTAGTGGTATGTTTTGGGAAGAACCCAACGCTGTGATTAAAGATGCAGATGCAAACAAAGCTAAACAGATTCTTGCTGCTGCTGGTTGGGGCGATCGCAACAAAGATGGCATTTTAGAAAAACAAGGACAGAAAGCTGAGTTTACCATTCTCTACCCAGCCAAAGATACAACTCGCCAAGGACTAGCCCTAGCTGTAGCCCAGATGCTCAAGCCAATTGGCATTCAAGCCAATGTCGAAGGCAAGAGTTGGAAAGAGATTGCCACTCGGATGCATAGTGATGCCGTTGTCTATGTTTTAGGCACTTATGATCCGCTAGTACTTTACAATCTATACCACAGTTCAGCAAGGCTAGGAGACTGGCAAAACCCCGGTTACTACACTAACTCAACCGTTGATTCAATGCTCGACCAGGGGATGGCATCTGCCTTAGAAACAGAAGCTAGCTTGTTCTGGAAAAAGGCACAGTGGGACAATCAAACCGGAATAACTACTAAAGGTGACGCAGCCTCTACTTGGCTGGTTAGTCCTGACCAAACCTACTTTGTCAGCACTTGTCTTGACATTGGTGAATCGCAGAGTCAAGACCGCAACTACAACGGTTCGATACTAGCTAACATTACTGCCTGGAAATGGACATGCAACTAACCAATGCTGCTTGGCTACAAAAAAACAATCCCTTGAAGTTCATTTTGCGATTCCTGCTGCAAAAACTCCTGCACCTGTTATTGTTACTGCTAGCAGTTTCAGTCCTCACTTTTGTGCTGGTGAATTTATCTCCAGTCAATCCGATAGATGCCTACATTGGCTCTGATGTTATGCGTGTTGGTGCAGAACAACGGGCATTAATCGCCCAACGTTGGGGGCTAGACCAGCCAATGACTACACGTTTTTTCCTTTGGCTAGGGCAATTACTTCAGGGTAACTTAGGGACTTCCATAACTTACAACCAGTCGGTATCTGAGGTAATTGGCGATCGCTTTGGGGCATCTTTGGCATTAATGGCGATCGCCTGGTTGCTATCAGGATTTTTCGGGGTGATTCTCGGCATCCTGGCAGGGGCCAAAGAAGGTTCACGGCTAGATCGCATAATTCGGTTGTATGCCTATACTTTGGCATCTGCTCCCACTTTCTGGATTGCTTTGCTACTGTTAACGGTATTTTCTGTACAATTGCAAGTTACCCCAATTTGCTGTGCTTCGCCACCAGGGGTTTTGCTCCAGGATGTCATAATTTGGCAACGCCTCCAACATTTGGTGTTACCAGCCTTAGCACTAAGTCTGATGGGTGTGGCAAATATTGCCCTTCATACCCGTGAAAAGCTGATTGAAATTCTCCACAGTAACTATGCCTTGTTTGCATACGCCCAAGGAGAAACAATTACTGGGGTCATTTGGCATCACGGTCTGCGGAACGTTGCTTTACCTGCAATCACTTTGCAGTTTGCTAGCTTGAGTGAATTGTTTGGTGGTTCTGTCTTAGCAGAAAAGGTGTTTGACTATCCCGGTTTAGGTAATGCCACAACCCAGGCAGCTTTACGCAGCGATGTACCTTTACTGGTAGGCATTGTTTTCTTCAGCGCTTTGTTTGTATTTACAGGTAATCTCATGGCTGACCTTGCTTATCAGGTGATTGATCCCCGTATCCGTATTGGAAAACCTGCATCATGAAGCTTCCTACTGTTCTACCCGCCTTACAAAATTTTCGACGTAAATCACCCTTAACTCTGGGTAATCGTCGAGGTCGGACGTTAGCGATCGCTATCATATCTATACTAATTTTAGGCATTTTACTATTTAGTACCTTAATTATTGGCTCATCTGGTCTAGAGATTGCTCTGCAAGCACGCAATTTACCGCCTTCACTATCTCACCCCTTCGGTACTGACTGGTTGGGGCGAGATATGCTTACCCGCACCCTCCACGGATTAAGTTTGAGTCTGTGGGTAGGACTGCTAACTGCTAGTTTCAGTGCAGTGATTGGCTTAGTGGTGGGAACCCTTTCTGCAACATTTGGGGGCAAAGTCGATGCCTTCATTATCTGGATAATTGATGTATTTTTTAGTCTGCCCCACTTAGTGCTAATTATCCTGGTAGCATTTGCAGCAGGCGGTGGTACTCAAGGGTTAATTATTTCTATCACCTTGACTCACTGGTTTAATCTGGCGCGGCTGCTGCGGGCTGAGGTGCTTGGGATCAAAAGTTCGGAGTACATTCAGCTTTCATTTAAACTGGGACATTCTCCTGTGTGGATTGCCCGACACCATATTTTACCGCACTTAATACCCCAGTTTTTTGTGGGACTGGTGCTACTATTTCCCCATGCAATTCTCCACGAAGCTGGTCTTACCTTTTTAGGTTTAGGTCTTTCACCAGAGACTCCTGCGATTGGAGTTATCCTATCAGAATCGATGCGTTACCTATCCGTTGGCTACTGGTGGTTAGGGGTTCTCCCCGGAATTGCCCTGCTGATGGCAGTTCAAACCTTTGATATTTTGGGTGCAAGTCTGCGTACCTTGCTCGATCCTAAAACAAGTCAGGGATAATTCGTAATTTGTAATGGGCTACGCCCCGCTGCGCTAACGTAATTAATTCAAAATCTCAAATCCCGAATTTTAAGATGCTATCAGTTCAAAATTTAAGTGTCAGTTTCACAATGTATGATGTGGGCTTAACCCAGAAGCAATTACCTGTGATTACTGACTTGGATATAGAAATAAATTCTGGTGAAGTAGTAGCGGTTGTTGGTTCTAGTGGCTCTGGTAAAAGCTTATTGGCTCATGCAATCTTGGGTATATTACCTCATAACGCCCAAATCTCAGGGCAGATAATATTCCAAGGAGAAGCCCTGACTCCTGAGCGTCAGGCTAAGTTACGAGGAAAACAAATTGCTTTAATTCCCCAGTCAGTAAGTTATCTTGACCCTCTAATGCGTGTTGGTTCTCAGGTGCATCGGGCAGGTCGTTTGAGTGGATTGCCTAATACAAAAGCTAGTCAAGTGGTTGATCGGGTATTTGACCGCTATAGTCTGGCTCCATCAGTTAAGCAGCAGTATCCTTTTCAAATTTCCGGAGGTATGGCACGGCGAGTGCTGGTTGCTACTGCGGCTGTAGGTCGTGCTGAGTTGATAATTGCTGATGAACCTACTCCCGGTTTGCATCCTGATGTTGTTGTGGAGACGCTAAACCATTTGCGTGAACTTGCTGATGACGGTAAAGGAGTGATGCTGATTACCCATGATTTAGAAGCAGCATTACAAGTGGCAGATAAGGTGGCTGTGTTTTATGCAGGAACGACACTAGAAATTGCCGCGGCTCTTGATTTTACATCTGGAAATCTGCGTCATCCTTATACTCAAGCCTTGTGGCGATCGCTTCCTCAAAATGAGTTTATCCCTGTTCCTGGTAGCCAACCCAGTCCAGAAGCTTTACCTGTAGGTTGTCTATTTGGCGATCGCTGTCCCTTAGCGACAGAAGCTTGCAGGGAAACCCGTCCCCAGTTTCGTATAGTACGGGGCGCTCCCGTAAGGTGTATCCATGCTGAAAGCTGAACATTTATCTTTTCGTTATTCCCAACAACCCTGGATTGTACATGACTTGAATTTGGAACTGGAAAGGGGTGAAGTTGTGGGCTTGACTGGGCCGAGTGGTTTGGGTAAAACCACGATTGGTAAGCTCCTAGCCGGATATTTGCAGCCAACTCAAGGAAAGGTGACGTGTGATGGTCAGCCTTTACCCAATAAAGGTTATTGCCCTGTGCAGCTGATTTTTCAAAACCCTGAACTAGCTGTCAATCCACGCTGGCAAATTAATAAAATTCTCGCAGAAGGACAGCCTCCTTCTGCCGATTTACTTGCTTCTCTGGGCATTCACCAAAGTTGGCTAAGTCGCTATCCTCATGAACTCAGTGGGGGTGAGTTGCAACGAATTGCAGTAGCGCGATCGCTCAACTCTCATACTCGCTACCTAATTGCAGATGAAATGACGGCAATGCTGGATGCTAACACCCAAGCTCTGATTTGGCAGGTTGTCATCAAATATGCTAAAGAGCATGAGGTGGGGATTTTAGCGATCAGTCATGAAGCCCCATTGCTTAAACGCCTTTGCGTGGGCGTAGCCGGCCGCAGGCATCGCACTATTGGTATTGAGCCGAGATACGTGTAATTTTCGGCAAGATGGTCTGGAAACGATTGCCGTGTCTATGTTTCAGCGATTGTGACTATCAGATTTATAAGACTTGCCGCACATAGGACAAAATTTATACTTCAATGACACAACTAACTCCCCACAGGGAGCGCAAGGATGGGAAGATATTGAGAATTACGGCATCAGTAAGCAACAATGGTTAGAAGAATTTTTGGCATTACCACACGGAATTCCGTCAGATGACACTTTCCGTCGGGTGTTTGAGTTCATCAACCCAGAAGCATTAAATCGATGTTTTCTCAGTTGGGTAGAAACCTTGCTCACCAAGATAGGGGGAGAAATTATCCCCATCGATGGTAAGACAATTAGAGGTTCTTACAACCGTTTTAGCCTGCCGTCAGTTTGGGGTACTGGGAAACGTGCCGCCGCCGATGGCAGTAAGTTTGAGATATACGAAAACAATCTCCACAGTGAGTACCACATTCGTTATGGCGGATATGGTGGTATTGCTTTGATGCGGGTGGTACTGTCAATTAAAGCAGGAAAAGTTATGCCTTCGACTTTGTTGCGTAAATTAACCCTCTTTTATCACTCTCGACAAAGTATAATTAGGAGCGATCGCAAAAACACCAGACAGAGAGTATGGTTGAGCCTCGCCCACCCGCACCCACAGTAAAATTTGTGGACGAATACTGCCAG
>JAHHHB010000051.1 GCA_019359545.1 Desmonostoc geniculatum HA4340-LM1 | reverse complement strand
TTACTCCTCATACATCTTTTCCTTTATCAACCTACGGTTGATGATGGTCAAAGATGCAATCGTCGTAACCCGCTATCCATCCCTACCTTGCTTCGCTGAAGGTAGGGACTTTCGCGTTATGTTAAAGCATAGCAACTAGTAAAAGTGCCTAATCAGATCCAGTTTCAAAGATAATATGGAACCATCGGTTGCAGACAAAACCCCAATTCCAGCCAAAGTCTGGAGGCGACATACCGATCCACCTGGTTTGTGGATTTCTGTTGCTATCGGTTCAGTCTCTCTGCACTTGCTGGTGTTCTGGCTGATGCGTTCATCAAATACGTTTAGTTTGTGGTTTCCTCAGGAAAGTCAATCATCTGTACCTGTTGAATTGATCGAAATTGCTCCTCCAAGGAAATCAACAAGCAAATCACAATCAGTAGCTAAGACAGTTTCGCCAAAGCGATTATCTTCAACTCAAAAGTCTGTACCAGCGCCAACTACGCCAAAAAATCGAGATTTTCCTGCAACAAATCCCACTGATAACTTCCAGCCCAAGAGTAAAACTGACGCCTCGCAAACTAATAGTCAACGTTCTGGGCAACAAAAAGTTTCCAAGCCAATAACTACACCCACAGCGACACCTACAGTTCCAGTGGGTAATCTTCCTTGGAATCGTCGTCAAGAACTGAAATTCGGAAAGGGAACGCCACTACCAACAGGTATTCCACCAACTCCACCGAGGGAAACTCCACCAACGCCCACTGGACAAACTCCACCAACTCCACCGAGGGAAACTCCACCAACGCCCACTGGACAAACTCCACCAACTCCACCGAGGGAAACTCCACCAACGCCCACGGGACAAACTCCGCCAACTCCGCCCAGGGAAACTCCGCCAACTCCTACCCCACAAACTCCACCAACTTCGACTCAGGGAGCATCGATCGCGATAGTAGCTCCTTTACTTAGAGATCAAGTAAGTAACTTGATAAAATCAGGGAAATTTAGATATGATGGTTTGCCAGATGCGATCGCTGTATATCAGGGTAGCAACACAAAACAATTTGACTCTAGTTTTCTCCCCCAAAATATTGGACTTCAGCCAGCACAACTCTTGGCTAGCTTAGTCATCGATCGCAATGGCAACTTTCAACAAGCCGCAGTTTTAGAAATACAACCAGCAACACTCGAAAGCGAAAAAAGCACCTATCAGCAAGTCCTTAACCAAATTTTCAAAACTGAAAAGTTTCTTCCTGCCCAGAATAACGATGGCACAAAACCCGATTTGAGCTATCTGTATGTCTGGATCAAAATTCAGTCTGCCAATTCTAACTAAATGTTTGAATTTTCTTAATAGCTGTGTTATACTTAAAAAGTTGGACATTTGCGGGCGTAGTTTAGTGGTAAAACTATAGCCTTCCAAGCTATTAATGCGGGTTCGATTCCCGCCGCCCGCTTAACGCATAGTTGACAAAATCTTGCTGAATCTTTACAGGTAGAACCTCGTTTTTATTGAGAATTAAGGACGAAGTTTATAAATATTGGCTTTTGTCTCGATAAACTTGGTTTTGACCAGCCCCTGCAAATAGAAGTCAAAAGCTAAAAAATAAACTTATCATGATGGGACAAATTAGTAATCTCATTAAGTATCGGCTATTAACTCAGCACACAAGATGACTGAAGCAACTGCATCTCGCCCTAACTCCTACATCCAGGAAACTGCGCCAAAGATTCATTACCTGGTGGCAATGTCCCAACCAGAAACCCATCTGTTTGAAGTGACTTTACGCCTTGTAGATTATCCCTGGCCAATTCTCGATTTAAAACTGCCAGTATGGACACCTGGCTCCTACTTAGTTCGGGAATACGCCAAGAACTTACAGGATTTTGTGGCTTTTGCAGAGGATAAGCCTTTGCCTTGGCAGAAAATCAGTAAAAATCACTGGCAGATAGATAAAATAGGTGTTTCCGAATTAACTGTACGTTACCGCATTTTTGCCAATGAGCTATCAGTACGGACAAATCACTTGGATGCTACCCACGGTTATTTCAACGGTGCGGCACTATTTTTTAGGGTATCTGGCTGGGAGAAACAACCGATTCGCGTCACTATCGTACCAGCACACCCAGAATGGCAGGTAACTACTGCCTTACCTCCTGTTGGTGAAGAAACAAATACTTTCTTGGCTAGTGATTTTGATACTCTTGTTGATAGTCCATTTGAGATTGGTCGCCACCAATTGTATCAATTTGAGGTTTTAGGAAAACCCCATGAATTGGCAATTTGGGGGCAGGGTAATTATCAAGTCCAAGAGATGATTGCTGATATCCAAAAAATTATTCGGGTAGAAGCGCAAATGTTCGGCGGTTTGCCCTATGAACGATATGTGTTTTTGTTACATTTATTTAGCCAAGCTTTTGGCGGTTTGGAGCATAAAGACTCTTGCTCTTTAATTTACCAGCGTTTTGGGTTTCGTGTTCCAGAAAAATACGATCGCTTTCTGCAATTGGTAGCACACGAGTTCTTTCACTTGTGGAATGTCAAGCGAATTCGCCCAAAAGCATTGGAGGTTTTTGATTATGACCAAGAAAATTACACCCCATGCTTGTGGTTTTGTGAAGGAACTACTAGTTATTACGATTTGTTAATTCCTTTGCGGGCAGGAATTTATGATGCTAAGTCCTATTTGAATCATTTGGGTAAGGAAATTACCAGATATGAAAGCACACCGGGGCGGAAAGTACAACCAGTTTCCGAGTCAAGTTTTGATGCTTGGATTAAACTCTATCGTCCAGATGCCAATAGTGGTAATTCCCAAATTTCTTACTATTTAAAGGGGGAAATGATATCGTTATTGCTGGATTTACTGATTCGCTCAACTCACGGCAATCAGCGTTCCCTCGATGACGTGATGCTGAAAATGTGGCAGCAATTTGGAGAAGCTGAAATTGGCTACACTTCAGAACAGTTGCAAGAAGTTATAGAATCTGTGGCAGGAATCGATTTGACTGATTTCTTTGAACGCTACCTTCATACCACTGAGGATTTACCATTTAATCAGTATTTAGAACCCTTTGGCTTACAGTTAGTAGCTGAACAGCAAGAAGAACCTTACTTCGGTGTGAGAACAAATACTGAGAATGGGCGAGAGATGATTAAGTTTGTGGAAGCGGGTTCACCTGCACAAGTGGGGGGAATTGATGCAGGTGATGAGTTACTAGCAATTGATGGGATTAAGGTAATGGGGAGTGGGTTAAGCGATCGCCTCAAAGATTACCAACCAAAGGATAAAATTGAGGTCACACTTTTCCACCAAGACGAACTACGTACTTATTCCATTACCCTAGCATCACCAAATCCCACTCGATATCAAGTAAAACCTGTTGATTCTCCCGACTCTACACAGCAGCAAAATTTTGCAGGTTGGCTTGGGGTAGCGATCGCAACTGTTAGGTAAAGGGACTGGGGATTGGGGCATTGGGCGTTGGGAGTTGGAAGTGATTATTCTCCCCTCTGCCCCTCTGCCCCTCTGCTCCCCATCTCCCTCATCCCCAGTCCCCAATACTACGACGTTTTCACCGCCCCAGAGTAGATCAAACCCCGTTGTAAATCCAGCGTTATAATTGCCCCATCTCGAATTACTTGTGTTGCCTGCTTCACGCCGACAATCACTGGGACACCGAGACGCATCCCAATTACTGCTGCGTGACTTGTAAGACTTTCATCTTCAGTAAGAATACCAGCAGCTTTGCGAATTGCCTCAACAAAATCGGCATTTGTGCGGGAAGCAACTAGAATATCTCCCGGATTAAAGTTACTCACATCCATGCTAGTATTCGCCACTCGTGCGCGACCACTGACTGAACCTTGTCCCAGTCCAATTCCGTGACCAAGTATTGCGGTTACGACCTCAACTTTAATCAAATCTGTGGAGCCGGAAATGCCCTGGAGTGTGCCAGCAGTCATCACTACTAAATCTCCCTCAGATAGCAACTTCAGTTCCTGAGCCACGTTGATTGCAGCTTGAAAGGTTTGACCTGTGGAAGGTAATCCCAATACTAGCAGCGGTTTTACTCCCCATACCATCTGTAGTTGTCGCGCCACGTTCACATGGGGTGTCACTGCTAAAATTGGTGTATGGGGACGAAATTTCGAGACATTGCGAGCTGTTGCGCCAGTTTGGGTCAGAGTCATAATTGCTGCTGCTCCCAGTTGCTCTGCAATTTGACTCACAGCTTGACTAATAGCATTGGGAATAGAACGTCTGGTATCTCTTAGCTGACGTACTGTTGACTGTGCCTCCTCTTGCTCGATGCGCTCGGCGATGCGTGCCATTGTCGCTACTGCTTCTACTGGGTAATTACCTACGGCAGTTTCATTGGAAAGCATTACCGCATCTGTGCCATCTAAAATCGCGTTTGCCACATCTGACACTTCGGCACGAGTGGGACGTGGATTGCTCACCATACTGTCTAACATCTGAGTGGCAGTAATGATGGGAATCCCTAAACGGTTTGCTGTAGCAATCAGCCGCTTTTGCAGTACGGGGACATCTTCAGCTGGCAGTTCCACGCCTAAATCGCCTCTGGCAACCATAACGCCATCACACAAAGCCAAAACCGCTTCCATTTGTTCAATGGCCTCGTGTTTTTCAATTTTGGCAACCACTGGCACTTGCTTGCCTGTACTGGAAATTAGCTCTTTAATTTCGATTAAATCCTGGGGATTGCGGACAAAGGAAAGTGCTACCCAATCTACACCCTGATCTAAACCAAACATCAGATCCTCTCGGTCTTTGTCGGTCATTGCCTTAATTGACAAGTAAACTCCGGGAAAGTTTACACCTTTATTGTTAGAAAGTTTGCCAGCCACAGTAATGCGACAGTGCAAATCACCTTTGTCACGGTTAATCTCCTCTACTACCATTTCTACTCGTCCATCATCGAGGAGGATTTTTGCACCAACCGGGACTTCTTGGGCTAAATAATCATAGGTAACGCAGCTAATTTCCTGTGTGCCTACAACCGGACGATTTGTCAATGTGAAGCGATCGCCTTTTGCTACAACTATAGCTCCATTGTCAAACTTACCCAAGCGAATTTTTGGGCCCTGCAAGTCTTGCAGAATAGCCACTGGTTGATTTAGTTCAAAAGCGGTTTGTCTAATTAACCGAATATTACGCTGATGGTCTGCATGAGTTCCGTGGGAGAAGTTTAGCCGCAGTGTCGTTGCTCCCGCTTCAATAATCGCCTTGAGCATTTCAGGACTGCTTGTGGCGGGACCAATAGTAGCGACGATTTTTGTCCGGCGTAGAGAATCTCTTAATTGCATAGGGGCTGAATTTAGGGAGCTATCTGGGAAGTCATCGTACTTTAAATGGCATCTCCTTTTTGATCGCTGCTATCAGATTTAAGCAGTTAAAGTAGGGTTGTAGGAGAAAGGGGCATTGGAGATTGGGCATTGGGCACAAGAGGCAGAGGGGCAGAGGGGCAGAGGGGCAGAGGGGAAAAACTTACTGCTCCCCTGCTCCCCTGCTCCCCTGCTCCCCATCTCCCCTGCTCCCCCTGCTCTCTTCTCCCTCATCCCCCTCATCCCCCTCATCTTTTTTGGCGGGAGTTTATCCTATCAACTTTTTGCCAACTCTCACACCCTACTCATCAGTAAAGACTAAGCCTCGTCTGGAATCATAGCGTTATTCATCTGCCGATATGCTAAGCTGCGGATAAATCTTGCTATACAAAAATTTATAAAACTTTACTATTCCCTAATCTTTATCGTATATTCGTAATGTTTGATAAACAAACAAGGAGTCAATGTCAATAATGCTCACGTCGGAGGCACAAAAGCCATTAACAATCCCACCCAAGGAATTTTTAGCGCCTCCTGGTGATTTCAATCCAACACTGCTGCTGTTTTCGGCTGCTGTGGGAATGCTGGTATTATCTAATTTTGGTTACTGGCTTTGGCAATGGCCAGACTGGCTGTGTTTTGGTATTAACACTATTGCATTGCATTGTGCTGGGACAGTAATTCACGATGCCTGTCATCAATCTGCCCATCGCAATCGACTAATTAATGCAATGTTAGGGCATGGTAGTGCATTGATGCTGGCTTTTGCTTTTCCAGTGTTTACGCGGGTACATTTGCAACATCATGGTCATGTTAACCATCCCAAAGATGACCCCGATCATTATGTCTCTACAGGCGGGCCTTTGTGGCTGATTGCATTTCGGTTTTTATATCATGAGGTATTTTTCTTTCAACGGCGATTGTGGCGTAAATATGAGCTACTAGAATGGTTCGTTAGCCGCTTAATTATCGGTTTAATTATTTATATTTCAGTTCAATACCATTTTTTAGGTTACATTCTGAATTTTTGGTTCGTACCTGCTTTTGTAGTAGGAATAACACTGGGATTATTTTTTGACTATTTGCCCCATCGTCCTTTTGTAGAGCGCGATCGCTGGAAAAATGCCCGCGTTTATCCGAACTCAATTCTTAATATCTTGATATTAGGACAGAACTACCACTTAATTCACCATTTGTGGCCTTCTATTCCTTGGTATAATTACCAGCCTACTTATTATCTCATGAAGCCTCTTTTAGATGAAAAAGGTTGTTATCAAACTTCTGGTTTGTTACAGAAAAAAGACTTTTTTGAGTTTGTTTATGATGTCTTTTTGGGAATTAGATTTCATCGTCACGAAGAATAGAGTTGTTGCATAAAGCGATCGCTGCCTGACAATACTAAATCATGAGCAACCCCAGTCTTCACAATCAACTGAGGGCGATCGCTGCACAATTCCAAGTTTTTGAATGTGTTCCTTGCGCCATTGCCTTGCGTCAGTTTTTAATGGCTCAAAACATTTCTGGTAAACAGATTAACCTGTTCACAGGTAGTACAGAAGATCCTTTCTGCAACATCTACCATGAACGCCTCCGACAAAACATCTCTATTAACGGACGGCATGAAGCGATCGCTGTTGAAATTGATGGACAAGAACTCATCTTTGACAACATCCATCCCGAAGGAATTTACAGAGTAGACTGGATTAATAACCTATATTGCAATACAGTTCAGTTAAGCCTTTCTTTCTTCTCTTTGCGTCCTTCTCTGACGAGACGCTGCGCGAATGCGTCCTTGGCGGTAGCCTGCGGCAAGCCCCTTCGGGTCTACGTTAAAAAATTGAATTTGACCAAGAGTTTTAGCCTTAACCCAAGCGTATTGACCTATATTGCCCTGCCCAAGATTTAGGCGGCAATTTCCAAATCACCGAAACCGAATTTTAAGCTAGAGGGACATATGGTTGATTTATATGACCTAATCCACAATGACGCTGGGTGAATTGAGCAATGTTGTAAAGCTTTCGGGAAATAGTGGTAAATGATTTAAAGGTTTTTACGCTAACAGCACTGACTCAAACCCAATGACTCTGTTTAACTGTTAACCTTAGAGCTACAAACTGGCTGCGTATTTGTAGGTAAGATGACCCAAAAATCGTAGTGATTTAACACGCTTGTCGGGTAAACTCTGGGCTTTAAAGCCCCCACTGAAACGGTACTCCGTTCAGTGGTGGGTAGTTTACGTCCTTCTTTGATTACGTGCTTTTCTACTTGACGCATATTTATACTGAGCGTAGTCGTTGGCGCAACCATTCGGTAGAGAAGTATTGATCGACTTTGGCTAGAAATCAATATATCACTCAAGATACGAGCAGATATGTTTGACTACAAAATTTAACTAATCTCCTTCAAATTTCAATGCCTCCACAATTTTTTCTGTTTTACGCTTTGCTCTGCGCTGACCATATAATCGCGCTGCAAAGCTGGTAATTATTGCCACCAAATCTTGCATCAATTCATCTCGTCCATTGTCGGTTAGATTAACAATCTCTAGATTTATCCCTAATCTTCTAAGTAAAATATCC
Organism: Desmonostoc geniculatum HA4340-LM1; assembly: GCA_019359545.1. Classification (GTDB taxonomy): domain Bacteria; phylum Cyanobacteriota; class Cyanobacteriia; order Cyanobacteriales; family Nostocaceae; genus Nostoc; species Nostoc geniculatum. Next base: position 40,721 of record JAHHHB010000051.1, on the reverse strand, counting down.
ATGTAATGCGTGCCAAATCTCCCTAATATATCTTTATGTTCGACTAGCAAGATATCATAATCATCTTTGAGTAAAAGCTTCTCTAGTTTCTTGCGATTGTCGTTTAGACCGCTCGCTATTTCTTTGACGACATAGATTATCTGATATCCTTTTGCAAAAGCATATTGAGTTAACCTCTCGGCTTGTCTATCCAAGTTATCTTTGTTTTCAGCACTTGATACCCTGGCATAAATGGCAACTCTAACAACACCCCCTGACATCTTTTTTGGGTCGTAATCAACAATTACCGTACCCGTGGGCAGTTGTTCTGTTGGGTATGGTATCTTACCTGCTTTGTAATGTCGCCAAGCTGTAAGGTACGAAATTCCCAAGGTTTTAGCATAATCAGATAATTTCATGATTGAGCTAGTTTTATACTATATCTGACTATAGTAGACTATATTTTATTTAAAGTTCTGTCATACTCTAATTCTTCAAAATCCCAAGCCCATATTTCGGCAATCGTCCGACCTTCTGAGTCTGGTTGTTCCTCTAAATAGAATGGGACAATCATTACCAACTACCCCGATAACTCAATATCTAAATTTTGAGTGCGATCGCCTTACCAATGATCGCAAATCACAAAGAGAAGCTAGTAATATTTTCCCACTAATAACAGCAAGTTCAGCAGTTCGATCGCCGCTGCAATAGTTTATTCAATTTCTTTTTACATAAATTTATCTAAATAATTTAAACTTTGGACTTAACCGCTGGCTGTGATGCTTGTAAGGGCTGTGGCAAACTCCAGTCAGGACGCAAGCTGGCGGCGTTACGTAAATAAATATGATGAACTGAAGCGGAGGCTGGCAGATAGGCATGGATTAAGAAGCGGATACAGCGCTGCAAACTGCCTTCAACGTGCATTTGTTGGACATCTAACATGGCCACATTATCCCAGCCAGGACGTGCTCTGGCGATCGCAGCTGGAAAAATAGCATCTAAATCGCGTGTCACTGAAAAAGTCACACTAATAATATCCCTGGGCTGGAATTGATTCCGGTTTTCTAGTTCATCCAGTAATTCTGTGACGACTTGTTGCATTGCCTCAACAGTATTTTCGGCAACTGTTGTTGCCCCGCGAATAGCCCGCATTTGCCACTCCACGCCAAAATCCTCCTTAAAACAAAAAAGTTAGGAGTTAGAAGTTAGGAGTTAGAGGTTAGGAGTTTAAACTCTCAACTTCTCACCCCTAACTCCTAACTCAAGCTAGGGTCGATACAACCACAAGGGTAAACCACTAGTAGACATTTCAAATTCGAGCCAATCAATTCCAGATCGGATTCCAGATGAACCCTGACGACTCCCTGGTAGAATGCGACTCAATAACGGTTTACGTTCTTCTAGGGTATAACACAGAGTTTTTTCTGGATCGAGACCGACTAGTTCTGCTGTCCAACGGCGGGCATCTTCTTCTGTACCCAAGCGGTCTACAATACCTAATTCTAGGGCTTGCTGTCCAGTAAAAATCCGTCCATCGGCGAAACTTCTGACGGTTTCTACCGCCAAAGAACGGCCATCAGCCACCGTTTGGACAAACTGTTGATAACTTGTGTCAATCAATTCTTGGAGAATGTTTGCTTCTGGTTGAGTCAGTTCCCGGTCAAAAGCCAAAATATCTTTGTAAGGGCCAGACTTAATTACCTTGAAAGAAACGCCGATTTTTTCTAACAAGCGTTCCAAGTTATTCCCACGCAGAATGACACCAATACTACCCGTAATCGTACCTGGGTTAGCTATGATGTGTTCGGCTCCCATACCGATGTAGACACCTCCAGAAGCCGAAATATTGCCAAAGCTGGCAACGATTTTAATTTTTTCGCGCAAACGCTTTAGGGCACTGTAGATTTCTTGAGAATCTCCGACTGTACCCCCAGGGCTATCGATACGCAGTAATAAAGCCGGAAACTTTTTTTCTTCTACAGTTTTCAGGGCTTCTAAGACGCGTTTGCGAGTAGCACCGGCGATCGCGCCAGTAATTTCAATCCGCGCAATTTGTTTCTTAAACTTGGGCTTAAACGGCCAAACCATGAGTTGTCAACATACCTCGTAATAAACTTAATATAAGATGCCCAGCGGCTAAACGACCTCCTTTGTTCTGTTAAGAAACATAAGCAGGCATGGTTTTTCTGGGAATTTTAAGAAATTTTTTATATTTTGCAGAGACTTTTATGTGACATTTTCGGTGGATGCTAATCAAGTTATTGACGATTGTGGCTAATATAAAATACCCAGATCTAGTTTAGCGCCCAGTGTGATAATTGAGGAAGGCTATCTTCAGAATTTTCAAGGATTCAAAATATTAAAATATTTGGTGTTGTATATTTTTGACCTCTTAAAAATCAGTTTTTTTAGGGGCACAGATGCACTAGTTATTAGTAATGAATAACGAATAACTAATAAGTATTTAATTAATGATTTTGGCGGTGATTTTAACTAATAAAAAAAATGTTGAACAAGACTAATTGCTATCGAGGTTGAGACCAGTAGTATTTTCACTTCGGGAAACATCACTTTTTGGTGTTTTGTACAGGCCGTGAGTGTCTGAGCAAAGCTATTTTCACTATTTAAGAATCAATTCGTAAAATTTGACACCGATAACAAACGTAAATATCAAACAGTGTTCCGACAAAACTACAGGTCAAGCTGATTACAAATAATCCATGTAGAGGAGTTCCACTGCCAAAGGTCGCCAGAAAATGGACGATACCAGTAGCGATCGCCTCAGTTAATTCTTCTAAGCCTGGGAAGTGACCAATCAGGAATAAAAACAGCAACGCCCCACCCACTAGGAACATAGGAGCAACGAAACTAAAAACGATCGTCAGTAACAGGGAGCGGAGAAAGTTAGTGAAAATAGTCATTGGGGACAAACTCCATGAGTGAAGGTGACAAGAGCTAGATAGCGGTTTGTCATTTTCTACAATACGTGCGATCGCTTCAGAGCTGACAATCTGTCAAAAATCTTAAGTTTTCATTAAAAGAAAGCACTACCAGTTATGCCACGTGCTGGGGATGTTAAAAACGACTTAAATTTACAAAATACTTGTCAAATAAAGGTTACAGCCGAAGGGAGGACATATTTATTGCTAAGCAACACCTTTAATACCAGCTTTATTTTCTGAGAACATCTTTAAAGTAAGTTAATGTTTAGCCGTGTTTAGGGAAGGAGTGGGGAGTGGGGGAGATGAGGGGAGCAGGGGAAGTTGCAGTAAATTTTTCTCCTCTGCTCCCCATTCCCCATTCCCCACTCCCCATTCCCCATAACTTCCGCTATTCTTAAGGCAGTTACCGAGTTAGCTACAGAACATTGAACCAGACTACATCCAAATCCAGTTTAGGAGAATGGAGTCAGCGGTTGCTGGCGGCGATTTTTTTGGGTGGGCAAGTACTAGTTCACCTATTGAGGGGCAAAATCCATCGGCGCAACACTTTAGAGCAAATGGCGGCAGTTGGGCCAGATTCCCTATTTATTGCTTTATTAACGGCTATTTTCGTCGGCGCGGTGTTTACCATTCAAGTAGCGCGAGAGTTTATTAACTTTGGTGCAGGAAACATTATCGGCGGAGTGCTTTCCCTAGCCTTGACACGAGAACTCTCTCCCGTCTTAACAGCAGTGATTTTGGCGGGGCGAGTCGGTTCTGCTTTTGCAGCAGAAATAGGTACCATGCGGGTGACAGAACAAATCGATGCTATGTTGATGCTAAGAACAGATCCAATCGATTACCTAGTCATCCCCCGCGTTATTGCTTGTTTCTTAATGCTGCCAATTTTAACCCTGCTGTCTTTGGTCACAGGGATGTTGGGGGGATTGATAATTGCGACAAATATTTACAACCTATCTGATACAGTCTTTCTAGACTCAGCCCGTGACTTTCTTGGTCTTTGGGATATTTTTAGCGCCATGATCAAAGCGTGCTGCTTTGGTATTCTCATCGCTGTAATTGGTTGCAGTTGGGGCTTGACAACAACAGGAGGAGCTAAAGGTGTAGGACAGTCAACCACAACTGCTGTTGTGACTGCCTTGCTGATTATCTTTGTGAGCAACTTTTTTCTTTCTTGGTTAATGTTTCAGGGGACTGGCAGTGGATTCCTGCAAGGACTGTAAGAGTTATGAGTTATGAGTTATGAGTTAAAACTTCTAACTCCTAACTCCTAACTCATAACTCCTCACTCCTAAAATGGAGAGATATGTACTAACAAAGCAGGATTTAAGACTGTGACCAGTTCATTTGCTCCTAACTCAACTGCAACTGTGGAACTCAAGCCTAGTTACAATATACCTGTGGTGTTGGTGATTACTGCTATTCCACTAATATTCTTACAACCGTGGATAGGCTTTGTTTTGATGCTGTTTGGCTTATTCCTCATGTTTCAGACATTAACGCTGCGCTTGCAATTTACCGCCACCGACTTAGATCTTTACAGGGGCGAAAAATTGATTCGACGTTTTCCGTACCAGGAATGGCAAAATTGGCGTATCTTCTGGAATAAAGTCCCCATCCTGTTTTACTTTAAAGAAGTTAAAAGCATTCACTTTTTGCCGATTTTATTTGACCCCAACACCTTGAAAACTTGTTTGGAACAACGTTGTCCACGTATTTAGTACTAAGTCCTGAGGCACTGAAGATTTGAGCGGTACAAGCCGCCGCTCAAATTTCTCCCGGAATGGCAAATAGTTCTAATCTATACTCAAAAACCAAAATTGAGTACCTGTAGAAATTTAGGACTTTGAAAGCTTGTTAATTGTAATATTTCTGAAAGCTATTTATTCGCATCATAGGAATTACACTATTGTTTATGAATCCAGAGGCATCTCAAACCCCAGAACCAATTGATGAGTGGTTGACAGAAGAAGAACAAACCAATGGAGTTGAACATCCAACAAACCCATCTGTTGATTCAGCGGTAGAAACAGCAGCCGTTAGCTCATCAGAAGACCAAGTAACTTTTGAGCCAACTATCTCTAATACACGAGAGGTAGATTCTACAGCAGAGCCAACACAAAATTCCAATGGCGAGTTTGTGGAGCAGTTGGAACCGGAAACTGCTGCACTGGGGTCAGACACATCAGAATCAGAAAATAGTTTACTATACGCCACAACGCAGCAGCGAGTGGCAGAGTTGCAAAGCACCGAAGCAGCTCTTAAGGAAGAAATAGCCAGCCTGCAAGCTTCATACAAAATTCTTCAGACACAGTTGAGTGAAACTCAAACTTCTCTGGGACGACTCGTACAAGAATCGCTAGTGCAGTTAGAACAACGCAAGCAAGCTCTACAAATTTCTATAGAACAGCTAGAACGCCGTCAGGAACGTATCCGCAACGAGATGCGAACCACTTTTGCGGGAGCATCCCAAGACTTAGCCATTCGAGTGCAGGGCTTTAAAGACTATCTCACAGGTAGCTTACAGGATTTGGCTGGTGCTGCTGAGCAGCTGCAACTGACGCCAACTGTGGTAGAAAGAGAAAAGCCAGTTGTCAAAGAGGTTAAACCAGCTGAATCTCAGCCGGGAATACCACAATTTGCCCAACAACAGTTTCAAGATACTACAAAGCAAATTCGCCGCCTAATTGACCAATACCGCAATAAGCCAGATTACTATGGCCCCCCTTGGCAATTGCGCCGCACCTTTGAGCCAGTCCACGCGGAACGAGTTTCCAACTGGTTTTTCACCCAAGGAGGACGGGGTGGCTTGCGGACAATGGGTAGTCGCTTGCAAAATATCCTGATTGCCTCAGCTGCAATTTCGATATTACACAAACTCTATGGCGATCGCGTCCGTACTTTAGTTTTAGCTAACACACCAGAGCGATTAGGTGAATGGCGACGCGGCTTGCAAGACTGTCTGGGAATCGGTCGCCCAGATTTTGGCCCAGACCGAGGTGTGGTATTATTTGAGGCGTCGGAAGCTCTGGCTCAGAAAGCAGACCGATTGGTAAAAGCCAATCAACTGCCTTTGATTATTATTGACGATTCAGAAGATCAAATCAGTTTGTCGTTGCTGCAATTTCCTTTATGGTTGGCTTTTGCCCCCGACCCCAAAACAGTGAGAAACTATGATGATGACTTTTAATTAGTCATTGGGCATGGGGCATTGGGCATGGGGCACTGGGAAAGAGCAAGCAAGAGTTTTTGAATTTTGAATTTTGAATTTTGAATTGTTAATATGGCTATCTGGTTAACTCTGTGCGGGGCAATTGTACTTGTAGCTTACCTGCTGGGTTCCTTTCCCACCGGGTACATTGCTGTTAAGCAGTTAAAAGGTATTGATATTCGAGAAGTTGGTTCCGGTTCCACTGGGGCAACAAATGTGCTGAGAACCTTGGGGAAAGGGCCAGGAGCATTCGTTTTAGTACTTGATTCCTTGAAGGGAGTATTAGCGATCGCTCTGGTTTATTGGTTGTTCAATTTTGCCGCTAGTCAAAATTATATCCCTCCAACGGTAGATGCAAAACTGTGGCAACCGTGGGTATTAACTTTAGTTGGTTTAGCTGCCATCCTTGGACATAGTAAATCAATTTTTTTGGGCTTCAGTGGCGGTAAATCCGTTGCTATTAGTTTGGGGATTTTGTTGGCAATGAATTGGCAGGTAGGTTTAGCAACAGCAGGTATATTTGCCGTTGTCGTAGCGATATCGCGGATTGTTTCTTTGAGTTCAATTGCAGGTGCGATCGCTGTTCCTATTTTTATGTCGCTTTTGCATCAACCTTTACCATATATTCTGTTTGGGATTGCTGGTGGGTTCTATGTGATTTTCCGCCATCGCAGTAATATCGAACGAATAATTGCTGGTACTGAGCCAAAAATTGGACAAAATTTAGCCAGGGAACCAGAACAAACTGCATAATTTGCCAACGGCCAACAGATATATCTTTAGCAGTGAACAGTTATTAGTAAGTACTGATAACTGTTCACTCATTTAATACCATTTTGAATTTTAGATTTTGCGGAAGAACCGTATAAGTTAGCTTTTGGGAATTAAACTGTTCCACATTTATAGCAAGGGACTGGGGATTGGGGACTGGGTGAAAAGTCTTTTTGTGTCTAAGTTTTATCATCTGTTAATGTCCTAACCATCAAGGCTGTTGCTATAAATTGCATAATTAGGCGGGCAAGATGCCCACCCCACAAGAGTTTGATTTAATTCAATTCTGCGATTTAGATGCGTTTTAAGCTGACAAATGACTAATGACTAATGACTAATAACAAATGACAAATGACAAATAACTAAATAATTTGCAAAACAACTAGTGTCATATCATCGGTATTTTGCTTATCAGCACCGATGAATTTCTGAACTTGGTCAAATAAATAATCCACAATTTCCTGTGGCCCATTGCAATACTTACAAGCTGTATTGAAATCAGCGATAAAGTTTTCTTCGTCAAAGCGATCGCCACTGGCAGCAGCAGCATCGGTCAAACCATCTGTATAGTAAATAATTGTATCCCCAGGTTCTAACTGTGCCTGGGCATCTTCATATTGACTGTTAGCATCCAAACCAATTAGCATTCCTAAGGTATCTAAGCGGCTGACAGTCTTCGTAGCTGCGTGCCACCACAAAGGAGGATTGTGTGCCGCATTGCTATAGTACAAAATTCGATTCTGGGGATTATATTCTGAGTAAAATAGCGTGACAAAGCGGTGGGAATTTTCCAAATCCGCATACATAACTCGATTTAAGTTTTGCAAAATTCCGGCCGGAGAATTACCGTGTAGCACTTCTCCTCGTAGCATTCCCCGCATCATCGTCATAATCAGCCCAGCGGGAACACCTTTGCCCATAACATCCCCAATCACCAAACCCCAGCGACTACTTGCTGCACCACCTTTAGTGTTTGGCTGAATTTGATTGTTATTGGTCACAATAAAGTCGTAATAGTCCCCACCCACCCGATTGGCAGGTTTACAGCGTGCCGCCAAGACTGCACCAGGAATTGTGGGACATTGGCGTGGCAGAAGTCGCCTTTGAATTTCTGCGCCAATTTCTAGTTCTTGATCTAAACGTTCTTTTTTTCTCAGTTCTACAGCTAGTTCATCGTTTTCGATCGCTACTGCTGTTTGGTCTGCCACTAACCTAACTAACTTTTGCCTAGTTTCTGTCCAACTATATTCTGGATCGCGGCTCAAAACATACAGCCAACCCCGTTCTGTATGCTTTACCAAAATCGCCGTACCAAAGATTTGCACATCTGGCCCCAAATAGCGATGCATTTGGTCATCCAAAATCCCCGTAGCATTTGCTAAAGGGGCACTATTGGGCATCAGCGTGATTTGACTGCTGGCTATTTCTAGGGCTTTGCGAATATTCTTACGCTGGTTACTATCTTGCCAATGTAGTTGCTCTAACCTGACTTGACCATTCGGTTTGTAGAGAAACAGGGCACTACCATCGGCATCTGTTACCCTTGTTGCCATCAGCGGGATCAGCTCCAAAAACTGATTCAAATTATTGAAGCTTCTCAGTGCAAATCCTAAAGAACTTAGTAAATCTTGAATTTTATTCTGTTCCCGGTGCAACCTTGCCACGAGTTCTTTCAGTGCCACGACTGGTGTGACATCAGTCGCAGCACTAGTATTGTTGTCAGTGGGTTGAGAGGGCAGTTGAGACACAGGCACAGGTACTATTAAACTTTATATTGGTAGGTTTGAGATTATTTATAAATCTTTTGGCTTTGGCATTGCTAAACCATAATTAGACAAGACTTGTCACTTTAGCAAGAGTATAAAGACGTAACAGGTAACTTTTGGGAGTATTTTATTTGCTTATTACATTCCTGATTGAATATTAAAACTTAAAGTCATGTATTTTTAATCAAAATCTAATCATTTAGATCGCTAGTTTTGAATGATAGTTCAGAAAGCGTCTCATTTTTTCATAACTTAATTATCAAATCATATCTCTCAAGTCATAAAAGTACTTTCCTAAAAGAATAATTACTGAGGTTTTTGGAGTAAGTGTTTGTTTTTGTCTTTTGTCATTGGTCATTTCTTTAGACCAATGACTAACGACCAATGACTAATGACTAAACAGTTGATGTTTTAGGACTTAAGCTGTTTCTAGTATCTTGTTTGTGGTTAATTCAAGCGATGATACCAGATTAAGTAACACCTAAATGTATCAATTTGTCAAGCAAAATTTTTAAACTCGATTTTTCAGCTAGTGGTTTGTGAAGCCAACTTAGCAGAATTTAAAACTCTCCCCGCCTCTGTTTCCCCTTCAAGCTGTCAATTTTTCCTTGATGGACACTAACCACTCAAGAGGGCTTCGACAAACTCGTAGCTAGAAAAGGGGCGCAGGTCTTCAATTCCTTCGCCAGCACCAATAAAGCGAATAGGTAAACCCAGTTGCTGGACAACAGCAAGGGCAACGCCGCCTTTGGCAGTGCCATCTAGCTTGGTTAAGACAACGCCACTAAGTTGGGCAGCTTGGGAGAAAACTTCGGCTTGCCGCAGTCCATTTTGACCTAAAGTGGCATCTAAGACCAACAGTGATTCGACTTTGGCATTTGGGGCTTTTTTGTCGATAATTCGCCGAATTTTACTGAGTTCGTCCATTAAATTTTTCTTGTTTTGCAGTCGTCCAGCAGTATCTACAAGAAGTAATTCTGTTTGACGCGCTTGGGCAGCAGCGATCGCATCAAATACAACTGCTGCTGGATCTGTATTTTTTCCAGGGTTAGCAATGACTTCCACGCCACTTCTATTACCCCAAACCTTGACTTGTTCCACAGCGGCAGCGCGGAAGGTATCTGCTGCGCCAATCAAGCATTTATAGCCAGATTTTTGCCCCAAATGAGCAATTTTGCCGATGGTGGTAGTTTTTCCAGCACCATTTACCCCAGTGATTAACCAAATATTTAAAGTTTCTTTTTCTGGAGTAAAGCTAGATTTGTGGGATGTTTTGCTTGGTGCATCCAGCATATCCCGAATGATTTTTTTCAGGTAAGCGATCGCTTCTTCTGGTGGGGTAACTTCTTGGAGTAATTTTTTCTGTAGGGCATCAATAATCAAGTCTGTTGCCTCTACACCCACATCAGCTTGCAGCAGCAACGCCTCAATTTCTGATACAGCTGCTTGGTTAAGCGGCCCTTGACCAACGATCGCTTTTAGTTGGTTGAGAATGCTACGACGAGTTTTGTCTAACCCTTGCCGCAGCTTTTTCAACCAAGTAATTTCTTCAATAGAAATGTCTTGGGCGCGTCTACCTTGGGCTGCTAAGACTTCCGCTGACCAGACAAATCCATCATCAAATACTAGTTCCGGGATTCCCTCTGCTGTTTTTGATACTGGCTGTACTACCTCTGGTTCTGGAACTTCAATGGCGGTGGCTATGAGTTGTTCCAGCTTTGCTTGCCGTTCTGCCGCCGCCCGTTCTAAGAAGGATGGTACTGTTGGCTGTGTTGTCTCTAGCGTAGTTAGCGGTTCGACGGATGTTGTCTCAACTTCACTTGCGGTTAATTCTGAGCTTTGGACATCTGGCTCATCAGTAATTGCGGCCACTAAAGAATCTTCTGTACTTTCTTCATCTGTAGTAGTAGATTCTTCTGTGGTTGTTTCTGAAGTTGTGACAGCAGATTCCTCAGTTACTTCTGTTTGTAGAGTTTCTATTTCAGAAGTTGCCGTTTCAGTGGTGTCAAGTGGTTCTGTTGAGGCAAGGGCATCTGCTGAATCAGCCGGGGTTTCTAGTACTTGAGATTGTTGTTTTTGTTGAATATTTTTGTAAGCAGCTTTAGCAAACGCCAATAAGTCTGCTGTTGTATCTGACGAAGTTTCGGCTGTCTCTGGTTGGGGTTCTTGTACAGGAGGAGTTTCTTCCTGCTTCTGTTGAGAGGAGGTGTCAGAGGAATCATTATGTTGACGACGGAACCAATTAAAAACCATTGCAGCACTATTAGTTGTTGTTATAAGTTACAAATTATGAGTTTAATTTAACTTAAGGCACGGGGCATTGGGCATTGGGCATTGGGTATGGGGCATTGGGCATTGGTTATTCTTTCTCCCCCTGCCTCCCCTGCTCCCCCTGCTCCCCTGCTCCCTCATCTCCCTCATTTCCCTCATCTCCCTCATCTATGCACTTTTCTTCTGCTCGCTGACTCGGCGCAAAACACCGTTAATAAACCGATGACCTTCGTCTCCACTGTACCGTTTGGCTAGCTCCACTGCTTCGTTGATGGCGATGCTGTCTGGAACTCCCAATAATTTCATTTCTGCCACAGCGATTTGCAGGATATCCCGATCAATTTGGGCGAGTCGAGTTACTTGCCAATCTACAAGGGCATTGGATATGAGTTCGTCTATAATTTGTCGATTTTCGTTGACTGTAATTACAAGCTCTTTAGCGTAATTGCGAACTCCCTTGTCCTGATTAGCTAGCTGAATTAATTCTGGAAAATCAACAGCCGTACCCAACTGATTGATTGCTGTCTGGGTAGATGCGATCGCCTCTTGAAGCATTGTTCTAGCTGTATTCAGGTCGGAGGCGCGAGTTTGGCTACTTAAAAGGCGATCGTTACTGCGTTGCAGTTCACCTGCGGCATTGTTCAGGGTATCTTGCACTTCTGTGGTTAGAGTCCGTACTGCTCCTAGTACCAACTTTGATACTAGTTGCTCGTCTTCCAATTTATCTAATTTCTTTGGGTTGACTGGCAGTTGGCTAAGGCTTAAAAGCGCCAACTCACGAGCAATTTGTTGGGGTTTACGAGGTTGCATAAAACTGAGGGTTGATTGTGCGAGAATTGATTAACCAGGCGGGACAAGCTTATAAGTCTATCAATTTTGGCACAGTCCAACAACAAAATTACGCATTTGCTTGTGACTTTGCCAGATAGAGTTTAAGTTTCTTCCACGCGAAGAACTTGCTGTTTGATTTCGTCGTGTTTCATTTCCAATGTGGACTCTTTGGGGAGAATCAGGGGTGTACTGGGGGCAACAATTCCACCTGACACAACTATTTTAAAAGCGTCTTCAATTGACATGGATAAGTTCACCACTTCATCCTCAGGAACGGCTGCATACCATCCAGTAGTAGGATTCGGGGTGGTGGGGATAAAAACACTCAGCATGGGGCGAGACATCTGGGCTTGGATATCACCGCTGATTGCACCGGTAACAAAGCCGATCGCCCAAATTCCTCGGCGGGGATACTCTACTAAAACTACACGCCTAAATTTGCCATTGGAATCTTTTAGTATTGTTTCTAAAAGCTGCTTGAGTGTTTTGTATACCTGTCCAGCTAAAGGAATTGCCTGTAATAACCGCTCACCAAAATCTAGCAACCAACGTCCAGCAATATTCCTAGCCATCAAACCAATCAACAGAATACTCAGTAATGGTACGGCTAGTCCTACTAAAAGATTCAATATATTTACTAGTATTGGGTGCAGCCCGTCAAAGGGATTGAGTTGTTTGGGAATTTGGGTGAGAAAGTTGATTACCCAAGTAGCAATGGTAATTGTTAGCCAGATGGTAGTTGCTAGGGGAATAACTACCAACAAACCAGCAATCAGGTCATTTTTGAAGTCCTGTTTTAGGCGATCGATTACCAAGCCTCGATTCTCCTGTTTTAAGCTATTTTCCTACAAGGATACACACAGACATCCACCAACCGAATAACAACTGATTATTCTCAGGGAATGTTACTTTTCTTTGCAAGACTTGTAAATGATTGTTACGAGTCTCTTAAGTTATTACTAATTTACCGCGTTCAATGAAAAGCTGCTCAAAATTGTGAAAGCAGGACGAGGTAAGCCGAAGAATTATTTTGTCTGGTCAATCAGTTATATATTCACAGGAGCAGCTTTTCTGAAAAAGCTCCGTTAAAAATATTAACTTATTATAATTGAAACACGCGTAGGGGCGCACAGCCGTGCGCCCCTACTGATTGATGAATTATGATAAATGCAATGCCTACGGCAAGGGCTTTGCCCAACGCAGTAGCTTCAGACTTTACACTGCATCAACGTGTGTATTTTCTGAAGTCGCACACTGCACCTGTTGTGTACTTTCCTGCCTCAGAGTTGGTGTTGTGTTTAAGTCAGGTTTTGGTAGATACTTCATTTCCCAAACTTTGAGCAAAATCAAGTATTCGTAGAATGCTTGCAATGTACACCAAGCAAGACCAGCGCCTCCATCTAAGCAACCGCCCAACATAAAATACATATATATAAAGCGTAGCAAGGGTCTAGCAGGTAGACGCAAAGACAAATCTTTGAGAGCGCGCCGTCTTTCGACTTCTGACTTGCCAAAGAATAAATCTCCCCAGCTTACCTTTCCTTGTTCTAATTGATATAGAGTTTCTTGAGCTTCATCAGTGGAATAACGGTTATGTTTTTCAATCCAGCGACTTAAGCCTTTGCTACAAGTGTAGTGGGGGTATGTTTCTTTTAAAAAGCTAGTTGCACCCTCACAAACTTCTCGTTCTGTGTGGCCGTAGTCAGTAAACCAAACTTTCCCGTGACGAAACAGGCGCATTTGGTAACGGGGGTACTGTGTGCTGTAGCGAATCCAGCGATTCATGAACATGACGCGTTCAGCCACATAGTAGCCGATGTAGTCTGGATTCTGACTTGCCTTTTGGCATTCGGCGAACAATTCCGGTGTCATCCGTTCGTCAGCTTCGAGAATGTAAACCCATTCGTACTTCGGGGAAATAGACTCTAACATCCAGGTGCGTTGGCGTCCGTGGCTTTCAAAGGCGTGTTGGACAACGCGGATGGGATAGCGATTGGCGATTTCCACAGTGCGATCGCTACTGCATGAGTCTACAACAATGATGTCATCTGATAGCATCGCCGATTCGATACAAGCAGCAATATCTAGTTCTTCGTTATATGTCAGTATGTAAATTGAAAACATTCCCAGGTTTTATATTAAGAGTTAGAAGTTAGGAGTTAGGAGTTAGGAGTTAGGAGTTAGGAGTTAGGAGTTAGGAGTTAGGAGTTATTCTCCCCCATCTCCCTCATCTCCCCCGTCTCCCCCACTCCCCACTCCCCACTCCCGAAAAAATTAGCGTGCAGTAGCTTTAGGTTTACCACCTTGTAAAGCACCTCTGCTTCTTAAACCTGTCCAGCCGATGATAATGTAACCAATAGACAACAGCAAACTGCTAATACCAATCCGCAGTCCAGACTTCCATGCGGTATCTTTAGCTTGATTTACAGTTTCATCCCTGCGTTGGCGAATTTGGCTTAATTGTTGAGTTCTCAGCGTCTGAATATCTGTTTGTTGTTCGATCGCTTTATCAAGTGCTTGAGGATCTGTCTTAGCCTTCTTTAGTAACTCTTTGATCGCTGGAGGAATTTGGGAGCTCTCAAGTGCTTGCTTGTATCTTTGCTCATCTTTGAGTAGTTCCGTAAACTGAGCTTTGGTTTGATTCCGCAGCTGTTCTAGCTGAGCTTTTCCTTGTTCAGTATTTAATTGTGCTTGCAATTGCGATAACCGATTGTTAAGTTGAGTTTCAGCTTGGTCTGCTTCTTGGGTGATTCGATTAACCGTTTGAGTTTTAGCTTGATTCACATTATTGAGGTGCAGGGGAAAAATTAGCAAGAACATCAACCCTAAAATACTTGAGAGAATCAAAGCCGGAAATCTTAAATCAACACCTTGGGGGCGATCGCTTCCTGCATCAGCGCTACCAATCCAATGTCCTGCAAACAAAAGCCCCAAACCTACCAAAGGAACAATTCCCCGATCCACTAAGGCTGTGGCCAAATTTATTTGCCAAGCGCGATCGGTTGGTTGAAAGGGTAACAAGAGAATCAAAAAGTCAACAAAAAACGACAAAATGCAGATTATTCCAACTACCTTAACTGTGAGGGCAGTACTAGCGGAAGTAAAACGGTTAACCATAGTTTTTCAAACTTGCGGTGAATACGAGTGATTTTCATATTTCAAGTTACTTGAATATTGTGCCCATGACCGTAAATGTTCTATAGAAACACAAACCAGATTCAATAACGGTGAAACCTCTCTACCTCTTGGTTTTCAACTAGGCCAGAGTAACATTTGTTATGCCTAGTGTCTTCAGGAAATTCCTAGTATTTGAAGATACGGAGCTAATGCGGGGCTGTAGACTCAGATCCCCGACTTCTGGAAGAAGTCGGGGATCTAGACGCTCCCTAGCTCCGACTCCTCTTTGCGTCCCCACGTAAGAGCGTCCCCGTGTCTTCTTCCTTCCTCATCCCTCTCCCACAAAGGCTTTTTCCCAAATTGGCAGATCTTCTGGTCGGTCAACGTCGGCTAAAGGCGTCAAATTCACATATGATAAATTAAGCTTCTGAGCAATCTCCACAGTTTTCTGGAATACCTGAGCAGTTCCCCATTCGATGTTAGCGAATAACTCTGGGATGGGTTGCCGCAAACCAATTAAGTAATATCCACCGTCTATTGCTGGGCCAAGTACGAGTTCAAAGGTGTGTAACTTATCAAAGGCTGTCGCTAAAACTTGGGCATTTACTCCAGGACAATCTGTACCGATGATAATTGCTTTTTCTGCACCAAATTGAAAAGCCTCGAAAAGCGATCGCGCCATCCGCAAACCTAGATCCCCTTCACCTTGAGACTGGTAAACTAAATCCAAGCCCAGCCAGTCTTGCATAAGTTGCAAATCACCACCTGCGAAGCGTACTTCCACAGATATGTCAATTAATTTTTGTAATTCTTTAACCTGAAATATTGTATGTTCAGTCATTTGGCGTTGAAGATTAGCAGCGCCAACAGATCCTAAAACAGGTATCAATCGGGTTTTCGTCTTCCCTGGTTCAGGATAGCGAGTGAAAATAATCAAGTGTTGTTTTGGGCTTGCTGGGAAGTTCAGCACGCAATACCTTATTTGAATAAACTAATACCATTTCTGTTTGAAGATGCGCCTTATAAGACTGATGCAAAACTACACACTGTAGCGGCAATTCATGAATTGCCGCTACGCGAATAGAGCGCAGCCTCATATAGAATTGGTATAAGAACATCTTAATAGCAATAATCACCCTCATTGTTGGGTGTAGGGCGCTCTTTTGCCATTCGCATTGCTCCTAAAATCGTAGAGATATAGACGCAACGTTTAGCTTTACCACCATATTTGCTGGAGATAGTTATACTACGCGGTAGCGAAACAATATTACCTCTGTAATCAAATTTAATTTGCCTAACGCCATTTGAAATTTGTAAGGTCGTTTCTGCATCTAACTGCACATTAGAATCTAAATTATTCCAGTTAGCATCAGATGGGTTTACTGTAGCGGAATGAACAGCCCATTGAACAATGCCATTTTGCTCACGAAAACTAGCTTGCCAAGTCAATTTGTCCTTGGTGGCTTGCCTTTGGGCTTGGCGCATCGCATGGTAAACTTCGTTTTGAGCACTGTTAAGGCGGCGAGTAGCCACAAAAGCCATCCAGTTTGGTATCCCTAGCGTGGCTAATATACCAATTAATACAATAACTACTAAAGTTTCTGGTAGAGTAAAGCCACTGTTATAGCTATTATTCAAAACATTTTTTGCATTAGCTAGAGATGGTAAATGCACCTGGATATTCATTTTTATTTTCTGGTCTTTTTTCACTTACCCAAGTGTTTAGTAATATTTCACTTTCTTGGCTTTTGAGTTCACGCTGGTTAGTAATGGTGTGGAATAAGCTGGGCAGGATCACGATTATGGCAATTTTCAATAATAGTTTTGAGCTAAAATTTATATTTTGAAATCTTGAAGAGTCATTAAGAAAATATTTCCATAGAAATTTAGCCGCAGTTAAACCTTTTTGTCGATTCAATGGCTTTTGTAGGGCTTTGCACGTGAGGTATTTGTATAAATTAGCAATGCTTGTATTCCAAGTTTGTTTAATTGCTGAAGGTCTTTTTTTGTATGCTTTTTCAAGCAGTTGCAAGCACGCTTTTTCCTGTCTGACAAGATTGGAAGATACTGAATTAGCACTAATTCGGTATAAAATTTGTACAGATGGTACACATATAAAATTAAATTTAGAAGCTAATCGCAGCCACATATCCCAATCCTGAGCAGCAGTTAGAGATTCATCAAAGCCACCTAATGTCATTAAAGCTTTTCTACAAATTAAGGGATTAGAGCCATTTTCTAGAAAATTAGTTACTAATAAAGTTTCATAAACATCGCCATTTAGATTAATGCGCTTACCTGAAAGTACAAATTTCCCATTTGCATCGATATAATCAGTCCAGCTATAAGCAACTTTCGCAGTCAAATTTTCTTGCAGAGCCTTTAACTGAGATTCAAGTTTATCAGGTGTCCAAAGATCGTCAGCATCTAAGAAACTAACAAATTCTCCAACTGCAAGGTGTAGTCCTCGGTTACGACTGACGTTTCCGCCCGCGTTGGGATAAGAAAATACTTTGATTCGAGGGTCTTGGATTTGTGTAACAATATCTAAAGTAGAGTCTTGTGAACCATCATTAATTACAATTAATTCTAGGTTGGTAAAAGTTTGATTCAGAACAGAATTAATTGTATGACTAATAGTGCTTTCACTATTGTAAGCAGGTATAATGACAGAAATATTTGGTAGGTTTTGACTAGAATTAATCATTTTATATGGTTGCTTTATTTTTGAATAGTTTCCCTAAATTACATTTAAAGTAATAAAAAGGACTCATCATACTAGCTAGGTAAAATTCTATTTCAAAAAGTGCAACTAAATTACTTTTTAATTGTCCCTTGTACTTAATAAGATAATGCAATACTCGACGCAAATTTCCTAAAACAGTTTTCACAAACACTATTGGTTTTTGCCAATTTTTAGTATTTATCAAGCGTAGTTGAAAAATACACAAGCCACAGCCGCGTGCCAAATCTAGTAGGTAATCTCTTTCAAATCGCCAGTGTGGTATTTGATGGTAAGTATGCATGGTAGGGTTATACCAAATTTCCCAGCCTGCATAATGTATATAAAGTAATGGTTCATAGTCCTCACCTTGCACCAAAATACCAGGTAACTTGCCACTTAAAATAGGTCGTTGAGGTACATTTTCGCACCAAGCTTGTTTGCGGACAACAATTGCAGCACCAGGGGGAAGTCCTAAATTATCTGCATCAAATAAATGTGGACTTGAGCCATGTTCTCTGATAGCTAAAAAACCTTGAATTTTTTCAAAATTGTCTGGTGGTTTTACTTCAAAATCACCATGAATTTGTCCACTCCAAACACCTGCTTGAGGATGTTCTAATCCAAAGGCATATGCTTCTGCTAACCAATCAGGTGCAGGTAAGTTATCATCATCTAAAAATCCAATTAGCTCACCTCTAGCTTCGCGTACTGCCCGCAATCGTGCAAAAGCGGCTCCCTGTTCTTTTTCAAAGGAATATCTTAAATGACAGTTTCCATCAAATAATTTTTGGTAATTCTCTATTATTTCAGATGTGTTATCAGAACTATTATTATCAACAATAAGAATTTCCCATTTAAGGCTTTGTACTCCTGTCTGAGTTAACAGCTTATCCAAAATCTTAGGTAAACGGGTTGCTCCGTTATATGTAGGAATCGCTAGGGTAATATCTAATTTTTCAACTATTAATTCAGTCATAATATTTAAGACTCTGATAATTTATTTTTCAAATAACCATTTTTCCAAAGATAAAACGGACTCATTAGACTACTTAAAAAAAGTTGCATTTCGCAAGCAGCCACCAAATCCTGTTTTAACTTAGTTCGATATTTGAGTAAGTGTAAAGTGATTTTACGCAGGTCATTTATCATGTAAGCCAAAAAAGCGATCGGTCTATACCAAGGTTGTATATTTACCATCCTAGTTACATAACGGCTAAGTCCAATACCTTGAAAAAATGGAATTAAATATTCTTTTTGTAACCGCGAGCTTGGTATTTTATGAGAAATTTCCATTTCTGGGTTATACCAAATTTCCCATCCTGCTTTTTGGATGTAAGACAACATTTCTAAGTCTTCACTAGTAAGCATATTACCTTTGACTCTACCAGTTAGAATACACTTATCCGGTAGGCTTTCTAGCCAAGCTTGTTTACGAACGACAAGTCCAGCAGAAGGAGGTAGCAATTTATTTTTTGGCTCATATAATAGCGGTAAATTTCCTCGTTCTGTAATTGCTAAGAATGGAGCGATTCGCTGGAAGTTTTCTGGTGGTTCCACTTCCCAGTCGGGATGAATTTGGCTAGCAAAAGCTCCCGCTTTTGGATACTTTTGGGCAAAACTATAAGCTGCGGCTACCCAATTTGATATCGGGTAATTATCATCATCTAAAAAACCTATTAATTTGCCCTTAGCTTCTGCTACTGCCTTTTTTCTGGCATAAGCTGCACCTTGTTTTGCTTCAAAGCAATACTTTAAAGGGTAAGGACATTGCCAATTTTGTTGATAGGCTTGAACAACTTTAGCTGTGTTATCAGTGCTGTTATTATCTACAACTATAATTTCCCAAGATAAATTTTCCGTATGAAGTTGGTTTTTTAGTCGTTCTAGTAGTTCCGGCAAACGACTTTCACCGTTGTAAGTTGGGATAGCTACAGTAAAATCTAAGCAATCAGTCATTTGGTAAAAGTTATATTTTGATATTTTTATCTTTGTTCAGCCAATAGCTAATTTATTACGGACTACTCAAGAAATCTATCGAATAAAAAAACTGCACCTGATGCTTCAATTTTGCTCTCAATGTGCAGTTTTATGTTCAGTATTATTTCGTATTTTTATAAATTTACGCTATGAAAATTTCTTAATTACATTGCGAGTCTTTTCCTGTAACCATTGAGCCTAAGAGAGTTTTCACAATCACACATCGCTTTAAACTATTAGATGAGGATGATACAGAACCTCTAGCAGGAGCTAGCACAATTTTTAAACCTAGTGCGTCTGGTGATGCTGGGAGTGTGCTAAAACTGAGAGTACCCATATAGTCAAAGGTAATAGTGTTTAATTGGGTAGTAGAATCATACGGTTTAGACTTAGTGTCGTATATTGCAGTACCAATTGTGTTTGGACTAGCAATGTTAGTACCCAATAATATTGAGCCTGCTGGAATTTGTAAATCTCCGCCAAAGCTTTGCCAGCGACTGTCATTGAGAGAAATACCAGAGGAACTACTGGGATAAACAGCTATTTTTACTACGTTATTGCTATCAGTTGTAAAACTGACACTATAGTTAAGTTTTTTGTTTTTAGCTTCGCGCTGTGCCTCTTGTATTGCAGCTAAAACAGCATCATTAGCCTTATTTAGCTGCTGTCGGTTGACAAAGGCAACCCAACCTGGAGCCGCGATCGCTGCTAAAATTCCAAACAACAGCACTACTACAATTAATTCTATCAGGGTAAATCCGGCATCTTGTTGATTGTAGCCATCAATACTTCTATTAACTAAATTTTGCTGCTTTAGTTTTGTTTTTAGGCTGTCTAACTGGAAATAATTTAATAATCTCAAACTATTAATATTCCGCATACTATCCTGTTTTTAGTAATCTTTGTGAAAGATACAAGCTATTTGTTAAAGATGAAGCTGCTTCCTTGTACCTTAATGTTTCCACTAGGAAAATAAATAGATTTGTTCTGGGCATAACGGACTTTACTTTCATCATTTATTAGACGAGCTTGTGCGTTACCTCTTAAATAAACTTCAGCGGAGCTTCTATTATTTCCATCAACTGATTTTACACAAGCATAAAAGCCTGTTTTGACACTGGTTGCCGTGGCTGGAAATTGTTGAAAGCCACTAGAACAAATTGCATTTGGCGCTCCCTGTGCTATTGTTGTTTGATCTATAAAATCAACCAAAACTACAGGAACTTGATTGTAACTCTCCCCTGTTGCCAAACTATTTGTCCAACTATTCATTTTTTGTTGTAATGTTTTGTCTTTTTGTGACAAGTCAAATGGTTTAAAACCTTTATCTGGACATAGGCTATATTTTTCGGTTGTAGGAAACCCAGGACAATCATTCCTACCACTACTATTTGTAACGCCATCTTTAATTTGCCATCTGGCGATACGGGCAGCTTTAGACCAGTTAGTATTATTGTCTTTAATTAAATAGTAAGCTACCAATGAATACACAAAAGAATCGTCTGTAAATTGAACTACATTGGCAGCATTTTTAGTCTCAAGAGCGTCTTTGGTAAATTCTCGCTTCCAAAACACTAGAACTGGAACCCCATTTGTCACCGCAGGAATTTTGGAAATAATACCTGTGGTAGTTGTATCGTCGTATATATATAGTGCTTGTTGAAGATCACGAGCAATATAATCAAGCGCCGCTTTGATTTCTTGCTCAGAGTTAGCTTTAGCTTGTTCCTGACGATCGGTGTTTAAAACACCAATCATAAAAGTTAGTAACGGCGTAATTACTAGGAATGCAATGAGCATAGCTACCAGTAATTCAATGAGGGTGAAGCCAGTATTTTTGTTCTGCTTGTGAGAGAGTTTTAGCTGAGTACTTAACAGCCACCTCAGTATATTCATTTTGCTATAGTTTCTCCTTAGTGACGGATACTGAGTCATGAAATCATTTATTGTTGCTGGGTTAGTTATGGTGATGGTGGTTGACAACCACCAAGGCGATCGCACAAAGCGCTATAGGAAGGTTGACCTCTGACAATTTCAGTTGTTATTTCTACTAGTGGTGCCTTGCGATCGCCTAGTCCCCCCGTGAATGTTGCTGCTTTTTTTCCATTTCTACTAGCAGTTAAGGAACCAAATTCAGCATCTGAACGATATACCCGAATTCCCAAACGATAGCTTTGTCCTTTATCAGGATCATTACCTGTTACTGCAAACCGAATGGCATGAATGTAAAATTGATTACTAATGCAGCCAGGATTAGCAATACTGCCATTCTTGTTGAAGCAATACAAACTAGCACTGCTTGTAGGAGGATCAGTATCTAGTAGATAGCGCTGTAAATCGCTACTAGTTGTTGCAGTTGCAAGTTTTGTGGTAGTGCTTGCAGAAGTGAGTGTAACGGTGATTGTCGGATCTAAAATTGTTTTAGACTTAATAGCATCAATGAAGGCTTTAGCTGCATCTGTTGCCAATTCCACCCGTCTAGCTTGCACACGAGTTGCAGTTGAGATAACTAGAACGGGTGCGATCGCTACCATCAAAATGGCAACCACAAGGATCGCCACCAGGGACTCAATGATCGTAAAACCAGACTGGGCGGATGATTCTTGTAGTTGGTGTGGGTTCATAGTCAGTTCCTCAATTGAGCTATGCTTTACAGCAATTTGCGATCAAATGTAATAGACTCGTAACTTCTCCTTGTAGGGGAGAGGCTTTGAATTTTCCCCCTTCCCTAGTAGGGAAGGGGGCTAGGGGGTTAGGTCTCTTAACGTGGCCTATTCACCTGAAAACTGCTGTAAAAACTTTTATTCAGACACTTCAGGATGGTTTGAGCTTACAGTCACCGGGACGTTCAGTTTCAGGTAGTGCAAATTTTAAATCAGTGCCAAAGTAGGCGGCGGGTGCATCATCAAACCCATCCCCTGCATCCGCATCTTTATCTTGGACAGCACACAACAGAGTTTTCACCCAGAGGTCATCCCGACCTACTTCTCTGTAGTATTCATTGGGAGGATCTGTGGCTGGAATTACAAAGCGCTGGGCAAACAAGTCGGGATTTTGCGCCAGTAACGCCACATCAAAACCCCAGTTACGGTTAGGAGCCATATAATAAGGCGCTTCCCCAGCACCAGTACTATCTGATGTGTAACCTGGTTTACCAGAATTCAGAAGTCTAATAAAGATACTGTTATTGGCAGTAGCGGAAATATCATTAACGTTACCAGATGTCCAGGTTGCAGGAGCAGTTGTCGGTCCTGGTTTGACAAAAACTTGGAATGGTGCAGCAGCATAAATACTGCGTTTAAATTGGATAAATGAACCGCTAATATTGCCATTAACCCCATCCCAGTTTTCTAAGAAGCGCACAAAGTTATGCAAACCCCCATTGATTTCGTAGGTACTTGAACCCACACGAACGGGAGTATCACCAGCCGCCACTACTAGATTAAAAGTTGTTTCACTTGCCTTAGACAACCATCTAGTATTTTTAACGACACTAGATTTAGATGTTCCAGCTAAACTGGCGTAATCTTGATCTTCAGGTGCTGCGGTTGTTACCTGTAATTGCAATACAGGTTCTAATAGCGGCTGGAAATACGCATCTCTTGTGAATGTCGTCGTGTTTCCAGGGAAATCCCTCAGCAAAGAAACGTTGGTAGCTGTTACAGTAACAGGTGGTACTTGGGGATACCTGAAGAATAAACGATGAGTGTTGTAGTATTTTATTTGGCTGGTGTCGAATGCTGGTGGACTAGTAGTACCACTTGTTGTGGTTGCAAACCATAGGGCATTACTTGCTGTTTCAGGTATGGTGCTGCCAGTAAAATAGTCTACTACTTTTACTGGACTTCCTGAGGATGAGTCTGTTTTTATACCTAATACAATGGGAGTAGCGGTATTAAAAATTATGGCATTATTAGAAGCATTAACCAGTTGTCCAGAACTATTTCGTTTGAATGCAACCCGGCGGGCAAATCGTTCAAAACCAGCCCTTGGTGGTTGAGCAGTAGTACCAGCTAATAGTTTGGTTTTTGCAGCATTTAGTACGTCAGTATCACTAGACTTTTTTTGGATTTCTGTTAGGCTCAAACTATTGTTTTGGTCATCATCATTATCTAAACCAATATACCAATCAGCCACTCCACATTCTGAAACTGGTATTTTGAAGCACATCTCCATAACATACTCTGGGAAAGTCCCTCGACGCTGAATGGGCGTGACAAAGTTGTTCAAGTAAGAACTGTTATTGTTTACTGAATCAGTACTAGTGGGAGTACCTTTATAGTAAGCATCACCACCAGAGTCAGTTAAAAACTTAGATGAAGTGACGAAGTTGTTATTCCAGAAACCTGCCTTCAGTCGCTTGAGTACGGCATCAGCATTACTCGCTTGTTGGTTATTTCGCAAATCGTAATCACCCTCATCGCGGAAACCTTCGCGGAAGTTACCAGATAACAAGGTGACAGCATCGGCAATCACTGATGCTGGTCGCCAGGTTTCGCCTGTTCCACAATTAGGTAGTCTAGGGTCATTAGGCCGACAAGCAAAGTCAGGATCGCGATTTGCCGCAGCACGAGTGTAAAATTTGTTATCGTAGGCTGTATTACTCGCGTCATCGGTGGGTGTAACTAGAAGATCGGGAGTTTTGAATTCTTGTTTAGTGTGCAGATTAAAATTCCCTTTAACATACACTGGCAGTTCAGTTGCTAAAATTAAGCCTTTTTCTTCTGCTCTGTAATTATTCATGCGACTCAAGTTACTGCCATTAATCAACATAATGGCGTTGGGTCGCCGTTCTGGATCGAGCCTATAGTCACTGGCGCTCACATTTTCACTGTCTGACTGACTGCGATCTTTTTGAGCATCATCACGAGAGGCATAGATAATACCGCTATTGGGCAATAGATATTCGTTAGCCCAATTTTTAGTAGCGTCTGAATTGGTGTTTGTTTTTGCGCCAAGCATACCTAAATCTATGACAGTGGCACGAATTTCTAGAGGCTGGCGCTGTTCAACTTCTAGATTATAGTTTCCAGTTAATGTAGCACCTTTATCTATAGCCTTAATTTGTCGGGCATCAAGAAATGCTGTTTCTTTGATTGCGCCATCAGGAATGTAGGTAGTACTCCGAGTCAGAGAGCCATCAGCAATCTTTATTGCACAGATGGTAGAGTCAATTGCTGATTGCTCAGAGAGAGTAAGTTTGCTGGTTGTTGCTTTCGCCAGTGCTTGCCGCAGTAGAGGATTAACAAGGCGACCATTGGGAAATACCAAGTTGGCTTGATGTTTCAAGCGGTCTAGCAAAGCTACGCTAGTGTTAGTAACATCATCATCGTTAGTCGCAGCTGCAAAAAAACCATTGCTATCTACTGTCTGTCCTCTAGTTATACCTGCGGCTGTAGTGCTGGGAGCTTCGTAAACAATCCCATTATTTGATCTGGCTCCAGCAGGTCTAGCACCAACTACTTCACCGCTCACATCAGATAGTGTACTTGTATTTCTTGCCGTATCTTTGTTTGTGGGATCGTAGTAGCTACTTACACAAGCCATAGGTGTTTGATAATCGTCTGCTGTAGCTGCCAGAGGAGCATAGGAATCAATATTGTAGTGATACACTGCCGTGGCACGCATTACCAAATGACCGCGTGTTTGTGTACCGTTGAGAGGATCGCTAGAATCAGGCACAAGCATGGGCATTGTGTCCGGCCAGACTACATTTGTGGCACTGGCATTATTTTCTAATACGTCTGTTGTACTGGGGTCATCGACTGCCGAAGGAGGTGTGGGGAGGTTAGAACCTGTAGGTCTATATATTCCTGCACCTGTAATCACCCTCAGTCCACCGACCACATCAAGAATATTAGCTCGGGGTGAAGCGGCTGAAATTTCCCAAAAACCATCACGCCCAGTCACTCCCAAATCTGATAATTGTTTGACGCGAGTTGTACGAGTACGATCTTTGGTAGTGCTACCTGTCCACTTCACAGCAGGAGTGATGGTTTGGGGATCATTCTCTCCTACAAACTCTCCTTTTGTGTTGTCCCATATAAGTTCAGGGAGGTTGTTACCAACTACAATGCGATCGCCTAACTCTGTTTCTGTTACGGGAGTAGTATCTACAACGTCTGGATCTCTGGTAGGTAGTTGCGCTGTATTTAGCGTTAGTGTTGTATTAGTATCTGTTGGATAAATCCACGCATCCATTGGACGTAGTGTGTTACCAGAATCTTCCATAAAAGTTGCTGCATCTGCTATCGTGTAGTCCACACCAGCAGATTTTTCAATACCAGAAGTACCATAAGGAACTTCTCTAAATGGTACACGCCGAGTACGTTTACGGAACCAACTTTCCAATTCTTCCTTACGTACTTTATTCGTATCTAAGCTTGGATCGTTTGCAATTCGTTTGGTTATATTATCTTGGATTTCGTCGGGATCAGTAGTACTCGCATTAGCTAATTGTGCCTTCACTAATAAGTCTATGCGTTGAGCATAAGCTTGAGTGTTATAGGCAATATCATTCGAGTTATTTGAGGTAGTTTTATTATCAGATCCCAAAGATTTACCTGTATCAGGTGTATTGTTTTCTCTAAATAAATCTACACGTGTTCCACCTGTATTACTTGTACTGATTGGGCCACTAGTTGCAATATTACCGCCAATAACTATCTTGCCATTTTCTCGTTCGTAATAACAAGAATACCTACTGCTGACTTGAAATAGGGTTATATCTTGATCAGTTTTAGCAGTAAATAAGTTACTGTTGGTGAAAACGCGTCCATTGAGACGGAATCTAGGACCAGGTGTAATATCTAAGTCATCTTCAAATACAACAGCATTATTAGTAATAGAAACTTGACTACGATCTTGTTGCATTTCTAAAGCAGAGAAGCCTTTATTACCTACATACTTTTCATATGGATCGCCAAGACTATCATCAGTAATAGGAACCGTTGCTGTATATACGAAAAAGCTTTTTTTCAATTCGCCACTTGGTAGTTTATACCAACCGGAATTACCTACTAAGCTGGCACTAGTCTCACCAGCTATATCACAAGCTCCACCTGCCTTAGCTGGCAGCATGGGAGGAGTTCTAGCATCTAGTGGGATTCTCTTTCTGGTTTGGCTTGTACCACTTTGGGGGGGAGTGCGGAAGTAGATACCGTAGAGAATAAAACTATCAAATTTACCGTTATTATCTGTATCGGCAGGAAATTTCCAAGCTGTTTGTATGTTTTCTTTATTTTCTAAAAGGATACTACTACCTGCTTCAATTGTGTCGTCTCCATCAATGTCATAAGGTAAAATTATCGGAGTTTCATCACCAAATGTATAGACAGGAAGTTTATTAGTTAAGGTACTGTATAGTGTTACGTTTGATGGAACAGAACGTGGCAAAGTGGGGTCGCCAAACAGTGCAGTTATTTTTGCTTTAGCCCTCTCTAAGGCAGGGGTAGCGGCTTGCATTGTAGCTTCATTGACTCGCACATTACTAGCGTTTTTAGAACGCTCAAATGACCGAAACAATATTGCAGTTGTTAACAAGACGACTACCAAAGTTACCATTGCCACTGTTGGCAACACAAAGCCAGCATTGGGCGAACTGCGTCTTCTTCTTGTGAGAAAGATAGTCCGTAATAGCCAAACAATTTGCTTGTTAATTGCAGATACAAACTTCTTGCCAATTATTTTGAAGGTTTTTTGAATTGCCTTGACTAGCTTATTTTTTTCAGACATAGCTGCTTTCCTGTCAAGTGATTTGTAGCAAATTTGGGATCTTTTATCAAAATTCGTAATTATGCCTGAGAATTAATTTTGCAGGCAATTGATGAGAATATATTTATGTGATTACTGCATCTTGTTTTACTGAATTGGAAGTAAAGTACACATAATGAAAGACAATTCATTCAAGTTATATCATTCATAAATTGTTCATTTGAACGGGAAAACACTGATTTTGTGAAAATTATTTCGATGAATTCCGAGGAATAATAAGAGCATAACTTCACAGTAATTTTGCGGAAATGTATTTTATAAGGAGGCAAATTTATGAAGATGGTATTAGAAAAGTAAGCTTATATTACCCATTTTTGAAGAAAGGATATCAGTTGGTGCAAAATAATCGGATATTTTGCTCAGATTCCTGATTTTTGAGAGAAGTTATGAATTCTATGATTTAAGATTCTAATTAAAAATTGTAGGGTAGCACAGCTGTGCTACCCTACGAAAAACCTATAATCTTTGGAAGCTGGAAGGGGTGGGCGATTCTACGCGCTAAAGTACTTCGCTACTGGGTGGTGGGTAATAATCGCTGTTGTAGACTGTTCTGGATAAAGTTGTTCGCTTTCATCCATATACAAGTTAATCCTGTCAGTCTGCAATAACTCCAGTTGCTTGTATTGATCCTGGATATTCGGACAAGCGGGATAGCCAAAACTATACCGAGAGCCACGATAGCGTTGTGCCAACATATCCCGAATGTTATCGGGTTCCTCAGCACCGAAGCCCAACTCACTGCGAATTCTGGCGTGTGTCCACTCTGCCAATGCCTCTGCCACCTGCACTGCCATACCGTGAAAATACAGGTAATCTGTGTATTGATTATCTGCAAACAGCTTTTGGGCAAATTCTGTTGCAATTTCACCCACAGTCACCGCCTGCATGGGGAAGACATCGATGATTCCCGACTCTTTCGGTGCAAAGAAATCTGCTATGCACAGCCGCCTTAATGACTTTTGTCTGGGAAAATCGAAAGTTGCAATTTGTTGTGATTGGTTCTCTGGGTTATATATATGTAGAGAATTTCCCTCGGATTGACAGGGGAAATAACCATAAATCACTTGCGGATGCAACAGATTTTCTTCAAGAATCCGCTGTTTCCAAGTTTCCAAAACTGGATAGACTTTTTCAGCTAAAAAAGCTTGATATTCTTCCTTAGATTGTTCTTTTGGTTTGCGGAATTGCCATTGTCCAGCTATCAAGGCTTGTAAATCTAAGTGCCAGAAGATTTCTTCAATGGGAATATCACTAGGCTGTAATAATTGCGTTCCCCAGAAAGGCGGTGTGGGACGTTCAATATCTATGGCTACTGCCTCAGAACGCCGAGTATCTATCTCTTTTGGTTCTGTAGATGCTGTTTGGTGAGTAGTTGTGGCTGCTGATTCTTTATGACCATTTGTCGAAACTTCAGCTGTTTCGACTTCGTTCAAAAATCCCTGCAAATCTTCCCAGTTACCAACAGCTTTAGCTGGCATTAATTTATCCATGAAGTGCAAGTCAGAAAAGGCATCTTTGCCATAAACTACTTTACCTTTGTAGGTGTTTTGGCAATCTTCATGCACAAATTTGGGAGTTAGCGCTGCACCACCTAAGATTACAGGGACGGTAATTCCCTTTTCGTTAAATACCTCCAAATTCTCTTTCATGAAAGCGGTGGATTTCACCAGCAAACCACTCATCGCTATACAATCAGCTTTGTGCTGTTCGTAAGCGTTGATAATGTTTTCCACCGGCTGTTTAATTCCCAGGTTAATCACTTTGTAGCCGTTGTTGGACAAGATGATGTCTACTAAGTTTTTACCAATGTCGTGGACATCGCCTTTGACTGTGGCAATGATAAAGGTTCCCTTGGCATTGTTACCTGATTCTGATTTTTCCATGAACGGTTCGAGAAACGCAACAGCCGCTTTCATGGTTTCGGCAGACTGTAACACGAAAGGTAGTTGCATTTGTCCAGAACCGAATAATTCCCCGACAACTTTCATGCCATCTAGCAGGAAGGTGTTGATAATTTCTAAGGGGGGATATTCTTCTAAGGCTTTTTTGAGATGTTCTTCTAAGCCAATACGTTCGCCGTCGATGATATGGCGTTTGAGACGTTCTGGGATGGGGAGACTTTCATCTAAGGAGCGATCGCGTTTTGTCGTGACTCCAGCAAATACTGTGGTAAGCTCTCCCAATGGATCGTATACGCAAACATCACCTTCAAATTTCCGCTGGTCATAAATCAACTGACGACAGATTTCTTGATGGCGTTCTTCAATCTTGGACAGCGGTAAAATTTTGTTCGCACTGACAATGGCTGCATCCATTCCCACTTGTGTCGCCTCGTGCAAAAACACTGAGTTCAGCACCATCCGCGCCGCGGGATTTAAACCAAAGGAAATATTGGAAACACCCAAAATCACATGACACCCAGGCAATTCTTGACGAATGCGCCGGATAGATTCAATGGTAGCTTTGCCGTTTTCTCGGTCTTCTTCAATCCCCGTGGAAATTGGTAAAGCTAGGGTATCAAAGAATATTTCTGTGGCGGGTATGCCGTATTCTACAGCTTGGCGGTAAGCGCGTTGGGCAATTTGAAACTTTTTCTCGGCTGTCCGCGCCATCCCGTCTTCATCGATAGTACCAATGACGACGCCAGCACCGTACTTTTTCGCTAACTCTAGCACTTTCAAAAAGCGCGGTTCGCCGTCTTCATAGTTGGTGGAATTCAGCAAACACTTACCACCAGCTATCTTTAAACCCGCCTCCATTTTTTCCCATTCGGTGGAGTCAAGCATTAAAGGCAATGTCACATTATTAACAATGCGCGAAACTAGTTCGTGCATATCCCGCACACCGTCACGTCCGACATAATCGACGTTGACATCCAGAATGTGTGCGCCTTCTTTGACTTGTGCCCTCGCCATTGAGACGAGTCCATCCCAATCTTCGGCATTTAGCAAATCGCGGCACTTTTTGGAACCACTGGCGTTGAGACGTTCGCCAACAATCAAGAAAGAATTATCTTGGTCGTAGGGCTGAGTGGTGTAAATTGATGCTGCCGCTGGTTCTAAGCTAGGTTGTCTAACTTTTGGCTTCAAGTCTTTGACGACTTCTGCCAATTGTTGAATGTGTTCTGGACGCGTCCCACAGCAACCCCCGATCACTTGGACACCCAAATCTTCAACAAAGTGCATCAGCGCCATCCGTAATTCCAACGGTGTGAGGCGGTAGTGCGCTTGACCGCCGACGTTCTCAGGTAAACCCGCGTTGGGAATACAGGAAACGATGAAAGGTGAATGTTCTGCCAGATACTTGATATGTGGTTTCATCAAGTCTGGGCCTGTGGCGCAGTTCAAACCGAGAATGTCAATTGGGTATGGTGCCAAAATTGTCAGCACAGCGCTGATTTCTGAACCTACCAACATTGTGCCCATACTTTCCATTGTCACAGACACCATTAACGGACGGCGATCGCCTTTTTTGGCAAACACTTCTTCAATGCCATTCAGCGCCGCTTTGATTTGCAGCACATCTTGGCAAGTTTCCACCAGGAATAAATCTACACCACCATCCCACAGCGCTTCTGCTTGTTCCGCAAAAGTAGTTTTCATGGTGTCAAAGTCAATGTGTCCCAAAGTTGGGAGTTTCGTTGTGGGGCCGATGGAACCAGCCACAAACCGGGGTTTTTCGGGAGTGGAAAATTCCGCAGCCACACGCTTGGCGAGTTCTGCGGCTGTCTTACTGAGGTAGTAGGCTTGGTCTGCCAAGTCATATTCTGCCAGCACAATGGACGTACTGCCAAAGGTATCCGTTTCGATGACATCAGCGCCAGCGGCGAGAAAGTCACGGTGAACTTTAGCCACTGCTTCGGGTTTAGTGTGGACTAAGTATTCGTTACAACCTTCATATTGGGCGCCGCCAAAGTCTTCTGCTGTCAGGTTTTGGGTTTGCAGGTTGGTTCCCATCGCCCCGTCAAAAACGAGGACTGGGCTATCTGGACTACGCAAGCGTTCAAGGAAAGGATGAGTCATATTTTCCTAGAAGAAATGAGGAAATCAAGTGAGTCTTGTGATACTCGACTTATATTTATTATTTTCCAAAATTTTGGGAGTTTCGGCAGTATTTATTCTCAAGTCATACCATTTTAGATTTTGGATTTTAGATTTTGGATTCTGAATCACCTTGTGTGTACAGACAGTTTGCTGCGAATCAGAACGACTTGAACGAACTGGCGTTGCGTTAGGCCAAAGGCTAATGCACTACCCAAAGGCTTGGGTGCGTTAGGCTACGCCATAACACACCCTACATACTACTAATTCAATCTGTAATGCTTAGTTACGATAGAGAGGTTAGAGGGTGACCGTTTGTAGAGACGCGATGAATCGCGTCTTAACCTAAGGATGTGTTTGCAATCATTAATTGAATTGGTATTAGTTATAGCAATCCTAAATGAGTTGTAAAAATTATTTTTTAAACGAACCACAGAGACACAGAGGACACTGAGAGAAGAATTGAGAGTATTTTTTACAAATGATTTAGGACTGCTATAGTCCGCAAAGGCCGACTTTACTTGTGTAGCCGCGAATTATTCGCCCTGGCTTTTACCAGACTTATGTAGCAATCTGTGTCACTGACACCTTCACTGGCACTTTTTTACTAAAAGACAGACCATTTTCAGTTTTATCAATGAAAATTGTGTCTCCAGAAATAAAAGTGTTTTCCAGTAACTTGGTAGCAAGGGGGTTTTCTACTTCTCGCTGAATTGCGCGTTTGAGTGGACGGGCACCATAAACTGGGTCATAGCCTGCTTCTACAAGATAATCACAAGCACCTGGGGAGATTTCAAAGAAGATTTTTTGCTCGCGGAGCAGATTTTCTACCCGTTTGAGTTGAATACGGATAATATGCCGCATTTCTGAACGGCTGAGGGTATGGAAGAGAATTGGATCGTCAATGCGGTTGAGAAATTCGGGGCGAAAATGCGATCGCAAGTTGTCCATTACCCGCTTCCGCATGGTTTCATACTTGGAATCATCACCTGATATATCTAATATATGTTCGCTACCAATGTTACTGGTCATGACAATAACAGTGTTGCGAAAATCTACTGCTCTCCCTTGAGAGTCAGTAATCCTACCGTCATCTAAGACTTGTAGTAAAATATTGAACACATCTGGATGTGCCTTTTCTACTTCATCCAACAGCACTACAGAGTAGGGTTTACGGCGAATCGCTTCTGAAAGTTGACCGCCTTCTTCGTAGCCGATGTATCCCGGAGGCGCTCCCACCAGCCGAGAAACTGAGTGTTTTTCCATATACTCGGACATATCCAGGCGCACCAATGCATCATCAGAATCAAAGAGAAACTGAGCTAAAGCACGGGCGAGTTCGGTTTTGCCTACGCCTGTCGGCCCCATGAACAAAAATGAACCAATAGGGCGGGAGGGGTCTTTCATTCCCGCACGGGCGCGACGAATTGCTGCTGCTACTGCTTCTACAGCTTCTTCTTGGCCAATAACTCGTTGATGCAAATGACTTTCTAGTTGCAGTAATTTTTGTCGTTCGGATTCCAAGAGGCGATTGACGGGAATTCCTGTCCACTTGGCGACAATTTCAGCAATATCAGCTTCGGTGACTTGTTCGCGCAGCAAAGTAGAACCTTGGCTTTGAATTTCTAAAAGTTTCGCTTCTTTGGCTTCGCGATCGCGTTGTACTCCTTCCAATTTGCCATACTTCAGTTGTGCAGCTTTATTCAAGTCATAGGCGCGTTCTGCTTGTTCAATTTGCACTCGCAGCGCATCTTCTTCTTTCTTTAAAGCACTTATCGCTTCTAATAGCTGCTTTTCACCTTGCCATTGATCGTTAAATATATGCTGTTTTTCCGTTAAATTGGTGATTTCTTGCTCAATTCGCTGCAAACGTTCTTTGGTTTGCGGAGTACCCTTTTCTTCGCCAGCTAATGATAGCTTTTCCATTTCTAACTGCATGAGGCGGCGATCGATGGTTTCTAGTTCGGCTGGTTTGGAGGTAATCTCCATTTTCAGTTGTGCGGCGGCTTCATCTACTAAGTCAATGGCTTTATCTGGTAAAAAGCGATCGCTAATATAACGCGCTGACAATGTTGCTGCTGCTACCAAAGCTGAATCAGAAATTTTAACGTTGTGATGAACTTCGTAGCGTTCTTTCAACCCCCGCAGAATAGAAATCGTATTTTCCACAGTTGGCTGATCGACAAATACTTGCTGAAAACGGCGTTCTAAGGCAGCGTCTTTCTCAATGTGTTTGCGGAACTCATCTAAGGTTGTGGCGCCAATGCAACGCAGTTCTCCCCGCGCCAGCATGGGTTTGAGTAAATTTCCCGCATCCATCGCCCCTTGTTGATTGGAACCTGTGCCGACTACGGTGTGCAATTCGTCAATAAACAGGACGATTTGCCCGTTTGATTCCATCACTTCCCGCAGAACAGATTTCAGGCGGTCTTCAAATTCACCCCGGTATTTAGCCCCAGCAATCAAACTGCCCATATCTAAAGAGATCAGTTGGCGATTTTTCAGGGATTCAGGAACATCACCGTTGACCATCCGCTGTGCTAAAGCTTCGGCGATCGCAGTTTTACCTACTCCAGGTTCGCCAATCAATACCGGGTTATTTTTGCTGCGGCGGGACAATACCTGAATTACCCGACGAATTTCGTCATCCCGCCCAATTACCGGGTCTAAATTACCAGATTTTGCCTGTTCTGTCAAGTCTCTACCAAATTTTTGTAAAGCTTCATAGCGAGATTCTGGGTTTTGATCTGTCACTTTTTGGCTACCGCGAACACTTTTGATCGTAGCTTCTAACTTAGCTGCATCGGCATTAAAGCCTTTGAGTATCCGCCGCCCAAGGCGTTCATCCTCAGCAAAAGCCAGTAGGATGTGTTCCACGGAAATGTAGGAATCTTTCATCCTGGCTCTAATTTCCTCGGCTTGGTCTAGCAAAACATCTAAACTGCGACCAAGGTAAAGCTGATCGCTTTTACCAACTTTTGGCTGACGTTGGGTAAAAGCTTCTAGTTGTTGCTGCAAGCGGATTGGATCGACCTCAGACCGAGCCAGAATACGTATTGCTAAACTAGTGGGTTCTTCTAACAGGGCAATAATTAAATGTTCAACATCTAGTTGCTGTTGTTGATAAGCACGAACTATATCCTGAGACTTAACAATTCCTTCCCAGGCTTTATCTGTAAATTTATTAGGATCTGTAGGTTGCATCTTTAGAATTTTCGATTTGAGATTTTTATTTTAGGGCATGGGGATTGGGGCATTGGGCATTGGGCATTGGGCATTGGGCATGGAAAAGAGGCAGCGGGGCAGAGGGGAAAGGCTTACTGCACCTGAAGTTCCTCATCCCCCTCATCTCTCCCATACCCCATGCCCCATGCCCCAGTCCCTAGTCCCTACCTATTCCCTAATTTAAAACGAAAACACAGTTATAAGCGTAGTTTGCCAGATGGTGCTATGGGAGAGATAGCTATTGATCTTGCTCATCAACGACAGTAATGTAGATTCTTACTCTCAGAATTACTGACTTACAAGTTGCTCTTGTGATTCGTGTTTGATTGCTGATCCTTGAGTTCCCAGTTGAATCAGTTCAATTTTATACCCATCTGGATCTTCCACAAAAGCGATAACTGTTGAACCATGATTCATTGGCCCTGCTTCTCGCACGATTTTACCGCCCTGATTGCGGATTTCTTCACACGTAGTGTAAATATCATCAACCCCAAGGGCAATGTGACCGTAAGCATTACCCAATTCGTACTTTTCCACTCCCCAGTTGTAAGTTAATTCAATTACTGTATTATCGCTTTCATCACCATAGCCCACAAAAGCTAGGGTAAATTCTCCTCCTGGATAATCTTTTCGGCGCAGTAATTTCATACCCAGAACTTCACAGTAAAACTTCAAGGACTCTTCAAGGTTGCCTACCCGCAGCATTGTATGTAATAAACGCATATTGACCTTTGGTTACTTACTTAATTCTTATATTTTATTATAGTAATCCGCTTTGATTTTTGAACTGATTTGCTCTTAGCAGGAAGTAGGGAGTAGATAGTAAGGAATAGGCAATCACCGTTTTTGAGTTGAGGGCGAGTTTTTTTTACGTAATCAAATACGAGTCCAATACTGTTCGCTTAAGGTTTTTTGATGAAAATTCTAAATCACAAAGACGCGATAAATCGCCGTCTCTACAATAATTAATCCTTAATGTCTTGTATCAAAGCAGCTTTGGCTTTAACATCGGGAGTCAGTGTTGGTTTAGGAGTTTGGCTGAACACTGAACTAACGAAACTTAAAACAAAAAATATAGTGAAAATTAGCAGCTTTAATTTGCTGCGAGAAGTTAAATTAAAATGATTCTTCATCTGTTTATAAGTTTTTTGTTGAAGTATTATATCTTGCACGAGTATTATTTAATTCGCTGTTACATACAGCAGAATTGAGAATGAGAATAGGCTCTGAGCTTAGCTACCAGATTTAGATGCTGTACTTCAGTAACATGAAATCTGCTGTAAGTAAATCCAGCTTACAAAAGTTCCAGAATCCGATCAATTCTCCTGTCAGTTGACTCCAACTGTGGAAATCTTCTTTAATGTCAGCCGAGAAAGTCTGTTAACCGCCTATGCTAACGATTGGGTTAGGCCACTGGACTATATGCGTAAGTAAAACACTCGAACAAAGGACAAAGTACAAATGAGTCACATTCTAGATACTGCAATTGTTGCGATCGCAGCTCGTGAAATTCTTGATTCACGCGGTAGACCGACAATTGAAGCCGAGGTGCATGTCGCCAACGGTGCTGTAGGGCTGGCGCAGGTTCCCAGTGGTGCCTCCACTGGCTCTTTTGAGGCACACGAACTGCGTGATGGCGATAAAAGCCGTTATGGCGGTAAAGGAGTCCTCAAGGCGGTACAAAACGTCAAAGAGGTACTTGCCCCAAAATTACTCAACTTGGATGTCCTCAACCAAGAACTATTAGACCGCACAATGATTGCGATCGATGGTTCTGATAACAAATCCAATTTGGGGGCGAATGCGATTTTGGCGGTTTCCCTCGCAGCAGCCAAAGCCGGTGCCGAATCTCTAGCAATTCCCCTATATCGCTATTTGGGTGGCCCACTAGCAAATTTACTACCAGTACCGTTGATGAATGTCATTAACGGCGGCGCACACGCAGCGAACAACGTAGATTTTCAAGAATTTATGATTGTCCCAATTGGGGCGACTTCCTTCCGGGAAGCCTTACGCTGGGGCGCCGAGGTGTTTGCTACCCTCAGCAAGGTATTAGATGAGAAGGGTTTGCTGACTGGTGTGGGCGATGAAGGCGGTTTTGCCCCTAACTTAGAGTCCAATCAGGTGGCTTTGGAATTGCTGGTTGCTGCTATTGAACAAGCTGGGTACAAGCCAGGGGAGCAAGTCGCTTTGGCGTTGGATGTGGCGGCTAGCGAGTTTTACAAGAATGGTCAGTATGTTTACGATGGTAAACCTCACGCTCCCACTGAGTTTATTGATTACCTGGTTCAACTAGTTGACCAATATCCCATTGTCTCAATTGAAGATGGTTTACATGAGGAAGATTGGCAAAGTTGGCAATTGCTCACCCAGAAGTTAGGTTCGCGGGTGCAGTTGGTAGGAGATGACTTATTTGTGACTAATGTTACTCGCCTGCAAAGAGGCATTGAAGAAAAAGCCGGTAACGCCATTTTGATTAAACTGAATCAAATTGGTTCCCTGACTGAAACCTTACAAACAATTGACTTGGCAACTCGCAACGGTTTCCGTTCAGTAATTAGCCATCGTTCCGGTGAAACCGAAGACACAACCATCGCCGATTTAGCCGTAGCCACCCGTGCTGGCCAAATCAAAACAGGTTCCCTCTGTCGCAGCGAACGGGTAGCAAAATATAATCGCTTGCTGCGAATTGAAGACGAACTAGGCGATCGCGCCGTGTATGCTGGTGCTGTGGGTTTGGGACCGAAGTAGGGACTGGGGACTAGGGACTGGGGACTAGGGACTGGGGGCTAGAGAAAAGTTTTCTGAATGCCCAATACCCAATCCCCAATACCCAGTCCCCAGTCCCCAATTACGGATAAAACCCCAACTTCGGCAACCCCAAGGTTTCATCCCAGCCCATCATCAGGTTTAAACACTGAATCGCTTGACCCGCTTGCCCTTTAATCAGGTTGTCAATTGCTGACATGACAATCACGCGACCTGTGCGCGGGTCAACTTCTACACCGATGTAACAAAGATTACTGCCGTTAGCCCATTTTGTTTGGGGATAAACACCGCTACCGCAGACTTTTATCCAAGGGGA
This sequence comes from Desmonostoc geniculatum HA4340-LM1, assembly GCA_019359545.1. Taxonomy (GTDB): domain Bacteria; phylum Cyanobacteriota; class Cyanobacteriia; order Cyanobacteriales; family Nostocaceae; genus Nostoc; species Nostoc geniculatum. The sequence goes on along the minus strand of JAHHHB010000051.1, from coordinate 3,008 downwards.
ATTACGGTAGAAGGCTGAGAAAATTGTAAGCAAATCATCTCCCACAAGACCGGGGTCGCGCATTGTGGCGTATACGGTTGCTAGAATACCGCGTATCATTGGGATGAGGTGTGGTGTAAATTGGATGGTCAGTTCGTGACCAGCTAAATCACTGCAAATTTGCTCAATTTCTGGGGTATCACGGTGACGGCCAACGCTATAAGGTGCTATGGAGTTGTCTGCTTCAGCTAGTAATAAGTTAGTTTTGGGTTGCCGTCCGCTGCCGGATGTGCCAGATTTGGCATCAATAATAGCTGTTTCTGGGACAATTAAACCTTGCTTTAATAGTGGCGAAAGTGCAAGCAGACTCGCAGTGGGATAGCAACCAGGACAACCAATGAGTTGAGCTTCGGTAATGCGATCGCGGTAAAGTTCTGGTAATCCATAAACAGCTGTTGCAGCAGTAGAGCGATCGCTTCTCTCAATACCATACCAAGTTGTATAAGTTGCCAAATCACTAAACCGATAGTCTGCACTTAGATCCAGTACTTTACATCCTTTTTCCAACAGTGTGGGCGCGATTTGCCAAGCCAGACCATCTGGTAAAGACAGGAAAACTACTTCACAGCGGTTAGCAATTATCTCTGGTTCTACCGCCTCTATTGGCAGATTAGCTGCATGAGTCAAGTGCGGGTAAAGATCCCCCAGGGATTTGCCGATGCTGTTCTCACCACCTAAATAAACCAGTTCGACTTCTGGATGATCCATCAGTAGCCGTACTAACTGTACTCCGCCATAGCCCGACGCGCCAACAATCCCAACGGGTACGCGTCTAAATTTGCTCATGATCCCAAATCCTTATCCCATGAATGGTTAATTCGTTTCCAGCTATCAACATATCAGTCACCAGACCCAGAGCGTACAAAACGCCGCATCTCCCCTAAATAAACTTGAGGGAGAATGAGGAGTGTGGGAGGGGTGGGTGATGAGGTCGTGGGGTGAAATTCTCTCCCCATCTCCCCATCTCCCCATCTCCCCATCCCCTTGTCAGAATTTGCCATGTTATCAAATCATTGCTAGTCTACTTCTCTGGCAGATAAAGGAGCTACAATCTAAAAGAAGAAATTGTTAAAAAAATTTACGTTGGTAGCTGGAAATCTCTCTGTGTCACAGCCTAAGACTACCCAAGTTTCTCAATTTGATCCAATTGATGCCGCCTTGGCAGACCTAAAAGCTGGTCGTGTCATTGTCGTGGTAGATGATGAAAATAGAGAAAATGAAGGCGACTTGATTTGCGCTGCCCAATTTGCTACACCTGACATGATTAATTTTATGGCGGTGGAAGCTAGAGGGCTGATTTGTTTGGCAATGACAGGCGATCGCCTAGACGAATTAGACTTACCCTTGATGGTAAGCAATATTACAGATACTAACCAAACCGCCTTCACCGTCAGTATTGATGCTGGTCCAGATTTGGGTGTGACTACAGGCATTTCAGCCGAAGACCGCGCCCGCACTATCCAGGTTACTCTCAATCCGGCTACAAAACCTACCGATTTACGTCGTCCTGGACACATTTTTCCGATTCGGGCTAAGGCTGGAGGCGTACTCAAACGCGCAGGACACACAGAAGCCGCTGTGGACTTGGCTAGGTTAGCAGGCTTATACCCAGCTGGGGTAATTTGTGAAATTCAAAACCCTGATGGCTCGATGGCGCGGTTACAGCAGTTAATTGAATATGCTAGGCTTCATAATTTAAAAATTATTAGTATTGCAGATTTAATTAGTTATCGGCTCAAGCACGATCGCCTGGTGTATCGTGAGGTTATTACCAAGCTGCCCAGCCAGTTCGGTCAGTTTGAAATTTACGCTTACCGCCACACCCTGGATAATACAGAACACGTTGCGATTGTCAAGGGCGATCCCGCTAATTTCAAAGATGAGCCAGTGATGGTGCGGATGCACTCAGAATGCTTAACTGGTGATGCTTTGGGTTCTTTGCGCTGCGACTGTCGGATGCAGTTACAAGCAGCACTGAAAATGATTGAAACTGCTGGTCAAGGTGTCGTTGTATACCTACGCCAAGAAGGACGGGGAATCGGCTTGATTAATAAGCTCAAAGCCTACTCGTTACAAGATATGGGATTGGATACAGTAGAAGCCAACGAGCGTTTAGGATTTCCCGCTGACTTGCGAGACTACGGTATGGGGGCGCAAATGCTCATGGATTTGGGTATAAAAAAGATTCGCCTAATTACCAATAATCCCCGTAAAATTGCTGGAGTTAAGGGCTATGGATTGGAAGTAGTCGATCGCGTGCCATTATTAATTGAGGCCAATGACTACAATTCTTATTACTTGGCAACAAAGGCTAAAAAGCTAGGTCACATGTTGTTACAGACTTATCTGGTAACAGTGGCAATTCACTGGCAAGATGACCCACAGTTGGTGACAAAACGCTATGAACGCCTAGAGAAACTGCGACATTTAGCGAGAACCCACGATCTATTATTGCAGGAAGAAGCGCGTCCGTTGGCGATCGCTTTATTTGACGAGCCATCTCTAACAATACACTTAGGTTTCGACCAGCCAAAAGTTGCTGGCTGTGATTGGTATCGCCAAAGCGGCCATCCTTACCTGCAAGCAATCTTCCAGATTTTAGATGAACTCGCAACATTACCGTACATCCAGAAACTCGAATTTCTGATTTCTTCTGGTAGCGATCCTTTGAGTAATTTGCAAATTCAACTAGATCGGCAGATGTTCTCGGATGGTACACTGCCTTCATCGATTAGCGATCGCTTGGAGACACAGCAAATTTACAGCTTTAGCAAATAGGGACAAATTATGTCCTCATAATCGCAGCATTTATCTAGCTCTAGCCCTTTAGCTAGAGCTATTTGGGGTTTGCAGAATAAACGAAAAACCTAGATAAATCAAGAGATTCGGGAGGATAAAAGAGAATAAAGTGCAAGTAAAAAGGATAAAATAGGTAGAAACCCTTGTACCGAGTTGCGTTGAGATGTATC
>JAHHHB010000050.1 GCA_019359545.1 Desmonostoc geniculatum HA4340-LM1 | reverse complement strand
TGCGAGGCTCAGGTTACTGGGGTAAGCTTTACTCATGTTGCTCTCTCGGTGCTGTTTATTATCTATTCACAGCGTATACTGAGAGAGCTTTTTTACAACATACCTGACTTTTCAAACACCCTCTAAACCTGTAGATAATATCTCCAAAGCTTTGAGGCTGATGAGGGTATTCTATGATTTAACACAAAAGGAATTAGCAGTAAAACTAAGAATATCTAAATCACATCTTTCAGAAATTGAATCTGCAAATAAAACACCAACTATTGATGTGCTTAAGGGCTATTAAGAGATTTTTGAAGTACCAATTTCCTCAATCATGTTTCTCGCAGAAAACGTTGATAGTGATGTTGACATTGACAAAACAACAGAATTTGTGGATAGAAAAATTATAGCTATGCTCAAGTTCATCAAGCTCAGAAATTTGTCTCGCAACAATCACATTTCATCAGAAGCGTAATCTCTAACCCCCGATATCGCTGACGCGCTTCTCTCTTGAACTCAACCAAGAGAGAAATATATGAATTTACTGAACTATGAACTGCTGGAACTATTAGAGAAAAATACCCAAAAGTTTCAGCAGTATTTTGTTGAGCAAAAATTTATACCCCACTATTCTGAAAATATTACTCAACAAAACTTGGGCAGACAATTTCATCTGATTATGCAACAGTTGATGATGGAATTGCCAGTAGAACCATTTCTCAAAGCTTATCCAAAAATGGCTCATTGGATATCCCAGCTTCAGTTAATCATTAATATCCCTTCTGAAAGCAAACAATATAATGTTAATCTCCAAAAACTCATTTCTGACACAGTTATCACCGCTAAATATGACTTGTTAATTGCGACTGGAGATCAAGTAATAGCTGTAGACTGGACATCTGAAAGATACATTCAGCAGCCAGAAAAACTAGAGAAATCATGGCCAACTCAACTACGATTATTTCTCCTTGCAGAAACACGAGAAATTACGCCTGATAACATCTCCATAATCTACTGCTTTGTCAATGAAGATGACTATCCCACCATCTACCAATTTAGTTATAGCCAAGAGAAACATGATGCTTTTATAAAACGATTAGCAATGACATTATCAAAACTACCAAGCATCATTAACAGTACCAATCATTTCGAGTCATCAGCAGAAAATAGCATAAATGAACATGAATTAAATCTCCAAAAGTTTCTCAAAGGAGAAATAACAGCCATTGAATACCTAACTACTGTTCCAGAAGTCAAAATTTAATGTCGCAAAATGAACTACCTTCTCCACCCTCCAACACCCCGATTACAAATCCAGAAGCGCAGTCTGTACAAACAGCGATTCAAGTTTTGCGGAGGGCACATACTACTATCCATCAGGTAATTGAACACCTGGATAGAGGCTCTCCTATTCATGCGAAACAACTGATTGCTCAAATTATCAGTTGGTTAGCTAATGCGTTGATGATTCTTTAATATATTACCAATGTCACTCGCAAAACAATATCTCGAACAGCTCCACAAAACTGCATCACAATTAAGTGAAATTGCCAATAGTATGGATTTGGATGCTAAACATCTAATTCAAGAAAATCCACAAACACATGGCAAGTTTCAAGACCAGGATATTGCCAACGATACCTTGTTTGCTATTTTGTGTTCTATCAACTTGAAAAAGCTTGCAGAAAACATGATTAGTTACTGCGAACAAAGGTTATCGGATATGCAGTAAACAGTGGTTTCATTCATTGGGCGTGTAGTTAATAAGCTGTTACGCATTTAACTTGTACATTTACTTGATGACTGTTGAATGTTGACTGATGACTGATAACTGTTGAATGTATTTTTTAGGTCAACAGTTAACCGTTAACCATCAATAGTTAACCATCAATAGTTAACAGTTAACGACCATAAAGAGTGTTTATGCAATGTTTTGTCGCGGATCAGCTTATCACACCCTATGAACAACATAGATAAATCTAATGCTCAACATCACCAGGGTAGAACTGAATAGTGATGGATGGACTTTCAATATACTCTCTCCCAGAGTTGCCACTATCACTAATCCATTAGGACAAAGAAAAGTCTCTTACTTCGGATTTGATACTCTAGAAAAAGCCAATTTTTTTAAGCAATGGCTCTTAGAAAACCAAAAATGCTCTGTTGCAACTGTGAGGAAATCAGAACGATTATCAATGGCTTTTGAGTGTAAGGCGTGGGCTGTGCCGACAGAGCTAATTGTACAACTAGCTGAACAAGATAACAATCAACAACTAAATGAAAACAAGAGTCTAATAAGTAATGTTGGTTTATAAACGCATCAGCTACATTCAAACTGAAAACGGCTATCAAACATATATCCATCCAGTTTATAGAAACTTCATTCGCTACAAACTACTCAATAATAAAGATGAATTAGAGGATGCACTGAATAAATGCAGAGAAGCTGGGTGGTTAATGGTGAACGCCACCAACTTAGTTAACAAAATGAATTCTCTAACTCCAAAACTCCCACGACGTTAGGCGCTACGCGCTGTGCTTGGAGAGAAATTGATATCGGAAGCGCAAGCTATGTCTACATACGCTTTTTCTAACTCAGCAGGGGTTGGGGTTCCGCAAAAAAAAACCCATCCCCTCATGTCTACATATAACTTTTCTAACTCAGCAGGGATATGTCTAACCCAAATGCTTGCTCACCTTAAACGTCGCAATACTCGTAGAACTAGTAACATCATTTGGATAAAATTTTTAACTGCTAAACAATGAAAATATTGCATTCCTTCTCAGCCAAAATCACACAAGAAACATTTGTGACTTCCTACAGTAATGGGGATAGACAATGCTGTGCATTTGTTGAAGATGGAGAAACTCTAACCATTAATTTTGGTACTGATTGTCTACAAAAACTAGCAGAAACTATCCATATTCTCCAAGAAATTCACCAATATCTCTCCAAGCAACGACAACAACAAATCACTCAAGAACTGGAACGATTAAATTCCCATAATTCAATCCACTCAAGCAACGGTAACGGCAAACATCACGAATCACGCGAAATCGCTTTCTAAACAACCATTGCCGACAAACCACTAATTAAAAACTAAAAAATGACTAAAAACCAACAAATGAAAACCACTGTTGAACCTACTGTGGAATTCCAAAACTCTGAGGTAATTCCTCCTGTGCAAGAAAAAGATGAATTTTGCTCTCCTGAATTTCTCGACCCTGATGCCAAACTTCCCCGTATTCAATCACTCCGAGGCACTACCCCTGCTACCTGTGGCTATTTTGTAGCTGTTAATCAAATGGCGATCGCAGGTTGGAGAGAGTTCGACGAAAAACAACTCATTACCTATACGTTTGAGTCTAGTGGTGCTGAAGAACAGGGTATTCTTATCCAAAATCCTAGAATGCTAGTTTGTCCCAAAACACCAGTTTTGGGGTTTGACAGAAAACAGTCACAAGAGTCAAACTCCACATTAATTTTGGGAAGGTACACTGCCCAAATGAAGGAAGATGACAACATTGGCAACCTCCAATATTTCCAAGTCTTCCTGTTAGACAAAAACAACGAATCACTCCACCAAATTCCCCTAATTTATAAAGCAGCAGGTGCAAACCAAGCATCTTTCTCTGCCCACTGGCAAGAATTCTGTAGAGAACTCAATATCTGCCATTCTATTGTTAACGGTATCCCCGCCAAACAAAAGAATGCGCTATTCTACTCCTTGGGTATCTTTTGTTTCAAAACTGCTAGAGAACAAGTTGGCACCAAACAAAAAAGCTTCGCTTGTCGAGTAGTAAATCACGAACAACCAACAGTAGAAAACTGGCGTAACTATTTCTTGGGTTTCAACCAAAATATTAAGCAGTATGTGTGGGAATCACTTGAACCCACCAAGCCACTTATGATTCCTGGTTCTCCTGAAACACCAGCCCTGTCTGCTGCTACCGAATCTAGTGCAATTGTATCCACATAATAATTGCTACTTAGTAATCACTCATAACATCTCACTTCAAAGGTGCTTGACATTACACTAAGCACCTCATCATTAATTATGTCATTTACGCCACATTATGAAACTCACAATTTCTCAAAAAGACCTCACTGATACACTTTCTTTCGTTAACTATGCTGTCCCCAATAAACCTCATCACCCTATCCTCAACAATGTACTGTTGATTGCAGACAAATACCAGCAGCAAATTTTAGTGACTGCTTTCGATTTAAGCTTGGGGATTAGAGCAAAATGCAAATCTAAGGTGGAAGAAGGAGGTAATATTGCACTACCTGCCAAACTATTATTACAAGTAGTCTCCAGTCTCCCCAAACAAGATATCATCCTAGAGATTGCAGACAGTACTGCTATTCTCACCCACTCCTCTGGTAAATGTCGCATTCAAACAGTTAATCCTCAAGAATTCCCATCACTTCCTAAAGCTGAGGGCAAGATTATTGCACTGCCAACAGTCAAACTTTTACAAGCATTAGAAGCAACACTATTTGCTGCAAGTCATGATGAAACTAAGTTAGTTATAGCTGGAGTAAATTTCAAATTTAGTAAAACAAGTTGGGAGGCTGCGGCTACTGATGGTCATCGTTTAGCAGTTGCTTCTGGCACTATAGAATCTAATGAGAATGTACAGGATGGAACTGAGTTAGATACAGTAGAAATCACAATTCCTCATCAAATACTTACAGAATTGCAAAAGATTCTGAGTAGTGTGGGAGAAAACTGCGAATGCACTATTAGCATTAATAATGGAATTGCAGTGTTTGACTTACCATATATTCAGATAACCAGCAGATTACTAGAAGGACAATATCCCCAGTATCCCTCTCTCATTCCCCAACAATTTCAACATCAGTTTACAATAGATAGAAAAGTTCTCGATAATGCTTTAAAGCGAGTAGGAATTGTTGCTGACCAAAAGGAAAAAGTTGTCGCTGTCAACTTTGACTACACCAATCAACAAGCGACATTATCTACAGAATCTCAAGATGTAGGTGGTGCTATTGAATCTATTCTCATCAAGTCAGAAATAGATTATCCAGACAACTTGCAGATTGCTTTCAACATAAAATATGTTGCTGATGCCTTAAAATTCATCCCTACTGATGAGGTAGTGATTAAGGCAAATAAACCTACTCAGCCTGTCATCATCACTCCTGTTGGTGGCATTCTCAATCAGCTAATTCTAGTGATGCCAGTACAGTTAATTTCTTTCAATGAAGAACCTTCTACAAAAGAGAATGTCTCAGCAGCTTCGGAAGAAATTCAAGCGACAGAAGATGTCTCACTAATAAATTATGAAGTACCACCAACAACTGAGATAGCTGCTGAGGTAATAGAAGAAACTACTCTTATAGCAACAAATCCTGCTGCACCAGAATCAACGGAGGAAACTACAACAACAGAAGAAGCAATGACACCTACAAATTCTCCTGCTACCAAACCTAGAGGTAGAAGGAAGAAAACTGAAGCTGCTTAACTCTCCCTGGACGCTACACGAACATCCCCGCATCTGTTGCACGTATGTGCCGACCTTACGTCAGGCACATACTCAGGGGTTTTCGGCATCTTTCTTATAAACAAATGTTACACGCCCAAGCTCCTTGGTGATATATGAGCTTAGGAGCATTCAATATATCTGCATTTGAAAAGAATGATATACCAACCACTTCACCTCAAATATCGTCCTCAATCCTTTGCTCAACTTGTTGGTCAACAAGCGATCGCTACCACACTCACCAACGCCATTACTTCAAGGAGAATTGCCCCGGCGTACCTGTTCACTGGCCCTAGAGGCACAGGTAAAACCTCCAGCGCTCGCATCCTGGCAAAATCTCTCAACTGTCAACATGGTGACGCTTCCACTCCCGAACCCTGTGGTAAATGCGATTCATGTACTGCGATCGCTAGTGGATTATCTCTGGATGTAGTAGAAATAGATGCTGCTAGCAACTCTGGCGTAGAGAATATCAGGCAGATTATCGACCGTGTTTATGTTGCACCTGTCAACAGTCGTTACAAAGTGTACGTTCTGGATGAGGTACATAGTCTCAGTTCCCAAGCATTCCAGGCTCTTCTCAAGACTTTGGAAGAACCTCCTCGTAATGTAGTATTCGTCCTCTGCACCACAGAAGTTCACAAAGTGCCTACCACCATTGCCTCTCGATGCCAAAGGTTCGATTTTAGAAGAATTGGTGTTGATGATATGGTCAAACACCTAAACTACATTATCTCTGAGGAAATAATCGATATTACTCCAGAAGCGCTGCGGCTGGTAGCACAAATGTCTTCTGGATGTTTGAGGGATGCTGAGTGTTTGCTAGATCAACTCAGTCTGCTTAACACTACTATCACCCCTAATTGGGTATGGGAATTAGCAGGTACTGTACCAGAGTACGAATTGCTAACACTGGTGGAGAGGATTCAAGAAAATAACAGTGATGCAGTGATTGCGATTATTCGCAATTTACTAGAGTGGGGTAAAGAACCACTGGTAATTCTGCAAAATCTCACCAGCTTCTTTAGAGATATGTTGATTGCCAAAACATCTCCCAATAATCAAGAGATGGTGACACTTACTGAAGACACTTGGAAGGAATTGTGTGAAATCACGAAAAATTGGGATAGCACAACCATCTTACTCGCCCAACAACATCTCAGACAATGCGAAGTGCAAGTGAAGCTTTCTACTCAACCACAATTATGGCTAGAGGTGATCATTCTGGGGCTGCTACCTTCTACTAACTGTACTACTCCGGCTACATTCATTTCCATGAAAGATAATCCACCGTGGACTAACTGGAAAACACCTGGTGATGCGATCGCCTGGGCGCAAGAACAACTACCTCAGATGAGCATCGAATCTCTGCAACAACAGTGGAATTCTCTCATACCAGTTAATGGAAAAAAAGCACCTGCTTGGGTGGAAATGGTAGGACAGTTGATAGCTTCCAGGTAAAACTATTAGGACTTACGCAAGTGTCACATTTTTTTCGTTTAGGTTGTCAAGAGTCAAAAGTCAAGAGTCCAAAAAACCTCTATTTTTGACCCTTGACCCTTGACTCTTGTACCAGAAGATGAGTGAGCCAGTTGCGTAAGTCCTGACTCTCACAATTTCTGATTGCCAACCCCTCATTTTGAGGGGCTTTTTGTTATCAGCAATTGATGGCTAACGCCTTTTGCTATTGAAGTCATAACACACAATTTACATCATGATTAACCAAGACGATTTAGCCCACTTCACAGGTTCTTCTACAAACTTTAAACACTGGTCTAAGAAACTCTTATATACAGAGGGCATCCAATTTGTAGCAGAAGAAGCTCAAGCCTATTGGCTGATTGATGCTATTGCCTCTTATCAAACAAATGAACTTTTATCGAAACATCCAGAACTCAAAGAATTTCAACTTTGGCAATTGGAAGTTAATACCGATAAAACAGCAGTCCTCACTTGTCGTGTTGATTCAGATTGTCATCCAGATGTAGTGCAAAACATAGAATTTACCGACTTTCCCTTACAACAAATCAAGCTTTATGTCTGCCAAACAGTATTGATGCTACCGAGTGAGTATTGAGCATGGAAATTTCTTGTCAAACTGAAGATAAAACAGTCCATCATCAACAACTAAATAAAGTGGAAGAATTGGGTGAATTTATCTACACTCACTCAACCACAGATTATTACTTGAATATCAATTCCATTACTTACCATTTGCAGAAAATATCTAGATATGAATCATTATCTAGATACGATCCACGAAACTACCCCAAAATCTCTCTTAATCTGCAAGGACGCATACTCCCTCAAGAATTGACCATTACTAGTTTAGATGATTTCGACTATTTCCTATCTCAGCATCCTTCTCCACACTACTTTTTGGAAATCAACTCAATCGTTTTCAGAATGCGGAAATTAGGAAACACTAACTACTTGACTGAATAAACAATGGATGCTGCTTACAATCATCGTAACTTTATTACCAAAAGTGGCAACAAAATTGTAGTTCAAGAAAACAAACTAGATATCTTTTATACAGACGATGCAGAACCTCTCAAATGGCAACCAATAAGAACAATTAAGCCATATAATGCCCTGAAACAGATGATACTCGACATTGAAACATCAGGGCTGATATCTGAAAATGAGCGCATCCTAGCCATAGGATGCATGAATGAATTGGGGGAGTACTTTGTATTCATGGAAGAAAATGAATCAAAATTGCTCCTCCAATTTATCTCCCATTTTCAGCGCACATCACCCGATGTAGTTCTGACATACAACGGTACAGAATTTGATTTACCATTTATCATCCATAGGTGCAAAATCAATGGCATACCACATCCATTCACCATCTCCTCTAAATCTAGAACTATCAGAACGGCACAGGTATTTGGCAAGCCGATTGAGATTCGAGAAATATTCATTAGAAACAGCCAACACGTTGATATATATATCTGTGTATTAAGGTGGGATTTTGTCTCAAAATCTCTCTTTAATAGCCATTCCCTCAAGAAAGTCGTATTGCAGATGGGGTTAAGGGAGCATGAAAGATTGGTGCTAAGTCACCCAGAAATTCAACAGTGTTGGAGTGGTGGTTCAGGTTCTAGGGGATGGCAAAAAATTAGGGAGTACCTCATTTATGATTTGGAAGACACAAAACTGATTGCTGATAAGTTGGTTCCTTCCTACCACTATGAGTCTCTGATAGTACCAAGGATGAATCTGCAACAGCTTTCTATTACTGGCAATGGTACTAAATGGCAGCGGGTACTAGAAAGCCAATACCCAGGTTATGAACCAACAGCCGATCGCAAGATGAAGTTTGAGGGGGGTTTGGTAATATCGGTATCTGGATTGCACCGCAGCATTGCCAAAATCGATGTTTCCAGCCTCTACCCCAGCATCATGCTTAAATATGGCATCTGCTCTCGCAAGGATACGCGCCGAGTAGGATTGAGCATTCTAGAGTATCTCACCAAAGAACGTCTCAAACTCAAACAATTGGGGAAAGCTGGGGATATGGGTGTCAAACAAGCGGAAGCTTCTCTCAAAGAGCTGATTAACTCCTTGTTTGGCTTTTATGGTACTTCTGGCGTTGGCTTTAACGATATGGAAGCTGCGGCACTGGTAACAGCTTACGGCAGACGCATACTGCGATTCATGATTGATGTCATTGAGAAAGCAGGGGGTGTGCAGGTGGAATCGGATACTGATGGTATCTTCTTCTCTCACCCTAAACCGTTAATGGTGTTTGAGAACCTACAGAACTCTTTACCAAACGGTATCAACATAGAATTGGAAGTTCTAGTCAAAGCTATGTTTGTTCCTACCAGAGGAGCTAAGAACTATATCCTTTGGCACGAAGATGGAAAAATCACCACCAAAGGTTCGTGGCGTAAACGCGATCGCTCTCGCCTTGAGAAGCAGTTTCCTTTGAACTATCTCACTCAATATCTAGAGTCGAAAGTCAGCGCCGAGAAATACTACCAAGAACTGACAAAAATCATTGCCTCTGGGGAATTTCCACTTGAGGAATTACAAATCACACGCAAAATCAGAAAAGGTGAAAAGACTCTTCTTGCTCTTGGCAATACTGGTGATATCGTCACTTTCTATCAGGGGTTGCAAGGAATTACCAACTCTGCCCCATATTCGAGTAGCTACTATTTAGGGATGATTGCCAATAAACGAGATGAAATTCTCTCAATCATCGAACCACAATTATCTAGCAAATTGGGAGTACAGCTAAGTATTTTCTAGTCTAGAATTACCACTACACAACTTTAATTAACAAGGCAACACATGACAATTTGTGTTGCCTTTACTATAGAAATTCTAAGTGATTCATGAGAAAAAACTATTTTTATAAAAAAGAACTCAGGAGTCATAATTCAGTATAAATTCTGTGCGAGTGGCAAATGAGTATTGGTTAAAAACCTTCTCTCTTCATGGGCGAAACCAGTATTAAAGACTCTCCTTCCTAAAACTCTATCCCTTTATGGGTCAATACAGTTCAGTTAAGCATTTCTTCCTTCTCTCTGTGTTCTCTGCGCCTCTGCGGTAGCCTGCGGCTTCGCCCTTGGCGTTCTCGTAGAGTAGCCGCTCCGCATCTACGTTAAAAAAATTGACTTTCACAAAGTGCTATTTGTTATCTGCAACAATTTTTATGAAAAAATCACAGTCCAAAAGAAAAGCCAAACCTCGCCTTAACAACAAGCAGAAAGCATGGGTAAACAAGTTTAATGAAAAACATCCAGGGGCTAAAGTCAGAGAAATACATGAGGGTTTATCTGGGGATAGAATTGTCACTATAGAATGGACAGAAAATCTGCCAACTATTACATTACCAGAATGTCTAGATAGAGGCAGTGGGTGGATTTTTCATACACTTCGAGTCAAGCTAAGAGTATTTGGCGACCCCAGATGCGAGGCAGAGTATGAACATCGCATCATTTATCCTCATTGCAATCTTGATAGTAAGATACATCTGTCTCCTAAAGGACAACTATCTCTGACAATATCTCAAATTCTCAACATCAAGTCACCCCAAAACCCAGTTAAATTAAAATCCAAAAATCGTCAATCAACTTCTAATAAAAAAAGAAAAATTCTACAGTTAAAACTGCCCTTATTTGGAGTAGCTGCTCAACTCCATCATATCAATTTATCCAAGGGGGAAACTGTAGAGTCTGAGCAAGAACTGTTACTAGCTACCATATCTCATCGAGACTTAGATACTGGGAAGTCAGTCAGATTACCAGCAGCGATTGTGGAAATTCTCAAGTCAAAGAAAGCCAGCCTTAAGGAATGGGAAGATGCCATTTCTTTATATCAGGTAGGAGGCCCAACCTGTATTCTACAATTCCTTGAAGGACTTGACATTATCCGTCAACATTTTGGTACTGTGCAACGCCTTCAACTCCAAGATTATACACAAAAATCTGTAAGTAAAGAACTACGAGACGAAGTAAGAATTGTTGAATCTGAACCAGAGCGAAATACTTAAAAAGTGGGATGTATTTCCTTCTCCTCCTTGGGTAGTGGAATTATTGATAGAAGCATCCAACATTGAGTCAAATAGTTTAAGTTTAGAGCCATCTGCTGGATTTGGTAATTTAGCCATTGCTATGCGAGAGTCTGGGACGATTTTAGAAGTAATCGAACCGATTATAGAACTTCAGACTCTACTTACTCTCCAGGGATTTACTGTTATCGGCTCAGATTTACTCAGTACACATAATCTCCATAATCGCTATCACAACATCATACAAAATCCCCCTTTCTCGCAACAAATCTCCCATATAAAAAAGGCTTACCATTGTCTCTCTTCAGGTGGGAGGCTTGTATCGTTAGCTAGTAATACTCCTTGGCAATATAACAGCAGTTTTTACAAGCAATTTCGTCATTGGCTGACCACAGTTAATGCTCAAGTAGAGGAATTGCCCTGGGGATTGTTTGTGAATAGCGATCGCTACACAGAAGTAGAGTGCTGTCTCATCACAATCGACAAATTATAAGTGCATTCATCACCCTAAAAACAAATTACAAAATTTACCCAGATAAATATGCAGGCTATGACTAAATCAGCAGTAATTGCAGAAGCTGCAAGAATTATTGCGACTCATCATCCTAACCAAAGAAGCTATTTAAGCAGATGGGAAACTTGGAGAACTGCATTTGATTGGTTATGCAGAGATATTCCAGAGAATCAGGCATTAGAAGCAGCAAAAACAATAGTTGGGTATGTGCAGCATATTTTAGCGCAAAAGCGCAAACCGAAGCGAAAAAGACGGACTACTCGTAAACCTGTAGCGCGTTCGTCATCTACTAAACAATAAGTACTATGCCAGAAATTCAACAACTGAACAAACTCGAAAAACTTCTCAATAGCTTTGGTGTACATTGCAACCCTCGGCAAACATCTCAAGGCGGAATTAGTTTGCCAATTTTATATCAGGGAGATAGATTCTATGCCATTCTCTCCTGTATGGGAGGAACCCCAACAGAAGAATGGTGGGGTCAATGCAGTGCTACAGTACAAAGCAGAATTAGAGAGCATTTTCGAGCATTTTTAACTGTTGATTCTTTATAGAAATATACAGCACTCCTTCGTGGGGTGTTGTGTATTTTTTTTATAATTCTAAATTTTCTTTTCTAACAATATCTTTACCAAAATTACTCTGGATCACTGGAGGATTACGGTCATTAACAAAAGGGTTACTCCCATCTACTAACTCTCGCCATAATGGTACACCATCCCCATCGATATCACTTTCTAATATTGCTTCCTTCGCTGGGGGTGAAATACCTTGACGAAGTAGCCAATATACTAAGGATTCCACAAATTCTTTTGAGCATTTTTCAGTTGCCAAATTGCCTAATAATTTTTCAGCATCTACCTCTGTCATCTTTGACGGTTTTGGTACTCCCAAACTCTTCATAAATCCCACAAAAAAATCATCCTCTCTTTCACTACCACCATCAATATTCGCTATTTTCTCCAAATGTTTTAAAGCAATTTCTTTAGATGACTGATTATCCATATATTTGAACTAATGAGAGTAAATTTTATAGTTTGGCGCTGACACTCAGCTGCAACGGTTAGAAACCGCGCACGAATAAATTACTTTTTTAATAGCTTAAACCCCTAATAATCAAGGATTATATTTTTCCAAACAGGTAAGTTACTTCTGTTCACATTTTAAAATACCATCATAACTAAATCACAAATTAATAGTATTATTGTACTATCGAGAGAACGAGTTTCTTATGCATCGCGCCATTCAACAGTTACGGACGAGGCTTGACTTCTAGTCTGGATCTGGTGCTAACTCTTTTAAAGTAAGTACAATAGTAGTATATTGAATCGTAATAACCCTATGAATCCAGTAGTAATTAGACCCTCATCTTGGCTAACGACTGGTATTCGAGTCGAAAAAGTCAACAATCTCAATCTTTTCAAATTTACTGAAGAGCTAGGTTCGCGTTTGCAAGAACTTTTGGATAAGAAAAAAGCTGATTTACTGACACCAGAAGAAGCCGTTGAACTAGAGGCTATTGGAGAATTAGACACAATTTTTAGCTATATAAATGCCACTATTGCATCTGGGTCGTGACAATTCCTAACAGTATCCAAGAATTTGTACGGAACCGCGCTAATTTTCAGTGCGAATACTGCCATTATCCTGAATTTCTCAGCACGTCTCCCCTGACAATCGACCATATCAAGCCGCAATCTTTGGGGGGTTCGGATGATGTGGATAATTTGGCTTCAGCTTGTCGTCGGTGCAATGAACGTCACTATAATTTTACAGTAGGAATCGACCCAGAAACAGAGCAAGAAGTCTCGTTATTTAATCCTCGTCAGCAACAGTGGGCTGAACACTTTATCTGGTCGGCGGATGGTACAAAAATTATCGGCATCACACCTACAGGTCGAGCTACTTGCAACCGAATTGATTTAAATGATGAACGCCGGAGCGATCGCTTTATCCAAAAATCTCGGCAACTTTGGGTGCAAGGTGGTTTTCACTCTCCCCGTTCTGACCCGCGCCAAGAAAATCCTAATTCTTCAGGAGATATTGTCTAACAATATCTAGGTTTTGGGCGTTTCTCAAGCAGCAGAAGAGCTAACGCTCAGGCGCAAAGAAAGTGAATTTAACGACAAGCTTCATGCCAATACATTTGTACTGGGGCGAAAACGAGTTCTTAATGCATCGCGCTATTGGGAAACTGCGATTGCATATCCTCGATCAGGATTGGAACTGCGTCAACTATTCTGAATACTCACCTTCTGCTCAGGAGACGATCCCCCAAGCGTTTGCAGATATCATGACTCCTCCGGTGGGGGGTGGAGGACGGTTAGTTCATCTACCAAACAGCTCTTTACTGGGGGTTTGCCCAAAAACAGCCCTAGTAAAACTGGAACATATTCTGCCTGCTATCCCAGAAACAAACGTCTTGCTGATTACAAGCCTTAACAAACCAGATGCCAGAAACAAATCAGTCCAACTATTGCTTACGTATGCACTCGCTATAGAGTTTCCCCTAATTCCCCAGTGGCAGACAGACGCACTAATACAACAGGCACGCACCTTGGCTCTTCAGGTGGATGTAAACCTGACTGCGGATGCTTACTCTTTATTGGTTGAATCGACAGGTAACAATACGCGACTGACGTTCACTGAGCTAGAAAAGCTGAAAACCTATGCTCAAAGTGGAACTATCAATGTAGATATGGTGAGAGAGTTGGTGTCAGCAAATGCAGCCAATAGCCTGCAACTAGCCAATGCTATTCGTTTGAGTAATGTTTCTCAGGCGTTGAAATTAATCGAAAACTTAATCGATTGTAATGAGCCTGCTTTAAGGATTGTTGCCACCCTGACTACTGCCTTTCGCACTTGGTTAACAGTCAAACTAATGGCGGCGGCTGGATGTCAAGACGATAGTGCGATCGCTCAAATTGCAGAACTGAAAAATCCCAAACGCCTCTACTACATACGCCAAGAGGTGAAGAGTGTTAGTGCAAACAGACTGCAAAATGCCTTGAAAGTGCTGTTGGAACTGGAACTAATGCTCAAATCTGGTGGAGACGAAAAGCTCGCCCTTCAAACTCAAATCATCAAACTTTGTTCGTAGGTGCTAACTAGAGCAATTCTAAATGATTCGTAAATATCGTGTTTTAGTTGTTGGCTGTTGACAGTTAACAGCCAAAGAGCGTATTTCTCACAACTCAAATGAGATTGCCATATCTCACCAAAATCAACAATTCAAACAATGAATCAACTAAATCTACTTCAAGTCACAGAAGAATCCTCTCTTTGTCCTCCACCTCAAAGCACAGAGTCGGAATTTGTGCA
Organism: Desmonostoc geniculatum HA4340-LM1; assembly: GCA_019359545.1. Classification (GTDB taxonomy): domain Bacteria; phylum Cyanobacteriota; class Cyanobacteriia; order Cyanobacteriales; family Nostocaceae; genus Nostoc; species Nostoc geniculatum. Next base: position 33,901 of record JAHHHB010000050.1, on the reverse strand, counting down.
GCCAGTTAAAGAAATCTTCGAGTTGTCTACCTTGGTGGGACAAAATCTGGCGGTGTCTTTACTCAAAGGAGCGTTAGCGATCGCTCCTCCATCAGGGAGGCTCGCACACAATCGACTTGCTCCTGCATACTTGTTCGCTGGCCCAGAAGGTGTAGGCAAATCTCTGGCAGCTAGATGCTTCCTCGCCGAAACTTTTAACATCCATAACCTCACCAATCAACCTGATTTGCTGTGGGTAGAGCCAACTTATCTGCATCAGGGACAGTTGTTGAACGAGAGTGAGTTGGCTGCTGCTGGAGTACAGCGGAAGTCTCCACCGCTTCTCAGGATTGAGCAGGTTCGAGAAATTACTCAATTTCTCTCCCGCTCTTCTCTCAATGCACCATTCAAAGCGGTGGTCATCCAAAATGCTGATAAGATGCAACCAAATGCTGCCAATGCTTTGCTCAAAACGCTGGAAGAGACTACCACTGGCAGCATTATCCTCCTTTCCTCCCAACAAGAGCGCTTACTTCCCACTATTACTAGCCGTTGCCAAATCATCCCCTTCCACAGATTGACTGATATCGAAATGAAAGCAGTTTTTGAAAGAATTGGACAAGTTGAAATCCTAGACAACCCGGTAGTGATGGCACTGGCGGCTGGTTCTCCAGGACAGGCTGCTGCCCACCACGAACAACTTCAATCAATAGAGCGATCGCTTCTGAAGCAACTAGCTACACCTATTGCCAATCCTTTGACAGCACTGAGTATTGCCAAAGAAATAGAAGCGACACTGGAGTTTCACCAACAGATGTGGCTTCTTGACTATCTGCAACACTGCTGGAGGAAATCCCTAAATAATAGTGATTGGTTATCGAAATTGTCAGCAGCCAAAAACTCCTTACTCAAAGCTTCTCCTAGATTAATATGGGAAGTTTTACTGCTGAGTGAATAATTCCAAGTAATACCGTTTCTTTGTGAGACTAACCCAAACTCTGTTTCCGAAGAAAGCTTGCAGCATAGATTGAAGACGATTTTTGGTTTGGCACATCTTCATATCGAATGGGTATAACCAACATTTTTCAACACAATATCCCCTATGCCTTATAGGGGATATTCACAAATTTTACAAAACATTATAATGGCGCAATATTTAGGAGTCATTGGCAAAACAGACTACCTCAAACTATACGGCAGAAAAATAGGTATTTGGGAACTTCTAGAAGCTCAACCAGATGGGTGGTTATGTTCTTTAGCTTTCAGACAAGCAATGATACCAAATTCCCTAATTCTATGGGACTGCGGTGCCTATTCCTATCGCCATTTGGATATTCCAAAGCTGAAGGGACAATTAGTAACACCCCATTGGGCAATTTATGAGTATAGGGAACGCAGCAAACCTGGAGATATTGTAGTCGCTCCAGATGCACTTCTTATAGGAAATAACATCAATCAACGCCGCCAATTTAACTATGACAGTGCTGCTCGATTTATTGAATTAGCAGCACTATTAGAAGGTAGACTGCCAATGGCAGTGATTCAGGGAATTTCCACAGAAGAAAGATTAGGCTATGCGCTGAAACTTTCCGAATTGGGATATCGAGCAATAGCGCTGGGAGGGCTTGTCCCCAAATCTTCAGACAAACAACGAAATATGGGTATCATTCAAACTGTGGTTGAAGAATTACAAAAACTCCCAGAGAAAATTCGGATTCATATTTTTGGATTATCAGCACCAGAATATGCCAAAGCTTTTCACAAATTAGGAGTCACCAGTTTTGATGGTGCTAGTTATTTTAAGGAAGCTTTTTCTGCTGGCTCCTTCTTCTTTACAGATGGAGAAAAACTTATCAAATACAAAGCAGTTAAACCAGGTAAAACACCCACTGCACCCCAATGTAACTGTTTGTGCTGTAAAACGCTAAGGGAAGCAGGAATAGACACGCGCAGATACGGTTCCAAACAAAATAATCAAGGAAGAGCCATTCATAACTTGAATCAGTTAATGATTGCACAGCGTAGTGCAATTGAGAGTACAGGTTTATTTATCTCTGCTGATAAAAAATATAGGCAAATATCCTTGTTTTGATGAGAATTTCAAACAAGTTAAGTAACTGAACAAAAATATTTAAAGCCATTACGAGCGTTCGCTCTTAGCCTACATTTCGCTTCGCTACATTCGCAATGACGTTGTGTAATTAATTATGTTTACCTACTTAATTCAGGTAAATTTCATCTAAAAGATTGCGCTAAAGCGCTGACTGTAAGATTTAATTTACAGATAAAAAAATGAGCGCAATCATCACTACCAATCAACAGATTCATCTAGATGTAGATTTTTCTATTCTTAACGATTTGGCAGCAAGACTCAGGGCAGCTGGAGCCAAAATTAAAGTCAGGAAAATAGGGAAATTTTACCGCATCGCTCTGCTAAAGCCACCTAAAATCGCAACAGTAGAGCAAATTCTGTCATACACCAATCACACAGAGATAAATCCAGATGTTCTGGCTACTCAAATAAATGAGGATAGGACAGTCGCACCAAGTGATGTCATCAGCACTTCAGAAGCTTCAAGAGAACTTGACAGTAGCCAAACTCCAGATAACCAAAGTGCGGAATTAGCGACTGTAGAAGAACTGACGATACTACCAGCAGAGAAACTTCAAGAACTTGCAAAACTCAATAAAATTATAGGTCGCATTAAAATGAAACCTAACAAACTTGCAGAGAAACTGCATGGATTGGTTACAAAAGACCAACTAACGTGAGTATTTAGCAAGCAACTTAAGAGGATAACCCCAAGTCTCTACAAAGAATTTGGGGTTACTTCTGGTAAAAGTGCGTTAGCGTAGCTCGCCGCAGGCATCGCTTTTCTCAATAAAAACTGCTGGCACATTACACACAATACATTTTGGATAAGCCCTCTTGATACCGTTTCTTGATGAAGCTGCGCTAAATCCTAACTTTTTAACGCAGAGTAACGCAAAGGTTAACGCAAAGGGGCGCAGAGGTTTTTTATATCCCAAATTAGGCGCATCTTCATACAGAATTGGTATGACCTCTCTTGTGGATTGGGAATTGGGTTTGGGGTGAATTCCAGCCTTTCTCCTTTTGCCTTTCCCCCTTAACCGAAAGAATTCATATCACACCCTTACGTTACATGGCGCATATACGGTAATGCGCTATCGCGCGATCATTTTTGAAAAAAACATAATACTCAAGGACAATCTTATGACTCAGCAATATGTCAATAAAGTCGATTTGGTTGGTCGTGTTGGTCAAGAACCAGAAGTCCGTCACTTCGAGTCAGGTGCAATGAAAACATCCTTAACTCTAGCCGTCAAACCGCCCTACAAAAGCGAATCTCCCTTATGGTTTGATTTAGAACTTTGGGGAAATGTTGCTCAAGTAGCAGCAGACTGGGTGAAGAAAGGTTCCACCATTGGCATCACTGGTGAAATAATCTTCGACAGGTGGACGGACAAGAATACCGACGACAAGAGAGAAAAACCAGTGATTCGCGTCAATAATCTAGAACTCATCAGTTCCTCTCAACGCAAAGAATCTACTGAATCTAGTGGCGACCAAAACCAAATAGTCACCGCTAACTTCTAGTGCAACCAAAGCACCCCATAGATAACTGGTCAGTTGTCTGTGGGGTGCCTTGGTTTTAAAGCGCTAGGCGCGATCGCAATGAAAAATCGACAGTTGCAATCAAAAGGATATCTCATGATTAGTTCAAGCCAAACTATTCGACTCCTCACAATTAACGAAACTTTTGATCATCAGGGAGTAAAGATTGTTTATGGGGAATGTGCTTTCTCCTTTTATGCTAAAGATGGTGTAGTACAAGATACAATCCCCTACAGAACTAAGGGCGCGGCAGCAGTATCAATAGCTGAGTCAGGGATTAACACAAGTGGAATCGCTATGGGCTATCTCGATATTGAGGTGGTGGATAGCGGCAAAGGATATAAGGAAAAGAAAACAACTCTGGTTATCCGCACCTTCATCTCCACTAACACTGCCAACACTACTCTTATCCCCACTACCATCTCTGCTGTTCAACCAGCACCACCAGAAAACACCAAACAGCCAGTTGGTGCTGGTGTAGCTCTAGCAGCTAACAACGGCTATCTGAACACCACAGATAGTTCCAATATTCCGTTTTAACAAATTCGGTGGGTTTAAGTCCCCCGCAACTAGCAAGCGGCAAGTTTTGTGGCGGGGTCTAAATCCCCGTTACAAAACTGTACTTCCGACTTCCGACTTCCGACTTCTTTAATCCCATGCTTCCGGCTCCTTGGCCGGAGGTATTTTTTTATTTGGAAGTCCCTGGAAGCATAAAGCGAATAACTTACTCAACTTTTAGATGCAGGTCGAAAGCATCATACTCTCTGTGTAGATTCATCATATATCGATATATGATGTTTGGGTCTCGATATATGATTCTGGAATAACATTCATTGAAAAAGCCATGCAAATTCGACTAGCTGTGATCAGCAATGCCGGAGGCAGTGGTAAAACTACACTTTCAGTCCACTTAGCATACGATCTGGCAAAGCGCAAGTACAACGTAGCACTGTTTGACCTCGACCCGCAAGGATCGCTGACACTATTCTGTGGATTGAACCCGCCAGAGCCGGAACAAACTCTGGCGGCTGCTCTCAAAGACGACTTTGACGGCTCTTGGCCTTTTATTCCTTGCTGGAGCGAACACACTAACAAAGTTGTCATCTGTCAAGGCGGAATGGTTTTAACACAAACAGCAGATGAACTGGTTTTGCACAAACGAGGAGCCTACCTTCTCGGAGACCGTTTAACCGACTATCCCCTGGAACATGACCTGATTATATTTGACTGTCCCGCTACCCTTGGACCCTTACCTTTGATGGCATTGGCAGCTAGCACGCACATCATTATCCCTGTGCAGTTGGAACCGAAGTCAATTCAAGGAGCGGCGCATTTACTGGAATGGTACTACTATCATTGCAAGCACTTACGCTTAAAACCTCAGCCAGAAATTCTCGGCTTTGTCCCTAACCAATATGATTCCCGCCGAGCAGCTCATCGACAGATGTTTTCTGCATTACCGTCTCAGTTGGAGCAGATGGATATCCGTGCCTTCCCAGCCATCCGGGATAGCGCTGAATTTGTCAATGCCAGTGGTCAAGGATTACCAGTGCATCTTTACCGCCCAAGCCATCCCGCTAAAGATGACTTTAAAGAAATTGCCGAGCAACTGCAAGCTTTAATTGGAAACAAGAATCATCAGAAAACAAAAAAATAATATGGTTACTCGCAAAGCTCCTGACCTCACCAATTATTTTTCAGCTGCAAAGCAATCTCAACAGTTGTCTGAAGCTGAGTCAGAAATTCAGCGACTTAAAGCCGAGATTGAAGAACTTCGTTCTAAAGGTTCTACGGAGTTGGAAGAACAGCTGCAAACACTGCGATCGCAACTCCAATCACAATCAGGTATCCAATCCATTCCCTTAGAGCAAATTCAAGCGAACCCAGAACAACCCAGACAAACATTTTTAGCAGAAAGCATTGAGTCCATGTCCCGTTCTCTGACATCGGATGGACAACTAGAGCCAATAATTCTGATTCAGCGAGAGAACTTAGTTATATTTGATGGGGAGCGGCGCTGGCGCAGTGCGAAAACCTTGGGTTGGCAAAACCTCCAAGCTGTAATTATTCCAGAACCTGCTGCTTTGCACCGCAAAGCACTATTGACCTCCCTACATCGTGAAGACCTCAATCCTCTCGATAAGGCTGAAGCGATCGTGCGAGAATTAGCAAGCAATGCTGGTCTAGAAGCTGAAGATATTCCCCGGATTCTCTCGACAGTGGTGCGACGGTTGAACGCACAAAAACGCATGAACTCTGTTGTTGAGTTGATGACGGGAACACCAGAGGAGCAAGAACAAGGTCTAGCAGATATGGATTTAGATGAGCCAGAACAGGCGGTGTTGGCGTTGCTGTTGGATTTACAACTTAATCCGGCTTCGATTGATGCCAACATTTTTCCCATGCTCTCCCTAGCAGAAGACCTGAAAGCTGCAATTAGGTCAAGAGGACTTAAAGGTGTTCATGCAATGGCGCTACAGAAACTCTCAGCCAAAAATTTGGGACTCTCAGAGTCAGAAGCACAAGCAATCAGGAGCAATACGACGCAGCAGGCGATTTTTCAGAAACTTTCGGTTCAAGCAACACGAAAATTAGTAGCTGAGGTGATAGCTTCACAGAGTCAAGCTTCTCCAACACCGCAAAAACCGAGATTACCAGTAGCTACAGCAACCCGTTCTTTGCATAAAATCTCTGGGGAGGCGTTGAAGAAAGCTGAAGTTTCTCAATTAATGGAGTTCCAAGAAGCCCTGCGTCAAAAACTAGCAGAAATAGAATTGGTATTAAAACAAAAAGCAATTAACGCCACCGAACTTTCTCATCATCAAGAGGTTGAGCAACCTGAATAAACACGCGAGGAAGATAGGGAGTTACGGAATGCGTTTATCACCACTCTATACACAACGGATAGAAGAAGCTACACGCCTTGGAGAACGTAAAGTTGTAGAAAGCTTGCTCAAAAGCCGTTTCGGTTCATTGGATGAGCAACTATCAGCAATTATTGAACCTTTGTTATCGCTAAAAGCTGAGGAATTTACTCCTTTGTTGTTGCAATTGTCTCGTGAGGAGTTATTGGCACGCTTTGGTGGTTAGTAGTATGAAGGCGATCGCCTTAATAGGTAATAGACATCTCCGAAAAAGAATCTCAAACCCTTATCCTGTCTAGGTGAAAACCTAATTTCTGGAGATGTCTAATACTGACAAATAATTTTTCTAATGCTAGAAAATAATTATTATCATCCACATAAATTTTAATTCAATTCATTCAACAACAACTCTACTCATAGTCAAAACACTTTTTTGAAAAAATTTGTTAATCTAATATCACCACTATGCCAATCCTTTGTTCCAAATGTCAAAGTGATAATATTCGTAAACTATCCCTAATTTATCAGGAAAATGTTATTCATACCACAAGCACAATTAGAGGTTCTATAGGCTCAAAGTCTACTGCCGCTTATAAAGATGAAACTAGCACTACATCCATCGGCAAAACTGCTTCTCCTCCCCAAAAACCAGAATTCATACCCATTATTATCGTCAAAGCAATTGCTATCGAATGGGTAATTTTTATGATTTTAAGTAGTATTTTCCAGGCTAGTTTTTTAGCTGGATTATCATTACTTATTGGATTACCTTTATATCTATTTTGGACGTTACAGAAAAACATTAAATATAGTCGCATCTATCCCAAACTTTATCAAAAGTGGGAAAATTCTTTCATGTGTCAACGCTGTGGAACAATATTTGAGATTATTGAGAATTGAGGTGGTTTTTGCTATCTTTTATTCTGCTTATCAAGCTTACAACCTATCTGGCATTTCCAAAAATCCCTTGGGCTTCAGTGGTGTCGAGCGCACAAAGTTGCTCTCTGATGCAGAGGATACCGTAGCGGGTGTGGCAGAAGAGGAAGCGTTGCCTTCTTCAGTGAAACCACTATCTTTTTTTATTAAATTGCCCACTCCAAAAAATACCTGATACAACGCCCACACATCCGCAATCCGTATTCCCATTCCCGTTGTATCCAATCCTGGAGGAATCTCTACATCACCATTCCAAATCACCTTTACATTACTATAATGCGCTTCTAGTTCAGGTTTGAGGTATTCAGAAGTACCACCGCATAAAATAATCTCGTCAAGATCACGGGGGAATTCCTGTGACAGCCACCGCACTAATGCTCGAAAATACTCATCCCGACTGAGCTTCAGAGCTTCTGACATCTCCTGCGCCTCTCCTTCCCGCTCGACTGAGCTATTGCGCCGCGACAACTTAGTTAAGGCTTCTGGGTTGCACTCAGATCCTGCTGTTACTATTGCCGCCATCAGACGCGGGTCTTCTTTCGCTAGACCACTACACCGTCTGACAAAATCATCCAACATCCACGACATCCCGAAGGTACTCGACACCCCAGGAGCAACTGCACCCCTAGCTGATACCAAAACAGAAGCATTGCGATATCCTAACATCACTACCGCCATGTTGCGATTCTTGATGTCAGCACCCAAGATGCTACGGTGGTAAAGATAAATACCACCTCCTTCTGGCTTGGCGTTAAAATCTACTAACTTGACTCGCATTTCTCCAGTAGGTGTGTTAAATCGTCTTAGTGCCTGTTTTAACTTCACCTCAAGACGCTCTCTATCCTGATACTCCGATGGTGGTAGCAACACAGTAAGCGCCACAGTTAATTTACCGATAAGCTTCAGTTTCTGACACAATACCCACAAAACTCCACAAATCTTTGGAACTGCGCTTTCCTCTTTCAGTTGCTTCAGTAGCGAGTTACCACCGTATTTATGCCTTGCCAAAAAACCAACAGCGTAGTAATCATCACCAATACCTACCCAGCAAGTGTTCTCTGGATCTACTTCACCAGATTTGGTTTTCTCGTAGTCCTGCACGGATGCATCTGACACATCGGCTATCTCTGGCTCCATACACAGTAACATAGGGAAGCCATTCTTAGCAGGTACGCTAGCGATCGCTTTGGTCTGAGAACCACCCAAATCTATAGCCAGCAACAAATCTGGCACCACAACAGTTGCAAGCTTAGTCATCTAATCACTCCTTGTTAAAAAGACTTAGTAAGCTGAACCACATATAAGTAGTTATGGTTCTTCATCCAAACAAAGCATCCATCTCTTCTCTAACTGCTTTTTGTTCATCAGACAATTCTATCTTTACATCTTGATCGTCATCCCAAAAATCATCATTTTGGTCAGACTCCTCAATTACAGCTACAGTAACTTGATTGTCACCACCAGTTTTTTTTGTGTTTACTCTCTCCACTACTTCCTGCTGGACTACAGTCGCCGATGCACTCTTCTGTTTACCCACACTCTCTATCGACATTAGCGATGTCGGCAATGCCAACTCAAAATTTAACTCCATCTGAATACAATCCCACTGGCGCACAAAATCGGAAAATGATGACAGTGCCACCTTTCTCAGTACCCTCTCATCAGCCACCCCTGCGTGAACATATGCCATCGGCATGAAACTCATCCGTGCTGCTTCCCATAACAACTCTTCTATTTTCTTAGTGGGGTGATTTGATAAATATTTCAATAACACTCCATCTGGTGTCTGTTCCCGATATCGAAACCTTACCCTCTTCTGCACTAGCTTTTGTTCTGCCATAAATTCTCACGCATCTAAATGGCGGCAAATATTCCTCTAGGTAAAACTGCAAAAATATTTTGTTTTACAACACGAAAACTACTAAAAACTATCTTGAGGCATTCACCAACGGGTTGGAAACCAACAGAAAGTATAAGCAAGATATAATTTTTGATAGATTTTTTGTAAGTCTTGATAGATTTTTCGCTTCAAGCATCGCCTTAACGTTCAAACTCAAAGCAAATTTTCAACCACTGATTCATCAGCTGCATACTACGTCAGCATTCAAAAATAATACATCTAAATAAGTATAATTACCCTTTTTGTCTGCCAGTACCAATCCTGTTCACTTCTGTCCAATCCGGTTCATTTGTGTACAATCTTGTCCAAATTAAATATTTTGCTTAAGAATAAAAATTTATGGCAGAATTTTCTCTCAAAAAAACTGTAAAATATTGGACAGGATTGGGCAGTATTGGTCAAATCTGGTTTTTTCCCCATCGCCCATGATTCTTCCACATCCATATCCGTAAAATCCTCACTACACAAGGGTTTGCGTCCCCTGCTACCATAGAAATGCTACAGGACACCGCAGGACAGTGGTGGTTATACGCCAGCCATGTCGCCTGTATGCGCTGTACGCGCATACCGCCCCTGTGGTACGGGGCGACGGCGACGGCTGGCTCCTGCGGAGGGCTTTTACATAGGATTGTCGTGATGCCAAGCAAGACTAAGAGGTCTGATGGGATTGCAAGAATTATTACGCATCCTGTTCGCTTTGCTGCTGATGAGTATGAGCAACTGAAGAAAAAGGCGTATGAAGCGAGAGTGAGTATTACAGAATTCATTCGTCGTGCTGCACTACGGCGGCGTGTTGTAGAACCTCCACCACCCCCACAGTTGAATTGGAAATTGTACGAAGAACTGAATGCGATTGGGGTGAATCTCAATCAGATAGCTAAAGCAGCAAACATTGCTGTCAAATCTGGACAAGACGTAAATATTGATGTTGAGCAATTACAAAACTTAGTGGAATCTCTACGTGCTTCAATCAGGGAAACTCAGATGCAGCTGCTGGAGTGCGGAGTAACGGATGATGTCCAGGAAGAATCAACGTGATTGGGAATGCTGCGATCGCCTCCGGCGGGCGGGTACGCCATCGCAAAGCGCGCCCTACGACCCAAATCTCCGATTTTGGGAGGGGGTTTCTGAAAAACCCCCTGGGCGTATACGGGCGATCGCATTCATTCCTCGTTCTGTTCTAGCTTCCGCAAAGCTATTGCTCTCGCTCTGACGGAGATCGCTCAACAAATGACACACCACCAGAAACTTTACACGCACAAAACCCCCAGTAAGTTGGGGGCGTGAACTACTGAGTATGCCAGTAACAGTTATTGCACCAAAATCTGACGGCTGAGGATACTCATAACTTCGCCTGGGTTGGGGCTTGGTAACAGGGGACTCCAGTCTCCAACATCCGCATAACCAAGGACTTGTAGGTAGTGAATAGTGCCTGTCACAGCTTTGGGAGAACCAATTAACAAATGTTTTAGCGGTTCTCTGAGAGGAGCGGTTTTGTCGGCAGTTTTACTGGGGACAGGTGTATTCGGGTCGTCGGCACTGGATAGAAAGTTAGTGGTCATTATGATTTACCTGTTTTGAGCAGGAATAGCTATTACACACAATAAAACCACCGTTGTCATGGTGACAACTAAATAATGCACCAGTGACAACTAAGTATTACATTCCGTATCGTGCTTGCGGCGGCGTTTTCTCGCCCAGATTTCTCTGAGGTGAGTAGGTTCATTTTCAAATTGACTCCAGATGGCATGAATTTCTGCCAGTCTGCGCTTGTCAGCTTCTGACGGTTCCCTACGATGTTCTCCTTGGGAAAACCAATGAGCTACCGTACTTTTAGAGCGTCCGCACAATTCAGCAAGTTCTTCGTAATTTACAGCCCAATGTTCCAGGAACTCTTCAGGCTCCATTTTGATAGCAACCTTAGCTTTATAAATCTCAAACAGTTCCCAGTGTCTTCTAGTGGGCGTTTTGGCTGCAATCATAGTGACAACTCCAATAATGCACGGGCGACAACATTATTTAGAGTTATGATACTGGAAAGAGCGATCGCCCGGAAGCCCGGAAGCAGTGTTCTAGTGAGAGGAATTGTATAATTCCAAGTAAAAAGCAGCACAAGTTGTATGAAAGACCCTGCACGTCTACGCAAACAGGAGTCCCCGTGATTAGCAAGCAGTTTAACCCTCTTTTGTCAGAGTGGGAAAATCCAATCGCCCAAATGCTTACAGGGCTTTAATTTCCACTTTTATCTATAAATTTCAGTTTCTGTTAGAAAATAAAGCCTCAAACCTTGATGAAATCAAAGTCTCAGAATCAGGCTGAGATTATTGTTTTCCGAGAGTGACAAAAGAGGGTTAAGAACCAAAGCTTCCGTTCCACCCTAGACTATGTGCTGGGCAAAGAGAAAGCCACTATTATCTATAGCAACATGGGCGGCACTACACCCAGGCAGTTAGCTAAAGAATTTGGTGCTGCAAGAAAAATGCGACCACTGCTGCAACGCGCCTGCGCTCACGTTATTCTCTCTATACCCCACCGCGACGCATCCCATGAAAAAGGGGAATACCACGAGCATTTGAACGATGAGCAGTACGCAGAGGTTGCCCTGCGCTGGCTCTTTGAGATGAAATTCCTGGGTGAAGGACTAAATCAAAGCCAGTACGTGATTGCCCGTCACCACGACACCGACCACGAACACATCCATATAATTGCTTCTCGCATTCGCATGGACTCTTCAGTTGTATCAGACTCCTGGGACTACCGCCGCAGTGAGGTGATAGTGCGACAGTTGGAGAAGCAGTTTGGGTTGTCAGCTGCCCCCTGTAGTAGCGAAAGGGTTGCTACTCAAGTTCAACAGGAGTATGGCATTAAAGCCACAGTAACTGACCGTCGCGCCCAAACCCAGAAGCAGAAACACCACACAAGTAGCAAACCACCTGTTACCCAACTGCTAGCTGACATCATTGATGAAGCAACATTAGACCAACCCACTGTTACCGAGTTGATTAGCAGACTACAGCAGCATGGTGTTTTGGTTCATCCACAGTTTAGCAGCAGGGGGTTGTTTAAAGAAGCGATCGCCTTTGAGATGAATGGGGTGAAGGTGGCTGGTAATCGGCTAGGGTCAGCATACAGCTTTCCTGGTCTTCAGAAAAAACGTGGTATTTCCTATGACCCAGAACGGGATTTGCCTGCAATACATGCGTGCGCGGCTGGAGACTTGGTTGAATTGCTACCATCTGCTACTGAGCAATTAGTGGAAGTATCGACCCCCGGTGAGGAAGTAGCTGCGACACCCAAGGAGATAATTCAGCAAGAAAACTACATTAGCAGCATCAGTCCCATTATCCGGCTATTTTGGCACAAAGTGGGACAACCAAAAACGTATTCAGGAGAGTACTACGACCTTCAGCTAGACAGAAATCTTCTGAAACTAAGACGCAAGAGTGGAGAGGAAATTGCAGAAATTCCCCTTAATGCTAGCGCTGATGCACAGGACAAAGGGTTGACAAAAGAGGATTGGGTGAGACTGGAGAGACTGAAGGCGTTGCTGTTGATGAAAAGCCAACGGCAAGAACACGAAAACCAAGTGGATCTAGAGTAGAGAAGCTAATAGTTAATTGGAGCTTTGAAGTGGTGCATGATGAATTTTTGAATAAATATTAAGTATCTTTTGTGCGCCGTGAAGCCAACTTTGATTGCATAAGTTCGTAGATCAGCTAGAGTAAAGTTACCGTGACTCAAAAAAGCATGATGTCTTTGCTTCCCGTCAACGACGCTCAAAATAATTTACAAAAGCTAATCGACCAAGTTTCAGAGCAGGGTAAACCCATTATTATTCAGGGTGAGCATGGTAATGCGATTCTGCTTGCCGAAAAAGACTGGTCTGCTATTCAGGAAACTCTTTACTTATTATCTGTCCCTGGAATGCGAGAATCTATAAAAGAAGGGTTAGCAACTCCTATTGAAGAATGTGATGGGGAGTTGGATTGGTGAGTTGGAAGTTAGTTTATACAAAACAAGCGCAAAAAGACGCGAAGAAGTTAGCTTCTAGTAATTTGAAGGAGAAAGCGGAGGAATTACTCGCAGTCCTTGAAGAAAATCCTTTTCAAAATCCTCCGCCTTATGAAAAGCTGGTTGGTGACTTATCAGGCGCTTATTCTCGCAGGATAAATATACAGCATCGTTTGGTATATGAGGTAATCGAATCCGAGCAAGTAGTTAAGATAATTCGGATGTGGACGCATTACGAGTAAGTTTTAGAACGAATTATATCTTTTGATGTAAGCCTCAAAGCAAAATCAATCTAAAATTATACTTTTTTTCACTACCACCATCACTTAATTAGCTCCTAGAATCCGCTTTAAGAGGACTCTTAGTGGCTACAAATGATGTCTCCCTGGTTAATTGCCTCCATCCTAATACGGTGTGCCTTTATCAAAAGGCAAGCTATCAACATTTTCAAAATTACGCAAGTCTTTCTTCATCTGCTCTCTACGTTGCAGATAGCTTTTGCTGTCAGCAATTCTTGCTTGCATCTGCTGTTCGCCAAAATTTATACCCTGTTCCGCATATCGAGCAGACACTTCATTATAGTTTTGTACATCAATTTTTTTACGGCGCTCTATCTCCTCAAGGGCTTCCTCGCTAATACCAATACTACAAGCAGATTCAACATAATCTGGTCTGAGAGAACCATCAGGATTAAATTGTCGCTTCTCTTCTTCCGTAAAAAAGTCATAGGCAGTATATTTCATCCACTGCTCTGGCTCAGTTTCATCTAAGTATTTAAGATGCTCATATTCTGCCTTGAGTGTCGCAGCATAATCATCAATAGTTGTTTGGTTGATATTTTTAGCTAATCGTTCCTTTATATAATCTTCTCTTAAAGTTCCGTCAGCATTAACTTTTTTTTTATTTAAATAAAGCCAGCGCTTTAATCTTGACATATTAAAACCCTCACAAACTTAAAACCTTTTTGTCCACAAATAAATGAGAATATGACACTCACATTCAAGCACTTTGACACCAGATTAAACCAATGGTCACACACTGAGGGAGATACCAGCAATTCAGACTCAATTCTAACTGAGGAATTGGATAACACGCTGCTAGAGTTCTTCTTCCCTGACAAACACTTCTCCTTTGGGCAAATGGACGAACATACAAAGGCAGAAGACCTGAAGAACCATCCAGACAGTCACATTCTGCTATTGTCGTCCAAAACACGACTACTTTATGGGCCACAAGAATGTTTGGAAGTAGTTGAAAAACTATATCCAGACCGCAAGGACAGAGGTGCTTACGGTTCCATATTTCTCGGAGAGTGCAAAAACGCAATTAATGAGCGATTGAACATTCTAGTAGTAGATGATGCTACTGGAGAAAACGGGGGAATACTAGATAACGAAGATGCTTGTAAATTAGTTGGAGATTGCTACGGACAAATTGCGACTGACTTATACAACCAACTAACAAAAAGGCAAGAAGAACAAGACAAAAATTATCGTGTTATCCAGCATCGTTTTGGGTGGAGAGAGGGAGACGGAGAGGACACTAAATTTCGCTTTGGGAAAGGAACACTGCGACCCCACAACTTAACCCAGTTAGAGTATGCAAACTCCAATAACAAAACCAAAATAGACCTCATTATTCCCCTGTCAAGCTTTAAAGGTACAGACAAAGATAACCCCTCTAGTCCAATTAAACCCCAAATCAAGCCAGGTCTTTATAATCAAACCATTTGGTTAGGTGAAAAATCGCAGTCCCAAAAGGGGAAGACTGCTATTTCTCAGATGTTGGCTTCTTTCCCCCAAGGTATCAAGGACTTTGCAGAGGAACTAGAAAAGCAAGCCCAAGAACTTACCGAAATCCAGAAAGACCCCAGGAAAGTTGCACAATTGTATTGCGAGAAGTACGAAAAGCGCAAGGCATTCACTGAACAACAAAAAGTTTCCCTAGAACAAGAAATCGCCGACCAAGCAGCAGATAGAACACTTGAAAGACAAGTGAAATTATCTGCTACTAACCTGAACCAAGATGAAGAGTTAGACACAGATGATTTGAATGAGGATAATGCCAAATCTGAAAAAGATGACTTATTAATGTACAAAATTATCAAGGCAGACCTACTCGGTCATTCCCAACTTTTGGAAACTGAGAAAGTCAGACAAGAACTAAGTCGATTTGTGCAAAATGAATGGCGAGATATTGCCATTGGTCGCACCCTTACCTTCGATAGAGGCATGATTATTCCCTCTAAAGAACTCAAAAACGGTGAAATCTGTGTTCCTTGGATGAATGAGGGAGAAAAAATCCTTAATTTTCGTTCTCCCTTCCTCAATTCCAATGGTTTGTGTGTCTCCCTCAATAAACAAGTTGAAGATTATTTAGGGCCAGACGGTAAACCTTTAGAAGGTATCATTGTAGTCAACGATGAAGACCACAAGCGCATACTCGCTAGGATTGACGCACTCAAAGCACTCTCAATTGAAACCGAGGAAATAGACCCAGCAGAAACAGAATCAGAACGCCAAGGTCGTGATTTTGATGGTGACTGTATTGGTGTAGAACTGGCAAGTAAATATCCCAATTTCACAGCAGAATCAGAGTACAGAAATCTTCCTGAAAACGCCTATGCTCCTACAGTTAAGCTAAAGAAACAATCCTTTTATAGAGAAGATGGTACACAGCCAGAATTTGAAGAAATTGCTATCCACATGAGTGATAGCATCAGCGTTGGCATCATCAATAACCATGTTACAGCACTGGAAGCTTTAGAGTCAGAAATCGAAATCTTAAAAACTTATGGTACTTTGCAACAACAAGCAGAGTATGTAGACCAAGTATCTAACCACTATAAAAAATTAGTTGCCCAAGAAAATAATCAAAAAAATCCTCAGTCTATTAGGGAAAAATATAGAGAGCAGATACAGGAATTTGTTGAACTGGCATCAGTTCAAAATAGAGATTCGGAAGTGATAGAAAAGGCGATGGAAATCAACCGCATCATGTATCGCCAAATGATTGAGGAAGCTTGCTTTCAAAATCAAATTGCGGTTGATTTATTCAAAAGCGCTAAGAAACCTGATATGGACATTATTGCTGAAAATAAGCGCTATCTCTATAGAGATGTTAATTATATTAAAGACAAAAAATTATCCTCTGTCTACCTCAGTGAAGGTGTCACTACCACTGGCTACTCTCCAGTAGAACTGCTTATCAACCAAACCAACAAATACTTCCAAGAATCTCAACTAGAATCACGCCCCATTGTTCAATTCCAAGATTTATTCAAAGGTGTAGAATTCACTCCACAACAAAAATATCAAGCCATATTAGCGAAACAAAAGTTTGATGATAAATTCAATCAAGCCACAAGACTAAATAAGCGCCGAGAGACAGAGCAAGGGCCTTACGCGGTTGTGCAGACTAGCAGTGGCGCACAAATTGAAATCACTAACCTAACTCGCTACGGACATCCTGGAATTTGGAAAAGCTCAACACTCAACATTCGCTTAGAAGAAATACCAGAAAAATACCGCTCTCCAGAACGTCCTCATACACTGCTAGCAGTAGCACAAATTGATGGGGAGATGGAGAATGAAGAACCCAAATATCGCAAATTAGGAACAGTCAGCCAGCAATCTATCATTGACTACAAACTAAAGGCTGGAATGATAACTGAAGGAGCCACATTAGTCGAACTCAAGCCTGAACTCAAAGAAAGCCAAACCAAACTGCTGTTTCAAGAGGCTTATTTATTGGCTGAAAATTTCTACGCTTCCATCCCAGAAGACCAAAAACTATCAGCAGCAGCAGCTACCTGGAGCATATCCGCCTCTCGTCAAGATGAATTGGAACAAGGGGATAATTCACACTTAAATACTCGAAAAAAGGTGTCAAATTTTGTTTTTGCAGCCTTTGGAGATGAAATAGTTTATCGACTAAGTGAACTGCAATTTACAGAACTTAAGGTGTTAGGAATTAATAAAGAAGGAGATAATTTTGCAGGTAGAGAATGGAATCCCCAACAGAAGTACGAGACGGAGATTAGAGCAAGCGTATATCCCCCTGGTCATGAAAGGCATGGTTCTAGACTGGTATTTGTCAAAGACAATGATGGGGAATATAAAGAATTTGCTGTTTTAGAACAAAGAACAGGACAATTACCGATTGGGACTAAGGCAGAAGCATCAATTGTGCCAGGAGAAGCTTACACAGCAACAGCAACTATTGCTCTACCGGGAAAAGCATCTGTTGACATTACTATTAGAGAAATTAGTAAATTCTCCTATGCAGGAAAGACTTTCAATGGGGAACCAGTAACATTAACGATTGGCAATACTCCAGTTCCAACTGACACAGCCAAAATTAAGTTAAATGGCAAAATTTTAGGTGAATTAGATACTGACTCAATTAAAGAACTAAAACAACTCAATTATTTAAAAAACGGCAATCTCCTAAATCTCCAATTAAAATCAATTGGAACTACTAAAGATGAGGGAGCATTCATTATTGCTGAATCTCCTCATGGCAATTTATTAAGAATCAATAAAATTAATAGCTATGATTTTAAGGGTCAGATATTTGATGATAATCAATATAGAAACGTCAGTTTAGAAATACCTGCAACAAAAAATAGAGATGCAGTATTTTTAAATGGGGAATTACTAGGAGTATTGCACTATAAAAAAGATAAAGAAGCTCTACAAAAATTGGGAGTTCTTAATCCTGGTCAGATGGGTTCTGTACACTCCACGCTCCAAAGCAATTTCTCCCACACCTTTGTGAAGGTAGACTCCTCCACAGTACAGTATCCTAAAACATGGACAAAGGAATCTCAAGCCTTCCAGGACACCACTAAACAAGCTGTGGTTAGTAAACAAGAGGTGATGGTTGAAAAAAGTGCGCCATTTCTTCAGAAGGTAAAGGAACGACCCACCATCCTATTTACTAGTCAAGAAGATAAAATGTTGGGAGTGATAGGAATGGCGGTGGACAACCACAAAACAGAATTTGTTCAGAACTGGTTGAAATCCAAAGGTATTGAATTTAATGTTGTAGCTCAGGAAGATGTGCCCCTAGAAACCAAAAAAGGTCTTTCTGTACTCTATCTAGCAATCAGCACAATTCAATCTGATGACCTCAAAGCATTCAAGGACAAGTTTGGAGAACCCTTGGATGCTGATGGTGCAAATAGCGCTTACAATAAACGTCTAAATTCTCTTCCCAATAGACCGCAAGCGTTCCGTCAGGTTGCCGTAGGCATTGGCAATCATCCAAACCAAGTTACCAAACTGGGTTCATCTGCTACCACACAAGCTGTAGCTGCACTCAATTCTCACACTGTCAGTACAACAACTCAAACACCTGTACATCTTCAAAATCATCCCACAATATCGACACCCAGCCAAGAGGATATACAACCTCCAGCTAACACCACCATCAAGCAAGACATCCTGGAAGTGAAAGCAGGGATAATTGTGCAGCAGGTCAACTGTCAACGAAAGATGGGCGCGGGATTGGCAGCTGCGATCGCCCAGAAATGGTCTACAGTTAAACAAGAGTACCTGCACAAACAAGACTGGCAACTGGGGGATGTGCAGTTTGTACAGGTAACAAAGCCTGGAGAACCCACCCTAGTAATAGCTAACGTTGCTGGGCAGTATGACTACGGCACTAATTCTCGACAAACTGACTTTGAAGCATTAAGACGGGGACTTGCCCAAGTTAACCAGTATGCGTTGGACAATAACCTACCCGTCTATATCCCTGAACGCCTGGGTTCGGGACTCGCTGGTGGTAGAACGCAACAAGAGAAGGATCAGACCTGGGCGACGGTAAAAGCGATTGTTGCTGAAACCATACCGAATGCCACCATTGTATCCAAACCCCAAGAGGAGGAAGTTGTCATATCTGGCAAACCAGTGCAAATGGTCTTCCCCCTCAAAATGCACTTCTTTCCTAATCCTTTGCCAGTAAATACCACCATCGATGCGATGCGGGGATATGGGCGCTGTCACACAACAAGGACATACGAACCGTATAAAGCTTATGGATTCAAAGAAGGGGATATTGCGATCGCTGTTGCGGGTTCTAAGCAAGTCGCCTTCCGAGTGGGCAAGCAATACCGCATTACCCAGGAAATGATTACCGACCCAACCTACCAACAGCAGTGGGCAGCAAGGGAAAAGCACAGCGCCCAGGAACTTGCTACCTTCAAGGACAAACTCGAAGTGTGGGGACTGCACATGGAACCACTGGGGGATTACGTCAACGGCAAAATTGTACCATTCCCCACCCCAAGCCCTGAGCCATCTTCTGCTACACCTACTGTATCCCCATCTCTGCCAGCAACTACACCCCCTACAATCTCCACAACTACCGTTAGTTCCCCAATTAATATCGGCTCTAGAAGTCCCGACCCACTGGGAGTTGCCCTTACCAATCCCACTGTCAAAGCAAAGGAATTGGGAAACATCAACGGAGACTACCCAGTATCTTTGGGCGACAATGCAGCAGTGCCAGCAGGAAAATACGGCCCGGAGACTTATACCCAAGACAAAGCTGCTGGAGTTCCTTTCCTTTCCGCAGAACAAGCCTACCAACATTACAAGCAGACCGTTCCACAAGGAGAGCAGCGAGTACAGTTGATGGCAGAAATCATCCAAGCCAAGTTAGAGCAACACCCCAAATTGTTTGAAGCCATCACACAAAGGGGAGGGGTGGAATGGTTGGAAAACTGCACCCACTACGTTACCTCAAGCAGAGATAACTACTGGGAAGGCAAGGGCAAGGATTCCCCCTTCATCCGCGCTCTAATCGCAGGATACGACAAAGTTTTGGAAACATCCCAAACTGCCGATCGCGTTCCGTCAGATTGCCGTAGGCTAAATATTGCTCAAACCTTATCAAATAATACCGCCTCTATCTCCAGAGTGGAAGAAATAACAGTCTCTACATCACTTGGCTCTTCCCCAAAAATCAGTAATCCTCTGGCACAATTAAAACCTCTAAACGATGCCGTAGCACATCACATGGAGAAAGATGTGGCAATGGCAGAAGTTGCAACTCAATTTATTGGCAAATCGGCAGCACCACCCAATACGCCTTCTAGTACTCGGAATTACGAGCAAGCTTGGAGAGAACGGGCAAATACTGGAGTATATTCAGCCAATGATACAATTATGGTTTCTGGCTCTGGCCCGTGGCGGGGAGTTACCCAGCAAAAAATTCTCGAAACCTTTAAAAACCATTATGTGCCTTTGCTAGATAAAGCGATCGCATCTGGCAGTTCCTTTGTAGTGGGCAATGCTGCTGGTACTGACCAGCTAGTACAAAAATACTTGCAGGAACATGGATATAAGCTGGAGAGCCTCAACAGAGAGGGTTACACACGCGCTTCATCGCCAGAACCAGTTACTTCTATTGATAGCAGCAAAGCCCAAGACGTTACACCCACACAACAAATTGTTACACCATCCCCTGAACCCCCAACACAGCCGACTGCCGTAACTCTAACCGCAGTACCTACTCCCCTCTCAACAACTCAAAATACTTTGGTTACATCTTCCCAAAATATTCCCCAAACGGGAGTGATGGCTGACACTGTGGGAAGTTATGAACAAGGCACTATTGATAGTTTGAGGAATTGGTATGGTGCAGCGGACAAACTGGGCAAGTCAGAAGAGTACAAAAACCGAATTGCAGAAGTTGCCACTGGGTTTAAATCTGGGCAGGGATTGTCAGAGAAAGTGTTGATTGCTATGACCAAAGATATGGAAGAATTACGCTCTATAAATCGGCTTACTCAAATTGCTCAAAGAATCGGTGATGTTCTGGGACAACCTGGAGAAAGCGGTTCCATCCAAGTCAAAGGTAAAACCTATGACATTTCTCTCAATTCCTCCCAAAAAGATTTAACAATTTTCCAGAAAAATGGAAATGTTATTCTTGATATTGAATCAGGTCAGGTACAAACAAACCAAATCTCTTCTGAAATACTCAAAAATTTTGAACAAATTAACACAAAAATTGATACGGCTTTAGCTAAAATAAAATCTGAATACATAGAAATGTAACTAACTTACTATAGAATGACTATTTGATTTCTGAAAAATCCTCAAACCATAAGTCTTGGCTATCAAGGATTAAAGTCTCAGTATACTTAGCAAGCATCAAACCAGATTCCCATATCATCTCAAATATAAACATCACAAATCATGGCTACAAATCCTTTAGTAACACTTGCAGAAACTACCTCCAAAATTTCAGAAGATATCTCTCCTGCCAAAGCTGCTTATATCCTCAGCCAGATTCTAGAGAGAGTTGGATATGATGAGGAATATTTTGATAATAGTATAGAGGAATTTAGTCTTTCTGAGCAAGAGGATGCTATCAAAACTTTATCAGAGATAATTGGTGGAGTGAATTCAGGAAAGTCTTATGAAGAGTCAATAATAACAGCATTGTCTTTAGCAGAGGATGGTTTTACAGAAGTTGAACAAGAGGCAGCAAACTTATCATTGGTAGAGGGACTCACTGAAGAAGTTAATAATAAGGTAGAAACCTTACCATTGGTAGAAGTAAGTGAAATATTGCAGCGACAAGAGAGGAAGGATGAAATACATAACACTTCAACATTCACTAGAGATGTGATTGAGGAAGTAACTTATCTTACTGAACAAGAAGAAAGTTCAGCAAACTTTCAGCAGCAAAATATAGAAGACATACACCGATATTTAATTCCGCTAGTCTTAACAAGACTAATGAAAGAGGAGTCAGCTATAGAGAGTGGGGATACTGAAGATTTAAAGACTAGAATATATGAGTCAGAAAAGTTTACTGCGATCCTAAAAGTTACTTCTGGAGGCGAGCAGTTATTAACTTTGGATAGAAATGCTCTCCTAGAGAATGAAGAAGCCAGAGCCTTGGAAGCTACGAGAGAATCTTCTCAGCTAAAATTTGAGATTATTATCAATAATCTCACCCAACAAGAGCTAGAAAAAATCAAAATTATAGCTCTACAAGAGGCTCAAAATATACCTCAAAATAGGAGACAACAAGGGGAGCTAGGTGAGTAACACTACTCCAAACTCCACCTGTTCCGCAGCAGCAGTACATAGTTTGACCAGAGCAAAAGTCTTGTATAAAACATAATCTAATAAGTGAGTAATTAAGTAGCGCACGTAATATTATTCTTTCAGTTGTATACCAGTTATTTTAACTACTTATGTTTACCGAATATAATGCCATCGCGTGATCACGCGAACTAAACAAACATTGCGCCGCTCCAAACTTCACGCATAATCATTAACGTTTACCAAGGAATTCCAACATTCAACACCTAGAGAGCCGGTCAACTAATATATCTTGACAAAAGATATATGATGTGAATAAGAGCAACACGCCTATTTCCGGCTAAATTTTTAGGTCTAGTGTTTAGCGATGTCTACGACGGGCTGTTCGGTGACGCATTAAAACCGAGCGCTTAAAAGTTCAATTAACATAACATACATATCCTGTATTTTCTGTCAACTACTTGTACTTGACCGGCTCTCTAGAGAAGTCACTGGGGAGTGGTTGGTTGGGAGAACGGGAGTTGGATAGTAAATGTAGAACCAAGACCAGGGGAGGAGGAAACCCCAATAGTCCCCTTGTGAGCTTCAACAATTTGCTTTGCCAAGTACAATCCCAACCCAAAACCCACACCTCTATGACCTCTCACACCACAGTAGAATCTGCTAAAAATCTTGGGCAAATCCTCATCAGAGATTCCCATCCCTGAATCACTTACCTCAATCACCACTTTTGAGTCACTTTTATGCTGCAAAATTTTCACCCACCCAAAATCGGTGAATTTAATGGCATTGCTGACTAAATTCAGGAAAAGACGCTGTAATTCAATAGTGTCGCCCTCTACTATCAGTGGTAAAGACGTATTCAAGTTGATTTGCAAATTTAATTTTTTTGCCGTAGCTAAAGGTAGCAACTGCTCTGCTACTGAAGTAATAATTTGTCGTAGGTCTACTTTTTCCCGGTTCAACTTTTTGACACCAGCATCGTACAGAGAAGCGTCTAAAAGAGTATTGACCAAATCCAGCAAGCTTTGGCTACTAGAGTAAAGACGACGTAACACTGGAGAAATATCTTCCAGGGTATTTCCATACACTCCGTCCACAAGAGAATCTAAAAGATGAATTGCAGCCGCAAGTGGAACTCGCAAATCGTGGACTAAAAGTCGTACAAAATTTTCCTGAGCTTTAAGGCGAGCATCACGTTCATAAATCCTACTATTAACTCTCAGCAATGCCCGAATTCTCGCTTTTAATTCGTTTACTACAAAGGGCTTGGTCACCAAATCGTCTGCACCAGCTTCCAATGCCAACTCCAAGCTGATATGGTCGTTATTCGCAACCAGCAAAATTGGAAAATAAGGCATCACAGTTGAGCGGATAATACTAATTAAATCGCGCCACTCTAACAGTGAAATACTCACATCTAAAACCATTAAATCTGGAGGCGACTCTCTCACTATTTCTAATGCCTCTGTACCTGAAGCACTATTAACCCAATATAATGCTTCCTTTTGAATGCAGTTAAGTAACTGAGATTCATCATCCCCGTCACTATCATTCACCAATAGAATTCTGTATTTCTTCTCTAATTCACCTAAATTTCTATTGGGTGTCTCCGCTATATAGCGGTTAGCAGTGGAAGGAAAATGATTAACGTGCATTAACTGTATCCATCGCTCAATGGTAAAAGTCAATTTTCGGTATACAGATGCACTTTGTTTTAGTTGTAGAGCTTGGATTAGCAACGCACCCCAAGGTACAAACTTGAACACTTCCTAATAACTGCCGACAGACAATTTGTTTCTAGCCATTTGGTTAACTAGAGCTATCTTGCAAGCCTTTGGCATAACGCTGAAAGCATTTACCAATGGGTTGTTGGCTAACTTCACCCTTTCTTAACCCTTAATTCATAATTTATGACACAGGTCACTTGATAACATCAGTAATGCTGCTAAATATTGTAAAAATTTAATCACATTAATTACCGTATACCAGTTATGTGACAGTTTTCAATGCGGAATCTGAAAATATTCATAGATTCGGCAGTTATACTATAAGTGAAAGTACGTGAATAACATATATCAATAAAATAAGAAAAGATGAGCAAAATCAAGGTAGTCGTTATTGAAGACCATGAGTTAATGAGGTTTGGAATAGTTACAGCACTCTCTGCAAATGAATACATTGAAGTGTGCGGAGAAGCAGACAATGGCTCTTTAGGTTTAAGTTTGATAAAAAAGTATAATCCTGATATAGCCTTAGTAGACATTAATCTGCCAGATATAGATGGCGCAGAAGTTTGTAAAAAAATTAAGGAAGATTTTCATGCAAAAGTAGTGATATTAACTGCTGATAACACGCAGGATACAGTGACAAAAGCATTCAAGTATGGAGCAGATTCATACTGCATCAAAAATTTACCAAGAAGAAAGTTAGCAGAAGCAGTATCTGCCACTTATAGAGGGGAATCTTGGATTGATTCAACAGTTGGCAAAATTCTAATTGAGAGCATGAAAAATCCAATCCAAGCCACTCAGATAAGAACTGTTCATAACACATCAAA
This sequence comes from Desmonostoc geniculatum HA4340-LM1, assembly GCA_019359545.1. Lineage (GTDB taxonomy): Bacteria > Cyanobacteriota > Cyanobacteriia > Cyanobacteriales > Nostocaceae > Nostoc > Nostoc geniculatum. The sequence goes on along the minus strand of JAHHHB010000050.1, from coordinate 8,946 downwards.
AAATCATCATAAAAAAGAGTACACTCATGGAGTTAATGTACTCACTGAAAGAGAAATAGACGTTTTACAACTAATAGCTCAAGGAATGAGCAATGAAGAAATTGCTAAAAAGCTATACATATCTATTGGCACAGTCAGAAGTCATGTGCATCGAATACTAGAAAAACTAAACTGTAAAAGTCGTTCCCAAGCAGGGTTCAAAGCAATCTCTGAAGGACTAGTCGAAACACCTGGGTGGAAAGAAAATGATTACAGCAGCTAAAAAGTTAAAAACCTACTTATTTAACTGCTGCTGGTATGCAGAACGCTGATCAAAAGGCACAACCCACAGGGCACATCTACCCTTAAGGCGTTCTGCTTCTTTACGACATACACTCAATTCAAAATCATTCCATTTCACAAGCTGACGGGCAAACCGTCCATCTTTTGATTTAGCCCAAGTCAAAGCTTCTTTCTCTTCAAAGGTAAGGCGAATTGGCTCAGTCAAACCACCTCCTTTCCAAGCAGGAATCATATTACCAACTAGGATACCCACACCAAAAATACCAGATACAACTAAGGCAGCGGGTAGCATAGAACTAAAGACTACTTTTGATTTTTGTTGCTCCACCTTCTTCAACAAAGCTGAAGCAGCTTTAGCAATAGCGCTTTTCTGTTGAACAATAGCTACACTTGATGCCTTATCGAGCTTCTCATCTATTTCGGTCGTCCAACCCTCCACTACGGTATCAAGTTTACCTGGAATATCTTCCATTAGTACCTCAAACTTACCCAAGGAACTCAACACCAAAAACAATGGGTCTTTGGGATTGATACCAGAACGCCGAACTACATCAAGAACTTTCTGCTTAAAACGGTCAGAACGTCCCTCTAAAGCTGTATCTAAAGAGCTTTCTACAGAATTATTACTACTCATAAAAGTCTTAAATTAATCAATGATTAAAAATCTAAATTCTCCTGGGTTTGAAAATTAACTAATGATGTATTTTGGGTAAAAGCTAATAAGTCAGATATAATTTTATTATTCTTGATTTGCTGGCTAAACTCTTCCATCCAGTTGAAAATACGAGAGCGATTCATTAAATCTATATTTGGGTTATGCATGGCTTGACTATAGGGCAAACTTATAGATTCTACTAATTCATAAGTACACTTCCATAACTCTCCTAAATACAATTCCTCACCACCATTCTTTTGAATGCTCTTTTGGATATCAGAGCCATCGTAGTAGGGGAACTCATCGCCAAAGTGCAAATTCTTGATTATAATGTAGTCTGCTTGATCACCACAGTAATCAAAAAGTTCTTGCAAGTACTCGACACAATCTCTACGATGAGAAATTGGATAAACAAAGGTAATGCGATAACCCAAACTAGCAATTGCATCCCACAGCAACACTTCTTCTACAAATTGTTTGAACTGTTCAAAATTCTGCCCTGGCAAGTCACTAAGAGCTACTTGAACATCAGAAAAGCACTCTAAGTCGATGAGCAATTGGTCTGCACCATCTCGTGTCAATGGTAGTTTACCCACAGGTAACAGTAGTTCATAGGCATACAACTTATTGCGATTACCAGTGTAGTAAGTTCGTAACTTTAGTTTAGAATCTAGGTAAAACTCTACCAACAAACGTGCTGTCGTGGACTTGCCTACTCTAGCATCACCAACTGTCATCACCAGTCGCTTGGGAGTAAGGAGAATCTCCAGAGGATTTTGATTAAGCGGCTTGACTTGTTGCTGCATTTTCTAACCCCAACAACCAAGCAGCAACCAACACGTTTTGCTCAAATTCCTTAAGCCAAGCTGAAACACGAGATTTAACGACAATGTTGGCTTCTTTGCTTTCTAAAACTGCGCTAAAAGGCAAGTTCTTTTCATCAATATAATCATAAGGTTTGAAAAACAAGTCTGGCATTAGAATTTCCACAGCCCCAGTTGACAAAAGTTTGGTACGAGTCTCCGAGTCTTGATAACGCTCAAACTTATCGGCTTCTCCATGAAACAGATTCTTCACAACCACATAATCCACGCGATCGCCACAGTACTCATGAAGGACACGCAAGATATTCACTGAGTCTTTCACCCTGGACAACACGTTTACCATAGTGACTCTGTAGCCCAATTCTTTAACTGCATCAAAAACACCCAAGTCCTTCTCGAATTCTTCAAAAAACACGCCGGACTGAGCTGGTAAGTCAACCAATGCAAGTGGGGGATGTTCGCTCTCCAAGTCTACCAACAAGTCATCGGCACCACCCCTAGTAAAAATATCAAGCAGCTTTACTCCAGGTTTCACTGAATTATAGTGTCTGTACAATTGAGCATTGCGATGATCCGAGTCGTAAGCCAAATACTTCAACTTTTTGTTGATATACAGCTGAAGTAATCCCCTAGCAAATGTGGATTTGCCCACACCTCCCTTATCTCCAGTAATAATTACTACCCGTCCTATTTGCTGAGTCGTATTCTCTGTCATGTGTTCATTATTCCTTTTTTTAGCCATATTTAATGAAATCAACTCAGTCAATGAATAAAGTGGAGATAGAGGTAAGTAAACTGCATAATCTACCGTTTATTCACATAAACTTCTCTTTAACTCCACCAAACTCTACTTGTGCCAAAATATTTACTGATTCTTTCCCAGTTTCACACTTCATTCCCCAACTCATAAGTATCATTTGATGTAAAAAAATACGTATTTTGATACAATTCTGTCCTTACATCAAATTGCAAATTCTATATACCAAAACCTCTACACCACGTTTTTTCTCAATTCCACTTTGCAGACATAAGTTGCATTTTTAGGCTCATCCCCTGGAGTCGCACACGGAAGATTTTGCGTTTTCCGGTTGTTAGTACATTTGTATGGAGTAAGTCCAGTTTGAGAACTAAAGCTGTTGTAGCCCTCTTAGTGGTTTTCTGTGAGATTTATAATACTCAGTAGATGAACAAAACACCATCATTGCAAAATCAAAAAGTCAACTAAACGAATCTATCAAGTATTAAGAAAGACCTTGATATCGGCAATATAAATTATTTGACAACTACAACGAAGAGGTTTTTAGGGCAAAAAGAGCGATCGCCTAAGTCACAGCATCCATACTCTCAACCAAGTACGGGTAAATATTCTTACATACAAAAAAGGCGTTATGTTGATGTATCGTATCCGTAAATACCCAGAGGACGGCTTCTCAAAGGGTAAAGTAGATTAGGATATACCAGGCTTGCCAGACCCCAGACTGCACTTCCAACTGAGCATCTCTAAAATTTTCACAAAGTTATCAGGGATACAGCAATTACCAACTTAAATAAAGTTGTGCAATTCGTTGATTAGTAGATCATCATGAGTTTATACCTCAAAGCACTTGACTATCTCCACACAAAATCCTTACGATGCAAGTATTTTGGACTGACGAACATGGAGATTATCCAATCACATCGCTTTAAAATTGGATGTAAGCAAGCAACAAGTCCACATAATATCCCTTATGTTCACTCATATCATGGGATTGCTATGGATCATACTGCTGATGATATCAATTCACCTGTCCCAGTAGTTTTTCGCTCTTCTAGGAAAGAATGGGCAATTAAATTGATGATTTCAACTCTTTCTACAGCAGAGGCAGCAGATACAAGCTTTTGCAGGCTTACACCTGGCTTTGCCCCAAGCAGCTGAGACAAATACCACTCCCGTGCTTCTATAGGAACAGCCCCTAATAATGCTAGAAACTTTCTAGTTCCCAAATCAGCCTTTCCCTTACGAAATCTGGAAATTAACACCTCTGAAACTCCAGCTTGCTTGGCTACAACCTTTGCCGAAAGGTTGTATCTATCGAACATTTCGTCAAATAGTTGCTGGTAAAGAGAAGTTTCCTCTGTTACAAAATTTTGCATTGCTAGCTAATTATAGGATTAGTTAGTTGATATAGTATGCGATATTTAGAGAGAACTCTATTAGGATTTTTAAAGTTATGGATAATTCAATGATAACAAGGGACTTACTCTTTTCAAATTAAGCCAACAGCAGTTCTGACTGAAAACATAAGATCAGCTTTTCTTCAGTAGAGCAGAACTTCGCCTAATACTTGCTTTGGCGACACTTTTGAGGGCGCAAGTTAAGAGAATTTCGGCATACATCAAGTAACGCCTGAAGTTGCTAATCGCTTTGCTCTCTATTGCTGTGTGTCAAATGGCTGGTATTTAAAAAGTTAGCCCTTGTCTGGGGGGACAGGGGCTGGGAATTTTTTTTGCTTATTAAGGTGATTATGACACAGAACAGTTCAAAAATTCAAGGTAAGTTTTACCCACTCCAGCACGAGGAATGGCTGAAAGCCTGCCGAGAATTAACGCCAGCACAAAAAGATGTGCTGTACTATATTCGCACTCTCGATCCTTATGGCGACGGGGTTGAGTTGTCTGTTTCCGGGATAGCTAGGCAACTGTCAACAGAGAATAAAGAAGTACATCGCTCTACAGTTAGCCGCGCTCTCAAAGCCTTAGATGACAAGGGATTCATTGACCTTGAACTATTGAAAGTCCAAGTCAAAATTTTAGCTGGGGGGCTTCATTGTTGCGATGAGACAACAGTGTTGCCTACAGACAACAGTGTTGCCTCACCGCAACAAGCGCGATCGCTACGCAACAAGCGTGATCATGACGCAACAAGCGCGATCGCTACGCAACAACCGAGTTCCAAAAGCCCTACCCAGAGCCAATCTTCAAGTCCTAAGACTTATAAGACTTATTCAGACTTTATTAAGACTCTCTCGGAAGAGGAGCGAGCGAATTTTTTGGAATTTTGTGAGGAAAAAACCAAAAATCTTAGCCAGCCAGTGAATGACATTGAGGCTTGGTTAGCTCACAAGAACAAAGCTGGAAGGAATCGCTGGGAGGTTTATTACGAAAAATATCTGGCATCAATTGAGGTACAAGCCAAAAAAACTGAAACAAAAAATGCTCTCTTACAATTCCGTCGAGAACTTGAAGAACGGCAGCGACAGGCTCAAAGAGCTTGGGAAGAGTCGCAAAGCCAAAATCTCGCTGATAATACTGGAGGTGCGACATGATTGATAAACTGCCACCCCAAAATATCGAAGCGGAAGAGGCGATTTTAGGCGGAATTATGCTTGATCCAGAAGCAATCGATAGGGTGAGCGAAGTCCTTGTTCCCGAAGCCTTTTACATTAGCGCCCATAAAGATATCTATCAAGCAGCTTCCCGGCTCCACAGTCAAGGTAAACCCACAGACTTGCTTGCAGTTACCAGTTGGTTGGCTGACCACGATTTACTTGTTCTTATCGGCGGGAGAAATAAATTAGCAACTCTGGTAGACCGCACAGTGTCAGCTGTCAACATCGACACCTTAGCCGAGTTGGTAATGGACAAATTCGTGCGTAGACAGTTAATCAAGGCTGGAAATGAAATTGTACATCTGGGTTACGAGACAGAAACTGAGTTATCACAAATCCTTGACCAATCAGAACAGAAAGTGTTCCAATTATCTAATCAAACCCTATTTTCAAACACTGAACATAACAGCACGATTAACGTTGCTGCTTACGAGGATTTAAATTCAGGAAACCCCATTTACCCTACAGGACTTCATGAACTCGATAATTTGATGGTGGGATTTGAAAGCGGCACACTCACCATAGTTGCGGGTAGGCCATCAATGGGAAAGTCCCAGATCGCCTTGTTTTTGTCTCTCCAAATGATACTACTCCACAATCTACCTGTGGTCATCTTCTCCTTGGAGATGACAAAGAAACAATTGGAGTATAGGCTGTGGAGCTTAATTAGTATTACCAACGCCTATAAGCATCTAGAGTTAACGCCACTAAAAAGCGATCGCATCCGCAGACATCGCTCAGGTAATAAACCCCTAGCAGACTGGGAATTTACAAGCATTGCCAAAATCATCGGTGTTGCTTCAGAATTACCGCTGTACATGAATGACTCAAGGGGCATCACCGTTTCACAAATTGCGTCAGAATGCCGTCAAATTAAGGCCAAAGAGGGAAAACTGGGGTTAGTTGTAGTTGATTACCTGCAAATGATGGCAGAGGACTCTGGGGGAAACCGCAGCTATGAACTAGGAGATGTAGCCAGAGGACTTTACAAAATGGCAGGGGAACTTGATGTACCCGTGTTAGCACTGTCGCAAATCTCTAGGGGAGTTGACGGCAGACAGAATAAGCGCCCAATGATGAGCGACCTTAGCCAATCGGGAATTTTAGAAATGGTGGCAGACAATATTATTCTTGCTTACCGGGATGAGTACTACAACCCAGACACTACAGACCAAGGAATATTAGAGCTAATCATGGCTAAAGCACGGCACGGTGAAACAGGCACAGCAACGGTATTTTTTGACAAGTCCTATGGAATTATCCAGAATTTGCGCTCCGGAAATATCTGAGTCCTCAAACTCCTGTCGAAACCATCCGCCTCCTGTATCGGAACTTTTACTGGGGGGTATTGATAATAGCCCTAGTAAAAACTCTGAACAAATAGAGATATCCCCCAGTAAAGACAACCCTAGTAAAAAGCCTGGACAAATAGAGATATCCCCCAGTAAAGATAGCCCTAGTAAAAAGCGCAGAAATTGGGGTGAGGGTAACGGCACTATTCATTGGCGCACCATTACTAGGGGCGGAAAAGACTACCCCCAGGCTTATTATCATTGGCAGGAAAAAGGTAGAAAGAAGACCAAGTACATTCCCAAACATTTACTGGGGGTTATTCAAGAAGCAGAGTTCAAGAAGCGCCCAATTATAGAAATTTTGGGGTTACTGGGTGTTGTACCTAGCCCTAGTAAAAACACATTACTGGGGGATATCGAAAATAACCCTAGTAAAGATGTCAAGCAATCCAAGATACCCCCCAGTAAAAACAGCCCTAGTAATAATGGCGGACAATCAGAAATACCCCCCAGTAAAGATAGCCCTAGTAAAACTAGACGGGATAAAGGATTGGGTAGTGGCTCCATTGAGTGGAAAACCATCACCCTTCACGGCAAAGATTATCCCCAAGCTTGGTATCACTATGAGTTTTGGAAAGATGGCGATCGCCTGGTTAAAAAGTGCAAGTATATTCCAAAACGACTATTAGGGAGAATAGAGAAGCTAGAGGTAAATAAAGCCCCTGTTAGAGATATTTTGTTAATATTGCGAGTCAAATTATAGAAAAACCTCAGAAAAGCCGCGCAAATCGTAAATACCGGGTAAGTCTACTACAGGTTTACAATAATGATTATCATTTTAATTCAATTTCATGTCACCTGTAAATTCAACTACCGACAAACTCTTGAACCCGTTCCAACGTCCCCGTCGTCTACGTCGCACTGCAACACGGCGGATGGTACGGGAAAATACTCTGACTGTGGATGACCTCATCTATCCCATGTTTGTCACCGAAGGTAAAGCACAGAAAGTAGAAATCACCTCCATGCCAGGGTGTTATCGATATTCTCTAGATTTATTGCTTAAAGAAATAGCAGAAGTGTCTGAACTGGGAATTAATGCGATGCCTACGGCGGTAAACTACGCACTTTTCCCCGTTATCCCCGAAAATAAAAAAGACGATACAGGCACTCAAAGTTACAACCCAGACGGATTGGTACAGCAAACGGTCAAAGCCATTAAACAAGCAATCCCAGAAATTGTTGTTATTACTGATGTTGCCCTTGACCCCTTCACCACTCATGGTCACGATGGTTTAGTAGATGAAAATGGCACTATCCTAAATGACCCCACTGTAGAAGTCCTAGTAAAAATGGCACTGTCTCAAGCCGCATCTGGCGCAGATTTTGTTGCACCTTCCGACATGATGGATGGTAGAGTCGGAGCAATTCGCCAAGCTTTAGATGCAGAAGGTTATATTAACGTCGGGATTCTAGCGTACTCTGCAAAATACGCCTCCGCCTACTATGGCCCCTTTCGTGATGCGTTGGATTCTGCCCCCAAATTTGGCGACAAAAAGACTTATCAAATGGACGCAGCGAATGCCAGAGAAGCTTTAAAAGAAGTTGAACTGGATATTGCCGAAGGTGCAGATATCATCATGGTAAAGCCTGCTCTAGCTTATTTAGACATCATCTGTCAGGTAAAAGAAGCTACAAATTTACCAGTTGCAGTCTACAACGTCAGTGGCGAGTACGCCATGATTAAAGCCGCAGCCCAGATGGGTTGGATTGATGAAAAACAAGTAATTTTGGAATCTTTAACCAGCATGAAACGGGCTGGTGCTGATTTAATCTTGACTTACTTTGCCAAAGAAGTAGCTCTGATGTTGATGTAATGGGGAAGAAGCAAGGGAGCAGGGAGCAAGGGAGAAGAATTTTCCCCCTGCCCCCCGCCCCCTGCCCCTCTGCCTATTTTCAGAATCACCTTGCTGGACTGATCTTCTGCATATAGAATGATAACTATTATCATAAAAGCCAGATTGTCTCGTAAGCAATGCAATTTACGATCGCTCTTCCTGAAACAATTGACTTGGCAATTATTGGTGCAGGGCCTCATGCTCTTACCTTGACTACCCATCTGCTGCAAAAACGGCAGTCTATCAGGGGTAAATTCTCGGTATTTGACCCCAGTGGTAGGTGGATGAGTCACTGGAAACAGCAATTTGCAGCTTTAGAAATTCCGCATTTGCGTTCTCCGGCAGTTCATCATCCAGACCCCAACCCGTTTGCTTTACGAAAATTCGCCGAATCTCGTTCAGATGAGTTATTTCCCCCCTATGATTTGCCAGGAACACAGCTATTTGAGGATTTCTGTCAGGATGTGATTCGAGTTTGGCAGTTGCAAGAGCAAGTTATCCCTTTAGCAGTCAAGAGTATTGAACCCTTACCTCATCATTTGCGTTCCCGTTTCCGCCTCTGCTTACAAGATGGACAAGAAGTCATTGCACGGCGGGTAGTGTTGGCAAGTGGTAACGCTCAAATTC
>JAHHHB010000049.1 GCA_019359545.1 Desmonostoc geniculatum HA4340-LM1 | reverse complement strand
TTACTCCTCATACATCTTTTCCTTTATCAACCTACGGTTGATGATGGTCAAAGATGCAATCGTCGTAACCCGCTATCCATCCCTACCTTGCTTCGCTGAAGGTAGGGACTTTCGCGTTATGTTAAAGTAATAACTTTTATAACTAATATAGTAAAACTTTTTTAAGATCGATCTCCACTTACCACAAGGTTTTTTAGCGAGAAACATATTCCTGGCAAGAATTCTACCCTTAGTTAGTCAGAAGATTTTTGTATTAACTTGCCTGAAATTTATGAAGTTTATTTAATAACTACACGAAAATTCACTCAAGTATACTTAACTACTTTTAAGCATTTTTTACAAAGTATAAAAAACTAAGCAAAATCTTATTTAATTAAATATTTATACTGATTACAATTTTTAATTATTTATTAAACAATAATTGTAAACACGGAGAATAGCATCAATAAGGCAGTAAATTAAAATACTCAATTTTCTAAAAAATCATCTAGTTATTCTGCGAAAGAAAGCTTTGTGTTGTTGGGTTTGTGAAAAAATAAAAAATTTAAAATCAGGGTGCTAAAAATGACTAATACGTTCACATTCAATGCAAAAATCAAGCAAATAAATCCTCACTTGCCGCTATTTCCAGAAAATATTGATAGTTTTTGGGACAAAGAAATCAAGCCGTTATTCACAGATGAGTCTCTGTCCTTTATCGTGAAAACTTTGAATGGAAACGATGTAAAGTACGTAAATTTGGATAATGGAGCTACAACTACTCCCTTTGCAAGTGTCAAGCAATATGTAGACGAAATGCTTGACACTTATGGGAGCGTGCATCGAGGTTCTGGGCAAAAGTCCGTCATCACTACACAAGAGTATGACGCTAGTCGGAACATGATTCGGGACTTTGTGGGATCGTCTTCACAGAACTATGTAATCTTTGCGAAAAATACAACAGAAGCAATTAATGGAGCCGCTACACTTTGGGCAAAAAAACCTGGGAAAATTTTAGTTTCTGATATCGAACATTCATCAAATCTGTTGCCTTGGATAACTAGAGACGAATTTGTGCAGTACAGAACCAAGCCAGATGGAAGTGTCAGTTTGAGTGAAATTGAAAATATCTTCAAAGCACATCAAAATCGCCCCAAAGGTGAGCAAATTAAATTACTGACCATTACAGGTGCTTCGACAATTACAGGTTACAGACCTCCGATTTACGAAATTGCAGCTTTAGCACATCGGTATGGTGCAAAGATGTTCGCGGATGTGTGTCAATTAATTCAACATGAACGAGTAGACATGCGTCCTGATGATGACCCATGTCATTTAGATTTTGTGGCTTTCTCTGGACACAAAATGTATGCACCTTATGGAACCGGGGTTTTGTTGGGGCCTAAGGAATTTTTTGATAGCTCTTACCCTTATCAAATCGGTGGTGGAAACCTGCCTTATATCACGAGAAACCTAGAAATAAAACGTTTTTATACAGAACGTGCCCACGATCCTGGAACACCAAACGCAATGGGTGCGATCGCCATTGCGAAATCAATTCAAATTATTGAAGCACTGGGACGCTCACGCATTACTCAGTACGAACACCCACTAGTTGAGTTTACATTTACACGGCTTCAGAATATTCCTGGTGTGAAAGTATATATTCCAGGAGATAATTTAGCCCATGTCATTCCCTTTGATATAGATGGGTTTGACGGACGTTTAGTAGCAGAGATTCTAGCACAAGAATATGGCATTGGGGTTAGGGCTGGGGCTTTCTGCACATACGAATACATTCGCAAACTCAAGAATATTTCAGACGAGCAAGACCTTGAGATTGCCAAGGAAGTAGAAACAGGAATTACCCGCAACATTCCTAGTATTATCCGAGCTAGTTTTGCTGTATATAATACATTGGAAGATTGCGATCGCTTGATTAATGCGATCGCTCAAATAGCTAAAAACGGATTTGATTACTATTTGCCCAACTACACACAAGATGAAATTACTGGTGTTTGGACAGTGACAGACAGATAGTCTTTTTAGGGCATGGGGCATGGGGCATTGGTCTTTAATAGACTTCTTGCATAAATAAGTTTTTATCTCACGCAAAGGCGCAAAGGCGAGGCAGCGCGGTCTTGGGGGTTTCCCCCATGAGCGACTGCCGCGCAAAGAATAAGGTAAAAATAAGGACTTAGGACTTACGCACTGTACAAAAGAACTATTTTGTGTATCAACGTAAATACGTTGTTCCAGGCTTTTGGAGGTTGCTTTTGATTACTGGCGATCGCCAAAATATGATTGAAAAACCTAGATAAAAGCTTTGAAAACTCTATCTGCCATTTTTGCTTTTATGTCAATGCGTAAGTCCTAGGACTTTTGCAAGAAGTCTAATCATCAACAAATGACCAATGACAAATGACAAAGGACAAATGACAAATGACAAATGACCAGGAGGATTATCTAAAAGCACGGATTGAAGAGTACATTTGGCAAAAAAGCACAGATGCAGGTATTTCGCGCCAGCGGTTTCTGCAAATACTAAGCACTATGGTTGGCGCATCAGCCATTGGGGGGTTAGCTAAACCTGCCCCTGCTTATGGTCAGGCAGGTGTTAAAACCAAAGCAAGTAAAATACTTAAGCCATTACCACCAGGGTATATTTCTCACAGCAAAGGCACATTAGAGATGAACTGGGAAGCGATGTATGGGCGTGGCTACATAGTACCAAACGATTGGTTTTATGTTCACAACCGCAGTACCCCTCCTCCCTTTGACCCATCTACATGGCGCTTGCAGATTCAGGGAACTGGCGTTTCTACCCCTTGTGAGTTCACTTACGATGAAATCATTGCCATGCCATCCATCTCGGTCACTTGCGCCATTGAGTGTGCTGCCAATGGTCGGCGCTTCTTTGAAGAAGCTTACAACACCCCACTATCTGGAACGCGGTGGAGGCTTGGGGCTATTGGTGTGGCTGAGTGGACTGGTATACCACTCGGATTATTATTAGAGCGAGCTGGACTCAAATCTACGGCAAAAGATGTACTCGTTGAGGGCGCAGATTTGGATTCACTAGATTCAAAAGATGCCAAGAAGTCCAAGTTTAGCAGTGTAGTTCCGATTACCAAAGCATTAGCAGATAACTCCCTCGTTGTGTATGCAATGAATGGAGAACCATTGCCTCCAGATCATGGTCAGCCATGCCGTGTCTTATTCCCTGGTTGGGGAGGAAACGCCAACGTTAAATGGATTGAGCGGATTGAAGTTTCTGAAATGCCGATATACACTCCGTGGGTGACAGAGCAAATGGTCTTGGTTGGTGCAGACTACCCAGCGATCGCTCCTTATAAAGGTAAGCTGATTACGTATCAAAATGTTAAGAGCGCCTTTGAATTGGCTTGGCCAGCTACACTTTCTGCCGGAAGCTACTTACTGCGTGGACGTTCTTGGTCTGGGAAAGGAAAAATTGTACGTGTGGAAGTCAGCCTAGATGGTGGTAAAACTTGGCAATTTGCACGACTAAGAGAACCAAATTTTCCATTTGCATGGGTACGCTGGGACATTGAATGGAACCCACTTCCTGGCGAATATTTTCTGCAAGCTCGTGCTACTGATAATTTAGGTAACACACAACCGAGTACAGTTCCGTGGAATGATTCTGGGTTGCTGTATGGAGGCGTTGTTAGTCATCCGGTGAGAGTAAGGTGAGTGGGGAGATGGGGAGGTGGGAAGATAGGGAGGTGGGGAGATGGGGAGGTGGGGGGATGGGGGGCAGAGGAGCTTCAGGAGCTTCAGGATTAGTTCCAGGACTCTTTCCCCTCTGCCCCTCCACCCCTCTGCTTCTTCCAATGCCCAATGCCCAATGCCCCATTCCCCATTCACCAATATCAGTTTTCTACAAAAAGATCTATTTTATGAATGATTTTAGTTGGTTGATTTTAATGGCTGGGGGTTTAATATCTGGAGTTATAGCCGGACTTTTAGGAATCGGTGGCGGTATTATCACAATTCCTCTTTTAATCACACTAGGTTATACTCCCGTTCAGGCGATCGCTACTAGTAGCCTTGCTATTGTAATTACCTCAATTTCTGGAAGTTTACAGAATTGGTGGATGGGTTATTTTGACTTTAAACGAGTATTTTACTTAGGAATTCCGGCTTTTTTAACTACCGGAATAGGCGTATATTTCGCTAATAAAATACCATCCTACGTAATACTTTTTACATTTGGCATCATACTACTTGTTAATATCTATTTAATTGAGCTTCGCAAGGAACTATCCTTAAAGATAAAAGAGGATACAGCACCAATATTTAACCCATTGGTTTCTAAAATTGGTACTGGAGGAGCAGCAGGAATTTTAGCAGGTTTATTTGGCTTAGGTGGCGGTACGATTATGGTGCCACTGCAAATGTTACTCTTAGGAGAAGAAATTAAAGTAGCAATTCAGACTAGTTTAGGCGTGATTGTGATCACTGCTTTAGCTGCTTGTACAGGGCACACATTAGATGGAAATATTCTGTTTATTCAAGGTCTAATTTTGGGATTCGGAGGTCTTTTAGGCGTTCAACTGAGTACTCGTACATTGCCAAAATTACCAGATTCTACTGTAAGTTTAGTCCTGCGTATCTTCTTAGGAATACTATCAATTTATATTTTTTGGGAAGCTTGGGCAAATTACCAATTGATGTAAAAAGCACTGAGAATTGACCATATGGACGGGCTTTAACTGTATTAGGACTTACGCAAAACTACATGCGGTAGGGGCAATTCATGAATTGCCCCTACCTGGAAATTAGGGTTTGGGCTATTTTTTGGGTAAGTCCTGTGTATGAAAAAGCAGGAAGTCTATGATGCTGTTATTATCGGCTCAGGCGCGACTGGTGGTTGGGCTGCAAAATCATTAACTCAAAAGGGTATGCGCGTACACCTGCTTGAAGCAGGAACTCCACTTTTTGAAAAACAAATTATTCATGCACAGCGAAGGCTTTGGGAAATGTTGAGGTACGGCTTAACAAGCTTACACCAATCGCCCAAGATGGTAAATCTCCTGTAGCGTAAGTTGCCGTGTACCCCACAGTACTGAGTCCTAATTTCAATGTGAGTTCGACGGAACCTAACCCCAACTTTTTCCCTACAAGAGAAGGGGCAAAAAATCTCAATCCTGATAGGAAATAATAGGCTTTTTAAGCCTCTCCCCGCGTCGGGGAGAGGAATGGAAGCGGGGTTCTTGAGAATCTGTCGAATTCACGTTAACTTGCTGTTTCTTAACCAAAGACCGAGCGCTATTATCAGGGTAAAACCAAGAATATTAGAGGGTTCGGGAACAGATTTGAAACCGTCGTAAAAAACTCCTGTTACCAGAGGACCGTATTCTAAAGGATCTAGAGGAGTTAAGTCTGGACTACTAATAAACTGGAGGGTAAAACGATTCCCGTCTGGGATTGTTCCATCAGTTAAATCTAACCGAGGAAAAGGGATATCTGCCAGAATGAAATCAAAAGCGATGGTGATATTACTAAAAATGTTAGATAAACCAATTTCTCCGTCTCCATTGACATCTCCCCAAACTACTTCTTCTTCAAGAAAATCAAATTCTGGCAACAATAACAAAGATAATTTATTTATTGTGTAGCCTGTATCGTTTAATAAATTTTGTAGATTACCTGCGTCAGGGGCATTTCTGAGTAATATATCATTTACAGGTCGTAAATAGTCTCCAAATCCCTCTCCGTCAGGAAAATTTTCGTTACGTGTGGTAACAATTGGTTCTACTAAAATAACAGCATTAGCTGAAGTGAACGAAAGTAGAAAACTTCCTAAAATATTGGAAATGAGTAACACTAAATTTGTAGCTTTCATAGATTTACTGGTGAAAATTTATTCAAAATAGTTTGGAACAGTTTTATTGCTTTTAATGGACGATGTGGAGATCACAAATCTGCGATCAGCCTTGCTTTTCTCAGAAAGAATTGAAGTACAGTCTCTTCTCGAGAAATAATATCAGCGGTGCCATCCATCCCTAATTCAATGGGACACTGCTTTTTGTCCGTACCTAGCTGGTTACTTTCTGGCTCAATCGTGACATCATAGAAGCTGCCAACCGCAGTTGCTTTCGGGCTGGTAGTTATAGCAGATGCCGGATCGTTTGTTTGAGGAGCGATCGCATCTGGGGAAATTGCCTTAACTTTACCTTTGAGAGTACCGTAGTCTGGATAGGGGCAAGCTTTAATCCGCAAAATCACCTTTTGACTGATTTTCAGCTTACTTTTATCCTCAGATGCCACTGCTGCCTTTGCGACTAAAGGGGCATTACTGGGAACAATTTGGACAAGTTCCTCGCCAGCACGTATTGTTTGGCCAGGGTTTCGCAAATTTAGTTTGAGGATGATACCGTCTGCTGTGGCGGCAATAGTAGTCTGGCTGAGGTCAATTTCTACTTGTTTGAGTTCGCTATTGTCTTGCTCTAGCTGTTTTTGAATTTCAATGCGTTGCTGAATCAGAGATTGGCGTTGTTTGTCGAAGTTAGCTTTGTTGGCTTCCAAAGCGGCTTTTTCTTCGGCAATGCGTTCTTGAGCGCTTTTTACTTCTGCATTACTCGGATTGAGAGCAGCAATGGTGCGTTGTCGTCTAGCGACGGTTGCTATAACTGCAAGTTTTAGCCGCTCAATTGTTTTTATTTGGACTTCAATATCTGCTTTTTGGACTTCAACAGCTTGTTCTTGTTGCCTAGCAGCTAGTTGTGTTTCCTCCAATTGATCTTGAGAAAGCGCTCCAATTTTTGCCGTACTCTGGTATCGGCTCTCCTTTGACTTAGCTGCTAAAAATGCGGCTGTTGTCGCTTTCAAGTTGGCTTGCGCTGACTTTAACTGCGCTTGGCCTGCGTGCAACTCTTCCTGAGCTATCTTAATATTGGCATCAGCTTCTTGGCGTTCTGCAAGAGTGGTAATTTGCTTGTCACGATATTCGCGATCGCGGCCGCTCAATTGAGCTGTAGCTGCGGCAATTACACGGTTACTGCGGTCAGTTTCGGCTTTGATTTGGCTATCTGTGGCATCAATTTGGGCGTTGATTTGAACGAGTTGTAATTTGGCTTGCTGGATGTTGTTTTGTAGTTGGCTTTTTTTCGTTTGCAAACGAGAGTCGTCAATGGTAGCGATCGCATCTCCTTTTTTGATAACTTGATTTTCTTGAACAAAAATGTGCATCACTCGACCTTCTGTTGCACCCTGAACAATTCGCAATTCACCAGCAGGACGAATAACAGCATTACCTTTGACAGTAACCTTATATTTGGCAACGGAGGCTACAGGGATAGCTAACCCCAAGACGCAGAGAATAAACAGTCCACCGAATGTTGTCCAACGACTAATTGGTGGCAGAAATTCGTTTTCTTGAACCGGAGGTAGAAAATCAAAGTTGGAGTAGCTCACCATAAAGGGCTAAATGGGGAAGAATAATTTAATGATTATTGACCAAGGACGATACCCAACCATTGTTTGCTGGGAGAATATCTTCTAGAAAATCTAAATGTTCACCCTGAATCTGGCATAGCTCCTCTGGTGAGCCAGAGATTTTTAAACGCCCTTCGTCGAGTAGCACAATCCAATCAGCTCGCCGGATGACTTTGGGACGGTGGCTAATCAAAATTGTGGTTTTGCCCCGGCGGTAGTACAGCAGTTTATCTAATACAAGGCTCTCACTCACCGGGTCAAGAGCGCCTGTAGATTCATCTAAAATGAGTATTGGTGGATCGCTAACTATTGCCCTGGCAATAGCTAATCTTTGCTTTTGACCACCAGAAAGATTTGCACCAAATTCTCCTAAAACAGTTTGATATTTGTCAGGAAGTTTACTAATAAATTCATCTGCACCAGCAATAGAGCAAGCTTTCACAATTTCTTCAAAACTTACCTGGGGATAGCTGAAGCGGAAATTCTCAATGATTGAACGACTCCAGAAATGCGGTTCTTGAGGCACTAGCACCACTTGTTGCCGTAAACATTCCAGAGAAAGGTCTTGCTGGTTATATAGACCATAACGGATATTACCAGACTGGATCTTATATAAACCAGTCATCTGTTTGGCTAGAGTGCTTTTGCCACAGCCTGATTTACCAATTAAAGCAACGACTTTCCCACCAGGGATAATCAAGGAAAAATCAGATAGCAAGTCAACTCTACCTGCGTGATGGAAATTCAGGTTAGTACAGGTGATGTCTGCATTGCTAGGAATATCGACCACAGGTTTTTTGAAGTCATTTTCATCTTCTGGAGTGGCGTCGATGACTTCTGTCAAACGTTGGATAACAATCTGGGCAGTGATAAACTCATCAGCTAAACCAATTGCGGAACTCAAAAAGCCCAAAAAGTTGCTACTCATCCCACCAAAAGCTAGCAACTGTCCGATACTTAAAGTCTGATTAATCACCAAGTTACTGCCTAGCCACAGTAAGGCAATATTCGTCAGGCTAGATATGAAGTCGGTGAGAGTGCCACTGTAAAGCTCTAGCTTCATCGTACTCCAACTCAAGTTGGCAAGGCGACCATAATTCCTTTGATACTCTTGCCAAGCTTGGGGGGTAGCTTGAGTTGTTTTCAAAACCTGGACACCACGAAATGTTTCCACTAGAAAGCCCTGGTTTTCTGTGCCCAAGACAATATGGCTGCGGGTTTTTTGACGCAAAGCTGGTAAAAAAAGCAGGTTGAGTGCTGTGACTACCACAAAAGCAAAGAAGGAAGCCAGAGTTAATTGCCAACTGTAGAACAGCATCATGCCCAAAGAAACTAGGGCAATAAAAAATTGGCTAGGTAAACCAAGGACAATTTGAGAAACCAGCTGATTAATGGCATTGACATCGGCAATACGGCTTGTTACTTCCCCACTACGACGCCCTTCAAAGTACTCCAGAGGTAAGTGCAGGAGTTTTCGCCCGTATTCTAGAATTAATCCTAATTGCAATCGTTGACCGAAGTGACCGATGAGGTGAGATTGTACTAATCCAATTACATTTCTAATGAGATTCATCACAATCACCCCAATTGCGACTACCGTGAGCAGCTGATTATCTCCGCGCACGAGTACGTCGTCGGTAAGCAGTTGCATCATCAAGGGCGAGGCTAAAGAAAGCAGTCCAATAACGAAGTTGATGGCAATTGCCTGGAGTATCAAGAAGCGATAAGGCCAAACGCGCACCAAATAGCGGCCAATTCCACCGATTTTATCGTCCTGTTGTTCGTTAAAACGGCTCTCGTCTGGTATGAGGAGTAGCATAACGCCATTGCTCCAACCTGCCATTAACTCCTCAAGAGTGATGTAGCGGATGCCAACAGCAGGGTCACCAACCACATACTTACTCCCTTTTCGCCCATACAAAAGCACCCAATGGTAGCCTTTCCAGTGAATGATGGCTGGTAAAGGAGCTTGATGCAATTGCTCGATAAATTGCGAATTAGCTTTGGCAAGGCGGGTATTAAATCCCAAGGCTTCTGCTCCTCGATTTAAACCCAACAGAGTAGTTCCCCTCGCTCCAGTTCCAACTGCTTCCCTAATTCGATGCAAAGCAAAAGTGCGTCCGTAATGTTTGGCAACAGCAGCAAGGCAAGCAGCGCCGCAGTCTTCCTCACTGTGTTGCAAAACAACTTGGTATCTCATATTAGAGTACTAATATTAAAGCAAACAATCAGGTAATGGGGGTAAAACAAATTTAATTCCTTCTGAATTTGAAAGCAGAGAATATAGTTTAGCTATGGAAAAGCTTGAGTAATTGACTGATCTTTTTAATTGCTTTATTTTTCTTACGGGAAGAGGGCAAGGCAAACCTCGCCCTCTATAAATCTATCAGCGAAGAATCTTGCTGACTTATGATAAGGGATTGAGGATTTTTATTATCCCTAATTACTAGCTCCTAAAATTTAGGAATTAAGACGCCAGTTACTGTGCAACTGCTTAACGAACGCGTGATAAAGACGAAATGCTGTCATTAAATACTCCAAATAGATTAAAGTTTCCTTGACCGTAATTTATGGAATTACCTCCGAAATTGACATTCGTCCACAAGCGCCATGTCTGAGCATTTGTAACTTCGATAGATGAGGCTTTATTGTTGAAACCGAAGCTGGCTAGATTTGCAACAGATCCTCCTGGGAAGGAAACTGATACCCCTCTCTGATTTCGTTCATCATATAAAATGATTCTTCCACCAGAACAAGCAGCAGCGTTTTCTTGGGAAATGTCTTCTACGCCATTAATTGAGCTAAGGCTTTGAAATTGGTTGTTGAACATTGGTTTATTCCTGAGGTAGTTAGCTTTTGAGTAGATCAACATTAGTTACACAATGTCATTGAGAATTGAACGAAGCGTAATGTTCGTCTTCGCCATTCGCGCAGAACGGAAATTGCAAGGTCTAGGATTGGTTTGCTCCACTCGCAATGACTGTAAATATTTTTGTTAATCTACTTGTGAGCATCATACCCCAAATATACTTTTTAAAACGCTAGTAAATTGTTGATAAATACACTATTTTTCTTAAAATAGATATTCTTTTTTTAAATAAAAAATTGCGATTACTTAACCGGATTAAATTAAAATTCTCGCTGGGCTTGCAGTACAAAGCTTTCAAAATTTATAGCTATTTTTCTCCATAGAAAATAATTGAAATTATTAAAGGTTGCTACTTACTACAGTTTTAATATAAACAAATATTTTATTTGAATTGTATTTGATATCCTTATCGAAAATATCTGGAAATTGGTGATATTAAAACTTGACTTTGTGCATATTTTAAGAATCTGCAATAGGTTGGATCTTCTAAGATACAAGGTTGGGTTGTTGCTTGCTTAAGAGTAGGGGTACGAAGTGAAACCCAACAAACAACGAAAAATGTTGGGTTTCGTTCCTCAACCCAACCTACGATTCTTGGGCAAATTATCAATTAATGTAAAAAGAAATCGGAATTGGGCATTAAGTAGTGCTGTTAGCGGTAGCGGGGCGTTTAGCTCGTTAGGAGTTAGGAGTTAAGAGTTATTATTCTTCCCCTGCCTCCCCTGCTCCCCCTGCTCCCCCTGCCCCTAAGTTCCTATCAAGGTAGCCACCGGGGACGAAATCCGGCTAAAGGGAGTTGTTCTGGTCTAATTTCGACAGTTGCAGCGTCGGCGATGGGCAATAGGGGCATTAACCACAGGCTACTGGTAGCGATCGCATCTCCGTCATCAGTTTTCAAAGTGTTTGTAGATAATGATGTCGGCGGGTTTGTCTGCGGTACTACTTGGTCAAATAACAAGCCCAATCCGTCAGCAGATAAACTCATTTGCACATTTCGCTGTTCGGGAGGAAGTAACAACAGTGGTTTTTGTTGCCCGGTTTTCAGGTCAATTGCCACTACATAAGGTTGTTCTATATATTGTTCCTTGGATATTAGCTGTGTCAATAAGCAGTAGAGGGTAGGTGAGGCGGTGTCAAATTGACAGTTGACTATTGAACCTGTTGTTTTTACTAATTGTTTCTGCACGCCTTGATTTGTAACTAAAAACAAATCTCGCGTGTAATCTGTATTAAATTTTACCATTGCTGCTTGAGAACCATCTTTGGAGAAAGCCTGTACCAAGCCAAACTGCGGCAGAAAATCTAGGGGTTTACTGGCATCTCCTTGCAGTGGTAAAATCGCTGCTCCCTGTCCTTGGGCAACTGCTACGGCTTTACTATCTGGGGTAATCATAAAATCTCCCCCTGGTTGACTTTGCAAGCGTTTAGGGGTGGGTTTTTCTCCCGAAACGTCACTGGTTGCTGGCATAAACCAGAGTCCAAAGTCACCGGGATTAGCTTTGTTTCCCCGCTGGATGACAATAGTCTGTCCATCGGGCGATAAATCAAATTTGAGGTTTTGATAATCTTTGCTATCTAAAATCAGGTCAACTCTCCCTCCTGGTTCTACTTCTCGTCCAGATTTACCAGAAACGCCGGTTGTCACTGTGTACAGTTGGGCTGAAAGTAAGTCTTGATTTTTGGTGGTACGAGCTGAAAATAAAATTTTCTCCCCATCTGGAAATGACTCAAAGTCCATTGCTATCAAGTCTTTGGGGGTGAGTATCCTTTTTTGCTCTTCGGTTAAGTTGTAAAGAATTAACCTGCCTTGTTCTTCTTGTTCGGTTCCTATGTAAAGAATGACGCGATCGCGTGTGCGAAAGCTACCGACAAAGGGCTGGATTGTCTGATTTTTGCCTTCTTGTTCAGCAAACTTATCTTTGGCTCCCTGTAACTGCACTTTATAATTTGTGCCATAGGGTGCTGGTGTGAGCAGTGTATAAAACATTCGCCGCCCTGCCCAACTGAATTTACCTGCTAGAGGTGGATCGATTTTCAAGTTATCCTCTACGCTTTTCGTATCCATTGGGCGGCTAAAGGTGAGAGCAAATGAGTTATCTTCTGCACCAATTTGTTGATTTTGCCAAGTAAAATCTCGGACACGAGATGTTACCACATCACCTTTCAACATGATCAACCCGATCAGCACACTTAGGAGTAGCATGAGTGCGATCGCTATTCGATCTAGTGGTTGGATAAAAACTTTAGATTTAGTCATTAGTCATTGGTCATTAGTTGTTAGTCATTAGTCAAGAGCCGTTTCTTATAACTATTGACTGTGACTAACCATCATCACTATCATCATCACTATAAGGATTCTTTGGTTGGGGAATCTTTTTGAGAGAGGTTGCAGCAATAGTGAGTTGGCGTTTACCTGCGAAAGTTTCTGTAACCATTTTCCCTTCTACTTGCAACCAGGTATCGGGAGAGTATCGATCGCGATTGTCTGGTAATTTGACGGGCAATCCCACAGGATAAGCATCTGCTGCACAGCAAGTTAAGACAAATTTTGCTAAAAATAAATACTCTTTTCCTAAATCTGGTGGGTGGATCACAAATCCTTTAACTTTGACTTTTTGTCCTGTATATTTATCTGGTTCTGGATAGACATTTAGGGTGCGTACCCAGTTTACAAGCGATCGCTCCTCTGGACGAACAGTTACCCGAAACGACTGAGGCTTAACGCGTGTGGTTCCCAACAAATCAGCTGTCACACCTCTTTGCAGTGCTTTGTCACTAGCAAAAACTTGGGGTGTAATGATGAAACCCAAAATTGCTGCAATCAATAATAATGCACTACCCCAACCAGGGGGAAATAAACTAATATGCTGGGTGTTTGGTATGACATCACGGCGACGCCGCTGCCATAGTTCCAGTATTTTAAAGAAACCAATAATAATTAAGCTGAAACCACACAAAATCACCAACCAAAAATAATTTGGATGAATCAATAAGTTCAGCTTTTGAGTTAGCCAATATCTCAACATCAAAATGCCCCAAGTTGTAATTGCTAGGGCATCCAGCCAAGGAAGTAAGAGATTTAGAATTTTAGGTTTGGAATTTTTTTTAGCCATTAGTCATTGGGCATTGGTTATTGGTCATTTGTCATTGGTCATTTGTCATTGGTCATTAGACCTCTTGCAAAAGTCTTTCTTTGCGTTCTCTTCTCTGCGACTCTGCGCCTCTGCGTGAAACAAAAAAATATTTATGCAAGAGGTCTATTGGTTATTCGCAAAGGACAAATGACAAATGACAAATAATTTTTAAAAGACGTGCAAATTTAGGAAAAGTGTGAACAAAAATGTTAATTGTCCAGCTAAAGCAAATAAGTAAAAGATGGTTTTCGGCTTAAAAATCGATAACATCAAACCAACACTTTTGATGTCAATCATTGGGCCAAACACTAGAAATGCTAGTAATGAACCACTGCTAAAAGTTGAAGCAAAAGATAGGGCAAAGAAAGAATCAACTGTAGAACAAATTGATACTACTGCTGCTAATATCAACATTACCACAATTGAACTAATGGGGCCAGCGCCCAAACTGAGAATTAATTCACGGGGGGCTAGGACTTGAATAGCAGCGGCGATCGCACTTCCTAAAACCATGACTCCGCCTAATTCTCGCAATTCTTGAATGCTGTTATCTATCACTAGACGCAGTTTATCTGCAAGGGGTTTATTGGGAGTGGAGACGATGGTAGGCGGTACTAAATTTCCATCTATCCGCATCGGTATACCTGCTTTTCCTCCTAAAATATAAGTCCCTGATTGCAAGATATTCGGTACTGTTGATTCCTGTTGTGCTCGGCTTAGATTACCACGCCGTTTGGTTTCAGGTGGCGCGGGAGGATTAAATTTCATGTACCGAGCGATCGCAGGTTGGACTATAGGATTTAAGTCCTTTTGAAAACTGAAAACAAAGCCGACAATTGTGGCAATTGATAGGGAAAATACAACCCGTAACACTACTATTTCTGGCTGATCTCGAAAGGCTGTCCAAGTTGCCCAAATTACCACTGGGTTAATTGTTGGTGCTGCTAGCAAAAAACCAATTGCTACTGGTGTGGGTACTCCTTGAATTAGGAACCGCCGCGCTACCGGTACATTCCCGCACTCACACACCGGAAATAAAAAGCCGATCATACTGCCAACTAAAGCACCCAGCAGCGGATTTTTGGGCATTTTTTCGACTAATTTGCGCTCATCAACGAAAAACAGTAGCAAACTGGAGAATAAAACCCCAAGAAGCAAAAAAGGCATCGCCTCGACTAGCAGACTTAGAAATAGCGTAAAACCATTGTTGAGTTGATTCATGGGCGTCGCTGTCAAAAGCGGTTTTGAGTTTTAGGGTTCTGCCTAGTAATTCTATCGAAATGGGGATCAAAAGCAGTTCGGAAAAATTAAACATCATTTCAATAACAAGCTACCCTGCGGTTTTAAGTAACGTTTAAGCGCTGCAAACCTTTGATTCAAAGGAGATAGTGATATTTATCTGAGTGCATTTACTGATGATGACCATTCGTAAGATTGTCTAAGTTCAGAAATTGTTCCGATTCTAGGGGGCAAGTACCTGCATGGATGATTTGAAATTTCCCTATGTTTATACTTACAGTATTTTCTAGCGATCAGATATTAGCTGGGCTATATTTTCATCAAGGATTTACAGTTATTCAACATTTGGGGATCGCTCTTTGTCCTTTGTTAATGCCCCATGCCCAATGACTAGTAGCCAATAGCTATAGCTAGTTTTGGCAAAATATCATTTGAGCTTTGGTTGACTTTTTACTACAAAAACTTTAAAAAGGCAAGAGCAAATTCTAGCAGATAACAATGGGGAGTTGAGCAGAGAAGTCAAAACTTCGGGTTTCCTTAGATTAGAACTTCAAAGAGATGAGAGGACAAACAGACAAAAAGACAACTTGTAACAAGTCTTTCCCCTTATCCTCAATTTCTCTTGCTTTGGGATGTCCCCCCATCTTTACCTCTCCCCATCTCCCCACTCCCTTTTGATTAATGACAGAGGTTAAGATATTAGCTTATTGTTGACTTGTCTTTGTCAAAATCAGGGTGTCTAGTGCCAGAAGAATTCAGTTGTCGTCAAATCTCACCGCCATTTTTGTCTGAGGGTAGCGATCGCAATCTCAGTTTAGATTCAACCCTCCAAGAACTACCAATGTACAACTTCTCGGTGGAAATTAACTGCACTGGTACGGAAGTGGCTAGTTTTTTAGAAAAATATCCCCTGCTACCAGGAGTAATTTTGGTAGAACAGGGAAAGTTCGTAGGAATGATTTCGCGGCGACGACTGTTAGAATTTTTAATTCGCCCCTATGGGCAAGAGTTGTTTGTTCAGCAACCATTAGGCGTTCTCTACGGGTATGCACGGACACCGATTTTGCTGCTTGCGGAGACGACATTGATTTTAATTGCGATGCAACTGAGCTTAAAGCGATCGCCAGAATTATTATCAGAGCCAATTGTAGTGCAAACTGCTGCTGGCGATCACAGATTATTAGATGTGCAAGAATTAAATTTTATTTCTTGGCAAATTCGCGGCATCAAAAATTTCGTGCGATATGAACGCAGCCAAGCCCAAATGATTCAAAATGATAAAATGGCGAATCTGGGGCGTTTAGTGGATGGGGTAGTACACGAAATTTTAGACCCCGTGGGTTTTATTTGGGGCAACATAACTTACGTCTCAACTTACAGCCAAGACTTACTCAAATTAATAGCGGCTTACGATCGAGAATTGCCATCAGCTTCCCAGACGATTAACCAAATCAAAGAAGAAATTGAATTTGATTTTTTAGAACAAGATTTATTGCGATCGCTTGCAAGTATCCGGACTGGAGCCGAAAGATTAAAAAGGCTTGTCACCAGTTTGCAAAACTTTTGTCATCTCGATGAACTTTATCCCAAACCTGTAGATTTACATGCCTGTATCGATAATCTTATTTTATTAATTAATAGCCGGATTCAAGGAGAAATTGAAATCATCAAATCTTATGGACAACTGCCACCAGTGTATTGCTTTATGGGACAGTTAAATCAGGTTTTAATAAATATTTTAAGCGAAGCTGTGGATACCTTACTCAATGAAGCAGTGCGACAGCAGTTGTATCTAGAAGATACAAAAACTCTTCAAAAACCCCGAATCAAGATTAGTACAGAAGTTATTTCACAGAAACCAAGTAAACCAAATGCACCAGATTCTCGTTGGATATTAATTCGCATTACTGACAATGGCCCTGGAATGTCACAAGAATTGCTACAGCAAATTATGGAGTCTTTTTCTTGGGAAACAAAAAATGGTAAAGAGACTAGCTTAGCAGTAAGTTATCGAATTATAACCGTGAAACATGGAGGTAAATTCAATTTACGTTCCCAACCAGGTATGGGGACTGAATTTGAAATTATGTTACCTTTGGTTTGATTTAAGTTTAGCTACTACAGCATATTCCCAGTTAATTAAGCACATAAACTAAGTCCCAAAGCCAGGTATTAAAATTGTTTTATTCATGAATTATGACTTCTGCTTTAACTGAAGATAACAAAAACCTGCCCTTAGAATCATTCCAGAATTACAGGCAGGTTGAAAACAACTATAAAAATCGAGATCTGCAATCTTTAACTAACTGGAATAGATTGACCACTAGACAGAACCAAAGGAAAATTATGGACATTAGGAGCGTGCATTGCACTTATACCAAGATTGGCACGATTCAGTATATCAGCGTTGGTTCTAATTACTTCACCTCGACTATCTAAGATGGAATGATTAAAGTTCAAGCCATTGATATTAAATGCCATCGAACATACACCCATCGCTGCAAACCAAATACCTACCGTTGGCAATGCTGCTAATAAAAAATGGAACCCGCGATGATTTTTGCTAGCAAAGGTAGGAATCAACAA
Organism: Desmonostoc geniculatum HA4340-LM1; assembly: GCA_019359545.1. Taxonomy (GTDB): domain Bacteria; phylum Cyanobacteriota; class Cyanobacteriia; order Cyanobacteriales; family Nostocaceae; genus Nostoc; species Nostoc geniculatum. Next base: position 32,397 of record JAHHHB010000049.1, on the reverse strand, counting down.
CCGTCCCAAGAAACTATAGTGTCCTGCCAAATAATTGTAGGTAAATTTCTGCTGACTCAACTTATATCCGGCATTAATTGATTCATTTTCATTGGTATTCCGAATTAGCGTTGAAGTCACCAAAGAACCATGCAAAGAACTCAACAGTGCGCCGCCAAATATACCTGCTACACCCAACATATGGAACGGGTGCATGAGGATATTATGATCCCCTTGGAAAGCTAACATAAACTGGAAAGTCCCAGCAATTCCCAAAGGTAAACCATCAGAAAAACTACCTTGACCAATGGGATAAACTAGCAAAACGGAAGTAGCGGCGATGGCGGGTGCAGAATAGGCAATTGCTGTCCAGGGTCGCATTCCTAAACGATAACTCAATTCCCAAAATCGGCCTAACAAGCACCAAATACCAATGAGAAAATGCAGCACAATCAACTGATATGGCCCACCATTGTAGAGCCATTCATCCATTGATGCAGCTTCCCAGATAGGATAAAAATGCAAACCAATAGCGGCGGATGTCGGCACAACTGCGGCTGTAATTAAGTTATTACCATCCATCAGTGAACCCATGATTGGCTCACGGATGCCATCCATATCTACACTGGGAGCGGCAATAAAAGCCAAAATAAAACAGGTGGTGGCCGCCAGCAAGGTGGGAATCATCAACACACCAAACCAGCCGATGTAAATCCGATTTTCTGTGCTAGTAATCCAGCTACAAAAACTATCCCAGAAATCAAAAAAATTAAATTCTCTTTGAGGTTGAACAATGGTATTCACGAACTGTAGCTCCTAAGTAACTCCAAGTTCAAATTTTGGTGTTGCTGAATCTGCCTTTTTCTCAATCGATCTGGCTGATTGTATATGACACATATCGTAAAAATATTAGTGATAATTACGACCAGCGTACAACAGGAGTATTATGAAAAAGGCAATGAATTATCAAGCTCATTAAAGTAATAGTTGAGCATCTCTATTTTGAAGTTAGAAAAAGAATTTGAGGAACTTGTGAGGAAAATAGATCTATTTCCTGCGGGCTACCCCACTGGTGAACAGCGATGTCAGAAACCACTCTATAGGACTACTATAGGAATCCGGTTTGATTTTTGAACAACATTAAGTATTTGTAGGGTGCGTTATCACGCACCCTACGTATCTGTTCAAAAATCAAATAGTAGTCCTATATTTGTCTTGAATCAGTTCAAAAACCTTTGGAAAAAAAATAATAACTTATGACGACAACCAACTTAAATACACTAATTGATTCTTTAGAAGGTATAGAAATTATCACTGACCCGACCCAAGTGGCAAAATTATCCCAGGATTATCACACCTTTAGCCCGGTACTTGTACCGAAATTAGAGGGAAAAGTAGGAGATATTGCGGTGCGTCCCGTGAATGAAGCAGAGGTTTTAAAAGTTGCAGCTGCTTGTGCGAAATACCGCGTCCCCTTAACTGTGCGGGGCGCTGGGACTGGGAATTATGGGCAATGCGTACCGTTGCATGGTGGCGTAATTTTAGATATGACGCGGATGCAAGAGATTCTTTGGGTGAAGCCGGGAGTGGCGCGGGTAGAAGCCGGGATAAAGTTGGCAGCTATAGATAAAAAAACACGAGAAATCGGTTGGGAAATTCGTATGGCACCTTCGACTTACCGCACAGCCACAATTGGCGGATTTATTGCTGGGGGGAGTGGGGGTATTGGCTCGGTACAATATGGAGCGTTACGCGATCGCGGTAATATCTTGGCACTGCGAGTGGTAACTTTAGAAGATGAACCCCGTGCGATCGAATTACGGGGAGACGATGTACAAAAGGTGAATCATGCTTGGGGTATTAACGGCATCATCACCGAAGTGGAAATTCCTCTAGGACCAGCTTATCCTTGGGCAGAAGTCATCGTCACCTTTGACGACTTTATGACGGCAACAAAGTTTGGTCATGCACTTGGCAGTGCCGATGGCATGATTAAGAAATTGATTTCCGTCTTTGCATCCCCAATTCCCCAATACTTTCACGCCTTACAACAATACATTCCCGAAGGTACTCATGCGGTATTTTTGATAATTGCCGAACCGAGTTTAGAATTATTACCCGGTTTAGTGCAGCAATACGGCGGCCAGATTACTTATGAAAAACCAGCCCAAGAAGCAGCAAAAGGTACACATTTAGCAGAATTTACCTGGAACCACACCACCTTACACGCCCAGACTGTAGACACTGGAATCACCTACTTACAAAGTATGTTTCCTGCAGGTAAAAGTCTGCAACTTATAGAGCAGATGTACAATCATTTTGGCGATGAAGTGATGATGCATTTAGAATTTTTTCGCGTCAATGGTGCCGTACTTCCTGGTGGTTTGCAACTCGTCCGCTACACCACAGAAGAACGTCTCAATGAAATTATTCGCTATCACGAAGAACAGGGCGTGGGTATTGCCAATCCTCACACCTATATTATTGAAGAGGGGGGCAGAAAAGCTATCGATCCTGAGCAGTTAAAATTTAAGGAAATAGTAGACCCCTATGGATTAATGAACCCTGGTAAAAGCAAAGTTCTCAATTGAGAAGTCAGAATTCAGGAGTCAGAATTCAGGAATCAGAATTCAGACGTAAAACAGGTTTGATACTTGGCTAACAGCCCTAGTTTGTGTACTTTACGCTTCTCAAAATCTGTTGTAAAAATTGAAGTATTCTAAATTCAGAATTCTGAATTCTGAATTCTGAATTCTGATTCTAAATATTCTGTGGGTAGAACCCAAAACAACATCCCAAAATCACCCATGATTGAAATTGATGGTTCTTACGGAGAGGGAGGCGGACAAGTTCTTCGCACTTCCATAAGTCTAGCCGCTATCACTGGCGAACCCATACGGATTGCAGGTATTCGCGCCGGACGCAAAAAGCCAGGATTAGCACCACAGCATTTAACAGCCGTTCGTGCAGCAGCTAGAATTTGTAATGCCCAACTATGGGGTGATGCTTTGGGTTCAACGCAGATGGAATTCATCCCAGGTAGTCCTGTGCAAGCTGGAACTTATACCTTTGATGTTAGTAAAGCACAACCTGGTGGTTCTGCGGGTGCGATCGCTCTCATTCTCCAGACAATTCTCTTGCCTTTGGCGCTAGCACCTGGCAATTCCCGCGTCACACTCAAAGGCGGAACTCATGTAAACTTTAGCCCCACAGTCACATACATTGAGCAAGTTTATCTGCGGATATTGCAACGCATGGGAGTAGAAGCAAAAGTCAAGTTAGGCGCTTGGGGGTGGTATCCCCAAGGTGGTGGAGAAATAGAGTTGCAAGTCACTGGCGGTTGTCAACTCGGTGGAATCAATTTGTTGGAACGGGGAAATTTACAGCAAGTGCGCGGAGTTGCTGTAGTGACAGAATTACCTTCTCATATTCCTCAAAGGATGGCAAATCGTGCCGAAAATTTATTAAGAGAAGCCCATTTAAAAGTTGCTGTAAAAGCATCACGAGAAAAAGGTGTTGCACCTGGGGCGGGTATTTTCCTCACTGCTGAGTATCAGAACAGTTTAGCTGGTTTTGGTGGGTTTGGGCGTTTGCAGTTATCAGCGGAGACAGTTGCAGAAATTGCTTGTCAGCAACTGCTTGAGTTTCATCACACAGGCGCACCTGTGGATGAACACTTAGGAGATCAACTATTATTGCCCGCTGCTTTAGCTTCACAAGAGAGTCATTACCGGGTAGCTGAGGTGAGTAGTCATTTGACTACGAATGCTGGGGTAATTCAACAATTTGGATTGGCGCAGATTCAGGTAGATGAAGCTGAGAAAAGAGTGTCAGTGAAGATAGCCTAAAATTTACTTGCATTCGCCCTGATTCTGGCGTTCTCTTATCTGCCCCCATTCTCTTGCCGTTCTTTAAGTTTCAGCATAATTTCTGCGTGCATTTCGCGGGTAATTGGATAAAAATACGTTAAAATTAAGCCAAAAATCAAACAAATTGTCGGTATAGGACCAACAGCAATCCGAATAGCTAACAGTGCCGATTCCGGTTGAACCGGTAGTGTAGTTTGTCCAGCGACAGCCGCTTGAAAGCCGGCTATTTGCAACGCATTTCCTACTAAAAATAGCCCGAAAGCTAAACCGAATTTTTGTAGCAAAACCATGAAACCATAAAAAATGCCTTCTCTACGTTGTCCAGTTTGCAGTTCATCTAATTCAATCACATCTGGAATCATTGACCAAGGAATTAGATAAGCTGTGGAGACACCAACACCTGCCATCACAGCCATAAAATACATCAAACCTATTTGACCAGGTTGCAAGAAAAATAATCCTGCACCAGCCATAATCCATAAACTCATTCCTAGAAAATAAACAACTTTTTTGCCGACTTTTTTACTTAATTCACCCCAGACAAATAGCATCACCAGAGCAGTTCCTTGGACTGCAATCATGACTGTGGGGACATCTGATTCTTTGAGGCGCATACAATCGACTACAAAATAGGGAATAATGCTGGCCGTGACTTGGACGCCTAGCCAAGAAAAAAGATATATACCAATCACAAATAAAAAAGGTCTGTTGCTAAAGACAATTTTTAACTGTTGAAAGAAGGGGAGAGATGGAGGTTCCTCGATTTGGATGCGTTTGGCCTCAAAAGCGAGAATGCGATCGCGGACTCCAAAAACGCACCAATATAATCCTAAAATCGAAATTATCGTAGAAATTGCTGCTAAAACTAGATATTGTTGCTGGCGATCGCTAATTCGAGAAAAAACAATTTGCGTTAAAATCAACGAGAGAATGCTGCCACCAATGGAAAACGTAAACCGATAGCTATTAAGGCTAGTGCGTTCGTCATAATCTTGAGTTAATTCTGGAGTCATCGCCGTATAAGGCAAATTCACAACCGTGTAAAACGCCTGAGATATCACCCCAATGGCCACGTAATACCAGAACAACGGCCAAATATTATTACTCTGCTCTGCACTAAATTGCGGTACAATCCACTGCAAGAAAAAGAAAATTCCAAAGGGAATTGCCCCATAAAACATCCAAGGAAGACGACGACCCCAGCGACGAGATTTCGTTTTATCAGTTAGAAAACCGACAACCGGATCGTTTACCCCATCCCAGATTTTGCCAATCATCAAAATACTGCCAGCTAAACCCGCTGGTATCCCAGCAACATTAGTAAAAAAAACCAGCAGAAAAAAAACAGAAATATTTGCAGTAATTGCCGGTCCTAAATCTCCTGCACCGTAAGCTAATTTTGTTTGAAAATCCAGTTTTTTATCTAAAGGATTTCTTTGGTCATCATCATCAGTAACAGAATCATTCATAATAACTCGCCTTCATACTAAAATGTTTGCGTTTGCCTTCAATAGTAGCTGTTTACCACTTAAGTGAGACTTATGTCAGACCTTTATGTTTCTTGGTCAGATTATCATCAAAAAATTGAACAACTGGCCATTCATATTTATCAATCTGGTTGGCAATTTAACCAAATTATCTGTCTTGCCAGAGGAGGACTACGAATTGGAGATATTCTCTCCCGCATATATAATCAACCCCTGGCAATTTTAGCAGCCTCATCTTACAGCGGTCCTGGCAAGCAAGAAAGAAGTAATTTAATTTTCTCCCGCCACTTGACGATGACCAATGAAAAATTAGGTTCCCGGATTCTCTTAGTGGATGACTTAGTAGACTCTGGAATTACACTCCAGCAAACTATTCCTTGGCTGAAACAAAATACTGATTTCCCCATTGAAGAAATTCGCACCGCCGTACTGTGGTATAAAGCTTGCTCAGTTATAGCACCCGATTACTACGTTGATTACTTACCCGATAACCCCTGGATTCACCAACCTTTTGAACATTACGAAGATATGAACCCCGCCGAACTCGCAGCTAAGGTAAGTCAACTGTGTTGATTAATACCTACACAAAATCTATATTACCTCACTCATGCTCACTAAACTCCTATGGCATCTTTATTGGGGACTCTTTACTGGGAAGAAGGAATAAAGGTGTACCTAGCTTCGTAAAAATCAAATATGAGTCCTATATACCAACCTTTAATTGAGGCATCAACAAATCGCTGTACTAAATCTGGATTTTTTTCTACGAGTTATTTTTTGGTTTCAATAGTAGTTGCATATGCTTGATAACCATAATCTGCTAATAAAAATACCACTGGTTCAAAACCGCCCTGCTTTTGAATGGCAAAGGGTTCAGATGTAATATAGCCTTGCTGGGCTGATTCTTTGTGAGTTAAAAAAGGAGCAGAATTAAAGTTGTAAGGACGCTTTTAGTAGTCGGCAAAACCATACTTTGCTTCGAGTAAAGGCCAATAGGTAATATTAGCAGAAGCAGAGACATAAATTGGTTTGCCTTTGAGGTCAGACAAGGTTTTAATTGCTCTGTTGGGATGAGCAATGAGACACCAAGGATCTTTTTGAAAAATTGCTGCGACTGTGATTTTAGGAATACCTTATGCGATGGCGTTCACGGCATCAATGCCATAACCCATAAAGAAATCTACCGCATCCCCCATCAACAATTGAGTACCACTGCCAACCTAGAGACCACCCATTTTGATGGTGAGATCTAAATTGTAGTCTTTGTAAATACCAGTGGCGATTGCTTGGTAAAAGCCGCCGTGTTCTGCTTCTGCTATCCAGTTTGTGCCAAATGTAACTTTGTCCAACCGAGAACTGTTAATTGACGGTTGGTTGTTGTTAGTACAAGCTGCAATCAAGCTGCTAGCAATGCAGATAGAACCATATTCAATAAAATTGCGGCGAGTTAGGCGATGAATTGTTGTTGATGAGGGTGATGACGGATTCATAAAACAGTATGATGCTCTCTCCTATCTACCGTCGTAACTCAATCTAAATGTACATTCTAGAATCAACTTTTGATTCACCAGGGAATAGGGTTGAATTTCTAGAGCGCGTTTAAAAGCTCGGATAGCTTCACTATACTTTCCTAGTGCTGCATAACACAAACCCATGCCATGAAGGGCACCAAAATGTATTGGATTTATCTGCACAACCATCTGACAATCTGCCAGAGATTTTTGATAATCCCCAATACTGTAATAGAGAAAAGCTCGCCGATTCCAAGCTTCGGCAAAATCTGGCTGTTCTCTGAGAAGTTCCGTTAGTGCTGTTTCGGCTTCAGCAATTTCACCGGCATCGAGTAACTTTTGACTGCGGTCAATTCTTTCCAGCCCATAAATTCCCTTTTGCTGAAACCAGATTCGCCAGATTTTTCTGGTTGCCTGTTCGCGGACTGTAGCATCGGGATTTTTCAACTCTTCAAGTAAGGAATTGATAGATAAAGAATCCATGAATTTGAGATCAGTGAATATACCTTTCTTTTTACTTTCTCACAAAAATTATCTTATAAAACATTTTTAAAGCCATCTTTAAATTTACGCAGATCAATTGCTATTTATGAAATTTGTGTGTTATTTTTTTATTCGGCAATATGACTAATGGCAAACTCGACATTGAGAGTCACAAGTGCTTATTGGTAAGGATGTGACACTTTGAAAAATAAAAACTGACTAGAGGTAGTTGACAAATCTCTAGTAACTAATAGTTCATAAAAACATTACAAAAAAATCCATCACCATACCAAAGCAAAACGACGTTTCCAGGCATATTGTTCTCACTTCCCATCCTAGTAGCTTTGGTCCTAAACCAATTCCCATTCAATGGGGGGCAACCGACCCCATACAACGGGGACCGATTATTATCGGTGATTTGGCTGCGATCGCCGATCCTAACAAACCTGTAGCCGTGCGCGTTCATGATGAATGCAACGGTTCTGACGTATTTGGTTCAGATATCTGCACCTGTCGCCCCTATCTAGCACATGGAATTGAAGTATGCGTCCAAACCGCGCAAGAAGGCGGCGTGGGTGTAATTATTTATTGTCGTAAAGAAGGCCGCGCCTTAGGAGAAGTGAGGAAATTCTTAGTATACAACGCCAGGAAACGGCAAGCAGGAGGCGATCGCTTGTTTGGCACAAAATAAACTGATTACTCATAAGATAAGGACAAAGGACAGTCTTAGCGCCAAAATGTACACGCGCATCAGCTTAGTACAAAAAAACGTAGGTTGGGCTTGCGTCTCAACCCAACATTGCGATCGATGTTGAGTTGAGGCAAAGCTCAAAAGCCACTTACTACAAGGCTGTTACCTCAAAAGCGCGGTACTTCCCAACCTACGCTACACGTTTCCAAAGCTGAGAGTTTGGTTGCTCCCTGCTTTGAAAAAACTTAACGACACTGGCGATATTTGATGTGATAAACCAAACCACGGTGGGCAAGGTCAAAGGAGTCAACAGTGGCCATCCCTTGACCATTAGCGGTCATCGCAGCATTCACTCGCATATTTACACTATCGCCACAGCGTGACCAGACATCAGCCACGGTTAGTAGCTGATCTCGAACGTTGTAGTCAGTTTCGCCCTTAAACACCCTAGAAAAAACAGGACCACGCTGACCAGCAAAAAAGTACTCGGCTCTGAGTCTGCCAGTTGTAGAAGGAGCAACATACCCCCGATAATCAGCATCGTACAGGGAAATTTGAAACCCTTGGGGTACTTTAATCGGGATGCTCATATTACAGCTTTTGCGCCTTTCTGCTGACTTATTCCCCACAGCGATAAACTGATCGAACAGAATACTTAGCTCTTGACCATCGGGACTAACACTGACACTAGCAGAACCATCAGGGCAACCGTTACCACCATATTCTGCGCCTAAAATTTGAACTTTTTCGCTAGCAAGGGCAGGACCGATAGAAGCCGTAATCAGTGTTGCCGCACCTAAAAAAGCTTGAACAAAGTTGATAGTTCTTTTCTGGAAATTTTGACTATTCATCACTCACCTGACTGGAGTATTTTGGATAGTGTTAGATCCAAATTCAATGTCAATAATTCCAGAAAATTGATCCGGAAAATTTTGTAAAAACCCTATTTATTTTCTGAGATTTTTTATTATATATAATTTATAACAAATTAGGTAAATATTGTATGGTTAATGCATCTCAAATAAGCTGATCTACTGTCAAATAGTTAACGTACTGATGGTTAGATTAAATACAAATTTTTTCACTGGATTTTTTAGGGATATTAAATTCTCAAATTCATTAACAGAAGTCAATGTGTAGCCAATAGCATCTGTAATTAATACCGAAAAATTACTTAAAAATAGACTAACATCTTTTACTTAAATAATATTAATATACTGAAATAAAGTTAACCACAATTGAACTGAATGCCTTATAGAATTATCTCAACCAAGTTCAGTATTCTGAGCCAGAATTAGCGCGAAAATTATTTCTAATATTTAGATAAATAACATCATTTACTGCTAAATAAAATATTTAGCAGTCTAAAGTTAGTCAGAGTTTTTCCACTAATTAATTCTGATTTTTTGGACTCTGATTTCTTAGTTAAGCCTTTGATATTCAATCCGTGCTTGCCTAATGACTAAAAATTTTTATGGAGTGTTCCCGCAAAAGTGAAGCAGGCGATCGCTCTTGACGAGCTAGAGTTTTCCAAACGCAATGCACTGTTAGTAGTATACTTGCTCTCATCTTTACAACTGGGAAAATTAATACAGTACTAGACGTAGTGGCAAATGACTCTTTGTTTACTTGGGCTTGGCTAGAATTATTTCAAGGCGTTAATTATTTTCGCAGAGCGTTAGGTCTTGCAGTATGAATTGGTATTGAAAAATTTCGCTGAAAGTATAGACATATATTGACAGATATAGACTTATGTGTTACATTATTTGTGGCGTATAGGTTTTTCAAATGAAATTATCTGAGTATGCTAAATCAATTGGTGTTAGCTACAAAACTGCTTGGAGAATGTGGAAACGAGGGGATCTTAAAGCTGAACAGTTACCGAGTGGAACTGCGATCGTAAAGTTAGATAATCCAATAACCAAAGGTGTTGTTATTTACGCTCAAGTTAGAATTGTACCTAAGTTGAATCATTATATTGTAGAGGTTGTTTACAATGTTCTTGTTATTAGCAAAAACAAATTAGATAAAAGCCAAGTGGCTGGAGTAGATTTAGGTCTATCAAATTTAGCTACAATTACATCAAATATTGAAGATTTTCAACCAATCATTGTAAATGGTAATCCGCTAAAGTCCATCAACCAATACTTTAATAAAGTCAAGGGCAAATTTCAATCAATTGTTAAAAAAGGAAGTACAAAGAATATTCAAAAACTTTGTATAGAAAGAAATTTCAAAGTAGATGATTATTTACATAAAGCTAGTAGGTTTGTTGTCAATCATTTAATTGATCGTGGCATAGGAACATTAGTAATAGGAAAAAACGACACATGGAAGCAAGAATTAAACATCGGAAAACGAAACAATCAAAATTTTACACAGATTCCACATGAGAGATTTGTACATCAATTGAAATACAAAGCTGAATTAGCTGGAATTAACGTAATTATCACTGAAGAATCTTACACAAGCAAAGCTTCTTTCTTAGATCTAGATGTAATCCCAACTTATAAAAAAGGAATTCAACATACCTTTAGTGGTAAACGAATTCAAAGAGGATTATACCAGAGTAAGTCTGGAAAACTTATAAACGCAGACGTTAACGGTTCATATAACATAATTAAAAAAGCAATTGCAAACGCTTTTAGCAATGGGATAGAGGGTGTTGTAGTTCATCCAGCAAGGTTAAACTTACAAACTAGTTAATAGTCTTATTTGTCTATAAAACTAGATACTATATTCGCACCCAAAGCTTGAATTCCAACTGTAAGACTTCCCTTGCCCCAAATAACAAACAAGCCAAAGCTTTGCCTACTAGGTTATCCATAAAAGAGTGCTGAGTGCTGAGTAAAAATACCATTCCCCACTCCCCATTCCCTAGTTCATCATTTTTGCGTCAATTAATTGACGTGCAAATGCGATCGCATCTATTGGTGTTGAAACTTTCCCCTCAGCTTGTGCTATGGCAATTTCTGTCAACAATTTGCCTACAATTGGCGAAGCAGCAATATCTAGTGCTATAATCAACTCCTTCCCGCTCACTAGTGCAGTGGGATGAGCGACCAGATCATCGGGGTTGAGGTAGCGGTTGATTAAAGGTGCAAAGACAAGGCAACGCGCTGCATGGGTTCCCTGTGTTGTGGCAACTGCCGTGTTTAGCTGATTGTCGCCAGACATCGCCTCTACCAAATTATCAAATGCTACGGCTAGCAGTACCGTGGCAGGAAACACAATATCTGAGTCTTGGAACAAAAAGTATTGTTCTCGCAAGGACATATTTGCTACTTTCAGTTGCGGTGATAATTTGAGAGCAGTGGTTACACCGCGAATTTCAGCACGACTATAGGTAAGTTCCTGTAATTCTATTTCTGCTAATTCTGGATTTGGGTTGACAAGACAAGCAAGTTTAGCAATGGCTAACCAAGTAGTTTTGATAGTATCCCGGACATATGCTTGTAGTTGTACTCCGAGTTGTTGCCAATTTTGGGCAAGCAAAACTGTTGCATTGTCAACAGCTGCTAGTTTATTTAAGCTTTCACGGGTGGCGTTTTTGAAGAAAGGGGTAAGTAAACCATCTTCCCAAGCAGTTGTTAGCCAGGGAGTACCTTGAGAATTTGCCAATAAATAACCAATTTCTACCCGAAATCTTTCTGCTGCAACTGTGCTGATATGTGATGCTAAAGAACGAATTGTAGTTTGGGTCGCTGACTCAATAGTAAAATTCAATTGGGCTGCTTGGCGATAAGCTCGCATTAATCGCAAAGGGTCATCTTTGAGGTTGGTGGGTGATACCATTCGCAAAATGCCCTGCTGTAAATCTGCATATCCTTGTAGAGGATCGATGATTTCTTGTGTGTGGGGATTATAGGCGATCGCATTTATTGTAAAGTCTCGTCTGTGCAAGTCAACTTCTAAACTGTCTCCTTCTTGTTGGGCAAAGTCAGCTGTGGTGTGGGGAAAAACCACACGGGCGATTTGTCGTTCTGCATCGAGTAAGACAAACCCAGCATTATAATGATGGGCGATCGCTCTGGCAACCTTTACCGCGTTAGATGGTATAACAAAATCTAGATCCAAGTATTCGCGGGTTCTGCCAAGGATGGCATCCCTTACAGCGCCACCCACCATGTAAGCAGGTTGTGGCAATAACGCCAAGCTAAAAGGCCAATTTTCGGGAGCTAATACCATTTTGGATTTTAGATTTTAGATTTTAGATTGTGTACTCCTACGGCGAAGCAAGCTACGAGTAGCATCTTGTAGAGAAAAGTAGAAGCTACGCTGTCAGTGGCGCGTTTGAATCCCCCACGCTGTTGATTTTGACCGAAGGCGGACTTTCCTTGCTCCGCTCCTGAATTCTGACTTCTGAATTCTGAATTCAGAATTCTGAATTCAAGCATTGTAATAAAAATCAACCCAGCAACTAATGAATAATAGTCCGGCTTAAGCTAGATTAACAATAAAGGCCTCTGGAGTTGGTTCTATTATGTGTATTTGCGTGAACTGCCACTATGTAGACAGCTGTCTCACCTATCATGCCGTAGAAGGGCAGCACCAACAACCCCACTTGACCGAAACCCCAGATTTTGAACCGAATGAACCTTCTATCAACGTCAACATCCGTACAAAAGATGATGTGATTGAAATGGAGTGGGATGTTGTTGGCTGTTTGAGCTTTAAGCGGGAAATGGGTAAATGGTCGAAGTTGCGTCCTGGTGAATTAGTACCGACTTGAATTTTGGATTTTAGATTTGCAATTTTAGATTCACTTCCAAGTTTATTCACAAAAATCTTTGCAACATCATAAATCGTCTGTAGGGGCGTACAGCTGTACGCCCCTATTATCCAGCATCGCCTTAAAGCAATCCAAAATTAGGTTTAGCGAATACCATCATTATCAATTGCACTGTAGCTATCGCTAGGGAAAAGCCCCAACCAAGGATCGGAACTAGGAGTTAAAAAGAGTTGGGCGTATACTTGCTGATTGAGCGCTTCCACAGTCTTTGTTTGGTTACCCTGCATAAACCATTGATGAATTTGGCTGTGCAATACATATTCATTTCTGACTGTATCTAAAGCCATTGCAGCTTCAAAATTTTTCACTATTATCGGCAAATTATCTTTTGGAGTGTTGGCAGACTGAGACTTTTTAGCTTTAATTAAAGAAATGCTGTTTTGATCTAGCTTGGCATCACTGGCATACAGTTGAGCAATTTTGTTCCAAGCTTCTTGGTCGGTAATTTCAGCTAAAACCTTTTGATTTTGTTGGGCATTAGGCTGGAGGGCGGTGAGCATTGGTCTTTCAACCATCATTTTAGAAACTGCTAGAGAACTTGCGGTTTCTGCTGTCGGTGGCTGAGTGGAATTCCTGGGAGATTCTACCAACTGAGGAGGAGACTCGATACCCAAGCGAGATAAATCTGCAAGCCATTGGGCTTGGATAGAATTGTAGCGATCGCTGTGGTATTTTCTTAAAAAAGCCTCGCGATCGCTTGGTGCAAGTTTGCTATAATCTCTTGCTACTACTTCAACCTGCTGTAGCTGACGCAGAAATGCTTTGGGACCATACAACCCTGGAATTGCATCGATTGGGCGACCCGACGCATCTAATATATAGTGAATGCTATTGCCTGTAATCGTCCGTTCCAACTTGCGGCCGTCGCCGAAATCAATTGTCACTTTCGGTACAGGACGCACTGATTCCCAGTGCAAAATGAAGCGGTCTTGAAGCAGTTTAGAAATCTCACTATTCGGGTATAATGCTACCCTGAAGAACCTACTATTAGCACAACTCAAATCGCGATCGAGTCTGCCCAGCAACCGCAGAGAAAGAATGGGTTTACCAGTGGTTTTGGCAGCAGCTTTGGCTTGTTCTATGTCAGTGTACCAATACAGACGAGAGGCGTAACAGTCCCGTTGTTGGCAGAGTTCGTCTAAAGCCGTCCGGAATGCAGCAGAAGGTAGAACTGCACCTGAAGAATAGGTGTTTAGCTCATTCGCATGGGATTTGAGAAATACCTGTAACCCATTTGCACCCTGTTTGCGAAGCGCAGAAACTTCTTGAGATAGCTTGGAGGTTTCAGTTGTAGGACTTTGAGCATCAGCTGTCTGCAAGACAGTGAAGCTAACTAGTATGAGTACGAAGGAATTTTTCAAGGTTCTAAATTTCATAAATTTTTAAGAGGATAGGAGTCCAGGTGTTACCATCACTGACCAGATAAATCTAGTTTAATTTCTAAGATTGAACAGATACTTGGAAAGTTTCTGCTGGGGATAGTAAACCATAAAATATCGACCTCAATCCAAAAATTATCTCTTGATTGTTGGTTGTCCACATTAAATGCAGTTTGAGGATATTTACTCTCAAGGTTATGGGCAAACAATTTTATCAGTATTTACCTAACAAATTCAGATTTATATCCGTCCCTGAACCGTATATACGTATTCACTTACGGAAATTACTTTATCAAAATTACAAGTTATTAAAGATAAAATATATCAAATTTATATTGAAAATGATTTCAACTGCAAAATAATATTCTTCTGGTGAAGATTTTGTTTAATAAAATCAGTAATCTTTCTGTTTGAAATCAGAGCAAATATAACTAAATTATTGATATTGTAAATGGCGCTGGTTTTTATTGACAGCTAGGAATGGGTAACAGGATTCATTTAAGAGCGCAAGAAGTTATCTGGGGAAAATAGCGATTTTATTTGAGACGAAGGACAAATACAAGTTCTACAAGCTTGGAATATTTATTAACCAATTTCAGAAATCACCATGCACAAATATATTTGGAATCTGCTAATACTGGTATTAGCGACAATCTCGACTTGCATGATTACTCCATGTCATGCTCAAACTGCCGCAAAATCTGATAATCAAAATACTGATAATATTAGTTCTCTATCTTCCAATTCACCTTCTGCAATCCAATTGCGTGATTTGACCAGTTCTACTGATAACAAATCGACTATCGTCTCTGAGACAGTTAGTAACTCTTCTGAAGCTAAAGCTAATGTGACTCCAACTCAGCCTAAGCCAAGAATTCCTATATTCAGCAGAATTTTTCGCACACCTTCGATGCAGCAATAATCATGTAATCACACAAGCTAAATTATCGTCAGGCATTATTGCTAAGGGCGCAGCAATACTGTGCCCATACGATACAGCACATTTCAAGGAAAGTGAGGTACGCAACGATTCGTCTGTTATCTAGGTATAAAGCGTGTTTTACTCTGCGAAGTTTCGATGCTTAGGTTGGGCTGCATCAACGCCGAAAGCCCTAGCTCGAACTTCTCTAGGACTTACGCAAAGAACCCCTCTAACTCTTATTAGTCCTTGTTCTCTGCCTCGTCTGTGATATCCTGCGGGAAGCTATTTCTCTACGAGACGCTCCGCGAACGTGTCTATGTTTTCCGTTACCTGTGGGTAAGTCCTGTTCTCTTGGAATTCTGTATTCTGAATTCTGCGGCACTGCATTTACAAAATAAATCTACATATAGTGTTTATCACAAAATACAGGCGGAAAGTAATAACAGCAGATATGTTAAATCGACTAAAAGATATATTTTCCCAATTATGCCAAAACCAGAAAAGTGAACTTTTAGAATTTGCTGGAGAGTCAGATCATGTCCATCTCCTTATAGACTTTTCCCCTGATATTGCCCCATCAAAACTAGTCAATACTTTAAAAACTATTTCCAGCCGCACTATCAGGAAGGAGTTTGCTGAACACATCAATAAATTCTATTGGAAACCTGTATTTTGGACAGGTGCGTACTGTGTAATCTCTGCCGGAGGAGCGCCACTTGAAGTTCTAAAGCAATATATACAAAACCAAGACGAACCTGAGTAACATAGAATCTGCCCGTCCCTAACCCCGCCCATGATTACATGGACGAGGAATCCGGAACGGAATATTGTTCAAATAGAGGAAAACATCTGTAAATTAATAATCATCCCAGAGATATAGTTTGCTTGCTCCAGAATGGGTAATTTATTCAACTTGAATCTAATTAATGAATAGGTTACCCTGACTGCAATTATAAATCCAAGCGATCGCTCTAATTCATACTTCTATTTTGCAACAATAAACTTGATGTTTTTCTACCCAGAGTAGTCAAAGCGATCGCTCAAAAGAAAGATGGAATATCCCTAACCTCTATGTCAACGTTAGATCAGTGATAATTACGAACACTTTTTCAGAGGAGAATTAGGGATGGTAGCTAGTTTAGATGATACCAAACGCAATGCTATTGCTGTGAAATTGGCAAGTATCAAAGCACTGCAAGAATTAGTCATTGAAAACGAACAAGTCCTTTTAAGGGAAGGACTTGATGCCGAGATTGCCGATCGCATCCGGAATTTCATCAAAGACGATGAAAAAAATCTTGGCGTTTTGGAAACTGTAATTACTCAGTATGGCATTCAGGCTGAACCCAAAAAAAATGTCACACAATTCATTGAAAAAGCAAGAGAATTGTTTAAAGGTTCTGAACTGAGCTTATATGAAAAAGTGTCTCAACATGAGTTACTGAAACATCAACTAGTAATGAGTGGCTTGATAGTTCACAAAGCTGCTCAAAAAGTTGGTGCTGACGTAATGGCGGCGATCGCACCTTTGAATACCATTAACTTTGAAAACCGCGCTCACCAAGAGCAACTCAAAGGTATTCTAGAAATTTTGGGTGTCCGCGAACTAACTGGACAAGATGCAGATCAAGGAATTTGGGCGCGTGTTCAAGATGCTTTAGCTGCGGTAACCGGTGTAGTAGGTAGTGCTGTCACCCAAACCAGTGACAAAAAGGATCTGAATATCCAGGATGCACTCCGCCTAGATCACAACAAGGTAAATACTCTGTTTACCGAACTATTACAAAGTAACAATCCGCAAAAGATTCAAGAATACTTCGGTCAAATTTACAAGGATCTCACAGCTCACGCCGAAGCCGAAGAGGAAGCTGTCTACCCAAGAGTACGTTCTTTCTACGGTCAAGACAACACTCAAGAACTGTATGACGAACAAGCTCATGCAAAGCAGGCATTAGAGGAAATTAAGGCTCTTAGCCCATCTTCACCTGTATTCAAAGATAAAGTCAAACAGCTGATGGATGCTATTGGCGATCATATTCGTCAAGAAGAAACTACAATGTTTGCTGCAATTCGCAACAACTTGAATACCGAGCAAAGTGAGCAACTAGCTAGTGAATTCAAAGCTGCTAAAGTCCGAATTCAACAAAGATTAGGTGTTGTCACTGAATCTAATATCTAGTTAATAGCTTCGGAAACGCGAAATTTGCCTTATTGAACCACAATCGCCTGTAGGGTAGCACAGCTGTGCTACCCTACAACGTGGTCTATTTACTATTCCCTATTGCCTACAATCGAAACTCTGTTGGCAATATTTATAAGCAGCGTAGGCCATAGTCACAACCCCGGTCATAATGGCAGATTCATCAACTTCAAATTGGGGATGGTGTAATGGGTGGTTAATGATTCTTTCTTTGTAGCCTACACCCAAGCGAAACATCGAACCGGGGGCGTGTTCTAAATACATAGAAAAATCTTCAGCACCAAGGGAAGGTTCGGGTAAGACTTGAACGCGATCGCTACTCCAAGCTTCTTCTGCGGCTGATTGCAATAATTGGGTCAGACTATAATCGTTTTGCACGCTGGGTACGCCCTGGCGATAATTGACTTGATAACTTGCCCCATAAGCACGGCAGACACTAGCTACAATATTTTCGATCCAATTTGGCAGATGGGCACGGGTTTCAGGATGAAGCGATCGCACCGTTCCCAATAACTGTACTTTATCAGCAATGACATTCGGCGCTCTGCCACCATTAATCTTGCCGATGCTCAACACCACAGGACGCAAGGGATTCTGTGTCCGGCTGATGGCTTGTTGCAATCCAGTAATAACTTGAGCCGCAACCCAAATAGCATCAATCGCCTCATGGGGACGCGCCCCATGTCCAGATTCGCCAATAATCAAAATTTCTAAATCATCAGCAGCAGCAGTCAACGCCCCATAACGTACGCCAATAGAACCTGCGGGTATAGAAGGGAAAACATGAACCCCTAATATAGCTGAGACGTTTGTCATCGCCCCATCTTTCACCATCCAGTTTGCCCCTTGGGAAATTTCCTCGGCTGGCTGAAATAAAAACCGCACTTTACCACCCAACTCCTCTGCTATTTGGGAGAGTATCATTGCCGTTCCTAATCCCACTGTGGTGTGGACATCGTGACCGCAAGCGTGCATCACACCCGCTGCACCAGAGGCGTATTCCAAATCAGTGCCCTCTTGAATTGGCAAAGCATCCATATCGGTGCGAATTGCCAATAAACGGTCATTTTGGCTAGTATTTTGCAATTCTCCAATGACGCCTGTTTTACCAACTCCTTCTTGTACATGCAAACCACTGGAAGACAAAACACCAGCTACAAACGCAGCTGTTTGGTATTCCTGACCGCTAAGTTCTGGGTGAGAGTGAATGTGGCGACGAATTTCAATTAAGCGAGGTGCTAGTTTTGCTGCTAAGTCTTTAATACGAGTAAGCATCGATATCAATTAATCTACAGGCTTGCTTCCATGATAAAGAACTGTTAACAAACAAAAAAGCGATATATTTGGGGATTGGGCATTGGGCATTGGGCATTGGGCATTGGGCATGAGCCAATAATCAATAGTTCTTCTTCCCCTGCTTCCCCTGCTCCCCCTGCTCCCCCTACTCCCATGCCCCATGCCCCATGCCCCATGCCCAACTCTATTTTCCGTAGCAGGTAGTGCCTGGAGTATTTTCGGGTTTAAACTGGTTACATTCTCTGGTATTTTGACGCTCTAACGACCAGCTGTAGGGTTTGTCGGAGGTAACAACACCATTACTCAAAGTTGTTAGTCGGTAGTTTGCCGCCCGAAAATTGGTAAACACCAATGTGGCATCCTTTAAGTTTGCTGCTTCTAAATTAGCGCTCATGAAACCGGCATAGGACAAATCGGCTTTTTCTAGGGATGCTGATTTCAAGTTTGCACCCGTTAAAGAGGCACCAGTGAGATTCGCCGAATTTAGAATTGCACCTTCTAAATTTGCACCTGTCAGATCGGCATTTGTGAGATTAGCTTGAGATAATGTCGCACCACTCAAGTTTGCCCCCCGCAAAATTGCTCCAGTTAGATTCACTTGAGTTAGGTCAGCACCACTCAAATCACACCTGGGACAAGCATTTGTTGCCTTCAACTGATCTAAGTCTTGTACGTTTGATGCAAAGGCCTGCCCCGCAAAGCCGAAAACAGCTAACAAAGAGACGGTGGCGACAATCTTAAGTTTCATATTTGTTACAGATATTTACAATTATGACAAATTTACACTGGGTACTGTCATAATTACATATGAAACTGGCCAAGTGAATAGCCGGAATGAAGCATTGATTAAGAAGCGATGAATATACTATAAATTCTTGCGGTAAGACTACTCAAATTGAAATCTAAGCTATACAATCGAGTCGTAAGGAACTATACCGAACCATTTATAGACTACCACATATGTGATCCCCCTAGCTCGATGAAAAAGACGACTAGGGGGATCTTGTTTTTGGGTAATTAACAGGGAGTGGGGAGTGTGGGGAGTGTGGGGGGATGGGGGAGTGTGGAGAGTGTGGGGAGATTAGAAAAAAGCTTCCTAACCTTCCACCTTCCACACCCCCCACACCTCCCACACCTCCCACACCCCCTTTTACCGCCACCCCAAAAGACGCAATCCAGGCACAATTATGTAAAAACTCACTCCTAACCAGAAACTGAGAAACCAACCTACAGAACCAAAAAAAATCAGAGGCTTGTACAACTCTGGCCAGCTTGGTTGACTGGAAAATTCCAACATTTGAGGTGCTATGTTCAAAAGAATCAAAGCTGCATAGCCGATCGCACTGCCAAAGGCAGCGAACACGGCGTACACTATATGATGGCTGCGAAGTCCTAAACTTAAGGTAAGTAGGGAAACTCCGACTAAAACTACTGCTACTAAGCCTTCGCCGCTGTTTTTTGGGGTGATTAATTGCAAAATCAACCAACCGAAGCCGTAGCTAATCATGCCCATTAACGACGCTACTAAAAATCGCCGCCGTTGACCAAAACACCCGGATACTGTCAGTCCCCATGCGGTTCCCCAACCCGCAGCAACAAAGACCAAAATATCTACCCCGAAGGTGGGTTGAGTATTTGGAACTAATTGGTTTGCCTGAGTCAAAAGAAATTCTACAATCCGAGATCCCAAACTTGTGCGATAGGCCAAAATAAAACCAGCGATCGCACCAAAACAAGCACCAATACTAGTCAGCATCATCGCCCAAATCGTCGCCAAACAAGCTCGGAGAATTTTCAGGATTGTCTGAGCAATAAATATAATGGTTTGATTTACAGCTTGGCTAAATTGACCTAAAGCTTGTTGAACAGCTTGTGTTAACAGTATAAATTTCTGGGAGGCTTGGTTTGAGGCTTGCTTAAACTTGTCCCGCAGCTGAGAAAATAATCCTGGCGACGGTAATGGTTGAGAAATCTTTGCTAGACGTTTTTCAATCATCGCTGCATTTACTGGACGCGATCGCACATCTTCCTGTACCATCTCATCCAGCAAGTCTGCTAACTGCGGGTTGACATTCGCTTCAGTTCGCCAGCGCAACTCCCCTGTTTGCCGATCTTCCAAGTCCAGCGGATACTTGCCCGTTAGTAATTCAATCATCGTTCGACCAAGGGCATAAAAATCGGCACCAGGCCCCACAATTCCTCCAGTCACTTGTTCTGGTGGACTGTAGCCAGAAGAAAATAATCGAGTGGAACTAGACCGAGAACCCACTTTTGAAGCGCTAACTTGCTTTGCTCCTCCAAAATCAATTAATACGAGGCGATCGCTTTTTGTTTCTCCTCCAAGCAATGGTAAAGTTGGTGAAGAGGTATCCAGCATCAAATTAGAAGGTTTGATATCCCGGTGAATAATTTGACGTTTGTGTAATTCCTGTAAAATTTCTACAGCTTGGGCGAACCAGTTTAAAACCAAATCCTCTGGACACCCTTGCGGATATTTTTTTAATGTCTCCTCTAAAGTCTGCCCATTGATTTTTTCCATTACCAGACAAGGCAGTTGGTGTGGTTTGGGATTGAACAAATTTACCTGAAAATACCCATCGGCTTCAACTCTGGGCACACCCGAATGGTGTATTCTAGATAAAACCTCCGCTTCTTGGGTAAATAATTCCAGTGCTTTTGGTGAATCTTCTACCAACACTTTCAGCACTTTCTCAGTTTGAGTTTTTTCATCCCAAATCGTGTAAATTTGAGCAAATCCTCCCGAACCCAACGGCTGAAGTGGGGTATAGCGGTCTAACAACTGTAGCGGTGCGCCACAACTGTTGCAAAATTTGTTTCCCCAAGGCTGAGGATAAGGACGTTGACAATCAGGATTTATGCAGTGAACCTTAGAAAAACTGTACATCAACGCTTTTGGGCATAATGAATGCTAAGACGCTTGTTTGATGCTCAAATACCCTACTTTCAATATTTAAGCATAAGTTATTGATATATTTTATACTCAATAAACATGCTTACCCTCTGAGGGAAGGCAGAATAAAAGCTTATATCTATCTTAAATGGTAGAAGTTGTCCATGCTCATCAATAGCTACCATGACTTTAATTGCTTTGATGTTATTCGTAAACATAACTACAACAATTCTGTGATGGAAAATAGCCATTAATTTAGCAGGTAGTGTGTTACACCGTCTACCGTCATATCATTAAGCTAGAGCAATAGGGATTAGTAATGTAGATGGAGCAGTTATGGTCTAATGATGAGCTAGGTAAAAAAATTAAGCAAATAGCCAATCGTTTTAAGTTATTTGAGTGTGTCGATTGCGCTGAGGCGATTAAAGAGTTTTTAATTCAAAGAAGAATCTCAGGAAAACATATTAAACTTTATACAGGGAAAGCCAAAGGTAAGTATGGCAATATTTATCATGATGGTCTTCAACGTAATATTGCTACAAATGGTCGCCATGAGGGGATTTTGATTAAAATTACAGGACAAGAAATTGTGTTTGATAATATTCACCATGAAGGTATTCCTAGAGAAGCTTGGATGGCAAATCTGTATTGTCTGGCAATGGATTTAGGTGGTGGCTTTGAGGTAACAGAGGTTGAATTTTAAATAAATTATGGACTCCTATATTGAGGTTAGATATGTCTAATTTATATGAAATACTACAAAAAATTAAACAAAGACCTGCTTTATATTTAGGGAAGCGTTCTTTAAGTCATCTACAAGTTTTTTTAGATGCATACACATTTGCTCGCCGTGAGTTGGGAATAGAAGTAACAGAGCAAGAGCGAGAATTTGAAGATTTTCAAGAATGGGTAGAGCAAAGATTTAATCAGCCCGATACTCAATCCTGGAGTCGAATTATTTTATTTTATTCTGAAGACGAAAGTGATGCATTAGATAGGTTTTTTGAATTATTTAAAGATTTTTTACAGCGCAACAATAATTCACAAGTTAATGAAATAGCTCATGTGAAGTCTGGAGTCTGAAACCCTGATTTGGATGAAATTTGGGTGCTACCTCACCCGATCGACATCACTACAACAATTCTGTGATGGAAAATAGCCGTTGTCTGTCTATTTTTTGCAGCTTGAGTTTTTCGGTGTAGAAAGCCTGATAATAAAATTGATATTTCTCTGGTTCGGCTTCAGGATCGGTTTGCTGCCATAGTTCCAAAAAATGGCGATAGCGCTTTTCCAGCATTACCAAATCCATGCAAGCGATCGCAGCTTGAACCAGTTGCGGAATCCGAATTATTTCTGTCTTCCATTTCTCGTTCAAATGAAACAGATGCGATATTAATCCCAAATCTTCTGATAATTCTAAATATCTATTTTGCAAAGTAGAAATTAAATCTACTTGTTCTACCGTTGTTTCTAAAATCTGTCGCCACAAAAATCGATGGTGAGAAAGGCTAAATTGCAAATCTCGTTCTTCTAGTTCGTCAATAATGGCTTGACGCTGTTCTGGACAATGTAAGTAAATTCGGAGTAATAATGCTTCGGCGTGTTCTAAAAGGCTGCGATCGCTAGGGAGTGGGGAGTGGGGAGTGGGGAGTGGGGAAAGTTTTTCATTTCCCCATGCTTTTCTCGCTGATACAGGTTTGGAATATGTCGGCGCAGGGGGAGCAATTTGAGTCAATAAATTTTCGACTCGTAGGGGTATAAGTCTGGTATCACCTAAACTGAGTATTTCTGCACAATAAGAAACATAATAATTTCGTGTATCGCTGTTAGCTATATTTTTGAGTAATTTAACTATTTGCTGAGTTACTTGTTGAAAATCGGTAGCCTGTTTTAAATCACGGTTTTGAAGAACTTGTTGAATTTGCCAGTCCAGCCAAAGGGGCGCATTTGCTAACAGTTCTGCATAATCTTCTGGTGTTCGCTCACGCAAGTATTCATCAGCATCTTTGCCATTGGGTAGATTGAGAATTTTTAGCTGAACTTCTCCTTTATATGCTAGTTCGGCAATTTCACCGATCGCTCTTTCGGCTGCATTAGTTCCGGCTTTATCAGCATCAAAGTTGAGTACTAGTTGTTTCGATTCGGTATAGCGTAATACTAGCCGCACTTGTTCTAAGCTTAAGGCTGTACCAAGGGAGGCGACGGCGTTATTAATCCCAGCAGCGTGAAGGGCGATCGCATCAAAATATCCCTCTACCACCACCGCTTGATCGAGTTGGGAAATCCCGGTTTTGGCTCGATCGAGGGCAAATAATGTTTTACCTTTACTAAAAAGTTCGGTTTCTGGTGAATTTAAATATTTAGGTTGTTCGTCAGTCAGAGTTCTACCACCAAAAGCAATCACACGTCCTTGAACATCGCGGATAGGAATCATTAAGCGATCGCGGAACACATCATAATAACCGCCGCCTTCTTTGCGTGGCTTAATCAATCCGGCTTTTTCCACCAGTTGCGCTGGGTAATGTTTGTCTTCCACTAAGTAGCGAGAGAGAGTTTCCCAACCTGCGGGGGCGTAACCTAAACCAAACTGCTGTATGGTTTCTTCTTGAAGTTTGCGGTTAGATTGCAAATATTGAATTGCTTTTTGCCCTTGGGATTGTCTGAGGGCGTGTTGATAAAACTGGGCGGACGTTGCTAGAACTTCATATAATTGTTCCCGCAAAGACAGCTGACGCTGTAATTCTTGGCGTTGTTCGGGTTCCAGGGTTTGTACAGGTACTTGGTAACGCCGTGCTAAATCCAGCACTACCTCGGCAAAAGAACGCTTTCCCAAGTCCATGACAAACTTGATCGCGTTTCCCCCGGCTTGACAGCCGAAGCAATAATACATTTGCTTAGTCTGGCTGACAGTAAAACTGGGACTTTTTTCATCATGAAACGGGCATAACCCGACAAAATCTTTCCCCCGTCTACGTAAAACTACGTACTCTGATACGACATCTACAATATCAGCGCGTAGTTTAACTTCTTCAATTGTGTCTGGGTGTAAGCGGGGGATTTGCATAATATTAATCATTAGTCATTAGTCATTAGTCATTAGTCATTAGTCATTAGTCATTAGTTTCTCTTTGCGTCCCCGCGTCTCCCTCATCTCCCTCATCTCCCTCATCTCCCCCACTCCCTCACCATCAACTTTGGAGAAATAACAAAGGACAAATGACTTTGGACTTCTGATAGATATTATATTGTTGTTGCTGTGCCACCAACTATGTCTAAAATTGCTTACGCTTAATTTTATCAGAGGAAATACTGAAGATGGGACGTATTTTTATCTCGGCGGCTCACGGAGGGAAAGAAGCTGGAGGAATTGATCCGGGTGCGATCGCAGGTGGTACAACTGAAGCTAAAGAAATGATTCTGTTGCGGGATTTAATTGTCACGGAACTACGGGCGCGGAATTTTGAGATTTTAGCAGTTCCTGATGATTTGAGTGCCGCTCAAACCATCACCTGGATCAATTCCCGTGGGGGACGTGGTGATGTCGCGCTAGAAATTCAATCTGATGCAGCTAGCAGTCCTTCTGTACGTGGGGCTAGTGTTTTCTACATTGCCAACAATACTGAGCGCAAAAGCAATGCTGAACAGTTGCTAGTGGCGTTGTTGCGCCGTGTACCCCAATTACCAAATCGCGGAGTCAAGCCAGATACAGATAGTGGATTGGGGAGTTTGGCATTTTGTCGCCGGACAACGATTCCAGCTTTGTTGATGCAAGTGGGGTTTCTTAGCAGTCCAGAGGATCGGGCTTTGCTGCAAAGTCGTCGCCGCGATTTTGCTTTGGGAATTGCTGATGGATTGGTAACTTGGAGTCGTGTAATTGACCCTACTGGAACTCCGACAGAACCAACTTACGCAGCAATTAATATTAATATTAACGGGCAAAATTATTCAGAACAAGGAATTTTAGTTAATGGTAATGCTTACATTCCTATTGATTTAGTAGACCGTCTACGAATAGATTTATCAAAAGCGCCTAATGTGATTCGAATTACCTATCGCAGAATAGTGTATGTCAAAGCGATCGAACTGCGGGATTTTAATGTTGCAGTC
The DNA here is from genome assembly GCA_019359545.1 of Desmonostoc geniculatum HA4340-LM1. Lineage (GTDB taxonomy): Bacteria > Cyanobacteriota > Cyanobacteriia > Cyanobacteriales > Nostocaceae > Nostoc > Nostoc geniculatum. The sequence goes on along the minus strand of JAHHHB010000049.1, from coordinate 6,770 downwards.
GGCTGGGATGCTGCAACTCGTACTGTTAGCTTGCGATCGAATTTAATAGTTTGTGCTGGCCAAATGGATCGGGTAATGTCGAACGGTAATACTTCAGAAGTACAGTTACAATTATTCCTAAGAAACAATAATCAAAATGCTTTGGCAAAGTTTCCTGATATCTCAAAACTGTATCGGGAAGAAGCGGGTATAGAAGGGGTAAATTATGATATTGCTTTTTGCCAAATGTGTGTAGAAACTGGATTTTTACGGTTTGGCGGCGATATTAAACCCGAGCAAAATAACTTTGCCGGCTTGGGTGCGATCGGTGGCGGTTCGGAGGCTGCATCTTTTCCCAGTGCCAGAATTGGGGTGAGGGCGCACATTCAACATTTAAAAGCTTATGCTAGTTTAGAACCTTTGGTACAGGAAGTAGTAGATCCCAGATTTCGCTTTGTGACACGGGGAATTGCACCATTAATTGACCAGCTATCAGGGCGCTGGTCGGCAGATTTGGATTATGGGGCAAGAATTACAGCAATGCTAAAACGATTGTATGAGTCAGCAGGACTTCTTTAAGTTTTGAGTAACTTTTTCTAGAAATTTTATAGGGCTTTGTGGTTGAAAAGGATATTCATAATTCAGGAGTCAGAAGTTCTTTGTAACTACAAATGATAACAATAGTTTTTACAACTCAAATAGATTGATTGCTACATGAGGTAGAGTTTAGCGAGAATGAACCCTCTTTAAACTGGAGTTTGGACTAAAGAGATAGAGAAAAGCAGCCAGTAATGACACTGACTGCCGTAAAGTCAATGAATATTGTTAATAAATCATTGACCTGATGATCCTGACACAATTAGAAAAATTCCGCCAAGCCCTGTATGATTGTCTGGGCAAGGCTAAAGACCTCAAGATTTTGGTTGAGTACTCGATGCCTTTCTGCCTCCACCAGATAGAATCTATGTAGATGATTCATTGGGGCATGATGCGCCCATTTTTGGATTTTTGCTTGATTACTTTCTATGCGATCGAGAATACTCTGCTGTTCAGACTCTAAATTATCCCCATACACCACCAGCCGAATTAAAGAATCGTAGAAATGGAAAATAACAAGAACCATCTGCCCTAGTAATGCACCCAGATAATTCTCTGCTTGATTGAGATTTTCCAGCGCTTGCGAGTAGTTTTCAAACAGATAACAAATCTTGAGTTTTCTGAAAAACTAATTCAGCCAGTGGTTCAACTGTTAAAGTGCTGCTACTTAACGTATCAGCGACTAACTGATTAACGCAGTCAATATGCAAATTTTTCAGAACAACATTAGTGATATTACCTCTAACCTCTTGAATCTCCTCTAATGTCTGAACTAAGGGATGAGTCGCACTGACTTCGTTATCACGATAAGCTCCAATTAATAATAAATATTCGCTGTCCGCATCGGTAATAATTAGCTCGATTAACTTTAAAGAAGCTGAATCTGCTATCATTCAGGCTGATTTAAAAAATCGGATAATTTCGCGGACATGATCGAGAAATTGACCATCAGTTGAAAGTTGGGCGATCGCATTTTTGGCTTCTCTCCCTAAACGCTCATGTTCTGTATGATTTATTGCGCGTAATTCTTCTAAATTAGCAGCTATTCGCGCTAAATCTCTGCGAGTTTCTTCTGCAAAACGTTGTTGAGTTGCTGGCAATGAATAGGGTTGTTCTAAGTTCAGTTGATCTTCTAAAGATTGCACTTTTTGTTCTAAATGAAAAAAGCGATCGCGTAGTTCAAAAATATCTTCACGGGGATACTTCCATTCTTGGCGAATCATCGCTAACCGTGCATATAAATACTCATAAGCCCGAATCGCTGGACGCAGAATTGTTAATAACAAAGCTGCACCAGAACTGATATATCCTACTGTACTAATACCAGTAACAGCAAGAGTATAAAGACCAACAGTTGAGAGCAAGTGTAAAGCAATGGCAACCCAGAGCGATTGTCGTAGCAGTCTTTGATTTCGATGGCACTTTGACTCAACGAGATACCTTACTGCCCTTTCTGAAGATGCTTGTAGGGCGATGGGCTTTTTGGTGGGGATTGGTGGTAATGAGTCCTATACTCACAGCCTATACCCTGAAATTGATTCCCAACTGGTGGGCTAAGGAGGGTGTGCTGAGATACTTCTTATCGGGTAAAGAACAAACGAAAGTATACCAAGTTGCACGGAAATTTGCGCTCCAAAAGATACCAACCTTACTCCGCCCTGATGCTTTGCAGCGTCTACAATGGCATCAAGCACAAGGACATCAGCTTGTTTTGGTGAGTGCTTCCCTAGAAGCCTATTTAATACCTTGGGCAGAAAAGATGGGGTTTGACATGGTGGCAGGAACCCAATTAGAAGTTAAACATCAGCGTTTAACAGGTCGGATTTTGGGGAAAAACTGCTATGGACAACAAAAAGTTGAGCGACTCAGAGCAGTTTTAGGGGAGTTGAGTCAGTACAGTATCTATGCTTATGGGGATAGTCCAGGAGACCGAGAACTGTTGGCTGTATCCAATTATCCCTATTACCGAAAATTCTCATAAGAATCGGTTGCAACTGTTTTGGGTTTTACTATTAAGTGTACATTTCAAATAAAGTCGTGAAGTTGAAGATTCGTCTCAGGATTACTTTCTAAAACTTCACAGCTTTATTATTTCCTAGCTCAAACGATAACTAAGCAAAATTGAGATTTTCAGGCTGATGAAACTTTAAGAGTTTATTTTAAAGATACAGTATAAATTGACAAATTTAGGGCATAAAAATTATCTAGTGGTAGAATTTTAGGTAATTTCTTGCTGCCCAGCAAAATAAATGCAACGCAAATCAACTACTTTGATATTTAAAGAGGAGTGAAATGGGACTTAGCGAAGGACTTTTAGACCCTGCGAAAAAAGCCGTGGTTGTAGAAGATTGCTGTAACTTGATAGATGCACAAGTGGCTTCTAAGTCAGGAATAGGCGGCATGGCCATTAAAGCAGCCTTTGCCACCCTTAAAGGAATCAAGCCAGGATATATCCCCGATGTTGTCGAATCGTTACTACCGCAGTGTTTAGACGCAATTGATCCCATTTGGAGTGAGGGTCTCCAGAAGGGCGATCCCGTTGAGCATCTTGTTGAAAATCGCTCTCGCACAGCTGACGTATTACTCAGCATTACTGATGCCATAGTAAAAAAGTCAACACGCCAAATTGTCCGGGGAACTTACAATAAATTACGTGGTTCAGCCAAGCAACACGTAGAAGAAGCAGTGCCAGATTTTGCCAAGGTAATCTATAAATACACCAAAAGTTAGATTTGGGAGAAATTTACTGACAACTTGACGATAGATCCTATGAAATTCATCAAGTTTTATCCGTTTGTGCAAAATTAGGTTTATTGGCAAAGAAAACTGGTCTTTGAGACGCGATGAATCGCGTCTCTACATGAATATTTTCAGCCTTAACCCAAACATTTTGGGATGGGTCTAAATATGTTGCAATTTAAATGCCAATTAGCTTACCAATTATTGAATGAGATAACTACGCCAAATTGGTTGAGTATTTTTGCTATCTTTCTCTGGAAGTAGCAATCGCCAAGTTTTACCCTCCTGCTGAATTTGCAAGTAAATATTAAAGGGTTTTTGTGGTTGCGTTAAGCGTCGTTTTGGTAACTTAACAATTAAGTCGTAGGTTCCTTGGACACGGAAAGCTGGTAAATTTTCAATAGTTAGGGGTTGTTCTTGGGTAATTGATAACCGCTTGATTTCAAATCCTTGAAAATCTAGATCCAACTGCTGGCTAAGCTTTTGTTGAGTTTGTTCTAGTTCAAATGCGATCGCTTTTTGCACTAACTCGCTAGTCGGTAGCAGTCCAATACTGCCACAAGCCGTCAATAGCACCAACAATATTGCTGTCAAAACCAACCGCACCATGTTTTTCCTGAGATTCCACTCTTCAGCGATAGTATAACTGTAGATTCTCTAAATTTTCTCATCTATCATGCCAAAACAATCTATCGGTCTTGATAACCAACTCTACAATTATCTTTTATCTGTTTCCCTGCGAGAACCAGAAATTCTTGAAAAGTTGCGCCAAGAAACCGCCAATCATCCTCATGGTGGAATGCAGATTTCGCCCGAACAAGGGCAGTTTATGAGGCTTTTGGTGCAGTTAATCGGAGCGAAGAAAACCCTGGAGGTTGGAGTGTTTACGGGCTATAGCTCACTTTCTGTAGCTTTGGGACTTCCTGAAGATGGTAAGATGATTGCGGCTGATGTGAGTGAAGAATTTACTGCGATCGCCCGACGGTATTGGCAAGAAGCCGGGGTTGCCCATAAAATCGATCTGCACTTGGCACCAGCTTTGCAAACCTTAGATCAATTGTTAGCAACTGGCCAAGCCGAGACATTTGATTTTGCCTTTATCGATGCAGATAAAGAAAATTATGATGGATATTATGAGCGATCGCTGCAATTAGTGCGTCCGGGTGGATTAATTGCCATTGATAATGTTTTATGGTCAGGACAAGTTGCTGACCTGCAATTTCAAGATGAAAGTACCCAAGCAATCCGGGCGCTGAATGAGAAGTTACACGATGACGAACGGGTGACCCTTTCTCTTGTTCCTATTGCTGATGGACTTACTTTAGCACTGAAGCGACGCAATACGTTTGAGTGAAGTTCTAAGCAATTAGCACTTAGGCACTGTAGAAATTAACAAAATTATCTCAAATTCTCACCAATGATTTAGGACTGTCATAGCAGAGTCGCGTCTTGCATTCTGAATTCTGAGTTCTGCTTTAAAATTTCTATGGAATGAAATATTAACCAATTAATCGGCATTGAGTAAGCAGAAGTAATGACAACTCAGTTTTGGGAAAAAAGCAGAGAAATTAATGCAACTTTAACTAACTTACTATTTAAGTTTGTGTACAGACGGGTATTCATAGGTCTAACCAAGCTACGCACAGCCAGTCAAGAGACATCACCTTTGATTCATCAAGCTTGGTGGCTTTTAAGAAAGCGTCTGCTGCCATTATTATGTCTAATATCATTCTTTGCAGTCTTGCAACTCAACAGCTTTGCCCCTGCCCTTGCCCAACTACCTCGTCAGGAAATTCGGGGGGTGTGGCTAAGTGGTAACGATTTTAGCGTTTTTAGAAATCGTTCACAGGTGCAAGCAGCCATGACCCAACTGCGGCAGTTAAACTTTAATACTGTTTATCCGGTAGTCTGGAATGATGGTTATACTCAATACCCCAGCGCCATCATGCAGAAAAAGGGTATCCCCTTTTTCTTCAAAGGAACAGATGGACAAGATGTAATTGCAGACATTATCACCCAAGCCCGCAGCCAAGGGCTACTAGCAATACCCTGGTTTGAGTTTGGTTTTATGGTTCCTCTAACTTCGGAACTCGCATCACAGCATCCAGATTGGCTGACACAAAAGCAGGATGGGACTCAAACTTCAATTAGTGCTGCGGGTGAAGTAGCGTGGTTAAATCCCTTTCACCCCGAAGTGCAAAACTTTATTCGTGAACTCGTGATGGAAGTTATCACTAAATACAATGCTGATGGCGTTCAATTTGACGACCACACGAGTTTACCTGTAGATTTTGGTTACGATAAGTACACGATTAATCTATACACTCAAGAAACTGGCAATCCTCCTCCACCCAATCCCCAAGCCACAGCATGGATAAAATGGCGGGCAGATAAAATTACTGCCTTCATGGTAGAACTCCACCAAACTGTAAAAGCCCGAAAACCGAATGCTATCTTCTCAGTTGCTCCCAATTACTATGATTTCGCTTACAAGCTGCAACTGCAAGATTGGCTGAACTGGGTACGCTTGGGTATTGTTGATGAGTTGGTGATGCAGGTGTACCGTAATGATTTAGAAAGTTTTATCGGTCAAATTACACGCCCAGAAATTTTAGAAACCGAACAAGTCATCCCAACTGGTATCGGTATTATGGCGGGGTTACGAAATCGCCCAGTTTCCATAACACAAATCCAATCCCAAGTACAAGCAGCGCACCAACGCGGTTTAGGTATCGGCTTTTTCTACTACGAAAGCCTTTGGGATATCGCACCTGAACCAGCAGCCCAACGCCAGTCAGCATTTGCGGCTCTTTTTCCAAATCCAGTGTTGCGCGACATCTCTCAAAATACACCCCGTAAGCCAACTTTTAACACCATATCCTTACCTTTATATCCAAAACCTTCCCTCGGCCAACGTGTTCGCGGGTATTTTCTGGAAGTAGCGATCGCCAGTGGTCAGCCAAGACGTATTTTATTAGATACAGGGTCAGCAGGGCTAAGGGTTCCCAAGGAGTTTTTAGGTAATGCTCCCATCCAAAGAACAGGTCAAAATATCAAGGAAGTATTAAGTGATGGCACTGTCCTGGAGGGAGAATTAGTTTATACTAACGTCCGATTTGGTTTGATTCCCACCACAGAACCCGTCCCCGTACAGGTTGTTACTAGTCGCCAATGTACTCCCCAAAAACCTAATTGTTCAGCCAAAAGTGGTGTGCCATTTTCTGGTATTGTCGGTGTCAACTATTTTGAGAAGTCACTTCCCTATAACCCGTTGAGAAAATTACCAGGCAATCTGAGTAACGGATTTATTGTGATGGGAAATGGTGGTAGTATTGACTCTCACCGGGCTAAAGCCACGGTGATTCAAACTGATGCTACGAACGAGGCTAAAGCCATCGTTCTCCGCTTTTTACAGTTATTCTTCCAGAGAAGAACTCTCTGTGGGACAGTCAAAA
>JAHHHB010000048.1 GCA_019359545.1 Desmonostoc geniculatum HA4340-LM1 | reverse complement strand
CTTTTGACTGTCCCACAGAGAGTTCTTCTCTGGAAGAATAACTGTAAAAAGCGGAGAACGATGGCTTTAGCCTCGTTCGTAGCATCAGTTTGAATCACCGTGGCTTTAGCCCGGTGAGAGTCAATCCTGCTGTTGTTGCCAGCGAACTAGCAGCCACCAGCAATCCCACAATTTCAGCTATTCTCCAACTGGGCTGGATTCAAACCCAATCCCTCACCACCTCTCAACTTGCTGACCAACTGCAACAAGAAGGGGGACTTGATGCCGGAGAAGCGAATGCTATAGCCTTGGCGCTTGAGCTACAAGTCGATGATCTGCTCATTGATGAACGCCTGGGACGGCAAGAGGCAGCTCGGCTTGGGCTACCTATCATTGGTATTCTGGGTATTCTGCTTGTTGCCAAACAAAGAAGCCTCATTCCCCAGGTTCAACCTGTTATGGATGCTTTGATCAACCAGGCTGGTTTTCGCGTCAGCCCCCAGCTATATCAGCGTGTCCTAGCCCTTGCTCAAGAACCTTAGTAAAATACGCAAAGTCAGACTGATGATGTCGCTGTGCGAATTTTCACTGGTTGAATGAAAGGTGACAGAGCGATCGCGACTTCTACCGCAAGCTTCGGTTTCTGGTGCAGCCCATGTTGCACCTCCAGAACGCGCCCATTTTCGCAGTTCTTCTAGTTCTCTGGTGTTAGCTTTAACAGAACTTACGCAACTGGCACAGCGCGATATTTTTTGGAAACGGTATCACCAAGAGTTTACCTAATTCTTATCTTCTTTTATCCCGATTTATTAAGCCGTTACTGAATAAGTCTTTAAAGCTAAGTAGCTGATGAAAAGCACTATTGGTCAGTAGTAATTTGTTAATTTTACACACTACTGACTAATTTTGAGTTGTCTTTAAAAACTCAATAATTGTGTCTTTGTCTACTCAGTTACTTATCTTAATTTTTTATACATATCTCAACATTATGCGAATTATACATATTTTGAATCACGTTCAAGAAATAGGTAACGGGATTGTGAATGTGGCTGTGGATTTGGCTTGTTTACAGGCAAAATCTGGTCATGAGGTAGCGGTTATTTCTGGTGGTGGTGAATACGAGGTATTACTCAAAAAGTTTGGTGTTAAACATTACGAACTAAACCAAACTCGCAAACCAATAAGTATGATTAAAGCAGCTATTGGTTACCGATCGCTAGCAGCAGCATTCCAACCCGATATCGTTCATGCACACATGATGACGGGAGTCTTACTAGCACGCCTTTTTCAAAACCGTTATGCTTTAGTTTCCACAGTACACAATGAATTTCAGCGTGCTAGCGTGCTGATGGGTTTAGCTGACAGGGTAATTGCCGTTAGTCAGGCTGTGCGAGATTCTATGGCACGACGCGGTGTCCCAGAAAACAAGTTACGGGTGGTATGTAATGGAACTCTGGGCAGTCCCCGCAACCGACAAATACACGATTATCAACCTTTAATGTTACAACGTCCGGCGATCGCCACCGTAGCCGGTATGTATCAACGCAAGGGAATTGCTGAGTTAATCGCTGCTGTTGAACAAATCGCTTCAGATTTTCCCCAAGTGCATCTTTATTTGGTAGGCAATGGTCCTGATAAACAGCTATTTGAGGCACAGGCACGGGCAACTTCTGTAGCAGAACGCATTCATTTTGAAGGCTTCCAACCAGAACCCCAACGCTACCTCAAATCTTGTGATATATTTGTGCTGGCTTCTCACCGTGACCCTTGTCCTCTGGTGCTTTCAGAAGCAAGAGAAGTGGGAGTTGCGATCGTTGGTACTCAGGTAGATGGAATTCCCGAAGCTTTGGATAATGGGCAAGCAGGTCTTTTAGTACCAGTAAAAGATAGTCAGGCTTTGGCTGGAGTCTTAGTACAATTACTGAGTAATGCTGATATGCTGCAAGAATGGAAATATCGGGCAAATCAAAACCTAGAAAGGTTGAGCGTTGCCCGCGTTCATCAGGAAACATTGGCGGTGTATGATGAGTTAAAACGTTAACAGTGTAGCGATCGCTTTACTTTTAAAGCTACACCCAAAGCACCAAACATTAGTACACCCAAAACACTAGTTGTTTCAGGAATGGCGGTGTAATAAGCACCCACTCTGATAGGCCCATCTTTATCCACTTGATCTTCTGGTATTGGTGGAATTATTCCACCACCTGGAGTTAAATTGGGCTGGGTAGCAAATCGATTGAAAAATATGGTTCCATCTGCGATTACACCACCACTGTAAGTCAAAATGTTGTCTTTGACGGTAACGTTTGCAAAGATATCTTTGAGTTCAGGAACACTAGAGAAACCAATCTTGCCATCTCCATCAACATCTCCCCACTGCACCGGCTCATTATCAAATGCTGGAGTAGAATCTGGATTAGTATAAAACAGCGTTTGTAAGTCAAAGACCAAGCTGCTTATATCATTTCCTGTAGAATTTCGCAAGTTATTCGCTCGATCTGGAACACCATACTCTATTATTTGCCCTGGTAGAATATCTGCTCCAAGGGTTCTTGGGGTTCTCGTTTCCAATATCGCTTCATTTACAGTAGTCACGATGGGTTCTACCAAGATGACGGCTTTTGCTGGTGTCAAAGATAAAAAACTAATTCCTGCTGCTCCTAGAACAGACAAGGCTATTTTGGTTGCTATTTTAGTCATTTCCCGTCCTCTTCATATTTGATTGACAGAATGCTACGTATACCGCCTGAGTTAAATCAAACAGTTAAGATTCATTGTTTAACTGCTATCTACTTGCTACCTAAATAACAGTTAATGTATGTTTATTTACTTATTTGATATCTACCCATAGGTTGATTTATAAAGCAATTCTCATATTGCTTTATCACCATTACTAGTAATTTCACGCAATCTTTATAAAAAATCTAAGTTAGAGCAGATGTGTTGACCATTAATAACATGATCAGAAAATAAAACATTTGTCAATAAGTAATGCCATTGAGTTACAGCGGTTTTCTAAATCATTGTAGGGTAGCACAGCTGTGCTACCCTACTGCAAATTGCCGTAATTTAAATTTCAACGCGCAGTCTGTGGAAAAAATTTAATCCTAATCCCTATCAGTGATGGAAATCAGTCTTTTCTTAAATCCACGCAACAGAATTAACACTGGCTTTGTCCATTTTCCACCAAATAAATCGTGCAACAGAGTGTAAAAACAAGGGATGATAAACAACGTCAGCACTGTTGCCAAAGACAACCCAGAGAATACCACCACACCCAATGGTTGCAAAAATTCCGAGCCTTCTCCAATTCCTAATGCTAGGGGGAACATGCCTAAAACAGTGGTAATAGTTGTCATTAAAACTGGTCGCAGGCGTTGGGGAGCAGCTTTCAAAATGGCGGTTTTGCGGTCAACTTTTTCCCGTTCCAGAATTTGATTCGCCAATTCCACCATGATGATGGCATTATTAACTACAATCCCCACAAGTAAAACAGCACCGACAATCACTGTCGCCCCAATGGCAGTTTTGGTAATGTATAGCCCGAAAATCCCCCCAGCTAATGCCAAGGGAATTGTAAACATAATTACTAGTGGGTCAATGAGGGAATTGTATTGCACTGCCATGACCACAAAGACTAAAAAGCTTGCTAATCCACCTAATAGTTGCAGTGAGCTTTGCAGTTGCTGATTAGATTCCGCTGCCGAACTGGGCAAAATACTAACGCCATCAGGTAAATCCATACTCTCTAGTACTGTACTCACTTGTTCTAGGGCGTTACTGAGGCTAGCTCCCTCAGTCAAGTTACCAGCCAATAAGAAAACTTGACGCTGATTAATTCGCTGAACTTCTCCGGGAGCTTGAGCTTCGGCAATTTTGGCAACATCGCTCAAGCGGACTTGGCGATTGTTCTCCACGAACAAAGGCAACCTCTCTAATTGAGAAGCCGCTTGCACCGATTCTTCATTCAACTTTACCCGGACATCTACTAAACGGTTGCCGCGTTGCAATTGAGTTGGGACGCTACCTTCAAGAGCAGTTTGAATTGTTTGTCCAATATCTGTAGTAGTTAACCCCAAAGCTGAAACCCGCTCCCAGTCAGGAATAATTTGAATTTCTGGTTGGCGATCGTCGGCATCGGGACGAAATCTGGCTAGGGTGACTTGTTCTTCTAAAGCTGCTAATACCTGACGACCAGCTTCTTCTAAAGCATTTACGTCATTTCCCTGGAGTATCACGTCAACATCAGCACCACGTACAGGGGAATTGCTGAGAATCAAACCCCGCACTTGACCAGGGGAAAGCCGCAGGCGAATTCCTGCTAAATTTAGCTTGTTAAATTGCTGGGTAACTCTTTCTACATAAGCTTCTACATCAGTACCTGGTTTGAGGGTGATATTAGCGGTACTGCGTAGAGGATTGGCATTAGTATTAGAACCAAACAAAGAACCACCAGATGTGGAGAAAACATATTCGGTTTCTGGTTGGTTGCGGATAATCTCATCCACCGCAACCATGACTTTTCGGTTAGTTTCTAGGGGTGTACCGGGAGGAAACTGGGCATTGAAGTTGGCTTGTCCGGTGTTGATGCGGGGGAGAATTTCTTGGGGAATTTGGGGAGCCATCCACAAACTGCCACCGCCAAAAAGGATAATAGCGATCGCCACCGTTACCAATCGCCAGCGTAATATCCCAGCTAAAAAACTCCCGTATCCCCTCGTGGAAGCATCAAAGCGGTTATTGAACTCGCGTAAAAACCAAAATTTGCTCAAATTACTGGAAAATTGCCATGCCAACATCCGGGAAGCCAACATCGGCACAACAGTCACGGCAATCAAAATCGAAGCCGCCACAGAAAAGGTGATGGTGAGAATTAACTCATTGAACAGTAGGGCGATAAACCCACCAATGAGCAAAAATGGTAATACTGCCACCAAGTTGGTACTAGTGGAAGCAATTAAAGCTGATTCTACTTCTTGGCTACTTTTTTCTGCCTGGGAAATTAGTTGTTGTGAATTCAAGCGGCTTTTATTATCCTTACCGGGAGTCATCCCAGCACCCTCGGCGATGTTCTCCAACATAACAATGGAGTTATCGACCACAATCCCCACACCCAGCGCCAAGCCACCCAAACTAAAAACGTTGAGAGATAAGCCAAATAGCCCCATCAAAATGATGGCAGCTAGGGTTGCTAAGGGGATGGCTAGAACGATGATGAAGGTTTGCCGCACAGATCCGAGAAACAAAAGAACGGCGATCGCTGCTAGTGCTGTGCCGATTAACCCAGAACTGGTAACATTGGAGATAGAATTACTGATAAACCGAGACTCATCTAAGGTCGCTGTAATAACCGTCCCTTCAGGAATTACACCAGATTGTCGCAGTTCTTCTAAGCGTTTTTTCACACCCTCGACAACGTTGATGGTGTTGGCATCTGGCTGCTTTTGGATGCTGACTTTGATCGCTTCTTCCCCGTTGAGTAAGACGAAAATCCGTTGCTGTTCTGAACCATCAATGACTTCGGCAAAGTCGCGCAGATAGACGCGGCGGTTGGGGACTGGGGACTGGGAACTGGGGACTGGGGAAGAAGTAGGGGAGGAGACTTCAAAAGAAAGATTGCTAATTTCATTGGCATTTTGGAAACGCCCAACGGTACGCGTTAATGGTTCAGAATTCTGCCCCAAAATCCGACCACCAGAGATATCTATGTTGCGGTCTCTGAGTTGATCGAGGACATCGGTTAAACCTACACCCAAAGCTTGCAAGCGATCGAGATCGATATTAACCCTGACTTCTTCTTGAACTCCCCCCGATACATCTACCCCTGCTACTCCGGCTACAATACCCAGTTCGCGCACTAGTTCTTCTTCGGCAAAAACTCGTAAATCAACACCTTCTAGGGAGGGTGAAGTTAATGCCAATTCGTAAACAGGTAACTGGGAAGGATCGACTTTGAACAAGCGCGGTTCTTCAATGGTCTCCGGTAATGTGCTTCTAGCTCTATTAAAGGCGGCTGTGGCATCATTTAAGGCTTGGTCAATATTCCCTCCCGGTTCAAAGTACAGATCCAAATTGACCTGCCCCTCACGAGTTTGGGAAAAAATCTGGATTACGCCCTCAGTAGCACTAAAGGCTTCTTCCAGGGGCTTGGTGACTTCATCAACCGCTACCTCAGGGGAAACTCCAGGCGCTTGTAAACGCACACCAATTCGGGGATAAGTAATTGACGGTAGCAAATCTACGGGTAACTTAACGACAAAAAATACACCCATGACGATTACTGCCAGTGTAAGCATGAGTGTGCCGATGTGCTGGCGGATTGATATGGCGCTGATACTAAATCCGTCCCCATTCTTTACTTGCTGCATGACTATGGCCTCACTTCAATTAAAAGTACAAAATTAAAATTCAAAATGTCATTTGGAGTTTTGAATTTTTAATTTTGAATTCCCCGCAGGGGTTGACTCTGTTGTTTCAGAAAGAATCGATAAACGTACAGGGTCTCCATCTTTTAAAGTTTGATCACTGCGAACAACATAGCGTTCACCAGCTTGCAAGCCAGATAAAATTTCCACTTTGCCATCAGCTCTTTTTCCTAAGGTGACAGCACGCGCCGCTACTTTTGCCTTGCCTTCTGCATCACTGAGAACAAATAGGGTTCCACTTTGGTTTTCTCTGTTTGCTCTGTTGCTTTTCTGCTGAAGAGCTTGTTTTTGGATAGCTGTTTGCGGCACTACTACCCGCTGTGTTGTTTGGCTTTCAAAATTGACTCGCGCCAGTAGTCCACTGCCAATTTTGCCGTCACTGTTGGGAATTACTACTTCTACAGGTATCAAGCGAGCGGTAGCATCGGCGGCTGGGGAAATCCGGGTCACTCTGCCAATTAATGTTTCAGTGGGGAAAGCATCTAAGCGGACTTTTACAGATTGTCCAACCTGAATTTGTGCCAGTTCTAATTCGGAAACTTGGACGACGACTTTCACACGGTTAAAGTCGCCAATTTTTAAGACTTCATTACCTGGTTGGAGAAGATTACCTGGTTCTGTGACTTTTTCTGTAACTACGCCAGTAATGGGCGATGTCAATCGAGCGTAAGATCTGCGTTCTTTGGTTTGGGCAACCAAAGCCTGTTGTGCCAACACTCTGCCTTGAGCAGCTGCCACGGCTTGTTGTTCTGTACGAACCTGCTCTTGAGCTGCCCGCAATGCCTGAGCGGCTGTTTGTGCCTGGGTACGCGCTTGTTCAGCAGCTTGTTGAGCGATCGCTCCAGCTTTAAATAGATCCTGTTGCCGTTTTGAGTCTGCCTGGGCTTGTACCACTTCTAGCCTCGCCCGTTCCACGTCAGCACGGGCATTACTTACCTGATTGGTTGCCCTGGCTACTTCTGATTTTAAGGCTGCTAGTTCTGCTTCTGCTTGCTTTAATTCAGTCAAAAGTATGGCATCATCTAATTGCCCGACGTTCTGCCCTTGGGTAACTGTGTCGCCGACATCTAGATTCAAAGCCAACAGCCGTGCTTCAACTTGCGATCGCACTGACACAATCCGAAAGGGTGTTGTATTACCTGTGTATTCTGGTTGTGTTTGCAATAAGTCTGTTCGAGCGATCGCCACATCTACAGGTGTTCCACCACCACCCTGTGCCCGTCCACCAGGACTCTGAGATTGTGCCTCAGCTGATTCCTTGGGCAGCGATCCGCAGCTTGCTGTTAGTAGTCCTATGCCTACCAAACAGGGTATTAATAAACTCCTCAAACAACTAGAGGCAAAAAAATAATTTTCCCTGTTTCCACCTTTTGCACAACTGCTTTTTGCCACAAGTCTATTTTCGACATCTGCATAGGCGCAGCGCCCCGCAGGCATCGCTACCTCAGTCTTCGCAACTGAATTTAAATCGATATTAATTAGCTGGGTATCGGTTACAAAATCTGTCATTTTCACCTGTTTGTGCGGCTTAATTTATGTCCAAAATCATTTATTTTTGCTCCTATGGACGAGCCTTTGGGATTAAACAGCCGTGTTTTCCCAAGTAATTCTGAGAGATATCATTAATAAAAAATGGCGAGAGTCAATAAGCTGTCCAACAGAAAGTTTCTGTGTTCAGAAAATTACTGTTTTACCATAAAAGTTCAAAAGTTCTCACCACTCTACTTGTTATACAGAGGTAGACAATCTTCTTGCAGCTAATCAATTATAAACGTAGTATAAATATTTTTCAGTTTTCTGTAATCTACCCACAGGAGAAAACTGGCTTTATCCGAAGATATGAAGCTTTTTTCCCATGTTTTAACATGGATGGTATTAAATGTAATTATCCTTCTTTTTAGATAACAGCTTGATTCTACTAAAGCTACTAATATTTTTAGTAGTTTGTCAAGTGCATTAATGTTTTGTTGTCATTTGTCAGTGCCCCCGCTCCCGACTCCCCACTCAGCTAGTTAACATAAATTTTTATAACAGTTTTTTAAAGTTGACTCCAGAAAGTTTACTGTTGTGTCATCATGGGGAGTGAAATGAGAATTAATTCGGCAGACAGTGTTTGTTCTTAGTATTGACAGGCTTTCTCCTCTTGGTATTACAGACTTCTCTCCGAAATCTAAATCTCTACATACTTATGATTTTGGAGATATTTCATGTCGATTTACGTAGGTAACCTCTCCTATGAAGTTACACAAGAAGCGCTGAGTGCTGTTTTTGCAGAATACGGTTCTGTAAAGCGCGTCCAGTTGCCTACTGACCGTGAAACAGGTCGTTTGCGCGGTTTTGGTTTTGTGGAAATGAGTTCAGATGCTGAAGAAGCAGCTGCCATTGAAGCTCTTGATGGTGCTGAATGGCTGGGTCGTGACCTCAAGGTAAATAAAGCCAAGCCCAGAGAAGACAGAGGTGGCTCCTCCTTCGGTGGTGGTAACCGTGGTGGTGGTGGTGGCTACAACCGTAACCGTTACTAAACCAAATAGACGGAACTAAGTTAGTTTAATCTGGAAAAAGCTCAGGCAGTAATGTCTGAGCTTTTTCTATGGAAAAAGGAGTCAGACAATTTTGGATTTTAGATGTTGCGAAATGATACAGCAGAATTCTGAATTCAATGGTTAATAAACTACTTGCCACCAACCAAAAGCCGGACCGATAAAACGAATGGTTAGCCATGCTGCAACCATGACACCAATACCTATCCAGGCACCGCGAGTAGTCCAACTAACGAATAATTCGGCTTGAGATTTTGAGATGGGAACCCAAGGCAAGATGCGAGTTTCTTGACCGTATGTTTCCCCTAGTGTAGTTTTGCGACGTTTTGCTTCACCCATAATTAGCAACTGAAATCAACTTAGGTTTTAACTTTATCTTGCCAGGAATTGTGGTTATAAACAATTAGGGCATTGGGCGTGGGGCATTGGGCATGGGGCATTGGGCATTGGGCATCGGGCATGGGGCATGGGGCATTGGGCATTGGGCATGGAGAAAGGGAAAGGGGTAAGGGGGAAAGGTTAAATTTATCCCTTCACCCTTTAACCTTTTCCACATCTCCCCATGCCCCATACCCAATGCCCCATACCCAATGCCCTTAGGCTGAATTTTCCTCATCTGTATTAGAAAACAGATTGGGATCGAGATAGTTAATGCGTGCTAGAGGACTTAAAGCTGCGAGAATTTGAGCGCCGTAGCTGCGGTTAACTACACGACTATCAAGTAAAGCAACAATACCTTGACTTTCTCGCACTGGAGCGATCGCTCTTTGTAATTCATTCAAGGCGGTTGGCAATAAGTATAAACGGAACCAATCTTGATGCGATCGCTTATAACGAGCTACTCTACCAGCTACTAGGGGATTTTCCAAAGATGGTAGCGGCAAAGTCGCAATAATTAACAATTGGGGTGCTGGCAAGACTCGCTGATGTTCTCGCCAAAATTCCCAACCGCTGACTAAAATACCATTTTCATCTAAACAAGTTTTTTCTACCTGTACCCGCGAACCAAATTCTGAGGCCAAAATTGTCCCGACTTGCGCCTTCAGTGGGACATCGCCCACCAATATCGCAGTTAATCCTGGTGCTGTAGCACTGAGACAAACCAGGGTGCGGACTTTGTGAATAAATGCGGCTTGAAATTCTGGTGTATTGGGTAGGGGTAACTTATAAGGTACATACAGTTGAATTGCTTCAGCTTGACTCTCGGAAGAAAATTTCAGGCAAGTTACATCCTCCAAACCCAAACGCTGACGAAAAAGGGGAGCCTCAGTTTCCGGTTCTATAGCACTGCCAATTAAAACTACTGGTTGTCGCTGCCAAATGGGGGAGAGTATTTTTCCTAATTCCATTGGGGCGTAGTGTAAAGAAAATAAACCTTGGCGACGGGCAATAGTCGCCCAGAAGAGGGCAGGGGGGGCAGGGGGGGAAAGGTTTTCGTTGAGGGGTTGAAATTCTTGCCAGAAACGTTTCCAATTCTCTGGGAGATTACTTAGGTCTAAAGCAGAATAGAGACGGTTTAAAATGTCTATTTCTAGCTCAGAAATGAGATAGCACTCATAGGGATTAGCAGGATGCTGAAAAAGTTCGTGTGTCAGTTGTATCCGTGCTTCGCGGATTGCTTCAGCTTGATTTGGGCAAGCTAGCATGAGTTGATCCCAGTCATGGGGTTGAATCTCTTGGGTGAGCTGATGACGCACCCAATCTTCGAGATCGTCTACACCATCAATAATTGTAGGAATACCTGGGGGAAAGCGATCGCCATTAGCCAACTGTCCTTTTAACCAAGCTTCTGGGGAAGTCAACAGTAGCCCTTGGAACTGGGCATCAGGCCATGCGTCACCTGTCCTAATCGGTTTGTTGGCTGGTAGCCACTGTTGTAGGCGGGGGATTTCCACCCGCAAGAGAAGTTGTTGCACTGCTTCTTGAGCAACAATAATTACAGGGCCCTGCCACATCAGGGCTGATGCTACGAAACTGGTACGATATCGTCCTTGATAGCCAGAAACCGCCCCTACTTGAATGAGGGCGCTACGTTCCAGGCGCAAGGCGCGTGCTACCAACCGTGCCATCGTCAAATGATGGGGCCAGGAAGGGAACCCCGCCTGCGATCGCAAAAAGTTATGTAGTGACAAATGAACTTCTGCCTCAATCACACGCTTTTAATCCCATAACAAAATGACTTTTACAAACAAAGCCCCATTTCTATTATGTTGTCGTTTGTCATTTGTCACTTGTCCTTCGTCCTTTGTCCCAAACTGATGACTAATGACCAATGACCAATGACCAATGACTAATGACCAATGACCAATCACCAATTACCTAATTATGCCAACCTACACAGGAATTTCCAGCGAAGCCTTCAGGCATCCACTGGATATCCAAGCCGAGCAAGCTTTACGTAATTTACCAGGATTTGATTTTTTAGCCCGTAAATTTGTGGAATTTTTCGCTGAACGCCCTCAGTTAGTTTATTTAATGGGCAACACCATCCAAGTCGGGCCGCGCCAATATTCCACTATTTACCAGATTTTTCGGGAATGCGTGCGAGATTTGGACATTTATCCAGAACCCGCACTGTTTGTTGAGCAAAATTCCCAAGCTAATAGCTACGCACTTGGACAAGAACATCCTTACATAGTCATAAATACAGGGATATCGGACTTACTAAACGAAGCCGAAATTAGGGCGGTGCTAGCCCATGAACTGGGGCACATTAAATGTGGTCATACTATTTTAATTCAAATGGCGATATGGGCGAGGAGTGTCGCTTCGAGAGTTGGTGAATTCACCTTTGGCATTGGTGATTTTGTTAGTCAAGGTTTGTTGCTTGCCTTTTATGAATGGCGACGTAAAGCTGAGTTATCCTCAGATCGCGCCGCTTTATTAGTAATGGATGACTTAAATCCTGTGATGACTTCCATGATGAAAGTCACGGGCGGTAGTATCAAATATGCCAATGAATGCAGTTTACAAGAATTTATTAAACAGTCTGAAAATTATCAAGCACTTGATGAAGACGGACTGAATCAAATGTATAAATTCTTAATGTTCACTGGGTTTCAAGGTGCAATGCTGACTCATCCTTTTCCTGTGGAACGCTTGCATTACTTACGAGGGTGGGCAGTATCAGAAGAATATCAGCAAATTCGTCGAGGAAACTACCAGCGATCGCCCGCCTCAGGAGCAGTAAATGTTCAGGCAGAATCTTCTGAAAAAGAAAAGGAAGCTCTGCGCCGTCAAATTGAAGAATTACAACGCGAAATTAACAGAAAGAAAAGGCCGGATAATTAAGTGATTAGGGACTGGGGACTGGTGAGTGGGGAGATGAAGGAGATGAGGAAGAGGGGCAGTTCTTGCTGGGTGCAGAGGAGAAGCCCCTCCCCTCTGCTCCCAGCAAGAACTGCTCCCTTGCCTCTTCCCCACTCCCTAATCCCCAATTCCCAATCCCCAGTCCCCAGGCATTTTTCAATATGGCAATTCACTTGACAAAACGGCTTTTTGTGTTGATTAATATGCTTGCCCTTGTTCTCTTCATGCCGGGAATTGCCTTAGCTGCACCCGTTCAGATCGATACTTCTGCTGGTATTGTCGCCCAAGCTACTAAAGCTGTAAGGGATTCCACTTTATTTTCAGAGATTAACCTGACTCCCCAACAAAGCCAACAACTCCAAGCTGTGCGTCAGAGAAGAAACAAGGAAATTCAGGCAGTTTTAAACTCATCCCAGCGTGCCCAACTTGCTCACAACCTCAGCGCTGGTAACAATATCAATCAAGCCCTCAAAACACTGAATTTAAAACCAGAACAGCAAGAATTAGTCGAGGCAATACTGAAATTTACTAACTTGAAAATGAAGGCTGTTTTATCTCGGCATTCGCTACAAGTAGGTCAGAAATAAAGGTTTGATTTGCAGAGTAAAATGTTGGCGATCGCCACATTTATGGAAACAGTTGATTAATCTGAACTTGAATTTCTGGAAATGCAATCAAGGATAACGTTGCATCCTCTGGCAAAATAAATTCTAGATTGTAGGTTTCTAAACCTGGTTCACGGAAAATATAAAGCTGACGCTGATTCACATCCAAAATCCAGTAGTCAGTAATTCCGCCTTCAGCATAAAGAGGCGCTTTTTGTTTACGATCTGCATCTAATAGACCTCTTGCATAAATCAAAAATAAAGAACCCCACCCCGCATTTGAGTAGAGCAAATGCTCCCCTCCCCTTAACAAGGGCAGGGCTGTTTCATTCCCTAAAATGGTTAAAATTGCAAGGGTCAAAGAAATCAAAATTTAGGGCGAGCGTACAATTTGCACAACAGCAATGTCTGGTTCGGGTTCTGAATATTGGCTTAATTGAATGGGATCTTAGACGCGAACTAGGGCAACTTCTGCTAGCAGCCGCTTGAGATAATCAGATGCACATAGGGTTGTGGCTGCGTGTGGCGGATTTTTGGCACTCATAGGGATAACTTGCCCTTCTATCAGTTCCACCCGTTCATCGGCTGCAATAATACCCGTCTCAAGCATCCGGTGATATTCATCTACATTCCACAAGCGGACTCTAGTTTGTGTCATTGTATTTGGTTTGGCGATCGCCCGCGCCTTCAAGGACAAATATCTCTTACTGCCAACTTTTGCAGCATCTATAATTAATCTTGCCCTATTTAGTTCGTTAACATGTCGGAAGAAGATCTCCGTGCCGCTCGGCTGGAAAAAGTAAACCAGCTAAAGCAGTTAGGCACTAATCCCTACGCCTATCGTTGGGAATCCACCCATCACGCAGCGCAGTTGCAAGAACAATTTGCCGATTTAGCCAGTGGTGAGGAAGTTGATTTAGAAGTGGCGATCGCCGGACGGATTATGGCGCGTCGCGTTTTTGGTAAATTGGCTTTCTTCACGTTACAAGATGAAACCGGCACAATTCAGCTTTATTTAGAGAAAAATCGCATCCAAGAAGGCATGGCAGATATTGATGCCGATGCGTTCAATCACTTGAAACAACTCACAGATGCAGGGGACATTCTGGGAGCCAAAGGTACTATCAAACGGACTGAAAAGGGCGAGTTATCTGTCTACGTCAAACAATACACCATCCTGACTAAATCTCTGTTGCCCCTACCCGACAAGTGGCATGGATTAACGGATGTTGCCAAGCGCTACCGTCAGCGCTACGTTGACTTGATTGTTAACCCAGAAGTGCGGCAAACTTTCCGCCGCCGCGCCCAAATCACTGCCGGGATTCGTCGCTATTTAGAAGAACAGGATTTTCTGGAAATTGAAACGCCTGTTTTGCAAAGTGAAGCTGGGGGTGCAGATGCACGTCCATTTATCACTTACCACAACACCTTAGAAATGGAGTTGTATTTGCGAATTGCCACAGAACTCCATCTGAAGCGGTTAATTGTGGGTGGTTTTGAAAAGGTGTTTGAATTAGGGAGAATTTTCCGCAATGAGGGAATTTCCACCCGACACAATCCTGAATTTACGACGATTGAAATTTACCAAGCCTACGCCGACTACAACGATATGATGGCGCTGACAGAAGGGATTATTACCACTGTTGCCCAAGAGGTACTCGGCACGCTGCAAATTACCTACCAAGGTGAATCTATAGATTTGACACCACCTTGGCGGCGGGTAACAATGCACGATTTAGTTAAAGAGGTTACAGGCTTAGATTTCAATTCTTTCCCAACTTTAGAAGAAGCAAAAACAGCAAGTAAAAATGCTGGGATTCCTGATATAGATGAAGCTCAATCAATTGGTAAGCTACTAAATTTAGCCTTTGAAGAAAAGGTAGAGGCCAATTTAATTCAGCCTACCTTTGTAATTGATTATCCTGTAGAAATTTCGCCCTTAGCAAAACCCCATCTTTCTCAACCTGGTTTGGTGGAACGATTTGAGTTATTTATAGTAGGAAGAGAAACTGGCAATAGCTTCTCAGAACTTACTGATGCGATCGAACAAAGAGAACGTTTAGAAGCGCAAGCTGCCAGAAAAGCCGCTGGTGATTTAGAGGCACATGGTGTAGACGAAGACTTTCTAACTGCCTTAGAATATGGAATGCCGCCTACAGGTGGTTTAGGAATTGGAATCGATCGCTTAGTAATGTTACTAACTGATTCTGCCAGTATTCGGGATGTAATTGCCTTCCCCCTACTCAAGCCCGAAGGCAACGTTATTAAGCAATTTAGCCACGATGTAAAAACTCAAACACTGACTATTGAATTTGATAGTGGAAGTGTTTACGAGTATTTCAAAGTACCTCCTAGTGTCAAGGAAGACTTAGACAATGCACCGTCTAAAGGTCAATATTTTAACAAGTTTATTAAAGGGAAATTCAAGTATGAACAATTGAGTTGAGATAGGAACTACTATTCAACAGTAGGCTGCGTTATGGCTTTAGCCTAACGCACCATTTTTATGACTAATTCTTTTATTACCTAAGTTGCACTTACTTATTTTATATGATATTCCTTTAAAAGAATAATGACATTGACATTCGTTATAAAGAATATTATGCTGTGAGGTAGGAAGTGAGTTGGAGTTGGGAACTTTATCAAGATGTCAATGGGGAAATCCCCAAAGATTTGCTTGCTTTTTTCATCAGGATGATTCCGGAACAGGAGCAACCAGAAAATCCACTAAAACCATTACTGAGTGCTTCCGAAACCAAGCGTCTGCAAGTTAATCTTGGCTACCTATGTAACAAAGGACTTGCATCACTTACCAGTGGCATCTTTGAGAAACTGGAAGATGACCTGTATGAGTTACGGATGACCAAGAGCGAACATAATCTACGGTTGATCTTAACGGCCGCTACCCCTCAGCGTTTCGTGGTGCTGCACGCCTTTATGAAAAAATATGACAACGGTATCAAAGATAGAGACAAAGAACCTGCAAGAGTGAGATTACGTGAATTGCAGCAGAGGAATCATGAAAAAACCTAATTTTCAAGCTTGGTTACAGCAAAACGTAGGCGACGAACCAGAGGTGATTTTGGCGGGTAAGCTAGAGTACCTCCGTCTTTATCTTACCGATGCTATGCGGGAAATACGTAATAAAGCAGGATTAACTCAGGCGCAGCTAGCAGAAAAACTGGGAGTGCAGCAAGCGGCGGTGTCCAAATTGGAGTCGGCGTTAAAAGAACATGAGTTGGAATCAGTGTTGCACTATTTACATGCGTTGGGTGCAGATTTGCTGGTAGCTGTGAAACAAGGGGATGATTTATATCAAGCCAGTGATAACGAAGGTGTATTGCTAGTAGATGTACCAGATGTGGTTTTCCAAAAGGCATTGGCGGCAAACATGAGCGTGCGGGAATATGTGCGCGTAGCCGTTGAGAAGTTTTCTGGTGCGGATGATGGACTGAAAACAGCTTTGGTAAAACTGCTGGAAAGTGATGATTCGGTAGCGGTGAAAGTGAGAGAGTGTTTGGGTGCAAGGACAATCCAGGAAATTGCTTTAGAGTTGGAAAAATGTCTTAGTTTATCTGAAGAAGATAGGATTTTCGCTGTAAAAAATGTTTTGGCTGCTAATGTGTCTTGTAGAGAAAGTAATCGTGGAAGTAGTGATGAAGTTGATGAAATTGAGTTGTTAGATTTAGCTGAAGAATTGCTAGAAAAGTTGGCAGATATTTAGGATGACACAGACTACAGTCTATCTTGGTGCTACATCTCCAAATTACTTAACAAAATGAGTTCTTATGGTTCAGGAAAAACAATCTGACCGTCAACAGAGATTAGACAACTTTTTACAAACGGACATAAACACGAGAATATCTCGTCGTCAGGAAATTCTCGAAGAAGCCATTCATGTTTATCAAAACATGGTGCTGGCTTGCATCAATGCTGGACAAATAGAAAAAGGCTTTGAATATTCAGAGCGATCGCGTTCTAAACTTCTTGTAGACTTAATGGCAAGCTACAACCTCTCTCAAGGCGAAGAAATTCCCCCAAAAGTCCAAGAATTATTGCAGCAGTATGAAGAACTGCAACGGAAAATTGAGCAAGAACGCCAAAGCCATAAATCCAACAATAGCCGTAGTGATACACGCGCTGCTTGGGAAGCTTATAATGAAGCGATCGCCACTTTAGAAACCCAAAAACAACAAGTTTGGCAAAATCTCAGACGTGAAGATCCCGTGTTAGCTGGAGAAATTCAAGTTAATCCCCTCAAATTATCAGAAATTCAAAAGCTAATTGACCAATCTAATACAGCTATTCTCAGTTTCTACACTACCAACAGCGACACCCATATTTTTGTCGTGCAGCAAAACAAAATTACTCTCCACACGTGCATAGGACAAGGGTTAGATATATTACAAGGCTGGATTGAGCAGAATTGGTTATTGCCTTATAGAGATGAACCCAAAAAATGGGAAACTCAAATTAACAATATCCTGGGCGAAATAGCTGAACGCCTACAAATCTCTGAACTCATATCCGAACATCTTCAAGGAATAGAAGAATTAATTTTAGTACCTCATCTGTTACTGCATCAGATTCCTTTCACGGCTTTACCGACAGGAGAAGATCGGGAATATTTAGGAGATAAATTTTTGATTCGTTACACCCCAAGTTGCCAAATTTTAGAATTTTGTCAACAACGCGACACTGTAGATAAAATGTCTTTACAATACGGCATTGTGGAAGATGCCGAAGATAACCTTCCCTGTGCCAGATTTGAAGGCGAAAAACTCGCCCAAATATACAATATTCCACGAGAAAATAGATTAATTGGCAGTAGTCAAGCTACCACTAAAAACTATAGCCAAAAAATCGCCCGAAGAGTTTCCCTTTTCAGATCCTCGTTATTGGGGTGCTTTTATTTGCTATGGTTTAAGGTGATAAAAGAGTATTCAGAATTCAGAATTCAGAATTCTGAATACTCTGAACTTTAGTTCAAGGCAGGGAGAGGTTCGTCGGTTAAGCAAGCCTGCTATTCGACCAATGACTCATGACTAATGACGGTCTTTAGGAAAAAATAGAATATGTAGGCGCGTTACCTTAAACTAATTGAGAAGCAAAATTTCAGCAATATGTACGATTGCATTATTGTCGGTGCTGGGCCAGCTGGTGGAACAGCTGCATATCATTTAGCTAAACAGGGTCGCTCAGTATTAATTTTAGAAAAAGAATCCCTGCCAAGATATAAACCTTGTGGTGGTGGCGTATCTCCAGCGATCGCTCAATGGTTTGACTTTGATTTTAGCCCAGCGATTTCTTTAAAAGCAGACTTGCTTCGTTTTACCTGGAAACTAGGTGATCCCGTGGAAACGAAAATCGCCACAAAAGAACCAGTTTGGATGGTACGGCGGGATGTTTTTGACCATTTCTTAGTCCAGCAAGCCGAGAAACAAGGAGCTAAACTCCAAGATAATACTGAAGTAACTAGTATCGAATTTCAAAGCGATTATTGGCAAGTTAACACAGCTAACGGCTCATTTACAGGTCGCTACTTAATTGCCGCTGATGGTGCTAAAGGATCGATGGCAAAATGGCTAGGTTTCAAAGAACGTAAACGTCTCCTTACAGGAGCTTTGGAGGCAGAAGTTCCTGGTATCGCAGAAAACAAACCCACAATTCATTTTGAGTTTGGCTTAGTCAAAAACGGCTATCTTTGGAACTTTCCCAAAGCTGATGGTTATTCCATAGGTGTGGGAACCTTTATTGGCCGTCAACCCCAGGACTTTAAAAAGATTTTGGATGAGTACGCCAAATCATTAAATGTAGACCTCAAAACCACCAAACAATATGGTCATCCCCTTTGTATTTGGGATGGTAATCAAAAGCTGCACACCCAAAATGCGGTTTTAGCTGGGGAAGCTGCTTGTTTAGTCGATCCGATGACAGCAGAGGGCATTCGCCCTTCAATTTTTAGCGGTTTACTGGCAGCTGCAACCATTAACGAAGCACTTGCTGGTGACACCAACGCTTTAGAAAAATATAGCGAAGCCATTAACCAAGAGTGGGGTACGGAGATGGCTTGGGCGCAAAAATTAGCTACAGCATTCTATCGATTTTCCAACATTGGCTACAAAGTTGGTATTAAGCACCCCTCTGCTCCCCAAGTCATGGGTAAGATTATGTGCGGAGAACTCCGCTATGGCGATATTGCCGGTCGTGCCTTGAAGCATTTAATCCCTGGTTTTAGCAATGTTTTAATTATCTAGCTTACCGCGATCGCACCTCTGGTTAACAATTGGGGCGATCGCGGTAAGCAGGCGCTGGGCGTCATCGCAACCCGAAAAATCCTTGCTTCGGGCTTTCGATTTTATTCTAAGATGGAATCAGTAATTGGATACCTTGAATCAGGAGGTTGCTTGTATGCCTTATCCCAACCTCAGCCGGGAAGAAATTGCTCAACACGGCGAAGAACTTTATCAGCAGCGTATCCGTACCCACGTCGAAACAGCAGAGAATATCGGCAAAATCATTGCAATCAACATCACTACAGGTGATTACGAAATCAATGACGATTTCATCGTGGCTTGTCATCGACTGCAAGCCAAACAGCCAAACGCAATCATTTGGACAGAGCGAATTGGCTATGATGCTGTTTATGCAGTCGGTGGTACTTTGGTCAGGACAACACAGTGATACATGGAACAGTTGTTGGGCTTCAGGCGAGTATAAGTGTCATTATTTATCCTCTGAGGCGTGCAGAAGTAGAAATTGAATGTGTTGTCGATACAGGATTTGAAGGGTTTTTAACCTTGCCACCTACGGTAGTCAAAAACCTTGATTTGCCTTACCTTGCGCCGATCAAAGCGAACCTTGCAGACAACTCTCGTATTGTAACCAACGTTCATCAAGCTACTATCTTGTGGAATGGTACAGAACGGGCGATCCCAGTTTTAGCGATGGGTCGTCGTCCCCTGATTGGCACAGCACTCCTGGAAGATTATCATCTCAGCATTGATTTTTGTGAGGGAGGGACAGTGCTAGTAGATGATATAATATAATACGGTTTACTTGCCTCTCTGGTCAGCCCAAACATAATTAGTCCAAGTGACTATTAATCATGGCAACAATAGTAGATAAAGGCACCTCTGCAAAGTAGTTTTGCTGAAATTGTTCTTCGCTAACTGCGGCTAAAAACTGTGCAACAGCTGCATCGCCATTGCTTTCAAAGAGATTGCTAGGATTCCACGTGAATTGCAAATCACGGTCTTGTCTTGTGACTGTGAATCCCCAATATTTTAAAGCTTTGATTCCTAAAAATAAGGTGCGATCGCTAATTCCAAGTTTATCTAAAAGTTGTACGCGGGTGACTAATTGATTGGTACGACTGAGATATTTGGCAATCCCAACCAAGGTTCGCCAAACTTCTTTCGGTGGTTGGTGATTGGGTTTAGACCAAGCGATGGCTAATTGTTGTTGATTATCAAACGTAGTCGTAAAACATCGCCGCAACCATAGACGTAAATCATCCCAGTTCGTCGGACAATGTTCAAGCACGAGTGGGGGAGTCTGTAGAGACGCGATTAATCGCGTCTCTACAAAGTGGGGAGTGGGGAGGTTGCGCCAGTCGAGGATAAATGGTGAGTGCTGAGTATTGAGTGCTGAGTTTTCACTTTGGCGCACGGCAATTAATCTAATTTCATAGCGTTTTTTGAAGGTGTTGTAGTCAAGTTCTGCTATACAATCACACCTCGCCGTGGGCAATTCTTCTTTGTAGTGTCCCCACCAAATACCAGGAAAGGGACTTCTAGTTGAATCATCCCGAATATTAAACTCAGTTTTAATATACTGTACCTTTTTTCCTTGCCAATCTTGCTGATTGCGATGCCAACTATTTTCAAACCAGCAGTTTTGAATTAACAATTTTGGAACAGGGTTACCCATTCCACAAGGTTCTAATAATTTTAGTTCTAAAAATAACTCTTTCCCTAAATCTGCAACTGTTACCACTAAGTCTGCTTGCACCGTTGGCGTGAGAGTTGTACCCCCCAAAGATTGCCGTAATTGCTGATTAATCGCTGCTGTAAATAAAGGAATATTCTCAATCGGTAAACTCAAACCTGCTGCAAAGGGATGTCCGCCAAAGCGGTACAACAGATGTGCTTGTTCTTTCACCAATTGATACAAATCTACGGAATTAACCGAACGGGCTGAACCACGGGCTAAGGAAGTAGAAGTAGAATCTTCCCCATTCCCCACTCCCCACTCCCCACTCCCTTCAGTACTTAACAAAATCGTCGGGCGTCCTGTTTCTTGTGCTACTTGTCCAGCGACTAAGCCCAATACACCGGCTGGCCATTGGGCATCTTCGAGGACAATGACGCTGGTGGTTGATAAATCTAATTGAGTCAGTTTTTGTGCTACTTGGGCTTGTACATCTTTTTGCAAGGATTTGCGACGGGTGTTTGCGAGTTCTGTAACTTCGGCTAATTCGTTACAACGTTTGGCATTGCGACTGGTTAATAATTCGACGCAGAAACTAGCGTCACCTTGAATGCGGCTGACGGCGTTAATTCGCGGTCCTAAACCGAAGGAAATATCTGTGGGGCGATCGCCACTTTTCTGGCACAATTCTAATAATCGCCCTACCCCCGGTCGTCGTCGTGCTGTCGGTGGCTGTTGAAAATCTGCTTGCAGTCGTTGAATCCCCAACTGTGCCAAATAGCGACAATCTCCACTCAACTGCACCAAGTCGGCAATTAATCCCACCGCCACTAAATCTAATAAATCCTCTAATGGATGCTGGGGAACATGAGGCAAAGTTTGATAAAGTGCTTCCACCAATTTATAAGCTACCGCCACCCCAGAAAGATGATATAGCTGATGTTCCTTTGGCAGATATCGAGGATTAATAATCGCTATAACTGGTGGGCGTTGTTCAGGTAAAGTGTGATGGTCGGTAACTATGACATCGATACCTAATTGTTTAGCATAAATAATTTCATCAATATTTGTGCTACCCGTGTCGCAAGTGACTATTAATTTACAGCCTTGTTTTGCTAAATTATCAATTCCTTGATTATTCAATCCGTGGGATTCTTTTAAACGATTGGGAATGTAATAAATTAACTCGATATTTTGAACAAAAAACTCTCCTAATCCATCCCAAAGTACGGCAGTGGAGGTAATGCCATCAGCGTCAAAATCTCCCCAGATAGCAATTTTATCATGACGATCGCTGGCTTTTTGTAAGCGGGCGATCGCCAGATGCATTTCTTGTCCAAACTCAAAGGGACTTGCTGCTTGATAAGTTTTATAGTTAATAAAAGCTAATAATTGTGAGTTTTCTTTAATTCCCCGTTGCCACAACAATTGTGCTGCATACAGTCCATTTGATGCGGGCGTATGCTGTTTCACCTCTTGGATAAACCACTCTGGCGGTTGTTCTGTTGTTGCTAGAGTCCATTGTTGTTCTGGCATACAAATGAAGTTAGGAGTTAGGAGTGAGGAATGAGGAATTTGAAGTTAGGAGTGAGGAGTTAGGAGTGAGGAATTTGAAGTTAGGAGTGAGGAGTTAGGAATTTGAAGTTAACAGGTAAGACTTTTAACTCATAATTCATAACTTGGTTAATAGGTAGCAGTTTTAACTCATAACTCATAACTCATAACTTCAAACTCCTAACTCCTAACTCCTAACTCCTAACTTTTATCAAGTTGGCGATTGATCTTCAGTGATTTGAGATTCACTCACTAGGGGATTAAGTAATATTTCATTAGCAGCACTATCGGGTTTGCGGGCGCGAATTGCTGGACGAGATCGCCTGTAACCTGCTCTTTCTGCTTTTTGGTGTTCGTAATCAATTAATCTACCATAATATTCATGTTTACTTAAATTCATTGACAAGAAAATATGCTGGCGAATATTACCAAAACCTTTGCGATTAAAAAACTTTAATGCTGATACATTGGTGGGGTCAGTATCTACTAACATGAACCGCGCCCCGTCTTCAATCATGCGGGCGACGACTTTATCAACTAACTTGTCTGCTACTCCCCGACGCTGGAATTTGGGACTAACTCCCAGCCATAAAATGTAACCATAAGTCCAAGATGCTTTAGTAATTATAGTTCCCAAAACAAAGCCTGCTAATTCTCCATCTCTTTCAGCTACCAGGCAATATTCTGGATCTGTATTATAAAGTCCAATGACTTCCCATTCATCCCATGTGCGATACAAATAAGGATATAAATCGCTGGTAAATAACTCTTCTCCCAAGTGGTAAATGGGAGCGATATCATCAATTCCTAATTCGCGGACGTAAATCGCTTCATTTTCATCAAAACTAGACATAAATTTCTAAATTTTTAATTATTAATGGTAAGAATTCAGAATTCAGCAGCCAGAATTCAGGAGTCAGAATTCTGAATAAAGTAATCTCGTATAGTTCGTATTTTTATTCATTATAAATTATCTTGATTATTTAATAATTTTTACTTTTAACTCCTAACTCCTAACTCCTAACTCCTAACTTTTATAGTGATACTTCTTGAATGCTGTCGAGATTCGGCAATGAATCTTTTGCCGTTTCTTCTGTGATTGGTGTGCGATCGCACCGCTGGATAAAGTTACAATAATCACAAGTTTTACTACCCTCCGCCACTTGGGGAAACTGTATGTTATTTCGGTAATCTTCCAACCAATGAGTTAACTGATTTAACAGTTGGTTAAGTTTTTTTGCTGTTTTTATGTGTTGATTAGTATTGTAATTAAATTTAATATTTTGTGGTTTGCCTTCAGATTGAACAAACCAGTAAGTCATGGAAATACTTTCTGGCGAATAGGCGCTAGTTTCAGCCAAAACATACATATAAAGCCGTGTTTGCCAATTGGATTCTAACTTGCGTTTATGGGGTGGTTTGGGATAAGTTTTCCAGTCGAGAATTTGCGCTTCTTGGTTATCTGCAATCAATAAATCATAGACAACCGTCAACAAATAGTCCTGAACTTGCAGAGTACGGTAATGTTCGCTTTCGCGGAAAGTTTCATTGTCAGTTGCAGACATTAAAATTTCTGGGGCTGCATCAGCAAAACCAGCCATCCAGCTTTGCAGTTGAGCATCTGCTTGGAGGAAACTATCAATTGGTAAACCCATTTCTCGCTGCTGCATCAGCAGGTGAAAGCGACTACCGAGAGTTTGCCGTTCCTCGTGTTCGGGATTTGCGGGTGAATTGAGTTGTTCTAGGTAGGTGTGTTGGAATTTACGCGGACAAGCTTCGAGTAAGTTGAGTTGTCCTTGAGATAGTCGTAATAGTTGAGTGGAAGTTGATAGCATCCTTCTATTTTAGAAGCGATCGCCCAATGCCAGAGTCACCAACACGATCGCCTTGACCTAGAAAACATCCTCTTAGGGACTTGCAAATAAAAAAATATCCCAAAACTGACGCAAAAACCCTCTGTATTTCTCCTCTCTCTGTGTTCTCTGCGCCTCTGTGGTTCGATAATTTATTTCTTGGAAATCCCTTAACTAGGCTACAAAGTTGACCCCAGCGCAGTTAATTACGCTCAAAACCTCAGGAGCAGTAGAAGATACAGAACAAAAATAAAAGGTAAAGGATGAATTTTGTATCCTCAGTTCATCCATTTACCTTTTTTATGTACCTGATGCTTATTTCATGTTAGCCCTTGCGTCCCTCACTGCGGCAAAGAAAAATAATCCTGTGAGTGGAATACTCAATGCGAGGATAATTGCCGTAGTTGTGACACCGAAATCTGGTTGTCCGTAACCGAGTTCAAAAATCGAACCTACAGCTGCGATCGCACTTACACAACAACCACCGAGAAACAAACCGCTTTTTGGAGTTAAATACACTATCAGTCCCCTATACTAATGGTTTCACCGCTTGATACGAGAAGCCATTCTTAGATAGCTCCTGGGCCAAAGTCAAGGAATTTTCCACACGGTCTACAAATATTACACCATTGAGGTGATCCATTTCGTGCTGAATGCAGCGTCCCAAGAGGTCATTAGCCTTTAAAATCTGGGGACGACCAGACTCATCTTTATAGGCAATTTCCACGACTTCAGGGCGCTTTACATCAAGGTATACATTGGGAATGCTTAAACAGCCTTCTTGGGCAACAGAGATGTCGCGGCTAACCTGTTTAATTGTGGGATTAATCAGCACCAAAGGTGGATTAGCTGCGTTTTCTGGTTCCAGATCGATGACAATTAATTGTTTGTGAATTCCCACTTGGGGTGCAGCCAAACCGATGCCATCTTTACTGTACATAGTTTGCAGCATTTCGCGCACCAGTTTGCGGAGTTCGTCATCAACTTTAGAAATCCGCTTTGCAGCTTGACGCAGCACGCGATCGCCTAAATAATGAAGTTCCAAAGGCGGATTTTTTAACTTTTTTTTCTCGACAGCAATTTCAGAAGGCATGAGTCTTGATGGCTAAATGGTGAAAATTCCTACTGCCTTAATTCTATCAAGGTGGGGAGTGGGGAGTGGGGAGTGGGGAGATGGGGGAATGGGGAGATGAGGGAGTAGGGAGTGCTGAATTCTGAATTCTGAGTTATCAATTATGAATTCTGAATTCTGACTCCTGAATTCTGACTCCTAACTTTTTGACTGGGGTGATTTGTGTTGAAATCTCTCACGAAACTTGACTATCTGCTCAAAGAAACTTTCCTTGGTTTAGTGCGGGGAGGTTGGATGAATTGGGCAGCTATTAGTACTGTGACGGTATTGTTATTTTTATTCGGCTTGAGTTTGCAAACCTCTTGGCAAGTCGAAAAACTTCTCTACCAGTTCGGTAGCCAGCTAGAAGTATCAGTTTATCTCGAACCGGATATGCAAGGCCAAAGTATTGAACCACTGATCGCAAAAATGCCAGAGGTAACGGCGATACAAACAATTACTAAAGAGGAAGCTTGGAATAAGTTAGTCAAGGAAATGAGAATTTCGGATATTGAGGGTGTTACCCAACAGCTAGGTGAGAATCCTTTGGTTGATGAGATAAAGGTGAAAGCGCGTAATTCTCAAGTAGTACCAACTTTAGCAACCCAGTTGGCTAAGTTACGGGGAGTGGATACGGTGCAGTATATCGATGAGGCAGTCAAACGCATTGCTCAATTGCACCGGGGTTTGAACTGGGTTACTTTAACAATTACAATTATTTTGACAGTAACAGCGATCGCCGTGACTACCACCACAATTCGCTTGATTGTCATGGCGCGACGCCAGGAAATTGAAATTATGCAACTCGTGGGAGCAACTTCTGTTTGGATTTACCTCCCGTTCATTTTACAAGGAATTACTTTTGGTTTAGTCGGTGGTGCGATCGCTTGGAGTTTTATTTCTTTGATTCAACAGTTTCTCGGTAAATTGCTAACCAATCAACCTGAGTTTATCCAAGCTATCACCAACGGAGTACAACTCACTCCAGCCCAAATTTTATTATTGCCCCTAATTCTCTTGAGCTTCGGTGCTGCGGTAGGATTAATGGGAAGCTTATTTGCTGTCAGACGTTTTGCTAAAGGATAGTCATTTGTCGTTAGTCATTTGTCTTTTGTCCTTTGACTGGGTTAGCCCTGTTTAGGTGGGTTGAGATGAGACTGCAATTTCTACTCATTTTGACTTCAAAGCTCGGAAGTTCCACCTCTGAACTTGGAAGTTGAACTTCAGAATTCGGAACTTCGACCTCTGAAACTCAAAGCTTTCAAATTAAACAAAACAACTGAACTTTTTATATTAACGAATATGAAATTAAACCCATATATCAATTTTACAAGGCGAGTCAAATGACCAACAACTAATGACCAATGACCAACGACTAATGACCAATGACCAACGACCAATAACAAATGACAAAATCACTATGAAATCACAATGGGAATGTTTTTTAGAAAATCTTGGTGTTTGGGAAGGTTCATTTACCAATTTTTCTCCCCAAGGCACACTTTTGAGCGATACTCCCAGCCGTCTTTCTCTAGAACATTTGGACAATAAACAGAGAGTGCGTCTAACTTTGAGCCGTTCGGTAAAAGATGACGTAATCAGAGAATTTAGTTCTGTGGGAGGGGGTCTGCTGTTTTTTGAAAATGGTTCATTTTCTGAAGGTTTAATTCAGATAGGGCCATTTTCCGAATTTGGTGGAGAACTTGCTTTTGTTCATGAAAATCGCCGCTTACGTCTGGTGCAACTGTTTGATAAGACAGCTAATCTCAGTGGACTAGTCCTAATTCGAGAACATCTAGCTGGAACCCCAGCAGCAGAACGTCCACCTTTGCAGTTAGATGACTTGTTAGGAGAATGGCAAGGTGAAGCAGTGACAATATATCGAGATTTGCGATCGCCTGACACTTACTCTACAACTCTCAAATTACAATTAGATAACGCTGGGCGATTAATTCAAAGTACCTCTTTTGCAGAACGCACAATTACTTCAACTGCTACCATCAAAGGTTCCATCATTCTCTTTGATGAAAATCCCGACAAGCAGATACAAGTATTACTGCTACCTGATGGCGGTTCTGCAACTTCACCCCTAAAAGTGCAATTACGTCAACCCTTATTTTTAGAAGCGGGTTGGTTAATCCAGCCAAACCTCCGCCGACGGATGATTCGCAGCTATAACGACAAAGGCGAATGGGTTAGTCTGACATTAGTTACCGAACAAAGGGTGTAAGGCTTGAGTAGAGAGTTTTTCCCCAGTGTTATCAAAGAATGAATTCTTGTGAGTGTTCCACAGTCAACTCAAATCTTCCTCAGATAGCAACCTCAAGCCAACCTTCAATGGCATCCTTCAAATTAGCCATAACCTCTTCCATCGTGTCACCTTCAGTAATGCAACCGGGAAGTGCGGGAACCTCTGCCCAATAGCCACCTTCTTCTGCTGAATGAATGATTGCTCTAATTTTCATACACTTATCGAGCTATTTGTTGAAATTATGCTAGTAACTATAACTAGCTTGTGTGCAAGGCATAATAACGCGATCGCCAAACTCTGGAATAGTGACTAGAAAAAGTTGATCTTCATCAGACCATTGAATAATCATACTGTATCGACTTATCATTACTCCTCTGCCAACCACTTTTCGTAATCGCAATCGTTTAGCTTTTGTTGAATCAAATTAATGACTTCTGATGAAAAAGTTGTTATTGAACCAACTCGATAAACATCATTTAGGACAACGTGGTAATCTTTTCCTGTATACTCAGCAACCACTTTAGCTAGACTGCGATCGGACATATTTTTGTAGAGTATTGAAAGCATTGGTAAATATATCCGATCGTCAATCCCTTGAGGAAAAGCACAATAGATGACCTGAACCGCATTCACATTAAATTTGTGCAGTCTAAGGGCTAAACTTAACCACTGTGATGATTTTACAATGTTTGATGAAGGGAGATCGCTAACTTATACCAATAAACAACGACGCTGCAATGCTTTCTTAAGTAAACCTTGATATTCTTCATCCCCAACCCGATAAGCCCCAAATCTTTCCAAATGCGGATTCATCATTTGGGCATCAAAAAACACAAATTTCCTCTGGCGCAATCTTTCTACCAACTTAACCATCGCTACCTTTGAACCATCGGGAATGCGGTAAAACATCGACTCGCCAATGAAAGCACCACCAATCACAATTCCCAAAATTCCCCCAGCTAGTTCGTCACCTTGCCAAGTTTCAAAACTATAAGCATAACCACTCTGGTAAAGTAACCAGTAAATCTTTTCGAGTTCTGGTGAAATCCAAGTTACTTCGCGGTTAGCACAGCCAGCCACCACAGCTGGAAAATCCCGATTAATCTCGACACTAAAACGTTCTTGATTGAGGACGCGCTGCAAAGACTTGGGGTAGCGGAACCTCTCATCTAAGGGTATCAAAGTCTGATCGCGACTTGCGTACCAACCGAGGCGATCGCTATCATCAGCCATGAGAAAATAGCCTTGAGCATATCCTTGAACAATAGCAGCGATATCATATTGCATAAATAAATATAAAAAACACAAGAGAAACGCAATTTGATACTAACAATCATTCTCTGCGTTCCTCTGCGATTTCCTTAGCGTTCCTTTGCGTTTAAAAAAAATGACTGAACCAATTCCACCCATCACCCTACCACGTCCTCAAAATCCGCAACTCGAAGGTGAATGGTTGCGAGAACGTCTGCTGCGGTGGCTAGATACAGAATTTATCCCAGAAGCAGTTAACCAAAAAATTGCTCAACGAGCCGCACAGATTTTTGTGCGTCAACGCATGGAAGGAGAAAACGACCTTGGCTCTCTGGTAATTGCCATTGTCACAGAGATGCAGTCCTATGATTTTTCCAATAGTTTTTATGGAGAGTTTGCGATCGCCAACGCCGTTAGCGATCTACTCTTAGAAAGTCTGGGAATTGATAAGTGTTGCGGTCAATAATTTTTGTTCTTTGTCATTTGTCCTTTGTCCTTTGTTATTCACCAATGACCAATGACTAATGACTAATGACTAATAACTACCAACTAGACTTAACCACTCCAGGCAAAAGACCTTCATGCGCCCATTCCCGTAGCACATTCCGAGACAGCCCAAAATCGCGGTAAACACCTCTAGAACGACCAGTCAACCAGCAACGATTGCGGTGGCGGGTGGGCGCACTATTCCGGGGTAGCTGTTGAATCTTCCGGTGGATTTCCAGTTTATCCAAAGGAGATTCTGCACTTCTGAACTCTTCTAGGAGAGCTTCACGCTTGTCAGCATACTTTTCTGCCAATCGGGTGCGCTTTTTCTCGCGCTCAATCATGCTCTTTTTTGCCATATATTCTCTAGCTTAATTTAAAGACAGCATTTTCCATTCTACAATCTCCACATCAATTGTGGTTGTCCTTACTTATTGGCAGCAGGACATAAATCGGCAAGTTCACAAGCAACGCAGACGGGAGAGCGGGCTTTACAAATAGCACGACCATGATAAATCAGCCGAATTGACCAATTTTCCCAATCTGGTTGCGGCAATAAAGCCATTAAATCTTGCTCAATCCGAACGGGTTCTTTTGCTTCAGTTAAACCCAAACGTTGGCACAGGCGCTTGACGTGAGTATCTACTGTCACGCCAGCATTAATGCCATAAGCATGAGCAAGGACTACATTTGCTGTTTTCCGCGCCACACCTGGAAGCTTTAATAACTGTTCCATTTGGTTGGGAACAACAGAATCAAACTCGGTGACAATCATGCGACAGGCGGCTTGGATGTTCTTGGCTTTATTGCGATAAAACCCTGTAGAACGCACCAAGTTTTCTAATTCTACTAAGTCGGCGATCGCTAAACTCGCTGCATCAGGAAACCGAGTAAATAATGCTGGCGTCACTTTATTTACTCGTTCATCAGTACACTGAGCAGAGAGAATCGTTGCCACCAACAATTGTACTGGTGTTGAGTAGTTCAAAGAGCAAGTAGCATCTGGATAAAGACGCTTCAGGCGAGCTAAAATTTCTAGCGATCGTTGCCTTAAAGGCGAAAGTTTATCTTTCCTACTCCCCACTCTCTACTCCCCACTCCCTATCATCACTGGAATAATTTTTGTACCCATTCCAATTGGCTAGTTAATTGGGTGGTTTCTTTGACGATCAGAAAAATTCCTAACCCTAAGAGTAACACCAAACCGGTTTGCATTACACCTTCTTGAATCCGGGCAGGCACAGGCTTACCGCGCAAACCTTCAATGAGCAGAAAAGCCAGTTGTCCGCCATCTAAAGCTGGTAGAGGCAAAATATTGATGATAGCTAGATTAATGCTGATAATTGCCGCAAAAGACAAAAGATTCGTACTATCTTCAGCAGCTAATTGGGAACCTATTTTGACAATATTAATTGGTCCTGAAACTTGTCCAACGGTTTGTTGAAAGTTAGTGATTAACTGCCCAAAACCACTGAGTGTCCCAACAAATAATTGTTGAAACCTGTTAGCAGAAATGCTAAAAATTTCGATAGGATTGCCCAGATGGCGATAAACAGGCTTGCCATTTTTTCCAATAACAGGTTTGGCATTCGGACCTAGTTGAATGCCGATAAAACCATTACCATCACGCCCTTTTTCCGGTGTTAATTTCAGGGAGACTTGTTGGTTTTTTTGCCTAACTTTCACATCTACTTGCTGATTAGGATGATTTTGAATTTCCTTTGTCAACAAGGCTGTCGAATCTTTAGAAGCAGGGATTTCCTGACCATTAATAGCCAGAATAATGTCTCCATCTCTAATACCTGCTTGATAGGCAATAGATTCTTGATTAACAGGCTTGACAATAACACCAGGTTGGTAGTTAAATTCCGGAATGCCAACAATACCTAATTGCAGAGCCAGCACCAAGTAGGCAAATATTAAATTGGCTATCACTCCGGCACTGATAACGATCGCCCGGTCTAAAATTGGACGGTTACGCAGCAGATTTGGGTCATTGGGTGGAATATCGCTATCGGGGTCATCATCTGGGAAGCCCACAAAGCCGCCCAAGGGAAAGGCGCGGACAGCATATTCGGTTTGCGAACCTTGGTACTTAAAAAGAACTGGGCCAAAACCCAAAGAAAAACGGTTAACGAGAATGCCTTGAGAACGTGCTGCAACAAAGTGTCCCAGCTCGTGTACCAAGATCAGAACAGCCAAGACTGCGATCGCTGCTAAAACTGACATAGAGCAAATTAGTGAAGATATTAAGCTATGGTTATCTCCATTCTAATTGGGCATTGGGCATTGGGCATTGGGCATGGGGCATGGGGCATTGTTAACTAACAAATGACTAATGACTAATGACCAATGACTAATGACCAATGACTAATGACAAATTACAAAACTTCCCGCCCCAAATAAGGTTGCAGCACCTCTGGTATCCTCACTGTCCCATCAGATTGTTGATAATTCTCCAAAATTGCTGCCATCGTTCGCCCCACCGCCAAACCCGAACCGTTGAGAGTATGCACAAACTGGGTGCCTTTCTTCCCCGCTTCTTTGAAACGGATATCAGCCCGTCGCGCCTGGAAGTCGATAATATTGGAACAACTGGAAATTTCGCGGTATTTGCCAGAAGAAGGCAGCCAAACCTCTAAATCATAGGTTTTGGTAGAAGAAAATCCCAAATCCCCAGTACTGAGATTTACTACTCGATAAGGCAACTGCAACGCCTGTAAAATTGCTTCTGCATTCCCCACCAATTTCTCTAGTTCATCAAAAGAAGTGCTGGGTTCGACAAATTTCACCATTTCCACTTTGTTAAATTGATGCAGGCGAATTAAACCCCGCATATCCCGCCCATAACTACCAGCTTCCCGGCGAAAACAGGGAGTGTAAGCACAGTAGTAAAT
This sequence comes from Desmonostoc geniculatum HA4340-LM1, assembly GCA_019359545.1. GTDB lineage: Bacteria > Cyanobacteriota > Cyanobacteriia > Cyanobacteriales > Nostocaceae > Nostoc > Nostoc geniculatum. Next base: position 17,835 of record JAHHHB010000048.1, on the reverse strand, counting down.
AGGCAAATCTTCAGCAGCGAGAATTTCGCCCCGATAGAGGTTAGTCAGTGGAACTTCCGCTGTGGGAATCAGCCACAAGTCGTCCTCAGCGCATTTAAAACTTTCTTCAGCAAACTTAGGTAACTGGCCAGTCCCCATCAAAGAGTCAGTATTCACCAATAGCGGTGGACTCACTTCCACATACCCCGCTTGGGTATGGACACTCAGCATAAATTGAATTAATGCCCTCTCCAGTGCTGCGCCAGCGCCTATCAATGTCACAAAGCGACTTTGGGCAACTTTTACAGCTCGTTCAACATTGAGAATACCTAGTTTTTCGCCTATTTCCCAATGAGGGAGAATATTCGGGTTTTGGGGAATGTACTCATCACCCCAACGCCGCACTTCGACATTATCTTCCTCATTTTTACCAATGGGTGTAGAGTCGCTTGGTAAGTTGGGAAGTGCCAACACAAGTTGGGTAATTTGAGCTTTAAGGTCTTTTTCTTGGGGTTCCAGTTCGCTCAATTTAGCTTTGAGAGAGTTTCCTTCATCCCGCAAAGCTTGGATTTCTGGGTTTTGAGAATCAATACCAGATTTCAGCTTTTGCCCGACGAGTTTACCAATTTCGTTGCTACGGGCTTGGAGTTGACTCCGCGTCCCCTCTAATTCCCGTTGTTGCCGGTCTAACTGTAATATCGGTTCAATGTCGTATTTACCACTACGACTATTCAATCGTTCTTGAACTAATTGCGGATTTTCCCGTATTTGCTTGATATCCAGCACAGATTTTTCTCAGTTTTTAGCCTATTATCTTCCTGCCAACACCCCAGCATATACTGATTTTGCCTTGCCATGAGCAGAAAAGCAAACAGAAAAATTTTGCCCTGCCAATCTTGCCAGGGCGAGAAAAATTTCAAATCCAAATTTCTAGTTTTTTCAGAGTGCTAATACATATAATCCAGATTAATTTCATCTGATATCATCTTTTAGATGGATGTTAATATAAGCAACTCGTGTTATGTCCCACGTTGTATTTTGAAAATTTCGTCAAAGCACGACAAACATATTTGAATTATTTGCTATGTAACCTGCCAAAAAGAGGGGAAAGTTACACAATAAAATCAGTCAAAAGAAGTATAGATTTTTGGCTAAAGTTTTGCTTTAGACTTGCCCTTCTACGCCCTGTTAATCCGATTAAGTAACCAAAGTGACGCCACAAGCCCTGCAAAGTGTGCTGAGACAGTATTAGTGTTTGCCTGTACAACAAGCATATCTAAACCGCTAATAATTCGAGTTGGGTCAAAAAATTGAGTAGTTATTGCTTGGGGAGATATAGACCTTGCTACAAGCGTACCAACGATCGCCTGCGCTCCCAAAAGAGTCACCAGCGTTCCCCCTAAATTCACCCACAATCCTAAGCGTAATACTTGCACAGTCTCACTTTTTCGAGGGCGGTTGCTGGGGTTGGAGGATTCCAGTTGCTTGCCAATTCTGGTGTAGCGATAAGCTAAGTAAATACCCGCACCCAAAACAACCAGTCCACAAACTGCTAAAAATACGCCAAAGCCAGTCCCAGGATTATTACTAGGACTGCCAGATCTTTGACTAAAGATGGCGAACAGCAGCACAATTATGCCAGAAACAACACCTAGTACTAGCTGAATCCAAAAGCTAATCCAACCTGCAAGGCGAAAGGTTTGGGCAATTGCCCGGAGATTAGACGAAGACGATGGGGCATCGGGAGTTTGTGACATACTTAATCACCGAGGATCTCAAGTCTAGAAAATTATTAATAATTACTACCCAGGTGTGTTTACAAAAGTAGCAACTTGAACTTATACGTATCTTCTAGCTTAAGTTTTTAAAATTTGCATTGGAAAATCACTGTAAAAAAAAGTGTTTATTAAGTTCTACAGACAAAATAGCATTTTACCTGTAAAATTTCTTCGATGGCATCTTATTGCTTAAGCAGTTCTAACCAACTCGGCATCGTTTAACACCAAAACAGTGACTTCCCCACTGTCTGTTCCCTCTTCACCATACCTGATTTAGCTTCGGTAGGAGTACACTACCCTGTCTCTTAAAACTCACAAACTAGTCCCACAACTCTCAGAGGCGTGGGTAATCATTTGGTGTTTCCGCTTTGGAAATCTAGCTTAAGTAGCTTTATATATATTACTCATCTAAGAGTAGCGCTATATACTGACTACGAGGATTGTAGACCTTACTCTAAGGCATTTTTTTAGCCATTCACTAACCATGAAACTTGAGGATATATATCAATTCTTTGAAAATCCTCCGCCAACTTACCTTTGTCAGGAATTAGCAGTTTGTTACATACTGTCTATTTTGTTAGAAGGTGAATCCTACGGAACCGAGTTAATCCAACGATTAGAAACTGAATATCCCACCTATAGGCTTTCCGATACCGTACTTTACAGTGCAATCAAGTTTCTGGAAGACGAAAGGGCAATTAATGGATATTGGAAAAAACTCGAAGGACGGGGACGCCCCAGGCGGATGTACCAAGTTTCTCCAGAATGGCAAGTTCCAGCACAGGATTTAGCTTTTCTTTGGCAAGACTACATCAACGGGCGAACAAAGTAACGAATAATTGATAATGAATAAATCTCCCCCAGTCAAACAATAACAATTAGTTATGGATACTCCTATTCTGCCATCTACGTTGCTGCTAACCTTGTTGTTATCGGTCGGGCTGTTTTTCTTTATTCGTGCTTCGACTAAAGACCGCACAGAAACAGCGCACTTGGTATCCGAACAAGGCGAAGCCGCCCTCATGTCTCAATTAAAAGAGTATTTTCAATCGCGGTCTTACCGAGTGGCAGCGGTAGACCGAGAACAAAACCAAGTAATTTTTGAAGGTAATGTTCGCCCCAGCTGGTTCTTAGCTATATTTCTCACTTTGTTGGCAGCTATTGGTATTGTTTGTCTCTCACTGGTGGTGTATCTAATTTTTCCAAGCTTTAGTAGCCTTGTTCTGGCGATGGTACTGCTATCACCTTTAACTGGTGTATTTTATTGGAAAAAATCTGGAAGACTTGAGAAGGTGTCGCTCAAGCTAGAAACAACTCAGAGCGAACAAACCTCCTCAAGTAAGGTTACTGTAGTTGCCCATCGAGATGAACTCACCCAGTTACGGAGGACTCTACAGCTAAAGCCTAGTGAATAATTTTTGCTTTTTATGACCATCTCTTAACTATGAGGTGCTTCATTTCTGACCTGACCTACATCTTGAGGCAATGAAAAGTAGTAAGGAGGGAATCAAGACTGCTGCTTTGTCAGTTTTACCCATAACTTGTGTTTTGGGTAAAAACTTGAATTTATTCATTTAAATTCATTGACAGAGTTTGCTTTACAATCTATCGGATAAGAGCGCAACTTCACTAGCGCTTTCGAGGCGCTTGGCTCTATATCCACTCCTTTATGCATCTTCCAAATAAGCACCAAGCCATGTAAGCTAGCGTGGTTTGACACAAATTGACTCTTCAATTACCTAGACTAGGCTGACTGGCAAATCACCTACAAACTAAAAAAAAATTAAATTTTGCATAAACTTAGCAACTTTGCCAGTTAATTAATAGTCAGGAACCACATTCACTGCCTGAGATGACCAGATTTATCAGCGAGCAGTTAAAGCAAGGGCTTCTTGACCTGTAGGAGCTTCTAAAGTCCTCAGGCTGGGAAACAAGAAATGGTTTTCCTCTACGTATTGAGCACCAAACAGTCCCTTTTCTGCCCAGAAATAACGGTCTGTGGTGTGTTCGTTTCGCTTTACGAGTAGCAATGCCGGTGGCAAGATACCTTCAGCTTGAATGAACCTTCTCGCTGCTGTCACAGGTTTTTCTTCGCCACTTTCGATGCTATATTGAGGCACATGTTCCAGAATCCGCCGTCCTTCCTGACGACGACGACTTTTTCTTTTGCGTCTCCTTGCCAACCTATTGTCCTCCTCTTTCAAGCTATAGATTGTAGTGATAGCTACAAAATCCGTCGTCATTATAGAAGTTCTAGTTCAAAAAATCAATAGTTTTTTAACTTTTTATCCAATAAAATTAATATCTTTAGAAGTATAAATAAGACAAAGCTCGCTAAGGATATAATTCGCTGGTGCAAAACATCACCGAGAAGATTTCAGTTAAGCTGTATTAAAAGAATGAGGTAAAAACTAACTATCCTTTCTTAATCATGCCTCAAAATCTGTAATCTTGAGCAAGAGCTAAAAAATGTTAATGTCTGCCAGTTCTGATTTTCTTGCTCTGTGCCGAGAGCAAATAGCACTGCTGGCCCAAGGGCTGGGAGCAACTTTAAGTATTGTGTATCTAACACAAGAATTGGTAGAGACTCCCTCTGGTGAGGCAAAACTGATTCCTGTAATGATTTATCCGGAAACAGCATTATTACCGCAAGCAGAGGAAACTACTCATGCTACAGTACCTAAGCAGCTTCAAGTTGGAAATGCATTGGTGTTACCCAGTCATCACCAAAGGTTATTGACAACAAGATCGGAATCTCCAACTTCGTCACAGGATGCGCCTCAACCTCATTTACAAGAGGAATATCTCCTGAGTGGTAACCAAATTGTTTTACCTCTGGTCTATGAGGGTGTGATGATGGGGTTGCTGGTGACTGGCAGGAAAGACCGGGAATGGAACGAACACGAGCAAAGTCAGATTCAACACATAGCCCAAACACTGGCGATCGCTTGTATTTTAGATCAGCGACGAGCATGGTTACAGCAACAGTTGCACGAACAACAAATTCTCCAAGAAAAACAGCAGGATTTGTTAGATAACTTGTTGCATCAGTTTCGTAACCCATTAACAGCATTGCGGACTTTTGGTAAACTTTTATTAAAGCGACTTCGACCAGCAGACGCTAACCGGGATGTGGCAAATAGCATAGTGCGAGAAAGCGATCGCCTGCAAGAATTACTGCAACAATTTGAGCAAGTAATCGACTTGACAGAGGCAGATTTAGCACCACTACATCTGCCGGAAAATGAAGTATTTGTAGAAGCAACTGTCCAAAAAGATGCTAAACCGCCCCTATTATTACCAGGAACGGGAGATAAAGCAGTTGACTGCTCCCTGGCAGATATATTAGAACCATTATTAATATCAGCTAAAGCAATAGCACAAGAGCGCAAACTAAAACTAATAACCGAATTTAAGTATAATTTGCCTTTAGTACGTGCCAACATCAAAGCATTACGAGAAGTGTTAAATAACATTATCGATAATGCATTGAAATACACTCCTGCTGGCGGTAAAATCTTGATTCAGGGCGGGCAACAAAAAGGTAATTTTCAAGGAATTGTTATCAGTGACAATGGACCTGGCATTCCACCTGAAGATTTAGAGCATCTTGGAGAACGGCATTATCGGGGTGTACAAGCGCAAACAGAAATCCCCGGTACAGGTTTGGGGTTAGCGATCGCTAAACAATTAATAGAGCAAATGCAGGGCGAAATCGAGGTTTTCAGCCCTGCAATCAACTCTAAATTAACTTCACCTAATAGACCAGGAACCACGTTTATTATTTGGTTACCGGAAGTTGAGAGTTAGGAGTTGGGAGTTAAAATCTTTTTTTAATTCATAACTCATAACTCCTCATTCCTAACTTTTCACTATCTTAGTGAAACCAACAAGTTTTGATTGATTGTCATTTGTAAATCGGTATCTGGATCAATTGCGATTAAGTCAACACTATTTCTACCGAAGAATAGACCAATCAACGCCCCGATACCAGCACCACCCAAGACTTCTTCTGTAGCAATGGCGCGATCGCCAGTGACGGCAGAGACGGCAGCGGCGGCTCCTGCGCCCAATACGGTATTCTGAATGATTGCTCCAGTACTAGTACCCTTTTTGACGGTTTCAGTTTTGGTAATCACTTCAGAACTAGCGTTCAGTTGATATTCTTGACCTCCGGGCAAAACCAGTTTCTGGGCAATGAATTGAGAACCGCCTGTAGCAGGTTTGAGTTGACCAACAACTTGACTACCAGCAGGAATCACCACAGATCCTTCTTGCGTAACTACATTTTGGGATACTGTCAGTGTCAAAGGCGCTGTTTCGTCCTTGGTGACCAGAATTTTTTCTGCCTTGTCATACTTCACAGGAATAGCTGTCCCTTGGGGAATTGTGACAGATACAGGTGTTGGGGTAATAGACCCAAGAGCTACGACGTAGGGGGAGTTAATTGCTGAGGCTTGATTAGAACTAACCAATGCTTGGTAAATAAAAGCTGCGACTTGGGCACGAGTGGCGGTTGCAGTTGGATTCAGGAACTTCACATTTGGATAGTTCACCACAATTTGCTTCTGGGTGGCTGCTGCGATGGGGCTACGGGCATAGCTAGCGATGTTAGAGGCATCGTTGAAGTATTGCAGGATGCTTTCGGTATTACCACTGGCAGTATATTCCAGACCGTTAGCGAGGGAAACTAAAACCTGTTGGCGGGGAATAGCTTGGTTAGGCTCAAAGCGATTGCCGGGATATCCTGATAAGAAACCAATGGTATAAGCTTGCTGAATCGCGCTGGATGCCCAATAATTGCTAGGCACGTCAGTAAAACTGATTGGCGATCGCTGTTGTGCTTTTTGGAAAGCTTTGTTGACCATAGCAGCAAATTGAGCGCGTGTTACTGCTTCTTCAGGGCGGAAACTACCATCAGGAAATCCCGCAATCACACCTCGTTGTGATAATTGTTGAATAAAATCTGCTGCCCAATAATTAGATGAAACATCAGAAAAAGTAGTTTGAGCAAAAGAAGGTGCAGCTGTCAACAAGGGTGCTACAGTCCCAACTGTGACGCTTAAAGCCATGAGTGCAGCTGTTCCAGATTTCCAACGATTTAAAGTAAGCATTGCTTTTTTACTCCATTAAAATTATGTTTTTCACTATTAATTAATTAGACACTTTTTGAAATTTTAGGTTCCCAGGAATTGAGATTTTTTGTAATAACCAGATTTTGATAAATACAACTAAAATCAAAAAAAAATATCTACCAAAAGAGCTAGGCAATAGATAATAGAATAACTAGCCTTTTTCGGATTACTATTATTCAATAGAGCAGATTTCAAGGAAAGTGAAGTACACGAGGATTTCTCTGAGAGGTAAGTATAGAGCCTGTTTTACTTCTGTTAGCGCAGCGGGGCGTAGCCCATCCTGAATTCTGCTGTAATTATTTCCAAAACTCTCAATACTCAGTAAGACGAGAGAGGGATAAAATAGTTGCGCGAAAATAGATTTTTTGGGGTTAAAAATGAAGGCGATCGCACACTATAGTTAAAGTGGCGATCGCCTATGGGGGATGATTAAGTTCACAACTTGAATAAAGTTAAACCTATTAACGGTATAGGGTTAAGTTAGAATTCAGTGTCAGCCTCAAATCTTGTGTGGGTCTGATAACAAAGGCATTCACTTCTTTTTTCCGCAACAGGACACTTGCTCCTGCACCCGCAGCCGCACCAATCACAGGTTTTAAATCATCAATTCTGTTGTTACCAGTAATTAGTGAACCCAAAAGACCAGCGCCTGCACCAATACCTGCATCAGTTAACACTTGACCAGTGCTAGGGTTTTGTTTAACTTTTTGAGTTGTGGTGTATGTCCGAGAACTTGCATTAATTGACTGACGGCGACCATTAGAAAATTCTAATTCTTGGGCTACAAACCGCACGCCTTTTCCTTGGTTATCATCATCCCTTGAATAACCATCTAAATCAACAGGTTCTAGGCGTCCAGTTACTTTAGTACCAGCGGGAATCAAGACATTTCTATTACTGTCAGTAATGTTATTCGCTATTCTCAAAGTTATGGATTTACTTTCGCCAGGAACGATAGTAATTGTTTCCTTTTCGTACCTAACGGGCAAATTTACTCCAGAAGGAATCGTCACACTTCCATATTGCCCGACATTATATTGTGCATTAGCAGGAGCAAAGGGAATCATGGGTGTAATGACGCTGGTGGTAACAGCCATTGCCATGAGTGCAGCAGTTCCAGATTTCCATCGATGTATGCGAGTCATAGGTGAGTTGACCTTTATGTATGTGATGTGTGTAATGACGACGGTTCACTGAGTTTGTTTCTGACTATTCTTGAACGTGACTTTAGGCATATTCCGAAGGTAAAAGCACTTATTTGACTGGAGTATGTGCTTAGGCGCAGTCCATCGGAGATATCACTTGTCAGGATTTTTATTCTGCTAATGTGCGTTACTAAATAGGAGGCGAGATACTTTCAATGACGCCAAATTAGTTTAATTGTTTCCTGACTTTGTTTCATTGCTTACGTCCACATACTTACGCCATTGCGAACTATTACTTCCATTGTATAGGACTCGTATTTGATTTTTTCTCCCACTAGGTACAACTCGAAAAGCTTCTTGACTATTCCCGTACAGACGCGATTAATCACGTCTGTACCTATTTCCTACTCAGCCAAGTAAGTTCAAAAATCAAAGCGGATTATTATAGATTTATTTACTAAGACTTGGGATATACTTTCTCTTTCCTTTAGAATTGCTAAAGTCAATTTGTAGAGTAATTCCTGAGGTAACCGGCTGGAGCGCAATACTTAATTATTAACGCACCGACTACCCTAGATTTACTTGGTAATACCTTCTATGATGGAGATAGTGGCAATTGGTATATAAATAAGCCTAGCTCGTCTTGCCGATTCCTATCATTTTACAAAATCGTGATATTGTCCCGAATAATTGGGACTTGTAATTATGGCAAATTGGACTGAAAAACAAAAACAAAAGTATGCAAGGTTCCAAGAAATTTTAGAAATTGGGAAGCAGCGTTATGTAGAAGCTGGTGGTAATCCAAAACATTACCGAGCAGGCTTCAAAGGTCAGGATTACTTGACAGATGAAGAGAGGAAAGAAGCAAACAGAATCATGCGACAAATGTTTGGTATTTCCATCGCCAATGGTTATGTTTCTTGTCAAGGATGTTCTTGGCAGTTACCTGAGAATTCACCATTAGATAAAAAGCAGGTGAAAGCTGATTCTTAAATTCGCAGTTTTAGCAACTCATGTAACGGTTGAATTATCTGTGGAACATAAAAATCAACTATCTGCTAGTCGGTACATATATTGGACTGTTGATACCTCGGTCTAGGTCAAACGATCGCAATTAGCCATTTCACAATACTAGAATGGGCGATTGTGCCCATCCCATCAAGATGTTCAGCTTTTCTGAGGTTTGTTTCTGGCGATCGCCTGTTTTAACATTCGTGGCAGCCAAGAAATATAATAATATAATTGGTCAACGTGACTATACAGCGACAATAACTTTGGTTGATTGAATAAAGTATATGGTCGGACTGATTTGAGCATTTTTCCAGATTTATCTGCCGCCACATTTGGGATTGAACCGCTAACAGAATAATGTTGTAAATGTGGAGGTAAACGCCAGTTAATTTCAGGATCTGGCTGATGTATTACCGGCTCAACATTTCCCCGCCATGCAACTCCCATGATTTGCATAGTTTGATATACCATTGTGTTCCACCCTTTGTTTTTCAAGTAGTCTAACCCTTCACCAACATCGGGAGAAGCCAAATCATGAAATAAAATTAAAGCATCTGGTTCTGCAAATTGTTCGCAAATCATTGTGTCATTCAGTGGCGCTGGCGTTTCGTGATGACCATCTATAAATATCAATGACCATTTCCGTTGAAATTTATTTGCTAACTCTTCTACTGCTTGAGGGCTATATCCTGGTATGAGATTTACAGATTCCTTGACGCCGGCTGACTTGAGTGAATCTGTGACGCTTTCAGAAAATAATTTTGTGGATAGCATCGGATCGATAACATCTAACTCCACCCCTCCTAAAGCTAAATGACAAGCTGACCAACCCATCCAACAGCCTATTTCTAAAGCTTTTTTTCCCTGAAATTTTAAGGCTGTATTGTAAAGAATATGAGCTTCATCTCTGCTGACAAATCCTGTATCCTGCTGTCGTCTATCCACGTACCAGTTATGAGCAATATCCCGCCGCAGATAATACCAAAAACTATTATATGTATTTCCCAAAATCATATTCGGAAAACATGAATCTGGCTCAATTGTGGAAAATCCTGGTGAAACATAATCTCCCTCCGGCAATAATTCGCCTTTTATTACTTTTACTGTTTTTTCAATCATCGGGTTACTGCCTGAGTATTTGAAATTTTTGGATTTTTACGCAATACAACTTCACCAGCTTCTTCAAAAGCAAACGCTTGCGGTGTGGGAATTACTAATTATCCAAAGCGGTGCTGATGATGTGGCTGGTTTAGCAAGTTAAAGAACAGTGAGGCGATCGCCAGGATATCATCTCAGCACTACAATTGTGCTGATTTTAACTACCAATTTGGCAATTTATCCCCATCGCATACAGAACTTTTTCATTGCTCTAGGTAAATATATTGGACTGTCGATACCGAGTCAAGTAAGAGACTTCCAAATAATAAAATACGCCTTATGTGAGTGAAAAATTCTCCAGCAGTATTAAAGGTTCCAGCCTCAGCTTGAATCATAAACTCTGGCCTTATGAACAAGGCTGCGTTGTTTCAGCCTTCAACTCACATGAGGCGTAAAATATCCCAATATTTCTTGTAGGATGGGCGTCTCGCCCGTCCAAGATGCATACGTGTCTAAGGTCAAATTACAGCAATTTTCAGGTAAATAGACCACGTTGTAGGGTAGCACAGCTGTGCTACCCTAACGAGGATTGTGGTTCAGATAGGATGAAAAACGCTGTAAGATTTTAACCCAGGTCGGTGGGTAAAGTTTAGTGCAGACGCGGTTTCTAACCGCCGATTTCGCGTTAAGTTGACTTTCTTGTTCTGAATCATGGGTGAAAATTACCCGATTTTGAGACAGTGCAAAATGAAGCTGTTCTCTATCTGATGCACCTATCAGTCCTGCTTCTAGTGTAGTCGTAACATCAATACCACGGCGACGTAAGCCTTCTGCTATAGCATTACTGACATTTTCATCGAGGTGGAATCGAATTTTTTGTGTCATTTCGATTCTTTAGTTTCTGTTGCAGAATTGAAGGAGTTTGAGCCTGTACTTCTTTAACAAAAGCTTCTGCTTCTGCAATTTCTTGCCTAATCTCTTCTGGGCGATCGTGGTAATAAGCTAGAGCAGCATAGACATCAGCTAAAGTAATACTCGGATAATGATAAACAACGATCAACTGCGTAAGCCTTTGTGACTACCCACAGTGCGTAGGCGTAGCCCGTCGTAGACATCGCTTTTCCATCTTCATACACATCGAGTGCGATCGCTCGTCTGTCGTGAATCATAAAGAAAGAATATGGCCAACTAATATCTCGCTCATCTCTTTTCATTTTTTATTCTCCGTCAATACAAGGAAATAAAGACAAGTCTCCAAGACTGTTTAATTTTTTCTGCATAGAGCAAAAATTATTCATGCAACAAGAAAAAATTCACTCATCAAATTGTAAATTTTTGTAAATTTCATGTCTTCAAGACTAGAAACCTGATATCTAGATAGCTAAACTAACAAACAGTGCATCTGTACTCTTAATTATTAAAAGTAGATGTGGCGCCATAGCGTGAATGATCCCAGTACAACTTATCCTCAAAAACTTTCTCAGTTACCGTGATGCAACTTTAGATTTTCGCGGTTTGCATACGGCTTGTATTTCTGGTTCCAATGGTGCGGGTAAATCTTCTCTTTTAGAAGCAATCACTTGGGCAATTTGGGGTGAAAGCCGCGCCAGTACTGAAGACGATGTTATTTATTCTGGTGCAAAAGAAGTTCGGGTTGATTTTGTTTTCCAAAGTAACCAGCAAACATATCGGGTGATTCGCACTCGAATTCGGGGAGCTACTAGCGTCCTGGAATTTCAAATAGAAACACCCTCTGGGTTTCGTCCACTCACGGGCAAAGGGGTAAGAGCAACCCAAGATTCGATTTTAGAACACATTAAGCTCGATTACGATACTTTTATTAATTCTGCTTACTTACGTCAAGGTCGTGCAGATGAATTCATGCTCAAACGACCTACGGAACGCAAAGAAATTTTAGCCCAGTTGTTGAAACTCAATCAATATGATGATTTGGAAGAACGGGCAAAGGAATCTTCTCGTCAGTTTAAAGCACGAGGGGAGGAACTAGAGCGTTCTTTGGATTCGATTAAAGTTCAGCTGCAACAACAAAAGACAACTGAAGCGCAAAGAGAACAGCTAGAAGCTGAACTCAATCAATTACAACAGGTACAAGCTTTTGACAATATTCAATTACAAAGTTTGCAAGTTGTCCAGCACCAGCGCACAAATTGGGAACAACAACTGAGCTTTGTCAAGCAGCAATATCAAAATCTTAACCAAGACTGCGATCGCCTACAACAAGAGCAGTTAGCGGTTGGGAGTCAGCTATCAGATTTAGAAAAAATCTTACATCAAGAAGCTGAGATTAAAGCTGGATACGCTCAATATCAAAGTCTGCAATCTCAAGAAGAAGCTTTTGCTGCCAAATTTGAAGAATATAGCCGCGCCGGACAAACTCGCCAACAAAAACAACAACAGCTTACCAAACAAATTCAGGAAATCGAACGACAACTGCAACAAGCCCAAGCCCAAATCGAAGCTTTGCAGCAACAAGAGCGAGAAATTCAGCAAACTCTCACCAAATCCGGTGAAGTTGAAGCTGCTTTGTCACAACTGGGCGCAGCACGTCACCATCTTGCTCATTTAGATCAGTTGCAAATGCAGGTGACTCCTTTGTTGCAACAACGAGCAACTTTACAAAGCCAATTAGATCGGACTCATGCTGGTTTAGTAGCCCGCCTCGAACAACTGCAAAATACAGAAAACCAATTGCAACGCCAGCACCGACGCCAACCGCAATTGCAACAAGCGGTGATGGATGTAGCAATCCAAATTGAGGAATTGGAGAAAAAGCGGGTTTATTTGCAGCGAGTCCAGGAAAAAGGGCAAGAAAGGCGTCACTTTATTGAACGTCTACAAGCTCACCAACGGGATTATGAAAAACTGCTGGGAGAATTAGAGCAAAAACTGCAAATGCTCCAAAATCCCAATGCTCTTTGTCCGTTGTGCGAACGTCCTTTAGACGAACATCATTGGAGCCGTGTGGTGGAAAAAACCCAAACTGAGTTGGATGATACTCAAGGACAGTTTTGGGTAGTGCGGGAACAAATGGCTGTTTCAGATAGAGAAATTCAAGTATTGAGGCAGGAATATCGAGAAATATCGCAACAATTGGCGATTTATGATGGCTTACGCGAACAGCGGGGACAATTGGCAGCACAGTTAGAAGCGACAACTGATGTCCAACATCAATTAGAACACATTGCCGCTGAAAAACAACATTTAGAGCGATCGCTACAAGCTGGTGATTACGCTCCCAATCAACAAGCCGAACTCCGAAAGTTAGACCAATATCTACAACACGTTAATTACAATGAACAAGACCACGCCCTAGCTCGCAGCGAAGTTGAGCGGTGGCGCTGGGCAGAAATTAAACAAAGCCAGATTAAAGACGCTACTAAGCGACAAGCGCAACTAGCAGCCCGAAAACCAGAACTGCTAGCTACTATTGCCGAATTACAAGCCAGAATCCACCAAGAACAAACTAATTCTGAATGTGCCAAGCAAATTGCGGCTCTGGAACGTCACATTCTTGAAATTGGCTACAGTTTGGAGCTGCACAACAACCTCCGTATGGCTGTTAAGAAAGCTCAATCTTGGCATTTGCGATATCAGCAACTTTTAGCAGCCCAGCAGCAATATCCGCAACTCCAGACGAGATTACAAGAATTAGAGGATTCCAGAGGCGCCAGAATAACAGAGCGGCAAAAACTCGAAAGCATAATCGAAAGTATAATTGAGCAACTCCAAGCAACAGCCAACCCATCTGCCCAAATTCAAGCCCTAGAGCAGCAGCTAGCAATACGCAGACGCCAACTCGATGAGCAAATTGCCAAGTTGGGACGTTTAGAACAGTTGGCGCATCAACTCCAAACGCTGCAAATTCAGTATGAACAACAATACAAACAACTACAATCTTGCAAGCAGGAACAGCGTGTTTATCAGGAATTAGCGCAAGCTTTTGGTAAAAATGGTATCCAAGCATTGATGATTGAAAATGTCCTGCCGCAACTGGAAGCTGAGACAAATCAATTACTTTCGCGGTTGAGTGCTAATCAATTTCATGTACAATTTATTACTCAAAAAGCTGGGCGTCATGGAAAATCAACTAAGAAAAATGCCAAGTTAATAGACACTCTGGATATTTTAATTGCCGATTCCAAAGGAACGCGGGCTTATGAAACTTATTCTGGTGGAGAAGCTTTTAGAATTAACTTTGCCATCCGTTTGGCTTTGGCGAAATTATTAGCACAACGGGCGGGGGCGGCGTTGCAATTGTTGATTGTGGATGAGGGTTTTGGGACACAGGATGCTGAAGGATGCGATCGCTTAGTTGCAGCGATTAATGCGATCGCTTCTGATTTCGCTTGCATTCTCACTGTCACCCACATGCCTCACCTCAAAGAAGCTTTCCAAGCTAGGATTGAGGTAAATAAAACTCAGCAAGGTTCGCAGTTGAGTTTGTCAATTTAATTGGCATCTTGATTGATGTTCTTAGTTCTCTGCGTCTGGAGTGGTTAGATAAAGGCGTTGCTGAATCAAGATATGAATTTACAATTTACGGGTATGTAGAGACGTAGCAATGCTACGTCTCTACAAGGATTTGGCATTAAACGACAAAATGTATACAAACATAATTCATGATCAAATTCAGCAACGCCGATAAATTACTTTTAAACCGCAGAGGCACAGAAAGCACAGAGAAAAAAAAGAGATTTTTCAAGTCACCTTGAAAGGGCTAGTCCTAGTACTCTAACTTTTCTAAAGTATACGGTTTAGTATGTGCTTAGCCGTAGTTTCCATAACACTACTCCTCTTTCCTCTCGGCTATCCTCAACTTCGCAGAACGCGATCGCGGATTCTTAGCAATTTCCTCTTCAATAGCAATAATTGGCTTTTTTGTCAATACCTTTAATAAAGGTGAATTTCTCAAACCATGTTTCGCCAAACGGTCTTCCAGGCTGTGAAAACTGATAATCGCAATTCTGCCACCAGGGACAAGGGCGTTTGGTGCCTTATCCAAAAAAGTTTCTAAGGACTTTAGCTCATCGTTGACGACAATTCGCAGAGCTTGAAAAACACGGGTAGCGGGATGAATTCTACCATAACGGTATTTCGGAGGAACACAACCAGCGATCGCCTCAGCCAATTCTGTAGTCGTGTGAAACGGACGCCGTTCGATGATGCGTCTAGCAATGCGCCGGGATAATCTCTCTTCGCCGTACTGAAAGAAAATGTTTGCTAATTCGGCTTCATCCCAATTATTAATCACATCAGCAGCAGTTAGCGATCGCCCGCGATCCATTCGCATATCCAAATTCCCTGTATGGCGAAAGCTAAAACCCCTCTCTGGCTGGTCTAAATGGTAAGAACTCACCCCCAAATCCGCTACAATACCATCGAAAGTGTTAGGGGTAAATTCGTAGGTAGCAAAATTACTTTGTATAAATTGTATGCTATCCCTAAATTCAGCTAAATTCTTCTGTGCCGCAGCTAAAGCATCCTCATCTTGGTCAATGGCTGTTAATTGCACATCTGATGTGGCTTCTAAAATCAAGCGACTGTGACCGCCACCGCCTACCGTGACATCTAAATAATGTCCGCCAGGACGCACCGCCAGATTTTCAATTACCTGCTGACCCAACACTGGCACATGAAAAAATTCCTGCGCCTCAAGTCCTTGATATCCAGCTTCCATATAATAGTTGAAGAAGTGCAACAAAATTAAACATCAAGTAAAATCCCTCTTCTGTCCCCCCCTCTCAAACATACCCCTGTATGGGCAATACTTTTAAATGTATTGCCTCTAACAGTCTGTCAAATTGAAATTGACAGGTTGGGGATGATGTCAGGACATAGGAAAATTTTCATTCTCCGCGTCCCCCCGTCTCCCCATCCCCGCGTCAATCCCTGACAGACATAATTAAATTGGGTCTAGTTGGCATCTTGGCGGTTCAATTCAAAATTGTCACAACGGGAGAACACTAAATCTATGACCAGACTAGAAACCCGCACTGAACCGATGGTGCTAAATATGGGGCCACATCACCCCTCAATGCACGGGGTTCTGCGGCTAATCATGACTCTGGATGGCGAGGATGTCGTTGACTGTGAACCAGTTATTGGCTACCTCCACCGAGGAATGGAAAAAATTGCTGAGAACCGGACTAACGTCATGTACGTCCCCTACGTTAGCCGCTGGGACTACGCTGCGGGAATGTTCAACGAAGCCGTCACCGTCAACGCCCCAGAAAAATTAGCAGGTGTAGCTGTCCCCAAACGCGCTAGTTACATTCGCGTCATCATGCTGGAGTTGAACCGCATCGCTAATCACTTGCTGTGGTTTGGCCCCTTCCTCGCTGACGTTGGCGCTCAAACTCCCTTCTTTTACCAATTCCGGGAACGGGAGATGATTTATGATTTGTGGGAAGCCGCCACAGGTTACCGGATGGTGAATAATAATTACTTCCGCGTCGGTGGTGTAGCAGTTGATTTGCCTTATGGTTGGGTAGATAAGTGTCTGGAATTCTGCGATTACTTAATACCCAAAATTGATGAATACGAACGCTTGGTGACAGATAACCCCATCTTCCGGCGACGTGTTGAAGGTATCGGCACTATCACCCGTGAAGAAGCAATTAACTGGGGACTTTCTGGCCCAATGTTACGCGCATCCGGTGTGAAATGGGATTTGCGGAAAGTTGACCACTACGAATGCTACGATGACTTCGATTGGGACGTGCAGTGGGAAACTGCCGGTGATTGCTTTGCCCGTTACGTGGTGCGGATGCGGGAAATGCGCGAATCTGTGAAGATTATTCGCCAAGCAATTAAAGGACTTCCCGGCGGCCCTTACGAAAATCTCGAAGCTAAGCGCTTAGCCGCAGGTAAAAAATCTGAGTGGGATGCTTTTGATTATCAGTACATTGGTAAAAAAGTTTCCCCCACCTTCAAAATTCCCAAGGGTGAAATCTACGCCCGTGTCGAAAGTGGTAAAGGTGAACTGGGAATTTATCTCGTAGGCGATGATAACGTCTTCCCTGCACGTTGGAAGATTCGCGCTGCTGACTTCAACAACCTCCAAATTCTCCCGCATTTACTCCGGGGGATGAAAGTCGCAGATATCGTGGTCATTCTCGGTAGTATTGACGTGATTATGGGTTCTGTGGATAGGTAGAAAGTATTTATCCAAGCACTTTTTTAGAGCAGTTGTATTACAGTGCAACTGCTCTATTTTTTTGATATTCGTAAAACTGGCGATGATATAGCCGTTCCCATTCAGATGCAGTATAACATTATATCACCAAGTGTAGGGGCACGGCACTGCCCATAGGTGTCAACTTAACGTGAAACCCTTATCAAGACTTGATATTGAGTTCATTCACTTAGCGTTACTCACCGCGTCACCCCACCCCGGTTTTGTCTAAAGCCAAAACCGCCCCTCCCCTTAGTAAGGGGAGGGGTTGGGGGTGGGGTAAAGCGTATGTGGGACAAGGATTTGAGCTTAAGTTGACACCAATGGGCACTGCCGTGCCCCTACAGATGTACTAGGTTGGGAAACGCTATCCCTCTTCTGTCACTTTCCGGGTATTCTGAATAAAAGAATAAAAAAATAAAACCCTGAAAGGTAAGTAGGGCAATGGATGTAGAATTACAAATCTTGAAACATTTGGCAAGAGATGCTCACCC
>JAHHHB010000047.1 GCA_019359545.1 Desmonostoc geniculatum HA4340-LM1 | reverse complement strand
TATCATTTATGTAAATCCTTTACCATTGTCAAGCGTTTATTTGAACTCGCTGTTGAGCATGAAATTTTCAATTTTCCGAAAATATTTATGTATGATTGATTTTCACAAATGATTTAGGATTGCTATAACAACCCAAGAGTTAGAGGAGAAAGTACAAACTGAAATCCAATTCTATTCTGGACGTATTGACCATCTAAGACAGCAGTTGGCGGAGCAAGGTAATGGACAAGGAAACTAAAAAGTTCATTGCCAATGCCTTGGATGAAGCAAGAGCTATTGCACTTGCTCAGTTCATGGGTGAGTTCGTTGAGATTTTGGAGCAACAGGGATATTCGTTTTCTAACTTGCTCTGATGCATTGGCAGAGTGGGCGGATAGACAAACCAAGTACAAAGAAGTAGTTCCGTACTTGGAGAAAGCGGGAAGTGAGGCAGCTAGGAGTAAGTAAACACAAATGTAAAGTTTTCTATCTGGCGGAAACCGCCAGATAAGCCTCTAACTGTTTTTGTAGTAGACAAGCTTTGCGCCCGGAAGCGTTGGGACTGTGGTTCCACCGCTATAAGCTTTTCCCCAGCTTTCATCCTCAAATTGAGTCCAGGCTAAAACAGTGCCGATTTTTTTACCACCAGCACCAATCATGGTTACTAAGCCGCTATCAGCATCAGTTATCAATTTATATCTATTACTTAAAATTAACGCCTGAACCTCCGGCAACCACTGCCTTAAATTTACTTCTAAATACTTTTTGGCAGCAGCAGAAGCGTCGGCGCGTTGCCTGTCGGTCAGGGGTAATCTGGGCTTCCCCTGCTTCTCACGGGTTGTTTTGGCGGCTTCTAAATTCTTGGTTTTTTGCTGCTCAATCTCGCCGCGACTAATGGCTTTGGGAACTTCTTTGAGTTCTAGTCCTAATTTCACACTAGCGGGTTCACCCCCAAGCCATGCTGATTCCTCCCATTGAATGTTAGTCAGCACGCACGGGCCAAATTCCCTTGTCCCCCATTGGAATTTGAGGATAGGGGGAGCGTATTTTTTATTTTTGATATTAGCTTCTAGCAGCAGGTTTATCCCTTCAATCAGCGGCCGCAGCGACTTGCCGCAGTACCAAGTTTGCAGTATCAGGTCGGGGATGGAGAGTGTTTGCCCTGTGGTTGCCGAATACTGAATTTCCGATCGCTGCGATGCTAATGGCGAAATCTCCGTGTATTTCGCTTCCCGGCTAAACCTGAGTGATTGGGGATTGACAAGGAATAGCCACAACGGTTTAGCAGCATTGCCGGAGATATCGTACTCCAGCAGCACTGCCTCAATGGATGCGCCTTCTTTGCTGGCATCTGGGAGTTGGTTGTATGCTTTATCGTTGTACCTCATGCCAGTACCCCCTGCTGTTGTTGGGTATACATGATTTCAAGTTGCTCCAAGGCAAGGCGCGCGATCGCCACCGGATCGTTCACACCATAAACGTTAATCACCGGGGAGAAACTAGTATTTCTAGTGGATGCCCCCACCACCGCACTACCCTGCATCATCCGTTGCATCTGTGCCGGAGTAAGAATGAATTCTGAGCTATTTGCCACAACTGGACTCGCCCCAGATGGCATATTACGTGATTCATTGGCGAAGGCTCCCAATAATCCGCCAGATGCTGTGGGGATATGACCTTTATAAAAACCGAGTAAATTAGCGGTTCCAGACGCAATATTTTGCCCTAGATTGAAAGCAGATTGTCCGGCGCCAACAACTGCATCACCAATAGTTCCAACGGGATTGCTAACGACGCTACCAATGGCGCTGACAGGAGCGCTTATTGTACTTTGAGCCTGAGTGATAACGTTACCAATAGCTCCAGTAATTGTTGATAGCAACTGATTCCACATATCAGCGATCGCTTGTCCCAAGGAGGCAAAGAAATTCTGCACCGAGCTAACAGCAAAATTTCCCACTTCTGCCCAGCCGCCTAGATAGCTAGAAAGCCATGTATTAATAGTTTCAGTAGTTGCTGATAGCGTTTGGTTCCACATATCAGCAATTCCACTTCCTAATGAAGTGAAGAAATTCTGCACCGAGCTAACAGCAAAATTTCCCACTTCTGCCCAGCTATTGACAAAATAATTGAGCCAATTTTGAATTGAGCTAACGGCGAAACTTCCGACTTCTGACCAACCACTGATATAGGAATTTAACCACCCAGAGACCGTGTAACTGGTTGCGTCCCAAAGAATCTTCAATCCCTCTAAAAGTTTGCCACCAATACTCAGCAATCCCTTGCCAATTTCTACAATTACGGTGGCACGAAAACTAGCGACCAACCCCACAATAAACGGAATAGCCGCAAGAGCTAGATTGCCGATAGAGATGAGGATATCTCCCCAAGGTAAATTGATGATAAATTGAATCAATTTGCCTGCTAATTGTCCGCCAAATATTCCCAATTTTGCCCCCATCACCCCAAAGCCAATAGCACCTCCTCCGCCGGATAAAATCTTCCCTGAGGAGTCCGCGAGCCAGGAGAAAAATTGCCCAATCCAAGTATTGACTCCACCCAAAAATTTCTCGAACCCGTTTAATATTGCAGTGGGATTGAATAGTTTCTGTGCCCCTCCCATGAAGCCTTGGAAGGCACCAACTAAAATATCTGGCTTGATAAAGCCTTGAATTGAACTGATTAACTTTTGTAAGCCACCAAGAAGAAAATCAGGATTGAAAATCTTGGCAAATATTGCGCTTACTCCGCCTATTCCACTACCTCCACCCTTGGCAAGTTTAGCAAGTGAGTTTGCAAAATCTGCGGCTTTTTTTACCCAACCAGTGAAAGTATTGATGCCGTTATAAAGTACAAGCATTGGGTCAATACTAGGCACACCAAGAGCTTTGAGGATGTTGCCGCCAGCTTCAAAAAAGGACTGCACGGCTTTGATCCCGCCAGCAAAAGCCGTCATCACATTTTGTTGTCCTTCGGCAACAGACAAGTCCCGCAGCAGTCCAAATACGCCAGAAGTAGGGTCAAAAAAGCTGGATTCAATCCCCGCCATCAAACCTTCTACCGTGTTGCTGGCAGCGTCAATTACATCTTTAGTGATGAGCTTTCCTGAAACCGCCTTAACGACATCAATCCGCTCCTTAGCAGACATGCTCTTCATGTCATTGAGAACCTTGCCGCGCTTTTTCATCTCCTGCTCCAAGAGGTTGATAAAAGCAGGGTTGTTATCGGCAAATAGCAGTTGCTTGGCTGATGCAACGTTACCATCAAGTAACCTTGCAGTGAACATCCCCACGGCGGATGCATCAGTTCCTGACGAGATGCCAAGCAGTGTCATTTGCTTGGTGATATCGGTCAAGTTTTTCTGGAACTCGCCTTTGTTCAATACCCCGTTTGCATCTTTGAAAGCCGGGATAACGTTATCCATGATGGAGTTAGCAACCTTTTGATAATCAGCCGTTGCCCCAGGCAAAGCCCCTGCGATCTTGGATAGTTCTGCACCAAAACTGGTGACGAACTTCTCTGACTCTTTGTAAGATTCGCCAGTCAGAGCCGCAAAAGTACCAGCTGCGGATACCGTATCTAGCTGGATTTTCTTGGCTTCCTCAAACTTCTGCCCCATAAATTGAGCAGCATTGCCTACAGCATTCAGAGCTTGCCCTAGCAAATTCGCTTTGACGATCCCAGAAAAGATGGCACTACTTAAACTCTCTGTAGATCCAGACGCCGCAGACGCACTGCGCCCTAATCCGCCCATCGCCGCGCCAATTCTGCCAAAGGCACTAGTAGCGGCGGCGGCTCCAGCAACCTGGACTATCAAATTTACTAGATTACTTGCCACGTTCCCAAGCCTTTTTTTCTATCTCTGCTGCCTCTATGTGAATTGCTACCATGTTTTGCAAGGTGTCCAAGGGAATGTCTTTGTACTCTTTCAATCCATTAAAGGACTTACCATTGAGGTGGTAGACAATTCTTAAAAAGCTATCTTCATCAATCGGCTTTAGGCTTGCTGCGAAAGGATTGCAGGAGCTTTGCTACCCCCTGCCAATCACCCATGTTCAGCTTATTGAGCGTTTTTTCATCCACACCATCGCGATCGCCCCACTTAACGCACAGACGGAGCGCGATCGCAGCTTGTGTTTCCAAATCACCATCTTTATTTTTGCTAATCGCCTCAGCATCGCCGTAATTGGGGCGGCGAAAAATCACCTCAACTCCACTATCGAGGGTGAGGGATTTCGACCTATCCGGCAATTCAACGAATTCGGGTATCTCTTTTGGTGAGAGTGTTTCGCTAATTAGCTCGATATCTTCAATGTCACGCGATCGCAATTGCGGCAACGTGATTCCTGGCTTGTCTCCCCAACGGACGCAATTTCTCGCTATCAGTCTGCCAGCTGCTTCAATCTCGTTTGTGATGCCAGCTTTAGCAAGACTCCGCACATCTTCTAGAACTACAGGACGAAATGTGGCGATCGTGCCATCAGAAAGGGTGATGGAGATGTGGGAAGGTGCAACCAAATCTTCCTCGTGTTTCTGGGCTAGGGTTTCATTTACCCGTTGAATTCTACTAGGCATACTCCCAATCATCCCCAATAAATGTGAGTTTCAGCATCGAAATGTCATTCGATTTCTTATCCACCTCGAAGCCTTCAAGTTGGGTAGGACGCACGCCATAAATAATCACGCTAGGGCCTATCGGCTCAACTTCTGGGCAGTAAGTGACTGGAGTAATGCTGACGGTAATAACTTCTTTGTTGCCATCGCAATAATTGCGCCAAAAGTCAATGATGGGTTTGTCAGCGATTGGGTCAAAAGCTTTTTCTAAATCGAATTCGTCCAGTTCTCGCGGGCCCACTAACTTAAATTTGCGGTTGCTCAAGCCATCTGAGTAATCAGTGGTATCGGCTTTATCTTTAATGCCGCTGAATTTTTCCCAGTAACTATCAATGCCCTTGATGGTCACTAAGAACTGTTGCTGGGTAATTGGGTTTATTGTTATCCCCATTATGCTGCTCCTGCTGCTTGTTGAACTTGGTCAATTGCCACGCGATAAGTAGTTATCAAAAGTCTCTCTAAAGTAGGTACTGGAGCAACGTAAATGTCGCACCGCACAACACCAGATTCCAGATCCAGCGCATTATTGTTTGTGCGATCGCACTTCACCAAAAATGCATCTTTAGGTTGTGCGCCAAAAAACGCCCCGCCAGCCCAAAACCTGTAGCAAATTGCTTCTGCCGTTTCTCGAATTCGCGTAAATAGCACACCTTGACCATCAACAGCACTGAAAATCACACCGCCTGTTTCAAAAGCAGTGAATAAGGTGCGGTTAAAGACAGAGAGAATAATTCTTGTGTTGACAAATTTGTAATAAGGACTTGTAGAACGAGTCCTTGAGCCGTACACTACAACGCCTTGCCCTGGCAGGTTGCGGATGCAATTTACGCCATTGGGGTTAACTACCGCTTGCTCTGCCTTTTTAACCACAACTGCCACATCCTTCACCCCGCGCATTGGGTATTTTGTCCCGGCCGGCGGCTGCTGAAATCCCTCAGCACGGTATCTGCGAAGTGCGATCGCAGATACCCCCGCAGATGACGGAACAATGTTGTCACTAAGGTCTTTAACGTAGGGGAAGAAATAAGCCAAGTGTCCGCGTGCTGTGGTGTAATTGGCGGATTCTGTTTGTGCCAGTGCTGGGGTATTAATAGTTCCAGATGGGCCAGAATCGACGAACGCCATCCAGTCAAAGCCTTCTGTGGCACAGAGATTTTCCATCGCGGTAGCAACGGAAGTGCGATCGCTTTGAGAAGTTAATCCCGAAAAAGCCTCTGGGCAAATCAGGATACCTTGCTCATGCAGGTCAGGGTCAAAGGAATTTTGAATGGCGTAAACGTAATCGTCTGCCAGTCCAGGATAGGTGTTGGCCGTAACGCTGAGAGTGGAGCCGACTGGTGCCGTGGGGGAAGTGACCGTAAAAGTTGCGCCTACAGCGTCGGCGGTGATAACGAAGGTGCTGTTTCCCGTGCCATCGTCGGATGCCGTGACGATGGCTGCAACTGTTCCGTTAGCATTAATTGCTCCAATCAACCCATCTACAATCTCTTGGGCTGTGGGCGTTGAATCTGCTGCGTAGGTAATAGCAGTGCCGCTGACTGTTAAAGAGTAATTCCCTTCTGTTGGCGTGCCTACCGTTACTGTTGCGATTTGCCTAGAAGAAGCGCGGACAAAGAAGAGAATACCGTTAGAGATATTGTTAAAAAATAGCTTTACCGAGTTTAGGCTAGGGGTTGTCCCGAACTTGGTTACAAAATCATCAGCACTGGTGATTTGCGTTGGTATGTTGTAGGCTCCGGTTGTGCCAGTGCCGATGAGGTAGGCGCGGTTGAATGAGGCGATATCAGCAGGGATCAGCCCTGCCGTGTCCTCGTAGACATACACGCCGGGCGCTGTTAGTTGATTTATGTTAAGCGTTTGAGGCATGAGCAGTTATCGATAGCTGCCGCTAGGGTTCCCTATGCGACCATCTTGCCGTTTGCATCGAAGCTGAAGGGCATGAATGCAGAAGATGCGATCGCTCTCCATTCTGCAATTTCTTGGCTGGTGGGCTTATTCAAAATAGGCACTCCCTCAATCATCGCGTTCCAAAGCATTGCAATGATGTCGTAATTTTCATACTGCGAACCGCTAACCCCAGCAGAAATGGCTATACTCTCCAATCTGCGTACAGCGCCCCGATTCGTGGATGATTCGGTCATCCGATTGTACGCTGCATTTGGAAGTATTGCTCTATTGAATGCTCCCCAATCTGGATCTGGTTTTGCAGCAGGAGGACGCATAAAACTTGTGCCATTCCAGATATCGCCCATTCCTGCCGTCTCGCTTGCGATCAAGAGTGAATCGGTTGGGTAATTCTCTGGATCTTCCAAAAGAATTACGTTGACAACTACCCCATTTTCAACAGCTGCATACCGCATATTACCCCCAAAAAACCCTAATTTCGCCACGAACGCCGTTGCCACCGCTTCCGCCTGAGACGGTGCCAGGGCCGCCCCCACCTCCACCTCCACCCGGAGCGCCACCGTTGCCGCCATTGCCGCCTGTAGTAGTTGAGCCACCACCACCGCCGCCGCCACTGCCAGCACCAGTTGTAGAGTCAGCGCCATTGCTTCCGTTTGCTCCTGGAGTTCCAGTAGCGCCACCAGTACCGCCGCCTCCAGAATTCACGCCAGAGGCACCACCATCGCCACCACCGGTACCAGTACTGCTAGCGCCGCTCCCACCGCTAGGGCCGCCGTAAACGCTTCCTCTGCCAGCACCGCCAGCTGTACTGTTGGATGCAGCGCCGGCAAACAAAGCAGTATTTCCGCCACTAGCGCCCGCTACACCGTCTGGGTCTAGTGCTGTTGTCGATCCCGTAGCAGCTTGCATACTCGAAGCGCCAGCAGTGCCAGTTGTTGCAGAAGATGGCGAACCACCGCCATACGCTGTCAAGAAACTTCCAAAAGAAGAGTTTCCTGCTTGCGTACCTTGAGCGCCAGGAGCGCCACCAGTCCCACCAGCACCCACAGTCACAGTTACAGAAGAAGGCAGGGCACTTGCAGAGAATCTTTTACGCACATAGCCACCACCGCTTCCTCCTCTGCCTCCTGAAGTAGTGGAACCACCACGACCAGATCCGCCCGGGCCATAAACTTCTACCTCTACCCAAGTGATGTTGTTGGGTTTAGTCCAGGTTCCCGAAGTGGTAAAAGCTTGATATCCAGACGTAGAAGCGCTAGCTGTTCCTTTGACGTATCCCATCTATTAAGCCTCCCACCAAGTTACGAACCCGTTAACGGCAATAGCCGAGCCAATATTGATGGCAAAAGTCTGGTCAATGGCTAGTGCTATTGGCTGGGGAAAATCCGTAACCAATTCAGAAATGGTCATTGCTCCGCTAATTGCTGTAGAACCCTTTTTCAAAGTGATGGCTGTAGCGCTAGACATCACCAAGCAAAGACTGCTAATTCTTAAAGCCTTGCCACTAGTGGGAGTGAGAATTGTTTTGTCCCCGCTCGTGCCATCGGTGGCTACCGGGGTAGCTGTTGTTGTGTAGCTTGTATTGGCTTTTAGTTGATTTATTAGGGCGTCGTCGCTGGCGATTACTACTCTTTGAGTAGTCGAGCTTGCCGTTCCAGTATTAAAGGCCACAGGCAAAGAGCTAACACCTACGTTTCCGATGGCGTTGCTACCAGTAGGCAGAGCAGGGATATCAACCTTGAGCCTATCGCTTGCAAGTGCTGAAGGTAGGCGATCGCCAATTAATTTCCAGATTGCCGATAACCAGCCTTGTATCCCAGCGCCACCACTGGGCATAGTAACCCCGGTGATATCAGTACCTGTAGTTCCTAAATTGGCTGTAATCGTGCCTGAAACTGCTTGAGTAGCTGGGAAGTTGGAGATACTAACCGAGCCAGAAATGGTTTGAGTAGCTGGAAAATTACCCACATTAACTGAACCAGCACCGACATTTATATCTAGCCGACCGCCAACTAACGCCGTAGGCAAGCGATCGCTAATTATTTTCCAAATCGCACTGAGCCAACCAAAAGCGCCACTGCCGCCAGATGGCAAAGAAACGCCCGTGACATTTGTGCCTTCTGAAAGGCGCGTGCCAAGAGTAGTTTCAGTTGCGAGAGTATTCGGGAAGTTGGAAACGCTGACGCTACCTGCGACTGTTTGAGTGGCTGGGAAGTTGCTAACTTGGAAACTTGCAGGAAAGTTGGAAACACCGACATTGCCCGCGATTGTCTGTGTGGCTGGGAAGTTGCTGATTTCAAAACTCTCAGGAAAGTTACTAATTTGAAAGCTAGAAGGAAAATTAGAAACAGCGACGCTACCCGTGATTGTTTGTGTCGCTGGGAAGTTAGTAACTTGAAAGCTAGTAGGGAAGTTAGATACAGCCACCTCGCCCACACTCAAGGGCGGCATCGCAGTAACTTCCACTTTGCCTATGTTGTTTTCGCCAGCAGGTAAAGGCTGGTTAATTGCTACCGCCCCAGTAATGCTTTGTTGCGTTTTTAGCGGGTCATCGGCCGTTCCCATGCCTGTGGTTGCAACGTGCTTAGTAGCTCCATCCGCGTCTTTAATCTTAAGAGTAGTCATAATATTTCGATATATTGACCGCCATCCGAACTCGAAAAGTCCATCCAGCCTGTCGGCACGGACTCTATCACCACAAAAGTGCGATCCACTACGTTATCGGGCAAGTCATCGACACGCGATCGCCTCACAGCAACTTGAATTTGTTTAGCTTCATAAGGTCGCACTCCCAAAGCCGGATCGCGCGTTAGGTAATCGATATCAGCAGCAGTATAAGGCTGTTGTCCCTCGATTTGCATCATTGCTACTGCTACCACCAAGGCGTAATACCAAATGCCGTCCTCAGCTTTGATAAACCCTTCTTGCACCGGGTAGCACTTGGAAAGCGGCCCCTTGAGGGGAATTAATCCAGTAATGGCGTAACGCACGGCATCCAGTAATGGGTAAGCGCCTCTATGGGTGCGTAAATCCTTTAGTTGCAGTGAAAGTTCAAACTCGGCAATGATTTCCACCGTCATCGGCTGAATTGAAGTCACGCGATGGCGCGATCGCTTATAGCCAATCAAGATCATGCCTTTGCGTCCCGGTTTGGGCTGTTGGTCGCTGTCGCCAGGGAAGGGAGCGATCGTCACCTCGAAAGGTGCAAGAATCGCCTCGACTCGTTTGACTATAGCGGCTTCAGCTTCTGCAAGCATTTACCAATAATCCTTTAGAGTGCTAGCTGTCCAAGTTCTGCCAGGGCTTTTAAATAGCACCACATCGCCATTTCCAGCATCAGATGTAGTGCCGTCGGTGCCATCAACGATACCTGGTAGCGATGCTTTGTTGGCTGCTAGGTCTTTGAGGTAGTAAAAAACTAAATCCCGCCGCCTAGAAACTTCTTCTCTTGGCTTATCTTTATCCAGGATGTACCGTGCCACATCGCAAGTGTAATTGCGAAGCACGGTTGGTACGACTACCAAAGGCACTTTGTATCGCACCGCCAAATAAGAATCGAGTTGAGCTTGGGCATCCTCAATTGCCCGATTCACCACATCTTCGTTGATGGTGGTGTTGTCAGGATAATCGATGTTGCTGAGTTCTAAGATTTCCTGCTCACTGAAAGCAGCAATCATGTCGGCGGCGGTAGCGTAGGGCATTTTTACGCCTCGGTGAAGTCAACGTAGTGTTCTTTGCCTGCTTGAAATTGAGCCGCTGCATCAGGGTTTTGGATGAGCATTTCAATTCTGCCGCTAGGAGTTGCATCCCAAAGTGTCAGGAAAACAAATGGGTTCAGGTTCATTACACCCGCCTCAAGGACACCGTAACCACTACCCCAGCTAAGGCCGTAACCGTACCCGCAAAGTCAAGCGACAAGCGATCGCCACTAACTAGAGTACGTGTAGCCTCAGCAGCAACCAGCACTCCAGCTTGCACTGTATTAGCTGTGCCTTTGCAGTCAAAGCCAGCATTGGTGTTATTGGTAAGTAAATCGGTTCCAGCACCAGGGGCAGCAGTACCTGTATCTTTGCTAATTTGCAAATTCACTGCGCTCGCATCACTGCCCGCAGTCGAGTGTACATAGGAAATCCCGGTCACAAGATAACTGCCGTCAGCTGTCCAAAACGCCTGATCGATGCACAGTGAGTTAATCGGGCAGCGAATAGCGATATTGTGCGTGAGGTTGATATTGGCGCTAGTCAACTCAACAGCGATTTTTTGTTTAACTCCCACTATTCCTTCCCTCCTTTAATTGCTGTGATGCGGCGGTTAATAGCACGGCGAATGGTGACGCGACTTTCATTAGTGAGCCACGCGGAAAGCTTTACTAAGTCATGGCACTCTTCAATCAGCGTCTCAGCTTCATCAACGTTCATGTTGCCTAGTTCCGAGGGCTGTTTTAAGCTTGGGTTAATCTCAGCTTTGGGAGAGATGATCTCAATTGCGCCCCAGCGCTCGTATTGGGCAAAGTCGGGATGCGATCGCAGCTTCTCTACTGCCTCATCCGAGATATCCAAATTGCTGCCGGGTCTGAGGGTAAGAGTATCAAAGCAGATGGCGCTATTGCGCGGAGGAAAGCACTTGTCGGGTCTAAGAATGATTTTCGGCATTAGCTTACCTTGGGAACTTTGATGTATCTAAAAGCACCAGGAAAATTGATCATTGTCTGCGTGGTTGAACTAAACATTGGGTAAACTTTGCGACCATCACGCACTGTTACCCATTCCATCGGCATGAGTTGAACCATTTCGATGTGACGTTCAACCACTTCCGGGTCTTTGGTGTAGAGCGTCACGAGATCTTTATTTGTCCCGCCTGCTTGTGCGCCATATCGCTCCATCGAATCGGAATCGCACTCTTGGCACTTCTTGATATTGAAGTTCACATCTTCCTCGGAAAGTGCCTGTTTGATATATGTCAGGACGCTAACCGAAGAATCGGGCATTCTGGTTTTGACTAATTTGAAATAGAATCCCGTCGAGACAAGCACATCCATCGGCATCTCAACGTTATTTGAGCCTGTGTGTGCTGCCCTAAGTTCATCCACAAAGAACTCAGCTAGTTCGTCAGGAGATGCCGTGTTTGGGTCAAAGCTAGAGTTATTGAGCGTCACGCCAGCGTTATTCAAAGCACCTGTTACACTAAGCCGCGTGTCGCCATAGGCGGCGATGCGGTTTTGGCGTTCAGCTATGGAGCGTTTCGCCAGCATTTGCTTGCGATTGTTAATCCCTGCCTTTGCGCCTGCAAAGTTGTAAGCACGTTCCTGCTGGAAAGTGTAGGAAAAAGCAGAGCCAATCATGAAGATTTTGTAGCGGTCTTCGCCAGCTGACACATCCACAATTGGGATGTCAAATGCACCATCAGCGATGATATCCGCGTCGCCTACTTCATCAACAGTATCGCGTACCACTTCAGCAGCGCCCGGCTTCAGGTCTGCTTGTGTAGGAATAATTGTGCCGTTTTCAAACGGCAAGTCCCGATATCTTCTTGAAAGCACTCCGGGCATATTTTGCTCTAGTGCCCGGTACAGTAAATTTCCGCCTGTGGTCATAAATTAGGTAATGGGGAATGGGGATAAGAATAGCTACGCCAAATTAATGGACAGAGGAACAACGGAGCCAGCAGAGCCAGATTTCATAAATCGGGCATTGGTTATCTGCACGGCACGGTTAGTATCAGCATCAGCTCTAAATTGCCCTTTGCGCTGCCCGGTTTGGGGTGTATGAATCCAGAAAACCGGGCTGGCGGGGGTAACGTTTTGCTGGATTTTTACGCCAATGATGCCCCGCACCAAGTAAGAAACAGTCCAATTGAGGGGATATCCCAAATCACCGTCACCGTTGATGCTGAATCCCGATCGCTTTTCAAAAGTGTCTATGGCAACAGCGATTCCTGTCAGCACACTATTAGCGTCCACGGGGAGAATCAAATCTTTGTCGCCAGTCCCCTTAACCAAGGCTCGTCCAAAAGTGAGGATGCCATTGGTAGAGTCTGCGTTTACGCCTGTACGGATAATGGCGAGTTCTAAGTTGGCGATTTGTCCTTCGTAGAGAGAAGTCCCATCGAGTAAATCTGAATAATTAGTAATTGGCATAGTTGGTTACTGAGCGTAGTCGAAGTATGGTTATTTCCAAGCATTTTCATAAGCTTTAGCTGCGCCAGCATAAGCGCTACGGGATTGCTTTTCTTCTTCAGAAAACTCCTCAGTATCTTCATCGCGTACCACTTCGGAGAGATTCACTAAATCGGGCAAATTTTTGAGGAATCCTTGCAGCCAATTGGTGTGAGTCTGAGGTTTACCTTCCGCAAACTCCAGTTCTTCTGGCAAATTCATCATGAATTCAACCAACTGTGCTTTTTGATTGGGGCGTATTTTGCCCTTGAGGGATTCAACGAAGCTAGCGATCGCTTCCCTTTTCTTCTCCAATTTGGCTTGGTTTAGTTCGGCTTGCAGCTGCTGTACTTGTTCTGATAACTCAATGTCTTGAAAAATCGCTCCACTTGGGGAGACCCCAAGACCGCGTTTTTCGCTAGTTTCTTGTGATGGCACTGGTTCCTCCGTATATTCGTACTTATTTAAAAGCTCTAAAACTCTTTCCCCAACCTCCTCTAGGCGCGATTCCATGTCAGGTGAAAACGTTTTACTAATAAAGTTTTCTAATTCGCCAACTCGGTTTTCTAGATAGTTAAGGCGGTTGTCGTCGGGCAGTGTGAGCAAGTATCCAGGGACAACGCGATCGCCTAACTCAATCCCGTGCTCCTCAATCAGCCACTCCCGGAGATTGCGAAAGATATCCGTGTATGGCATGTACGCTCCATTGCAACAGAAATCCACCACTCCCTCTTCAACTTCAGCAAAAGCAACGGATTTTAGCCCTTTGACAGCTGGTGCCATTCCTCCCAAAAAACCTACGTGACGCAGGTAATAGCTTCCTGGCTTGGGGTTGGAGGGGGAATCGGGACTGTAAAAGCTAGCGGAAATTTTTTTGTAACGCTTGTTTTTAACAGCTTCCTGGAAGTCTGCATCCCAGTCCTTGAGGCTGGCCATGAGCTTATCGCCTACCCGCCGCACTCCTTCCACCCAGGCATAAGCCGGCGAATTGTCGCGGGGGTGTCCGACGACTGCGGGAGCATCGAATAAATTGGGGTTATAGGAATTGGCGATCGCGTCGAGGTCGCTTTCATTAAGGGTGACGGTTACACCATTGGAACTGGGGTGAGTGCCAGCTGCAAAGATTTCGATTTCTTGGGGCATGGGGGAACTTGGGGAGAAAGGGAGGGGCATCCTCCCAAACTACTAGGAAATACATAATGCACTTGTAGAGTTCCCCTAAGTTCTATCTGGCGGAATCCGCCAGATAGAATCAGATGCCAGACTTGATGTAACTAAGCAAAATCTCTCCTAACTCCCGCTCATCTTCTGCCGATGCCCCAATAAACGGGCGGGAAGGCAAATTGCGTTTAGGGTATCCGTACTGGTGAGCGCGAGCATAGCGCGTATTGGTTCCGATAATCACCTGAGTACCATCAGCACGGTAGGTGATGGATGCTCTAAGCCTTCCAGATTCAGTTAATATTTTGGTTCCCCGCTTGCGTTTCCTGTATGCAGCCGACAGTGGGGCCCACGCTACCCCATCAGGGTCGTTTTCCCCTTTGAAATTTTGCTCAGTTCGCCGCACCATGTATTCGCCCATTGAAGCGAAAGCTGGGCGGAGATTATGCAGGCGGTGTTCTATTTCTTCTAAGTTGCGACGGGCGGCGAGGTCATCTAGGGTAATAATTATGTCAGCCATAATGGTCACATAGCTATACCGCGAGAATTCCCATGAGCGAGGCGAAAACTGGTAACTACATTCAATGGAACAACGCCAATCTCGATGACTTGCAACCTTTGTCCAAGCTGTATCGCTTTGAGGGCGAGCTTGGCTATGTTGCTCACATTGGCAATAACTATGACTGGGCTGTTTACAAGGGCTATGCTGATTGCACGTGGAGATAAGATTTCAGAGGAAGAAGCTAGAGGCTTGTTTCCTATCTGCTTAGAAGCGGGGTTGAATTACAGACGGTGAATCTGCCTCAAAATATTGACAAATTGTACAGCCACCATTAGGGTTTACAGCGCACTGCACATGGGGCGATCGCGCATTGAACTTGCAAGAAGCATCACCCAAGCAATCATCCTCGACATCTTCATCTTCCCGCAACAGACCTACTTGATACCGATGATAAGTTAGTTCGTACTGATGAAGCAATTCAGCCTCCCTATCGGCAACAAGCTTTTCTCTTGCTGACTCAAAATTAAAACTGTCCGCAAGCGTTCCAGTATCAACAAGCTCGCTGATTCTGAGTGGAACAAGACGCGCAAGTTCCTGCCATGCTCTGTTCACACTTTCTTGAAACTCTGGTTGTGCCATTGTTTCAGATAGCTTTGCCATTGTGTTCTTTGCTTGAACAAAAACCTCATTTACCGAAGTCAAGTCAATGCTAAAAGTGAGTACAAGCGGTTTTTTAGCTTCTCTTCGTGCAGCTTTTAGCTTGTGGCGGTTTCGCCTGCGTTGCCTGATAGATGTCATTTTTTCAAAGCCCTTTTCACCTGTTCCTGTAACTTTGGCGACAACTTCTGCTTTGCCTGCTCTAGTATCGCTTGTTTCTGGGATGGGCTGCTACCACCAGGGATGGTCGAGAATCCTGGTTCGCCAATGGGTTTGCCACCGATCGCAGGGACTTTTTTCTTGTCGCCACTCACTTTATCCACCACAGTCACCGTCTCTTGTGGCGGTTCATCCACAGTTAGTCCTTCTCGGTCAAGGTCACGGCGAGATACAGAAACCACGCCACACCTACAACCAAAGCCATTTGGCGGAAAACACGTTTGCCAGAAAGGGTCATCGGCGGGGTAAATTTTACCATCAAGCGCGAGGTGGTAGGGACGAGGCACGCGGCTGTCTCTATGCACATATTGCCACCAGGGTCTAAGCTTCAATACCTCTGGGTCAGACATCTGCTTGTAGCGTCCAGCTTGATAGGCATTGCGTAGGCTCTGGTTAAAAATTAAATTGGTTCGCCAGCCGCGATTCGCCGGATTCCATCCTGCTTTATCTATCGCCTGGTCAAATCCCTTTTTAAACTCACCGTAGCTGTTGCCATTTTCTAATCCACTCAGCACCAAACTGTAAACGTCGTTGAGCAATTCGGCGGAAGTGACATTCGCCAAAGTGAATGCGTAATCGCTAGCTGCATCAGCAAAGGTGTCCCAACTTGTGCTGGGAAGTGGCAATTTAGCCCGGTAGTAAGCGATCGCCTCGTCAAACGGCAGTTTAAAAGGGTCAATGGTTTCTGGCATGGGCTTAGGTTTCCCTAGCCAACCTCCCATTAACATAAGCAATCCGCCATTCTGGATACTGGGCAATCAGCTGCTTAATTTTCAGCCACAGCCCAACATCCTCCCAGCATTCTTTCAGGTAATCAAACCCAGGATTGTCGCCCGTCATACTAGCCAGTTTTAGCTTGTTTTCCCGATCTTTTCGCAATTCTCTACGCTGAACTATTGCTTCTTGGCTCCATTTATCTAAACTCGTAATTACTTCGACTTGCGGGGCGGAACATTCGCCTTCGGGAGCGATTGTCGGCTCTACACCACAATCTTTATTTTCTGTTAACAACGGAGCAGATTGACCCCCTTGTTCATCCACTAGCGTCAGCGTCGTGCAGTCCGTCACCTGTGGTGACTCTTCCGACTCTGACACGATCTCGACAGGTGAAGGCGACGCACTCCCCAAGAGTGCGATCGCCGTTTCATCCACACCTGAATTCGTGGAAAGGGTGTCAGAGTCACACATCACAAACTCTTTTGAAGAGTTTGTGATGTGTTCTTGAGGAGTTCGTGAGGGTTCCTGAAAATCTTGCTGTGACTGGGTTTGACTTGAGATAGATGCTTGATTTGAAGCACGCATTTGGAGAGAGTCAGCATCTATCTCTGAATTAAGAGAATTTGATTCCTGTTTTGTAGAATTTGGTTCTTGTTTTTCAGAATCTGCTTCCTCCCAAAAATCTTTCATTCTGCTGCCGTGCAAGTTACGAACCATCCAACCAACAGTTTCCCGTCCATCCTGTATCGATTTGTCAGGCTTGAAAATAAACAGGCCAGTTTCAGATAAAACTTTTTTGGCACAGATGAAAGTGCTGTAACCCAAGGTTGTATTTAGTGGCATCCACCGCGAACCGTAAGGGTCAGATGTCCAACACTCTTGCCACAACTGAGCAACCGAGGGTTTTTGCGCTTGAGACCAAAGCATATCTTCTATTGGAATAATCACATGAAGCCTCTTATAAGGTGATTCTGGCTTATGAGGCTGTAATGATTTTGGCGCTGCTGTTATCGTCATGATTTGCCCTCCATAGCCCAAAATCTTTGTAGTGACACTCGTTTAGCTGTTTCAAAGAGCTCTTTCTCTGACTTTGGTACATCATTAATCAGCCGTTCAATCTCGGCTCGTTCCAGTTCCCTGTTTACAGCAGGCAAAGCTTTTACCTCAGCTTGACTGCCAGGACGAAAACCACGACGGCGGTACAAATATTTGAAGTGGCGTTTGTCTTGCGGTGGTAAAGAATCCCAAACTTCGGCATCCCACCCCGGCGGGATAAAGTCAGCAGGCAATGGTAACAAGTTTTGTACTTGGGATTGGAGGAGTGCGATCGCTCTACCTTGTTCTTCAATCACTTGATTTTGCTGTTCAAATTTTTGCAGCAGCTGTGACAATAACTCATTAGATTGCGGGGCTAATTCTGCCTCACGGGTTTTCACAGCGAAATAGTTTTGTGCAGCTGCTATTTCGCTTTTGCGAGGATCGCCGTTAATTGCCACCAAATAACAAGCGTGACGAGAAAGCTTAAAATCTTTCAGCGTTTCTCTAAATGCCTGAGAGTCCCCAATTTGCGCCATTTGGACAACGTTGTCCAGATGGCAGGATTCATCTAACCCAGAATTATTGATGCTGATTTTTGCTCTTTCAACTACGTCTTTGATTCTTTTCCAAGTCTTGTATCCCAGAAGGGTTAACAATTCGGTTGCTAACCAATACTCAACTCCATCCGCATCAACTTGCTTAATTTGGTCAAATGGATTTGCTTCGTCATTGGTCAATGCGATCTCGGACATACTTGTTCTCCAGATGAAATTCTCATGTAGAAACGACTCTACGCAAATGTGGAGTCGGTAATTTATTGTTTAAGGACATTGAATAAAGCTGATATTTGTTGGCAAATCGCATGTGGTTTTAGGAGCCACAGCAAAACCTTGCGAAACATCCCACGTTTTTATGTAACCTTGCAGTTGAATTAACGCAGGCTTGTTAAAAGTCAGCTTGCATTCGACCGGATAAACGATGCCGTCAATTTTGATGAGGAAATCAGGACGTTTCTTGTTTTTGGAAACAAACTTTACTAACTCACCATTAGGAATGAATAATTTAAAATTTTTTGAGAACCAAGCGTGAACCCTTCCCTGCTCACTAGAACGGCATTTTATGCACCAAGCTATCTCTGAAATGACAGCGTGTTTGAGCCAATGCAGGCTTGTGCGAGACTGTTCGTCTAAACAGAAATAAAACTTGTCTACGGTTTCTACTACGTTAGGGAGCTTAATATCGTCATAAGAAGCTATGAGCCAGATAGCAAGCAAGTCAAAAGCAGACAAATATTCTACCGACCTATCCCACAGCAGATGGGACAATTCATCTAGCAACTCGGAGTCTATTCCTAACTCTTCAGCTATAAGCCGAGAGTCAACAACTAGCTGTCCTTCATGGTCAATAACATTCAGTTTGCTCATAGTCTGGTGTAGGCGTTTGTGTTGACAAACGGAATTGACCCCCTGTAAGAAGTCAGGGGATTTGCTATTGTTTGATTAATCATGAACTTTAAGGTTTATGAACAGCCCAAGAGTGGAGCCTCGAAAACAACACTCTTGGGTTTTGATTTGCTACCTTCTTCTGCGTCGCCGTCTAGCATGGTGATATGAGTCGCTATTTCCATAATTGATGTGCGAGCCACCAGTTCCATTCGGGAGAGAATCACAGGCTGTGCCATCGCCGTCCTGGTCAAGTTGTGGATTAGAGGGGAGGGCTGCTTGGGCTTCCCCCTGAGTGGTGAAATTTCCGCACGTTGCGCCTGCTGGAATATTTGTGGCGGATTGCTCGACATCCTCCGACTGCGATTCTTGCGGTGTTTGTTCAGCGATTTTAAAGCTGTCCCATACTTCTTGAGGGATGTTGTCATTGCTGGTTTGCTGTTTGTCGATGACTCCGTTTTCAGCTATTTTTTCGGTTTCGATTTGTGTTCCCTGGTCTGTTTGGGTCGTGACTACCACCTCCGTTGTCCTGGGGTCTGAATTTTCTTTTTGAATTTGAGTCCTGATAATAGTTGTGATTTTGCCTCGCTCGACATTTTTCTCGGTCTTTTTAATGAGTAGGTAGGTTGAGCGATCGCTGTTTTGAAATGTGCGAGTTTCAACTGTTTCTTTGGTGTAAGAGCCATCTGAGTGAGTTGTTGTATTTGACTCTTCATGCGGCGGTTCAATTTCAACTGGCTCAGTAGGTGTTGCTGTTGGCGTGGGTGTAGGTAGCGGTTTTATTTCCTGT
The DNA here is from genome assembly GCA_019359545.1 of Desmonostoc geniculatum HA4340-LM1. Taxonomy (GTDB): domain Bacteria; phylum Cyanobacteriota; class Cyanobacteriia; order Cyanobacteriales; family Nostocaceae; genus Nostoc; species Nostoc geniculatum. The sequence goes on along the minus strand of JAHHHB010000047.1, from coordinate 30,988 downwards.
GCAGAAGTGTTCCTCGAAGGGGTTGGCGAAGCCATCGCTATTTTAGTTTTCAGCTTTTTCGCTGGTGCGATTACCACTGCTGGCTCAGGCTTGGGAACAAAAACACCCATTCCAATAAACGAAAGCACAAACACTGAAAGATAAATTTCAGAGCTTTTACGCCGAGTGCGTTTGTCGCCGCGAAGTACCAGTTTAGGATTAATTAGTCCAGTCACAAAGGCAATAATCGAAGCAAAATTTAGCAATAAAAACAGTCCGAACATACGATGACACTCATGGTTGATGAGCTGTCATAGCAAATGTTTTCACTTTTGTGTGTGATTTTTAAACCTTGACTACTGTGCTTGCTGATTTATCCGCTTTTGTATTTCCGCATCTGCTTCTTCGTCTGTTGTGCAAAGCACGCCAGGACGAGAGCGAATTATGCTTAGGTAGTGTTGAAATGCATCTTCATCTTGGGGATTGCGTCTGACATAATCCCGCAATTCCTGCTCAGTCATTGCTTCATAGTTTGGTGTAGTCATTCAATCAATACCCTCCCGTTCTCGAATATCTCTATCTGTATTGTGTCTCCCACCAGCATGACTATTCGATTTGTGCGACTATCAAACCTAACTAGGTTGATTGGTAACATCAAGTTACTCGCTGCTACGCATCTTCGATATAACGCTTTTAGTTGTTCCACCGTTGGCTCCAATTAATCCCCTCCTTTGAAGCACGCCAGTTATATTGCCAAGCATGATCGCCACTGTACGAGAATGGCGATCGCTTTCATGAATAAGGCTAGCATTTGGCTAACTTTGATGCAAGTTATTTTAAGCCAAGTACTAGCCATGTAAAACTAATCGCCCCCTACGTATCCGCAGAGGGCGATTGCTTTCCTATGTCTATCAATTTTCTAGCGTTTGCCAGCATGGTTTCTAACTGGCTTTTGAGTTGCTGGTTTTCTGCGGCCAGTCCGCTTTTAATTCCCCCACGATCGCTTTTAACTCCTCTATTTCTTCCTGCTGATGCTTAAGCGCTTCGGTAATGTCAATCACGTTTCCAGCCTTGGTTATTCTGCCAAGACGTTGAGCAATGTAGTTTTCAATATCGTTTGTCATGCTTATACCTTCCCTGGACAGAAGATTTTTGTAATCTTCTAGCAAGGAATTATCTATGCGAACGCTCAGTTGTGCGTTTCGCCTCCTGGTAATACCGTTGGACTTATCAGACATTTTTTGTCTCGTGTTGCGTCAATTTGAGTCATTCATTAATAACACTATATCTGAACAGTCTAGCCAGTGGCTATAAACAAGGCTAAGTCTTACTAGCTAAGTATATTAGCGTTTTGGCTAGCTTTTTTTAGCCATTTGCTTGACACATGGCTAGCCAATGGCTAACATAAATACATAACCAAAAAGCGCCACCACTCCCGCGAAGAAGAATGACGCTTTTGGAACTCTCACCATAAAATGGAGTACTCCAATAATGACACGCCAGATTTACACCGTTCAACAGCTGCAAGAACTTAAATTAGGTCAAATTAAAACAATCGCGCTAACGCTAGGTGTTACCCCAGAAGGCGACAAAAGAGAGACTGAAACCTGGGTGAATGCGATTGTTGCTCATCAATCTTCTCAGGTTCAAAAAATAAATTCTCCCAAAACAGAAGATGACGTAACTTTCACCGACATCGACGGATTTTACAACTTTGAAGGACAAGTGAAAAATGAAGTTATTGCTGAACTTTCTCACGATGCTTTCAACGATGAAAAGCCTTGGTATGTGTCGGTTTCTGGGGTTGAGGTTTATCGCTCTGCACTTTATTGTGAAGCAACAGATTGGGTGAAACATCAGTATGTAGCAGATGCATTACCCAAGCACCAACAGCAACAAGTTCAGGTACTGACAACACGAGAAGAACGCGCCGCAACGATTGAAGTACTAGAACAGCACGGTAATGAATTTGTGATTCATAACTGTGAAAATGACCACTACTATGTTGTTCGTCCCAATCATGTTGAACCTAAAGAACGCTGTGAGTGTGCTGATTGTCACTATCGCTCAGTTAAATGCAAGCATCAGATAGCGGTTGAAAATTATTTAGTGCAGCAAAGCTTAGAGAAATTAATTGCGGTTACACCAAGTCTTGAAGAGTTACTGGACAAACCTTTTGATGAACTTCCCCGTGAGGAATGGGAGCGATTAAAGGATTATGAACCAGCCGACGTAAGCATGGAACTAGTTGCAGCGTAAGGCTAATGGGTGGCTGGAGCCACCCAAAAAACAATTTATTAAATAGGGCGAATAACCATGTTAAAAGTTGGAAATTTGGTAATTAATTTAGCGGCGATCGCCTACGTTGATTTGGAGGCGACAAAAGATCGTGTCAAAGGCGAAAGAGAAATTATTCGAGGGATCAGAATTTACTTCAAAGGCGATGCAGGCAAATTACCAAGCTTGTTCTTCAAAGGCTCAGAAGCCGAATATCTGCGGAAATATTTCGTTTCAGTGGCTTCTTTGTGTGGGAGTGTGGAATGAGCAACATCATACCGACACAACAACAAATTGTAGGTGGTCTGGCTATTCGTAATATTGATGACCTGAGTCGTCTTTCAGCTATGCTTGCCAAGTCTGGGTTTTTCGCTGATGCCAAAGAAGCTGCTCAGTGTGGCGTGAAAGTTTTGGCAGGGCTGGAGTTAGGATTTGGCGCGATCGCATCAATGACAGGAGTGCATATCATCAACGGTAAGCCGTCCATTGGAGCAAATTTAATGGCGGCGGCGGTAAAGCGTAGCGGCAAGTATAACTATCGCATTACTCGTCATGACAGCAACGGTTGCACCATTGTCTTTTATGACAATGCCGAGGTGATAGGGGAAAGCACCTTTACCAGAGATGACGCTATTGCAGCTGGTGCGCTAGACGGCAAGAACGGCCACACCTGGAAGAAGTTTCCGCGAAACATGATGTTTAACCGTGCAATGTCTAACGGGGTGCGGTGGTATTGTCCAGACATCTTTGCTGGCAGTGTAGCTTACACCCCAGAAGAATTGGATTGTGAGGTTGACGAGGAAGGCAATACGGTTGATGTTCCAGTAGCAACTGAGCAACAACCACCGCTGACTGTAGTCCAAACAGTGCACCCCCAAGACTTACGGGTTAAGCAAATGCGGACTTTACTTGATTACCCACTTGATTTAGTTAAAGAGTGGTTGCAATTTCAAGACGCCACAGCCCCCAGTCAGCTTGATGTAACCAAGGTTGATGAACTAGTGAAAACCATGTGTTTGGCTTGGGCATCAGGCAAATTTGACCATCCTAAACATGCTGAAAATTCTTACAACAAACATGTGACTAGCGTGGTTGCCCAAGGACATGAGGAATTAGAGGCGATCAAGCAGTGGATGCAGCATGTTGAACAGATAAATCACTCCACGGTAGAAGCATAACGCCATCACTTGTATGAAACTAAAAACTTTGCTAATAGCTGCAAGTGCGGCTTTATTTCTCGTGGATTCTTTTGCCCTTCCCACACTCGCTGACAACAAAGACTGCACACAACAACATCCTTACCGTAGTGGCGACAGGAGGGATGCATGAACCAGTTAACAGAAGCTCTCGACATAGCAGCCACCGAGCATAGACATGATTTTGTATGCGAGATTTCAGCTCAATTTGTGTCATCTCTTGAACGCCAAGGTTTTAGCTTCTTTGAAGTGCTAGACGGGCTAACAAACTACGCTTTTCTCCACTCCAAAGGCATAGACACAGTTTGTTACCTCACCCAAGCTTCACTTGCGGCAAGAGACAAACATCATGGATAGCCCAGTCAGCCTACGCCGACACAAGCGGCTTCCTCCTAAGCAGATGCGCTATAGGAAAACACTTCTCCTACAGCGATACGGGTGTCAGTGTTTCTGGTGTGGGCATGAACTCACGCCCGATTCAATAACTATTGACCATTACATTCCGCGATCGCTAGGGGGCAGTAATAAATTTAAAAACCTCCGCCTAGCTTGTTTCGGCTGCAATAACAAACGAGGTAACGCCATGCCAGAAGATACGCCCCTAATTATTGCCGAACAGTCCAAAATTTGTTTTCCTAGTCATTGGACAAAGCCTAAATATTATTTGGGGCAAATAGTTAAACAAGGTCGAATTATTGGTGTTGAATATCAAGCACCAGGGACAGCTCGTGCTTTTGGTTTGGGTAAGGGATGGATTTACTCTGTGCTACTTGATGACCTTGGCTATGACGCAGAAAACATCTTTGAATCAGAGATTGAACCGCCCAGTACAGAAGATTTACGAGCTGAAATCACTTACGAAAAATCCATAATTGAGATTCATCAGAAAAACTTGGAATATCTTGATGAGCAGTTGGAGACGGCAGCCAGGAATAAGTTACCACAAATGTAAAGTTTTCTATCTGGCGGAATCCGCCAGATAACCCTCTCTCTCCAATCCCTCAATTACCCATTGCCTGATTTTTTCTGAACGATTGGGGAGGCTTCGCAATTTCTCGTCCACTTCGGTACTAAATTTTACGCAAATAGGCGAATCTGCCATAGATCCTGGTTCATTGATAAATCTGCCATTCGTGTTTCTTTTGGCTTTATCTATTGGGCGTTCCATTAATGCTAATCCAACTTTTCCCTTTATCTTACCAATAACCACGGTATACCGTGATAAGTTTCCTTAATTGCAAAACCGATTTTATAGGGAAAACCATAGGAAACACTCATATAAAACCTATTTATTCCACGGTATACCGTTACTATAGTAGATATATGAACGAGGGACACCACTTCAACACCCTCCTCCAAAAAAAATGCGCTACATCGACACCCACCAGGAAAGAGATTACACCAAAGAAGAATTAATGGCTCTGTGGACAGGCGCTGCCAAGCCTTTCCCCAACAGCTACTACCAGAGCGAAAAATCTTTGATTACCGACAAAAACGCCTCTGCCTGGAGAGAGTACCAGGAATTGATGCCCCAAGCCCAAGAGTACGAGGCAGACGGGGGAGACTACAGCGAATTCTCCTGCCCACTGCATAGATGGCAGTATCTGTGCAAAGAAATATAAGCCGAGGTGGGGCATCGTCCCCACCTAACCCACAACTAAACCGCTTCACCCAAACTCTGTTACTCAACAAAGGATTAATTATGCAAGTTTTATTGACCAACGCAATCGAAGCTATTTTCATCGTTTTCGTTGCAAGCGCGACCGCGGATTTCATTTCTGGGCTGATCAGAATCAACACACCAGCGCCGAAGGAATGCCCTCCACAGGTGTATAACCTAGTGATGGAAGAATCTGTTCAAGTGGCGACGCTGCCAGATCCCTGGATGCACGATACCCTTGCAGATGCTCCACGCACAAGCGCGATGGCTACGCCCGCCGCAATATCCCCACTCCCTAGACTTTTGCTTCTGCCACCTGCAAAATTACAGGAATCAGCAGGACTTCCTGTGCCAGATACAGAAGAGGTTGCTGCCCCCGCACCAGCTCTACCAATGCCTGAGTTGAACCCGCCTATAATCCAAAAGCGCAAGCCTGGTAGACCCAAAAATGCCAACCCTGCACCCACGCCGACCGTAGCACCCAAGCGTAAACCTGGCAGACCGAAAAAGACCGCCTAGTGACTTGAAATTCAAAACCCCTGAGTTATGTACTAATAACTCAGGGGTTTCGCTTTGGAACGGGGCGATTTTTGGGGTGGACTAATGCCACCCCCGAAGCCATTTTTAGATATCTTCTGTTAGTTCAATCGACTCTTGGGAATGGCTGATTAGCTCATACAAAGGAATAGCAAACAACTCTTCATCTGGGTCAAATTCAGCAGTATAAGAACGAGATACCACTGCTACATTAGTACCCTTTTCCTTGCCCAATAAAACGAGTCTAGTACCGCCAATATTTCCTATTGGGTGGATTTTATTATCTGGGAGAAAATCTACGTCTGGCATCCGATTTTTATTGGTAATCATGCCGCTTCCTCGATCTCTTCATCTGGCTCTTGACTAAAAAGCTGGCTAGCTATCTGCTCCAGTTCTTCATTTGACAATGAATCAAAGTATTTGTCACCAAAAAGTTTTTGACTTATCTCAACAGATTGTTCGCAGCGTTGAATCAACCGTTGAATGTTGTTTGGTAGCCTGTCGAAACTAACAGCTTTTATCGCCTCTTGTGTGATTAAATTAGCTTGCTCTTGCCAGTCATCGCTAGTAATGCCACCTACTTTTTTAGCCAGATAATACCAATAAGGAGTACTCCGAATTTTGCCAAGTCTTCTACAAAGTTCAGCGTCCATTTACGCTCCTGTGCCTTTTTTCTTACCATCAGCATAACTCAAATCTTTATCTTGTACGATAACTTTACCTCTATTTAAAAGGTTCATGAAGCTATCTTTTTCATAGCTATTGTTTAAGGCGATCGCATCAACTCCTCTGGCTACGGCATAACGCCCAGATGTGCCAGTACCTAAATCGCCAAATAATACCTCTCGTGCTTTGATAGCTTTATCTTCGATTTTATTAAGTTCAGCCGCCTTATTTGGATTCCCCTGGCTTGCTTGATGATCTGCATAAACTTGTCTAGCCTTTCTAAGGGCAGTAGTCAGATTGCCAGAATTCATTTTATGGACTATGCCATCGGGTCCGGCGAAAGAGTAATCTCCAAAGAAATCTTTTATAAGTTTTACTTGAACATCGCTGCCATATTTACTATTTTTGTGGGGAATGGTGTAGTCTTCAACCGTTACTGGCATTGACCCCATCTTGTATTGTCCAGAGCCATCTAGCTTGGCATTGTTGATATCTAATGACTTTTTGTAAGCATCAACTTCTTTTTTAGCTTTCGGGTCTGATTGAGAAAGAATCTTTTGCTTTTCTGCTTTCTCCCAACTGTCAATTTTTGATTTTAAATCTTTAATCTCCTTTTGCATTGTTCTGGCAGTCATGACCACAGCATCATCTTTAAGCGCCATCCGCAAGGTAGCACCACCGCTTTTCTCATCAACGATATATCCGTGCTTGGCGACATCATCCCAGGCACGTTTTTGAGATTTGGCGTCGCTTTTTCCGACGAATGTTGAGCCGTCCGTCGAGAAGCTTCCTGAATGTCCGACGTAGGTGCCGTTGCCGTAAATGCCATTCCCAGTGTGATAGTCGCCTGTGCGAAATTGCTCCATCATTTTTGAGGCATCTGCTCCAGTCGATGCACTAACGCCCCTAGTCATCATCACGGCTCCGCCTTGCGCTAGAGCATCCATATCCTTTTGGCTCTTGACTTCGGGCTTGGCATCATAGCCAGCTTCTGCATACAAATGCTTGAGATATCTATCCCGTTCTCCTGGGGCAAGATTGACTTTTTTGGCATCGTCGTGGATTTTTTCGGTCAGGTCAGCTAGCTTGCCGATGTCACCTTTGGTTATGGCATCATCTAGGTCTTTTAGTCGTTGACTACGCCTGTCTTTAGGCGGATTAGCGATATCATCGAGTTCTTTAGATGAAAGCTTCTTGCCGCTGACATACAAATCAACGCCGTTATCCTTGGCGAATTTAGCGATCGCAGCAGTGGGGCGATCGCTTGCCCCTTTGGGTTCAAAATGGATCTCGGCAATGTCTTTGGACGTGACCTTCCCGTGAACCTGGGCTTCAACGTAGCGGTTGCCAGTAGGGGAAAGTCCGGATGCCAAATCATCGATGTTTTTGGCTTTGGCGGCTGCGGTTAATTGTGCTTTGTCCCCAGATTTATCGGCATAGTAAGAAGGATAACCACCGGGGAGGTTGTCTTTGTCATAGCCGTGCCGAGTGCTGCTAACCATTGCAGCGGCATTGGGCGGCGGTGGGGTGTCGCTGCTTTTTACATCTGAAGCAACACCAGATTTAAAAGAATCAGCACCGGTAAAAGTAGAGCGGTCTTTGACGTCCTGCTTGAGTTTGACTGTAATCGACCCATAGGCCTGCGACACATCCGCGTGCGCTGCCCCCTTCATATCCTTGCCGCCCAAATATCCGTAGATAGGGCGGTCTTCGGGCTTGGTATTTTTCTCGTCGTAGCCGAGAGTTTTTGCCTCAACTCGATTGCGAGCTGCTTGATACCCACCTTTGAGATGGGGGATTTGATGAGTGTCGATGCCTAGTTCAGCGCTTGTTTTGAAGCGATCGCCAAGAATCAATTCCAATGTTGCCGAAGAACCAACCCGAACGTGAACTGCCACATCTGGGCTATCAAGGATGCGTTTGACATTGTTTTCTGCATCTTCAACCGCTTTTTTGCCAAAACGTTTCTCTAAATCTTGCCGCTTTGCATCAAGTTCGGTATCGTTGGTTTTAATCGCGGGATGTCGGGAAAGTGTAGAGGGTGTTGTTGTCGCAGGAGCAGGCGGACTAATGCCACCAGCGCTTGGAGCCTTAGAAGCTCCACCAACAGGAGTCGCGCTTGCCGCAGCTGTAGCTTTAATACTAGCTACTTTCGTTTTTTGGGCTGGTGGTAGCTGGCTTTTACAAGTTTTATTGGCACTGATGCAGCTGCCGCCACAAGGTATACCCTTTTTGCAGGATTTTGGTGCTACAGATGTTGCAAACTCTATGCTTTTAGAAAAGCTCTCAACCTGATTGGGATTGAGCAGTGAGTAGCTAACATCGGAATCCGTGACTTTAAACTTGAGGCGCTTGGTAAGATTGGGACTGACTTTATCTTCAAAAACCCCAGCAATACTGCCCGATTCATCAATGTAAGCCTCTGGAATTGCCGTGATGCCATCTGTGTAGGAGGATTCCAAAACTCGCTTCAAGTCAAGCAGCGACTGCTTATCCTTGATTTGAGTCTTGCTCGACGCTCCTAACGTCGCTAACGCTTTGCTATCTGCAAACTCAAGAGCCTTGCTACACAGCAGTCGCGTGACGAATAAACCAACAAACTTATATTCCTGTCTTGAAAAGTGTAGTGGCATTCCAGAGGCTTATGACTTTACGCCTCTAGGTTTCCCGCCTCATTTATTACCTCAAACCTCCCGCCAGCTTCAGCCGCCATCATCGCCTGTGCCATTAATTCTGTGAAGTCTTGGGTATTGAGCTTGGGGAACAGGTCGAAGAGGTGCGCGATCGCCTCCTCAAAACTTTCCGACTCCTGCACCAATCCCCGTATCTGTTCTAGCCATGAGTTGACAATGGGTGCAGAGCGCTTCTGCAACTGTTCGGCGTAGAGATCAACACCATCCTTCTCGGACTCTGCGAAATTGGCAGCAATGGGGAGACTTCGGGAAGTAGAGAGGGAAGCAGGGGGTTGACGCTTGTAATGTTCCAAGCTCTCAACAGTTACTTCCTGGATTCCTCCCAGATAATCGATAGGCATTTCGGCAAGATACGCCTCTCTAGCTGTTTTCAGGTTTGAGTAGCTGATCATCAGCTTTAGTTCGTCGAAGTCACCATCCTCTGGTGATACCTGGGTGACCTGGAATAGACGGTTACTGCCCTCTGGTTCATCTTTGAGCAAGCCAGGATAAATGTAGCAGTCGAGCGCTTCGCCGTCATTTCCCAAATACCCACGAATATGTCCATATCCTGATCGCAGTTTCTTAGAATGCTTGCGGCCTGGGAATCTCACGCCTCCCGGCAAAAATTCCACACCAATTGCCAAGCCATTCCACTTCAGCACGCGGTCGATGATGCTGCCAAAACTGATTTCGTTGAATTCAGCAGGCGCGGCGGGCGTTTCTTCTGCCTCAGTTACAGCCTCTTCATCAGGCTTTTGGGAGCCTTCATTCGACTGTACGCCCGAATTAGCCAAAAACTGCTCATCACTTGCTTCTCCACCCTGCTCTATTTCCTCATAGTGGTCGCCGTAAATCTCAGTTACAGATTCTTTCTTTAGCTTGAAGCCCATATCGAACAAGGTTTTGTCGCGTTGCGATCGCCCGTTCAAATCTTCAGCTTCCCCAAAATCTCTCCACAGTCTTGGCGGCTTGGCTTCAGGCAGATTTAGATGCACATCCCATTTAATCAACGTGCGGTTGAGAGTGTCCGAGAGCAGGTCAGCATCTGCCTTAGTCAGCTCCTTCCTCACTTCGTTGTGAGTATTAGCAGCTGCGTAACTCCCCACATTACCCATTTGAGTGCTGAGCGTCTCCCCCAATACGGCCTTAGAAATCTCAGAATCCATGTATTTACACAAGGATTCATAACAATTGATACTGCCACTTCGTGAAGCTTCCAGCAGTGTGATTTCCAAATCTTCAGGGATAATCACCCCGGCATCTGCGGCGATCGCCTCCAGTGCTTCAAGCAGTGTACTCTTTTGCTCTTTGGTGGCCCCCCGCTTGTATTTGCCGATTGCGGTGGGAGAAGCGAATTTGTCAACGAACTGTAACCAGAACTTAATCCCCTGCTTTTTAAAAAAGACATTCCACCACAGTGTACGCCCCAATCCCGTGCCATAAGGGTTGTCATCAGTGGCACCGCAGATGTGGACGAAGAATTTGCGGGGGTGAAGCTTGCTGACTGGCTCCCCATCAATCCAATCCTCCAGGGTCAACATTCTCAATTCCCACTTTCCCGCCTCGTTGATGGCGAAATTGAAGCGCTGCTGATTCCTTGCCTTGATTAGATTTGGGTAAAATTCCTTCCCATCCGCAGCCCACAGAATCTCTGCCGGCTTAAATCCTTTAAGAATGGCATCAAGTAAGTTGTAGCAGGTTCTATCAAAGCCTGCTGCGATTAGATCATCATCGTCAGCTCTGGCGGCCAAGCTCTCTAGGTGATACTTCACCATATCCGCCGCTTTTTGGTCAATCTTGTCTTTGGATGCGGGCTGCACTGACCATTCACGGGCAATTACAGCTAAGTAGCGTTTCTGTAAAACTGAATGACAATGCCCATCTTTGAGTAAATCGTCGTAGGCTTTATACTCCCCTTTGCCTCGCCCCTGCAAAACATCGTCAGGATTGAGCAAACGCGAACCCAGCAGCAACATGTAGGGGTCGCGCTTGACTGAAGCGATTTCGGTGTCAAAGTTACGGGGGAGGGAGGGCATTTGAGTTTTGGAGGGGAAAGCCAGGGTTTCCGGCTTGATGCATGAATCATGAAAATTCAGCGCTAGAGTTCCCCAGTTCTATCTGGCGGATTCCGCCAGATAGAATAGAGAGGCGATCGCCTTTCAAGCTTCCATTGGGTCTTCACGCCCAATGCCGAGCGATCGCAGTTTTTCTCGTACCGACTCGGCATCAACACCACAATAATAAAAATGCTTATTTTTCAAATCACCAACGTAATACCCTGGTTTACCTTCACCTGAGCGAAACAACTCAATTACTAATTTTTTGCGCGAAATGTCATATTTGCGGGTAGCAAATTCAAGGTCAGGCGGCTCGCCAGATGGGTTGTAAAATGAATCCCCCAGAATGTGTTGCCACCGCCCACATTCGTGACGAAAAATCCTTACATAACTGGGAATACAAATATCCATTGTGCTATGAATAAAGAAAGAAGGAGGCCAGCAACCCCTAGCCCCACTAGGGGTTGCTGGCTAGACGTTAAGCCGGATCTTCGGGTTCGTCTTCTGAATTTTCATCAGACAATAACTCGTCGATTTCATCCATAACGTCTTTTGCGGTGAGTACGTCTTCTCGATTGCCTGTTTCCGGGTCAACCTTGTAGAAAACGTCGGAATCGTCAACAACTCGTTGGTACTCAACCTCAGGGTTGTACTCACCATGTCCGTTACCGGATTGCGTCATATCCCTCCTTTTGTTTTCAATGGTTCAGCGTGGAAGTTTTTACCCCCCACTCTTCTATAGTATCCCGGTTAACCGCGAATGTCAAGAGATTGACTAGCATTTGTTTTAGGGATTATCATGGGATAAAACCCGGTTAACAAGGAAATGAGTAATCCCGATCCCGTACAATCAAAAGAGTTTAAGGAACAGCAATTCAAGGGCTACACAGAGGAATTGACTGAGCCTTTAGCAAAGAAGGTAACGGGTTTGAAGTTGCCACAGAGTATCCACGATGCACTGCACGCCCTTCCACAAGAAGAGAGAGTAAAATACCTACGACGAATAATTTGCGAGGCAGTTGAGCGAGATTTGATGAGCAAATAGGCTCCAGTTCAACATGCGTCGCGCTAAGTATCAATCATCAAGAGCGTCAGTGGCATCAGCGACAAGGCAGTAGGACACAAAAAGGTAAGGCAATCCTACTATTACAGCTAGTACGGTTCTCGCGGCCCCATCATTGACAATCCTCTCACCAGCGTCATTTGTCCAAGAGATTGTATTTTTGGGATTAAACGCAAAACCAAGCCAGTGGGCAAGGATAACGATTAAAAGCAGTTCTACAGCGAAGTTGAGGTATTTCATGCCTTTAGTAATCCCTCAACCTCGACCCAACGCGCGATCGCTTGCCCACACTTTCAAACTCAACTACCCCACCCGCACCATTAAAGCCCAACACGGTCGCATCCCCAACGTTAGGCGAACGGTGTAGTCTAGCAGTAGTCTTTTTCTTATCCTCAATTTTGGTTTTGCCTGTGGTGGTTTCCTCGTAGTAGGTTCCCGCTAAATCCTCCATTAGCATTTCCTCGATTTCACCAAGGGGAGCAATCGCAATCTCTTCACTCCTAAAACCCTCACGTAGCAACCAATACTGTTCAGCCTTGAGGTTGGCAAACAGCGCATTATCAACGGCCGCTCCTCCCCAATGCGTACCACTGGCTGGGTAATCATCTTCAAGTAATTGAGATAAGGAGCCACTGCCAACCCCGATAATATCAACGCTAATGCTCCCTGGCATATCATCTAGGGTTTTCGCTCCAAGCAGGGCTGCACGGGAAACATCAAGGCGATCGCCTTTGGTCGATTGGGTGATGGCTCCATACAATACAGGGCCGCGCCAGCTAGCCCTAGCATGGTCATCTCCCCCATCTCCCACATCTAACCCGTGCCGCCAGTGGTGATGTTCTGCCATGAAGTCCCATTTTTGCGGATCGGCATCGTAACGAGCGCGTGCCTGGAGGAACCACGATCGAGGGACAATGGACTGTTCGCTATCAACTGGGAACAATCCTTCAACCCGTGACTGCCAAAATGCCGAGGTTTCGCCTTTTTTGCGGGCTTTTTCAATCCAGGCAATGGAGATAGCACCAGGGATGCGATCGCGCCCACACCAATCCGGCCAGACTGATTGTGGTAATACATCGCCTGTCACTGGGTCAATTATGGCGGCGACGACATCTGGCTTTAGGCGATGAATGCCATCATTGCACTGCTCATAAGCCCAAGCGACATTAATGTGACTCCAGGCTGATATACGGATGTGCTGACGAGCGCAGGCTTTTTCAAAGGGAGTGCCGCCAACTATGGGGTTGCCTATCCGCAACCCTCGATTTTCTGAGCCAGTTAAACAGCTGATAAATCCGTCGTCAATTTCCTCGGTGATGCCACATGCCTCATCCTGAATGAGTAATAATTTTTCTGCATGTTTTCCCTGGAAGCTATTACTGTCGTAATTTTTACTTGTAAAACCGTAGGCACGGGCTGACTCTGAGAACTTTAAAAATAACTCCCCCCTTTCCCCGCCTAGCTTCGATTTGTTCTTGTCGTAAAGCTTTCGGACTTCCGACCAAAGGATTTGTTTGACCTGCGCTTCAGTCGGGGCTGTGGAAATAGCAAGTCCACCCACAGCAAAACACCAGTATATAACTATACAGGCAGAAATAAAACTTTTTCCCACACCATGTGCCGCCTGAACATTGGTTTCTGCTTTATCTCGAACGGATTCTAGGATTTGAATTTGTTCAGTTGTCAAAGTAGGAACTTCCAGCACTTCACGCACAAACTCAACTGGCGATCGCGCGTATTGTGCAAAGGGAACCGCGTCATCTTGTGATGCTGACAAGCCCAGTGCGATCGCACACTCTTCGGCAAACTCCCTCCGCCGCTTATCTGCTACGCTTTCTTTTGGCATTGAGCATTTAAAGCGTGAATGAATTCAGTTGGAGAGATACCAAGAGCGATCGCCATATCAGCCAAATCAGCAGCAGTTTTAGGAATGAGCTTATTACGCAGTTCGATAAGGCGACACAATCCTGTGGCGATTCCACCAATACCGCGAGTATCTTCCATGCTTCCTGAAAGGATGGCTGAGAGGGATGCGATCGCAGTGTCAATAATTTCTACTTCGTCAAGTCCTTGCGACTGGTGACGGGGACGGGGAGTAGGGGGCAAGGGTGCAGGGGCACGAGCAGTAATTTTAGGCTGCACACCTTGTTGTGCTTGACGCAATGCAGCCCAGCCTTCATCACTAGCGCGTTTTTCAACCGCACGCTTAGAGATGCCGAATCTCATGGCGATCGCGGCTAACGATTCCGTGCCAGCAACATAAGCGTCACGCGCTTTATTCCAAGTTTTAGGATCAATGGGACTCGACATTCACCGCACCGCATACCGTACCGCATACCTTTACAGTTCCCTGTAAGTAAAGGTTTTGGCGTGCGGTGCGGTGGAGTTTTTGCCGCAGTAGGTGAGGATGAAGTCAAGCGAAGTGGGGAGATTTTATCGTCAGCAATTCGCAGCTGATAACCTCATCAAAATTCTCACAGGCAGCCAGCAAAATACGCGATCGCTCACTTGCTGGTATCGTTTTTAAGTCCTCTTGAAATTTTCTGATTTCCTGCAACAGACGCAGCGCAAACGAAATATCGTTGTCCAGAGCTGGAAAATCTTCTGATAATTTCACGAGGCACTCATTACTTATACGCATTTTTCTTTAAAGATGTATTTAATATCACTTTTAAATTAGAGATTGTATCTTTATAACAACCTCGAACGCATTACAAGAAGCGCAAAAATACAATATCACCTGTTTTTGTATTACGTAATTTTACGTAATCTTTCTCAAAATCAACCAGTGGCAACTTGACATGATTAAAGGAACCCTCGAAAATGCTATTTCAATGGTCTTCGGGGGTTTTCGGGGGTGGATAAAAAAGCAGCAGCTGAATTTCTTGGCGTCTCCACACGAACTATTGAGAACTACGCCAGCGATGGCAAGATAAGCGTTACCTATAGTCAGGGAAGGAACGGAAAGCAGGCTCAATACAGGGAAGATGATCTGAGGGCGCTGAAAGAGGAATTGGCAACTCCAGTGCATCGGTCTGTTGTCGCCCCGAAGTTCAGATCGGAGGAAGCCTGCGCTCTGACTTCTCTTCCGAACAGTTCCGAAATAGTCAATTCGGAGACCTTCGGGGGTCTAGCGACAGTACCACCGACAAGAGTGGTGGAGTTACTGGAGGCGATTAGCGGCGCTCAGAGATTGGCGCTGTTGTGGAATAAGCTGGTGTGGAATTTAGAGGAAGCGGCGATCGCTACTGGATATTCGCGCTTTCATTTGCGCCAAGCGATCGCGCTGGGTAACTTGCCAGCGCAGAAGATAGGCAAGGGGTGGAAGGTTCGCCCTAGTGATTTGCAAGAGTATACTAATTGCTTGTTTGCTGGCAAGGAACAACAAGCAAATCACACCTGATATCGCAGCATGGGGCGATGGCAAACTCTTTTACCAGGCGACACCTGGACATTACCCTTGTGATATCTTCCCACTCTCGATCTGAGAAGAACTGGTGGAAAAGTACTTCATTCTGCCCTTTGATACCCTTGATCGGTACTATCGGTACTGCATTAGCAGCGACGCTCAACACCTGCTTATCGCTCATAAACCCAAATACTTGCTACTAGAATCCTCTGGGTTGCTCTCTAAATACACATTAGTCACACTGATGTTGCTGTGTCCCAAAGTATCGCGCACTAAATGAATTGGCGCTCCCTTGGTTAAGGAATGCTGTGCGTGGGCGTGGCGTAGCCAATGGCAACTGATTTTAGGGTCAAGATTAACTTTGGTTGCAGTTTCTTTGATAATCAAATGCACCATCGTGCGGTCTAGAGCCTTACCCCTGACTGACAAGAACACTGGCGCATCATCTGAAGAATTATCTCTTATTGCCTCTACCTCCATCCAAACCGATAGTGGTACCAAGACCACTCGCTGCTTATCGCCTTTACCTACAATTGAAACTTGCACTTCTCCAGAATCGCGTTCGGTGAAGTCGTGCCACTTGAGATTGCAAACTTCGCTAACCCGCATTCCAGTGGCGTAAAGCAACTTGAGTAGAGCGCGATCGCGTGCTGACAATTCAGGATGATTAATTAACTTCAGCACTTCGATCTGTTTGAGTATCCTGCCAGATAAAAGGCGATTCCCTTTGGGAATGCGAAGCGCGGCGGCGACATTGAAGCGAGTGTAGTTGAGCTTGGTGGCGAAGGTGAACAGCGACTTGATGGCGTTGAGTTTGCGGCGGATGCTCGCTGGCTTCAAGTCCCGCTCGTTAAGAATACTGCTGTAAGCTTGCAATTCCTCCAGAGTTACTTGCTGCAAGGGTTGGGCTACAAATTCAAAAAAATTATCCACATCCCGCCGATAAGCTTCCTGGGTAGCAGAAGGGCGGTTGTGCAACCACATTTCGATGAGAGTTAGGTCTGGGTTTTGTTTACTGAGATTGCCCAAAGGATTGTAAAACTGAGGCTACAACCATAGACTTCCCGACCGCAAAACCCTTGATTTTACGCCCATTCAACATAAGTGCAGTTATGTTATTTTGGCAAATGATTGAGACCGAGGCTATAATTTGCGGCTGTGATGCGTGAAGACAAGCTCCTCTGACGCTAGCAAATCAACACTCATAGGTTGAACGCCACCCTTGCTAGGTGGCGTTTCATTTTGGTGGGAACCCTAGCGAAGTAGTGCAAGACCCTTGCCCATGACTTCCCCTCCAACCCCAAAAGACTCTCGCCTTGGCAAGGGCTATTCCTACCTCTTTGCCGTTGTACTGACTGGACTGCTTGTCGGTCAATCCGTGGATATTTCTTTGAAATTCAATAACTCTGGTTTCGAGAGATTCGCGATCGCATCCCGCGAACTCAACGCCCAAATCTTCTATCCCTGTGTAGCTCTGATTGCCGCAATCCTGGGGTTGCCTACAGACACCATTGCCCTGGCCTTGGGACATTTTTTAACCAAGGAGCGCGAGTGATGTGGCAGAATGGCTCTCCCGGCTACAGCGATGGATCAAGCAACTATTCAGGGGAAAGAAAAAGCGGTGGACTCACCCAAGAATCCTCATGCGATGGGACAGAAATTTCACAGTTGTATTGCGACTCGAACGCAATACCCCAGGCGGAATTGCCACCTACAGAATCACCTCACGCTACGCCGAGTGCGACTACCTCATCACACTTGATTATCTCCCGAATCTGCTTTCAGAACTGGTTGGGGAATTCGACGGAACCCCTGTCAGGTTGGGACATTTTGATTATCCGTCTAATCCTGCTACGCACCGCTTTGCGGTTTTCCGGCTTGGGCATGATGGCAGCAATCGTCCTATTGGTATCTGGGATGTGGATTTGCAGGGATTTTGCCAAAACTTCTCGCTCAGAGAACTCGCGCCAAAGCGTGCTGTCCGAGGCGTGGCCTTGCGTTGTCTTCAAATAGTCCACTGCACAAAAACCCCGGACATGACTTGGCAATCTCAAATGAATCGTATGAACTGGCTGGGATCTTTGAAAGAGAGGATTCGTGGGGAATTGTCAAGTCCGGATCACAATTTGAAGGCTTGCATAATCCTGGATGATTCGGGAAATCTAGCGAAAGTACAAACTCCACCCTCCCCCACATGAAACTCGCCCACCTTCTTCTGGCGATCGCCATCGTTAAGCAGCAAGCTGACCATAAAGCCAATCGTGCAAAAAAGCCATCCCGTTAGGCAACAAGTATCCTGCTGCTGAGTCAAAGTTTTTTAGATCCTCGGATTCTGAGAGGATTTGCACCGCTTCATCTAGATCGCAAATATCTAATTTTGATAGCTCCTTTATGCCCTGTAACAACAGGGCATTTATTTGGGCTTCGGTTTTGTCTAGCAAACGAGCTGCAACTTTGGGATTTTTCCCTTCAAGATAAACCAGTTTGATCGCTGGGTTATTCAAAGATGCGATCGCCCTTCTCAACTTCCCTAATATCTCCTCAGTCCTATCATGTGGCGAATCTTGCCCTATTAGGGTATCACCCAAGGTCAGGTCAGTGTCATCCAATTTGGAGTCGAGGCTCCAGATGTACTTTTGGTTGCGTGAAGCTCCAAGGGCTTCATCAATTTGCGCCTTGCTAATACCCAGATAAAGCGCCACTTCTGCATCACTGGGGCGGCGACCTAGTTGATTGGCCAGGTGCGATCGCGCCTTCTTGATCTTGCCACTCATCTCATGCATTCCTCTAGGAATCCGCACGCTTAATGCCTTATCACGCAAGAAGTGGAGGATTTCACCCTTGATGTAGGGCAGGGCGAAGGATGTAAAAAACTTCTGTGATGGGTCGTAGCGCTCCACCGCTTTGATCAATCCCAATGTCGCCAAGCCAAGTAGGTCTTTGTAATTTTCGGTGCAGCTATCCACCATGTTATGAGCTACTTTTCTGGCCAACCCAATATTCAGTTCGACTAAATGATTTCGCAGTATCAAACTGCGTGTCGAAAAATACAACGCAAATATCTCTTTCATTTTATTGCCCCACCCATCCCCGCCATTAGTACAGTTATGGCGTAGCAATAAAGACTTAAGTAATGATATTAATACTAGGATTAAAAAGCTTTAAATTTATTTGACTAGAGGAAATTACCGTATAGGGCATTGGTTCTATCTGGCGGATTCCGCCAGATAGCTAGTTGTTCGGTTCGGTGGAAAATTTGTAGCAAGATACGGATTTGTCTACATAATGTTCTTAGGCGTGTGCGTTTGTCGCCACGCAGTACAAGCTTAGGGTTAATTAAGCCGACTACAAAAGCGATGAATGAAGCAATGTTAATCAGGGCAAGCAGACCAAGCATAAAAGGACACCCATAGTTTTGAATGTCTTAACAGACGATGCTACTCAATGTCGATTAATTCGCTAATGCTTTTGCACTCAAAAAATTCGCAAAGTTTCAAAACAGTGTTGCGGTCAAACCTGTCTAACTGATTTCGATAGAATTTGCTAATCGTTGTCGGACTTAGCCCCGTAGCAGTAGCTAGCTGTTTTTGATTCACTCCTTTGACTTCCATTAACTGAGGTAACTTACAAATCATTTTCATAACCTTTAGTCGATAACACGATAATAAGATACTAATTAGCTATTGACAAGATAACAGGTAGCTGTAATTATATAGGCATAGAGAAAGCGCCCCGGTCTGGACAACTGAAAGCGCTTCTCTATCCACTTTATTCATGGAGATTTCCATCATGACACAAGCGACCCTAGACACTCAAGCGATTGCTCAAAACGTTGCCGCTAGCATCGCTCCAGATTACGAGATCGACAGCGTAGAAGACGGCGATTTTGGGACTTTATACAGGATGTGGAAAAGCTATCACTTCCTCGGCTCTTTTTACCAAAACCTAGACGGCAAGTGGATTTCGCAACCCGCCAACACTGATTGTCGGCAGGAGTCTGACACCGAATATCAAGCGCAACTCGTTATCCTTGCCATGCTCGGTTTAGTCGTAACTAGCGCAGCATAGCAGCCAATATCCCATCGCTGATGAGCGCCTTTACGTTGGCGCTCTTTCTTTATTTTGGAGAAAGCAATGAGCAATCTAACAATATTTCAGTTTGAGTCTCAGGAAGTCCGATTTGTTGGCACTGCTGACAGCCCTTGGTGGGTTGCTGCTGACGTTTGCGCGGCTGTTGATGTCAAAAATCCGAGTCAAGCAATAGAGCGATTAGATGATGATGAACGGGCTATGTTTAACATAGGTCGTCAAGGCGAAACGTGGTGTATCAATGAATCTGGGCTTTATTCTCTCATTCTTACCAGTCGCAAAACACAAGCAAAGCGGTTCAAGAAGTGGGTGACTTCAGTTGTGCTGCCCAGCATTCGGAAAACGGGTATTTACGAGCTACCACAAACTTTGGAACCGCAAGCATTACCCACCCCAACTGCTCAAGAAATTTCAGAATTATTTGACCTGACTTTAGGCGGTGCAGGACTAGATCCCCGACTAATAGCAGGGGTGAAGTTGAATGCGATCGCCTCTTACAATCCTGCACTACTAGAAGCAGCAGAAATAGCAAAATCGGCGCTGTCAATTCCGGTTGATGAACATCTGCTGAGGCCAACTTTGTTGGGCGAAAAACTCGCTAGCCTAACGGGCGAAAAGTGGAGCGCTATCAGAGTTAACAAGGTACTTGTGGATCTTGGCTTTCAAGTCCCCAATCCAGATAAAAATCCTTCTTACCTACCAACAGAAAAAGGCAAACTTCACAGCCAGATTGTACTAGATACTGCCAAGGGGCGAGATAAAACCGTTCAGTCTTTGCAGTGGCACTTGTCAATCTTGGAAGCCTTGGAGGTGGAGCCGAATGAATGATTTAGCAGCAGTGGCGGAAACTCTCGACATAGCAACCAGCGAGTATAGGCATGACTTCCTGTGCAGCATCACAGCGAGAATTGTGACCTCCCTCGAAAACCAAGGCTTTACCTTTGAGGATTTTCTGGACGGGTTGGCGAATTACGCATACACAAACGCCAAAGGCACAGACGCAGTTTGCTACCTTGCTCAAGCTTCACTTGCGGCTAGGGAGGCGAGGAAATGAAGGAACTAGCACAAGCCTTAGACTCGCTGGTAGAACAACACAGGCTAAATCTGATAACCAACCTCATCGCTCAAGCTATGCCCATTTTTGAGAAACCTTGGATTTACCTTGGAAGAATTACTGGATGGCTTGGCGAACTACGTCGAGACGGAGACGGAATGGCAGCAAGCCGTTCACCATCTTGAAGAGGCGGCGGCAGCAATCAGGAAGGCGAAGAAAAGAGTGTGAGTTATTCTATCCCTCCACTCCTGCGCTTTAACTTCTCCTCGATCAAATCCGCGATCGCTTCTTCAACTTCTTTGCCCGCAATCAAAGCTTTAGCCTTGCATTCGGCAATATGATTTTCCTGGTTCCGTGCCAGATAAGTAGTGATCGCAGTTCCGAGATTGGCAGTGATACTTTTACCAGTGCCAATCTCACTGATTAGTAGCTTTATATAAGTTGTGGCGGGGATTTCAGTTGTGCTTAGACGCTTGCCAGATAACTGCTCTAAGATGCCGCGCTCTTGAAGTATTTGTAAAAGCTTGTCTAATTCCATGTTGAGGATTTTTAGCATATAATCCTCATATTATCTAAACAAAGCGCCGCCGTACAGTAGCTATCACTGCTGTACGACGACTTCCCCCCTGTAAACCCTTGCAGACCACAGGAGAGCAATTAACATCATGACACCTCAAGAGTACGAAACCAAATATAACCTCAAGCCGATCGCAGTAGCCTACGAACACTGTATGACTGAAGTAGGATACCGTAGGCAAAAACTAACGACACACAATAAAACCAATCCATCAGCTATGGCCTGCCGCATCTCACAGCTGCTGGACTTCATTAGGGAGCAAGGGCAAGAGCCGCCCCACCCCATTTTTTTTGATTAGTTTCTAAGCAATACGCAAATCATTTACTAGGTTAATTGCCCGCCACGAGCGGGTTTTTTAGTATGTAAACACGATGTGAATACAGGATTAATGCATGATGAATGGCGAGTGAATGCAACATCAATATTCAACTTGCATTCATACGGTTTTAATCAGCGATTGACATCGCGTCTTTACACCATTATCACCTACAAATGCAAGAGGAATGGAGAACTCAGTTATTTAGATCCGAACCTGTGGAATCACCTTTAAATCACTTGGGATTTCCCAAATCCATAGCTGAGGGGAGAAGGATTTTACAGATTTGTCACGATACCTGGAAACGCTGGGAAGAGCTAGCAACAAGTATTCCAGAGTATAAATTATTGCAAATCAAAATGAGGAATAAATTCTCCCGAAACGGCAAGGCAGCGCCTATAACTCCTTACCAAATTTGGGTGATTGGGAAGATAGGCGAACTTTATCAAAAAATGCCAGACGGCATTTTAAAAGAACCTTTGGTCAAAGAATACATCGATGCCAAGAAAGATGAGTTTACGCGCCAATCCTACGAAACCGAACAAGTAAGGTATACAACGTTAGTTCTAAATTAATGGAACAAACACTTAGGGAGGCAATTGGTTTAGGCAGTCCGCAATTAGAACCCGAACCCGAACCAATTCCAGATCCAAAGCCAGAAGTGACAATTTACGACTTTTCTAGGCTGCTATTAGAGAACGAACCACCAAAGAAAAAATAACTATGTTTACTCGTGAAGAATTGTTTGAATACTTTGGAGATCGCTACTCCCCCACTCAAATTCATGAGGCACTCTCGGAGTTAGCCAAACACGATGTGATCATTAACCCAGATGCAGAAGAATTCCCAGCAACAATTACAGAGAGATTAGAGCAGGTTTTGCAGGTAGTGAGTGATGCGATCGCCTCCAACAAGCAACTAACCGGAAGTTCTGACTTGGCGCAAATAGAACAGACGGCAATTAACTTGGCAACCGAACGAGACTTCGCCATTCCCATTGATACCCTCAAGGGACTGATTGAAATTTTAGATGCTGAAGCAGCTGTAGAGGCAGTCACTTTATTCCAGCGCCGCAAGGCTATTAGAGAAGGAGTTTTAAATCAACTCGAAACCAATGCAATAGCTGCCGCCAACGAGCAAGCAGCCAAACGCATGGATGCCTTAAATAAGCTATGCAGCGACCCAGAGGTCTTGGATCAGATTCTCCAAGATTACGGATTGCTATCAAGTACTGAAGCTGACAGACAGCATTTAGAACTGACCGCCTCCTGTTCTCTTGACTTTGATACTGATGCCTTTTTAGCGGAGGTGAGCAGCGAAAAAAAATTACTGCCCAAAACAGTAGGGGACACTCAGCGTCTAGCCAAATCATTAATTACTCGCTCCCTCCGATGAACACCAGCAGAATTTGGCGCAAAAACAAAACATCCATTATCTTCGGCGGTGCCCTCTTACTTGCCTCAGCTTTCTCTGTTGGCGACTTGATGGACAAAGGACAAAGGCTAGGGGTTGTCCGCCAACAAATTACGCAAAACACTTTTGATGTGATGCGGATTCAGAAAAATGAGGAGACAAACAAGGAATTACAGGCGATCGCTAACAAACGAATGAAACGCGGTTGCATCCCTCTTGTTGACAATGCTTCTGCCAAAAACTTGGTTACTTTAACCGAAGGCAAGCCCGTACACGATCGTAAGACTAACGCCTATTTATCTGCGGGTGTGATAGTCTGTGGAGCCAACGGTGAAACGGCTGTATTGGCGAACAATGCGGATGGTGTGCCTGTAATTTCAGATATTGCGGTCGGCGATCGGGAATTGCTGTATCAAAATCTCAAAAAAATCAGAGGGGCGAGGGTTTACTACAATACTCCAGAGGTTGGAAAGTGAGAAATAGAAGCCGTAGACAGCCACTTCTTTACTACGTTTTTTGGGCAATTCTTATTGTTACGTGCCTAGTTTTGATTTGGAGCGCGTGGCAGAATACTTTGCCTTATCAAGCAGTAGTGAAAAGGCTTTTTCGGATAAACGACACTGGATCTACCAAAATTATGCAAATACTTTGGTTCCGTATCCAGTTGTCCCTATCTTGGTTTGTAGGCGCTGCTTTTTGGGCGTTCATTCAAGGGCTTCAAATTACTTATTTGCTAATTACGCAATCGGATAGAGCGTTAGACTTTTTAATTCAAAAGGCTAATAGCAAGAGAACCTACGACGAATCAGACAAGGACGATCGCACCTTAGCTTTTGCTAAACGCAGATACAATTCCCTGCCACTAGCTACACTAAATTACTTGTCGCTAGCGTGTGTTTTCGCTTACGTGGTTGAATTTTTTGTTAACCTCAATTCCTTCCCATTGTTTAATGGTGGATTTATGGAAATGCTGACTGCCGTTGTCCTTCTTGAGTGGAACAGGTTTGATGCTGGAAACCTGGCAATGATTCTCTTAACTCTATTTGCGGTCGAGGGATTGGTGTTTGCAGGGATAATTTTCTACCGAATTATTGAAGTCTTCCGCGAAAGCGAAGCGTACAAATCTAGAACTCAACCCAGGTAATAATATGTCAAGATTTGATGCACTAGGAGGTGATAGAGAGCCAGAGGACTGGACTAAAATAGCTTTCAAAAAGACTACCGAACATGGATTGCAATTTCAAGTAATTGGTGGGTTGGTATTAGCAGGAGTTGCCGCTGCTGCCCTTAATCCAATCGCTGGTTTCGTTGTTGCTTGCTGGATTGTCGTCAATAGTGCTGAAAAAATTAAACGTACTGGACGCAACCAGATAGCTATCAGGGATTACAACTGTGTGGCCCACGTTCTGGAGGATGAAGATTTTAAAGCTTATGCAAGGCAGGTGCGATCGCAGCAGGGAGACGAGGTTTTACTTTCTGAACTGGAGTTTGCAATTGAAAATGGGTTTGACTTGAGCGATGCGGCTTATGAATTTTTGGAGTCATCTGCTCCTCAAATGTTGCAACCAATATCAAGTCAAAAAGCCGCTTCGTTTTTACCTCAGACTCAAGTTACTACCCAATCATCGGTTCATGTTCTTGACCATACTATAGATATAGTCAAGGAACTCACAACGCCAGTTCAAAACTGCATCATCTTTGGGATTGGTGGCAGCGGGAAGGGAATGTTGGTTGCTAATGCCTTGCGACGAATCAAAGCAGAGAACCCTAACCGCAAAATTTTCTACATTGACCCCAAAAATGAACCTGGGGAATATGGCTATACAGAGGGTGTGGTTGATGTCGTAGAAAGAAAGTCTTGCAAAAACAAGCCTCCTCTTGAGATTTGTGACTGGTTCAATAAAGTACTAGACGACTATATTGAATGGGCAGCAGAGCAAGAAGAACCGCTACTGGTAATTGACGAAGGATCGATCGCTGGTGATGCTGCTAAAAAGTGTAAAGACAATCGCATCGGTTCGCTGATTCTACACATCTCATCCCTTGGTGGTGCAGCTAAAGAAAAGGTTTGGCTGCTGGCTCAATCCCCGTTTGTTGGCCCGCTGGGAATAGACCTTTCTACAACTAGCCAAATTGTTGCTGTTACGCTCATTAGTGCGGCAAACACTAACGTACTCAAGCAGTGGAAGCGATCGCCCATCCTCGAAATGATTGATTTAGATAGGTTGAACGAACTTATCAAAGCTTCTCCTGTGGGACGCGCTGTATTTTTCGGCGGTAACTCCCGGTGGGGTGCAATGCCAAAACTCACAAATTACTCAGAAATTGACCGTGACAACAATAAACCCACCGGGGATGCACTCACAACAGAGCAACGCCAATCATTACGAAGTGCAAGCGGTGAGCGAAGTCGAACCGTTACGGCTACTCAGTTAAAGCCAATTGAGCAAACCTTAGTTGATAATCTTGAACGCACCAAGCACTCAACCCTTGAGGATTTCATTATCAAGGAGATGGGTGAGGGCGATCGCCTCCCGCAATTACTCACGGCGATCGCACAAACCATAAAAAAAGCCAATCACAAAGGCTTAATTTACAAATTCAAACTTGATTGACTGCACACCGACCCGATCAAAATAATGCAAAATTGGGCGGCTGTACTTGACCATGCACCAACAAACCAAGAAATCAAACATCAATTTCGATGCCTGACCGGACACCACCTAAACGACTACGGCGTAAATCTAATTCGGGAAAATCTCAGCTAAATTGGGATGCAAGGTATGGCAAGAATTATAAGAGAGTATGCGCCATTACCCATCGCCAAACAAGCGGATTCTGTTGCTATTGCCTCAGTGCCAAAAGCAAAGAAATTCACCACGCACTTTATGGTAATGATGTCGCTGGATTTTCTATTTTTGCGGTGTGCGACAAGTGCCACAAGAGAGTGTGCCACAGTCGCCAAAACTGGATTAAAGACAAGAATAATCCGGTGTGGAAGAACCGAAATACTGAAGAATTTATCTCTAGGCTGAGGCTCGGTTTCGAGTTGCTCAACATTGGAATTAATTGATGGAAAGCAATTATAAAAGCAATCATGCTCGACGTGCTAAATTTTCAATGGATGAAAATCAGCGAAAAAATTTATTTGATTTATGTGTAGCCATTGTTGTTTTAATTGTCGTATTTTTAACCTTCTCTCTTAATGCACAGTGGCGAACGCAACGCATTACCCATAGAGCTTAATTCAGAAACAGAACTAGAACCAGAAGAATTTACAGGAGATTTACAAGCTGCTGCTTCTGGAGATTCTAATAATCAATCATCAAACGACCAAACAGAAAACTCGATTTACAACTTCAATGCAATTCTTGATTCCCTAGAAACATGACAATATTAAATTTCATACTCGCCATCTCAATCACTGGACAAATTCTAATCGCCCAAAGAAAACCAGAACACGATACAATTCCACGACTAACGCAAGAGCAACAAGAGGATGTGGACTTAGCAATTTCCGCCTGCCTTGAACTCCCTCCAGAGAGGCGTGAATTAAACTTGGAGTGTCAATTCAGCTACGAAGAATTAATTGATAATGCCAGATACTTTTATCCGTCCCCAACCTACGATCGCCCAAACCTCTGCGACAAGTTCCAGGGTCTTTCTAGACCCTGGACTCAACAAGAATATACCGAATATACAAACCTTAAATGCTCAATTGGCAATTGATGCTGGGCAAACATTAAAACCCAGTGCAGCGATCGCCGGCATTCAATCCCAACTCGACGAGAGCAACTAAACACTACTTTTTGTACTCTAGCTTCGCTTTTTCAAATGCGATATTGATCGCTTTCATTTTTCTAAATTTGGAAGAAGTCCGCTGTCTGGCGTGACTTGATGCTCAAACATCCCAGAACGAAATCTGTCGCGCCATACATTAGCAGGACAAAAATTAATGCCAGCACCAGCATTGACAGCACATTGCTCATCTTCAGGTCTGTCGCCCACCATCCAACACTCTTCAACTTCAATGCTTTCCAAATTGTGAAGAATCATTCCTGGGCTTGGCTTTCGATAAGTCCCGATGAATTGGGGCTTTTCTTTCCCTATTTCACTTGCACTCAACTGTAACACTCTCCAGCACTCGCACCCCTCAAAATCAGGGCAAAAATATATTGAGATTATTTCTGGTAGCAGTTTCATTGTGAATTGCATTTCGGCGATCGCATCCTCTATCGATTTA
This sequence comes from Desmonostoc geniculatum HA4340-LM1, assembly GCA_019359545.1. Classification (GTDB taxonomy): domain Bacteria; phylum Cyanobacteriota; class Cyanobacteriia; order Cyanobacteriales; family Nostocaceae; genus Nostoc; species Nostoc geniculatum. The sequence continues at coordinate 3,777 of JAHHHB010000047.1, read as the reverse complement.
CGTGGCTTACCTGTTTCTGGATCAATTGCACTACAGCCACCTTGATTTGATATCCCAATCACCGTCCATCCTTGCCGATGGAAATGCGCTACTGCTTTATCTGCACCCTCCATCACCTTCACATCTTGGGAATGCTGCTTGAAAGTATGACCACTGACTGTTTCTGTCAATGTGCCGTCGATATCTACAAATAAAATTTTCACTATTTTATTACTCCTAGACTAGTTAAATTTTGAACTCAAAAACTTTAATTCACAGCAACTGGACTAGACTTCAAATACTCCAAAAACTCTTGCAGTTGCTTATCACTCAATTGTTGCCTGCTTCGCAGTTTAAACAACTCGAACAATATTCCTTTAGCTTGGTCAAGCGAAATACCTTTGCGCTTCAATAGCGATTCAATTTCAGCATTCAGTAGACTGCGATCCAGAGTGGGAGGAGATAGAGGTGCAATTGCTGTGGTTTGGGTGGGCGACGGCTTATTTGGTACTTCCTTAGGTTTGCTCACATGAGTCATTGCATGAGTTTTGTATTGTTCACATAGTCGCCGTACTTCCCCTTCCATCTGGTCAGATAGTTGGTGTTTATGCTCCCACAGGTAGCGAATCACAGACGGCTGATCATCTAGATAGCGCCCCACACCCCAGCATTCTGCTGCATTCTTCAACCCCTCGGCAGCTAGCCTATCAGCTGCACTGCCACGGGTCATCTCGTTGCCTGCCTTGCTTTGCATTGAGATGGGGACAGATGCGATCGCCTCTTTCCGGACTCCTAAAATAGTAATCCCACAGCGACAAATAGCATCATTGCCCATGTACTGGATTTCGGAATAATCGCTCATCCAATCTGGAGCAACTTCGTCTAGGCGCTCTCTGATGGTTTGCCAGCGGAGAAATACCCACTTTTTGCTGCTTCCAGGAAGTTCGCGTACTTCGTGTAAGTTGGCAGGAAATAGTTTCTTAAGTTCGGATTGAATCTGACGCAATTCGTCTCTAATTTCTGGAGTTATTACCATTATTTGCCCTCACTTCAATACATTCATTAACACAATTCATTGCCTCGCCCAAATAGTGCAAGATATCACCAATAAAATGAGTCTCGCCAACTTTGGGAAGGTTGGCGGGCTGTTCATCGTGGAAGAGGTAGTCATCAACGAGTTCTTCCGAGGTTTCCTGAATTTGTAAATCCGCTGCTGCTTGAAGCTGTGGCTGATTTGCCAGAATATCAGCGATGCAGTCTGTCTTGCTGCGACGGCGAGGGATGGATAGGCGATCGCATATCTCATGCAATTCACTTCTTGAAAAATTTTTCAGGAGGTCGTGCGTGTAATTTGGGTGTGTCATAATTTTTGTACCTGATGTTTATCTAAGGGTTCCAAAAGGCGATCGCTTACTTCTTGGTCGGAGGGGCGATCGCTTTTTTGGTGTCTGTATTTAATGTATCCCGTTTGTCTCCCTTTTGTCAACCAGCTGGGATACAAAATATCAAAAATTGGGAAACGGGTGCTATGCTTGATTTACAAGCTCAAGAGTTCTCGTATGGTGAAGGCAAAAAGCACGCAAGACAATGGAAAAGATGTTCGGCTAGGAGCGCGAACGTCGGATGAGTTTCAAACCCAATTCAAAGCCAAGGCTGAATCTGTAGGATTAAATATGAGCGAAGCACTGCTCAAGCTGGCGGAGAAGTTTGTAAAAGGCGAAATTTCTCTAGATGATGAAGAAACGGGCGATCGCATCAATAAGCTGGAACGAGAAGTCGCTCAAATGAAGCAGCAGTTAGAAAGTATCAAGGAATTCCGCCAGGGGGAATTGACAGCCTCAATGCAGAAATAAAAGTATTGAGGCAAAAAATACAAAGAATAATTTTGGTTGCAAAAGAAGACCCGCCTCCACCGATTAGGTAAGGCGGGTTTGTTGTTTGAATAAATTAATCGTATCCCTTCTGGGAAACAAATGGTATTATGAAAACAAGCGATCGCGACTCGCACGCGATCGCAATTACGAATTACGAATTACGAATTACGAATTCGCAACCCACCCAAGCCAGAGGACTGAAAACAGCGTACTGCTGCCCTGATATCAGTAGCCAAATACGGCACAACTGCCCTACAGGATGACTTCAGACGCCGTTTCCTCGCCTCGGATAAAACAAACCATCGGAGCTAATCAGCTCCGATGGTTTAACAGAACCTTGAAAACTGAATGATGCCGTCTTAGCATCGTCGCAACCGGACGACGCAGGCGGAGGAGGACAGGGAACAAAATGAACCCATCTGAACTATCCTATCTATCTGGCGGAATCCGCCAGATAGAAATTAGCAAATTTCCTCCATGATCGCTTGACAAATGCCGTAAAGCGACAAAACCCGCTGACTTCGATACCTGTCAACGATCGCCTTCCTTGCATCTGAATACGATATTTGGTGCGGCAGGGCGATCGCTTGTACCGCTCCAGACCATTCTTCGCAGCAGGACATGTCAGCGACGAGGCACTCATCGCTGGTGAGATTCAATATCGCATCTGCTGGTGTGCAGAAAATTTTCATGCGCCTCCTGGGAAAACTAACTCCTAGGAAGTTCTATGCTTCCGAGTATTATCAGATTGTGTTTAGCCAGTTTGTCCGAACTGGCTATTTTTACTGGGGAAACCTAAACGGCAGTTGACAGCAGTTGCTTCAAGTCTCTTAACCGCAAGGGCGCACTGCCTTACCGCACTACCCCCATGCTTACTGAATATAACTCCCAAGATGCTGAACGCCTACAGCAAGCGAGGCTTGCACGTTTTAGGGCGTTTGTCCTGACCGACTTTGAAATTGTAGTAGGAGGCGATCGCCTCCTACTCAAAGGCGCTGACCCTACCATCGCCATTACTCAAGCCAACACTCTGCTATACCAAGCCGCGATCATTCTTGGCACTTCTAGGTTGAAAATTTACGCCGATAACAACCTAGTATTTGCTGCTGAATTAAAATCAGAACAAATACTCGTAAGAGAGAAAGCTATGGCAACAGCAACAGCAGCCAGATCGGTGGAATTCGATATTAACCCGACTCAGACTCAAGAGATGCTTGATGTGATTCCCTGGAGTCGCATTACGAACATCACCGGCGAAACGGAACAGGAATTGCGATCGCGTCTCCAAGCTTCGGGCACTCCCTTTTACTGGAGTGATGATGGCTGGGCGGTAAATAGCGAAACAGCTTCCCAACTCATCATTCGCTTCCGATTTGAGCAAGGGCGAAAAGAAGTAGCGATGTTGTTGGGCGAAACAACTCAAGAGGGATCTCAAACCAACGGGCATATCGCTACTCCCAAATCCAAGTCTGTTCGCACAGACTCAGGAGGGGCGTCAAAACCGGAGTTTCAACCTCTAAAGAAGGGCGTCACGCCCACCTTAGAGAAATATCTAGACTTCGTTAATAAGGACGCTGCTCGACAAGCAGAAATTTTAGCTGACATCGCCCAGGAAAACACCAAGGGCAAGCGCCACTTAACCAAAATTGTTAATTCTTATCCGCCAGATATAAAAAAGCCCACACGCGGAGAATTTCAGGTGGCTGCCCAAAAGTTGATGGCGAAGCGAACCAAGCAACTGAAGAGTGAAACCGAGGCGGAAGCAGAAACGACAGCTACAGAGGAAGCATCTGAAGCAATTTAGCTCAAAATTAGCTCAGTGAATTTTTACACTTTCTAAAAGCTATGCAGACAATACATCTTAGACTTTTAGACTACTGCCTTACAAGCAGGATGTCATCAGTTCGAGTCTGGTACTGCCCAT
>JAHHHB010000046.1 GCA_019359545.1 Desmonostoc geniculatum HA4340-LM1 | reverse complement strand
CCAAGCTTAATTCCTGCAACGTTTTGTCTTCTTCTATAGTCAGTTTTATTCGTAGTGCTGCTGGCATTTTCAGTCATCTCTTCTATTCTATTCTTATCTTATAATTTTTCATGTCTACCTACTTATTCAGGTACTTTTTGTGCAATCTGGTACTTACAGTACAATTGCTCAAAGAACCTTTACAGGAGCGCCTAATAGTGCTTATACAGTAGCGATAACAGGAACACTACAAGGTCCCTCAGGTCAACCATTATTTAATCAATCACCCTTTGTGATTCCAGAGGATTTAACACAGCCTAATCCAGGTAAATTTAAAGGACGTTGGTATCGCTTTTCGGAAACTAGCGCTGTTATAGATTTCCGTATTAGCAAATCCTCTAGCCCAAATGTGGATGAAACTCGCATCACAGACCTGACACCCAAAACTGCTATTCCTTACCCAGAACTTACGGCTGGTACATATAAATTCAATCCAGTTCTACCTGACCAATTTGACCCATTAATCAATAATGCCTTCAACCCACCAATCACAGTAGAAGTTGCGAATCAACAAGTCCCGGCCGGAGTCATTTTTGATGTAATTGCTACAGGTAATGGCTTAGGCCAAGCACCTAACTCACTGCTACTTACAACTGCCTCAACACAAACAGCGCCTCCTGATGCTAATGGGTGTACTCAGATTGTGGAGTAAGCAACATCAACCTAGTGAGGCATTTTTAGCCAACCCAATGCCCCATACCCAATACCCAATATCCAACATCTAATGATTCAATAGATTTAGGAAGTATTGTGGAGAAAAATAAATGTTTGCAATCGTGTCTTACATCGGGTTCTTGGGTTTATTCTTTGGTCTAGCTCTTGGTCTGTTTTTTGGTCTACGCACTGCCAAGATAATTTAATCAAGACCAAATTACAGCAAATTGCACCTTAGTGAGGTACAGATAATTGTAGGGGCACAACATGTTGTGCCCCTACAAATGTAATTTATTTACCTGGAAAATGCTGTGAGTACTTATCCCACCACAGCAGGGCTTGTTAATTTTTCCTGTCTTTGGGAAGGTGGACGCATTTCTAAACCGAGTAAATTCAGCATTGCGCGATCGCTATCATAATCTGGACAGGGAGTTGTCACCGTCAACATTTTGTTGTCGTCGCTAGAAAAGATAGAATTGGCTCCTGCCATAAAGCAAAAAGCTTGTTCAACTTGAGAAAGTCTAGCCCTGCCAGCACTGAGACGTACATCGGAACCTGGCATTAAAATTCTGGCTGTGGCAATCATTCGCACAACATCCCAAATGGGGACATCAGGCTGATTTTCTAAGGGTGTGCCTGGTACTTGGGAGAGAATATTAATTGGTACGGACTCTGGGTGGGGATGCAAGTTTGCTAGAGTTTGCAACATGCCAATGCGGTCATCGGCAGTTTCGCCCAAGCCAAGAATACCGCCGGAACATACAGTAACATTTGTCTGACGAACATTTTCAATTGTGTTCAGGCGATCGCCATATGTCCTTGTGGTAATAATTGTGCTGTAATATTCTTGGGAAGTATCCAAGTTATGGTTATAAGCGTAAAGTCCCGCATCTTCCAATCGCTTGGCTTGATTTGGTGTCAACATTCCCAGAGTGCAGCATACTTCCAAGCCCATTGCCGTCACATCCTTGACCATTTCCAGGACTTCCTCAAATTGTGAGTTGTCCCGCACTTCGCGCCAAGCAGCACCCATACAGATGCGGCTAACACCAGTTTCTTTAGCTTTTTGAGCAATGTTAACTACCGTTTCCTTTTCCAGGAGTGCTTGCGCCTTTACCTCTGTTTTATAGCGCGAAGATTGGGCACAGTAGCTACAATCTTCTGGACAACCTCCGGTTTTAATAGATATGAGCTTACAAACTTGGATTTTTGTTGGGTCATGATATTGGCGATGCACGCTAGCGGCTTGATAAATAAGCTCTAGCAAAGGCGTGTTATATATCGCCCGAATCTCTAATTCCTGCCAATCGTAGCGTATTCCCACCGTCACTATCCTTCTTGTAGACTAGGTTATCAAGGCTGTGTTTTGATTGAATTTCCTGCGGTACAGCGTTTGGGCAAAGGGATTTTATTGAAGTTCTTAATCACCCATTAGCTCTCAATCCTCGCGCCTAGATATTTAGACATCAGCTTACCAATATTTTGGTTGAATGGCAGATTCAGAGCAAAAATACTCAGTCTATTTTGTGAGGGGGAGTGGGGAGGTGGGGAGATGAGGGAGCAGGGGGGGCAGGGGAAGTAGGGGGGCAGGGGGAGAAAGAATAATTAATGCCCAATGCCCAATGACAAATGACTAATGACTAATGACTAATGACTAATGACTAATGAGTAGTGTATGAAATTAGAACTGCCGTTAATTAGAAGCGATCGCCTGTTGTTGCGATCGGCGATTCAAGAGGACATACCTCAAATTATTAAATACTTCGATGATAACAAAACCTATCTTACCCCATTCTACCCTCTTTGGGCTGATGGTTTTTTTACTCAAGAATATTGGCAGTATCAAATAGAGAACAATTTTCTGGAATTTATCAATGGCCAGTCCTTAAAGCTATTTATTTTTACTAAAAAAAATCCAACTGTAATTATTGGAACTATCAATTTTAGTAATTTTGTTCGAGGTGCTGCTCATTTTTGCTATGTGGGATATAGCCTTGCCCAAACAAAGCAAGGCAAAGGATATATGACAGAAGGGCTAAAAGTAGCAATTCAATATCTCTTTCAAGAGTTAAATTTTCACCGCGTCATGGCTAATTACATGCCTCACAATCGGCGCAGTGGCAATGTCCTCAAAAGACTCGGTTTTGTCATTGAAGGATATGCTAGAGACTATTTATTAATTAATGGACAATGGGAAGATCATATTTTGACAAGTCTGACCAATCCTAATTGGCAAGCACCTAAATCTTAAAATAATTCGTAATTGAGAATATGTCGATGCTGATGCGGAAGCCAGAGGTAGTATTAAGGGAAAGAATGAATTAAGTTTTGCTCGTAATGACTCTGGCCCAAACTCCAAACTACAAGAATTCTAGCAATCCTTTTCTCTCGCTGAACTACGAAAGCGCCTTGGAATCTCTAGGCGATGACTACTACGACGAGGTTGCGGCAGAAGAATTTCCCCAACACATCTTGCGTTGGCGTCACGATGCACTGTTACCGCGCTTAGGTCTTGACCCCCAAGTAGTTAAAGATGAAGATTTCATCACAGCTTTTGGCAAATTTGAGGGGCGCAAACCACTTTTGGCAATGCGTTACCACGGCTATCAATTTGGTGAATATAACCCACTCTTGGGTGATGGCAGAGGCTTTCTTTATGGGCAAGTACGCGGTACTGATGGCCAATTATACGATTTTGGCACTAAAGGTTCTGGGAGAACACCTTACTCCCGTGGTGGCGATGGTTTGCTGACGCTTAAAGGTGGAGTGCGGGAAGTTCTGGCTGCGGAAGCACTGCACCACCTGGGTGTACGTACCTCGCGCTGTCTCAGCATGATTGAAACAGGCTTATCGCTGTGGCGGGGGGATGAACCTTCACCTACTCGTTCATCTGTAATGGTCAGGATGAGCAATTCTCATATTCGCTTTGGGACTTTTGAGCGTCTGCACTATTTACAGCGTCCAGATTTAACTCAGAAGCTGTTAGACCATGTAATTAAGGAATATTACCAAGATTTGGATGACCAAGAAGATAAATATGCCTTGTTTTACGCCGAATTAGTTAAAAGAGTTGCAGAATTAGCAGCCCAGTGGATGGCTGCTGGTTTTTGTCATGCAGTTCTCAATACTGACAATATGTCGATTACGGGAGAGAGTTTTGATTATGGACCTTATGCGTTTATTCCGAACTATAATCCATACTTTATAGCTGCATACTTCGACTATTATGGACGCTATTGTTACATTCATCAATCAAGCGTTTGCCAGTTGAATCTAGAAATGCTTCAGGAACCTTTAAAGGCGATTATTGATAAAGACGATTTGAAGTCTGGATTAGCAAAGTTTGATGAATATTATCAAGCGGAATACAGTTCTTTGATGTTGAAAAAGTTGGGTTTTGTAAAGTTAGCAAATCCACAGGCAAAAGAACTCTTGAATTTAACAATTGAATTTTTGACCAATAGCAAAGTTGGTTATCACGAATTTTTTTATGAGATGGCTCGCACCTTTTCATTTAAATGGCGAGATGAACCAGGTTTCGTGATGAATACTTCAGATATTGTACCAGTACCGGGAGCATCAGGAATTTTTGATGATTGGTGTATACTATACCATAAAATCTTGAATGATTTAGCTGGCGATCGCCTAGACACAATCGCCCAAACTCTCGCTTTTCATAATCCCAAAACGGCATTATTAAGACCTGTGATTGAATCTATTTGGGAACCAATTGTTCAAGAAGATAATTGGCAACCTTTTTATGATTTAGTACAGCAAATTCAATCTCGACAATAGTCAAATCACAGTTACAGCGTATTTCAGTTCAAATAGGGAATAGGGAATAGGGAATAGGGAATAGGGAATAGGCACTCTTGCAATAGGAACGACCCACGTTTTAAAACGTGGGATTGATCTTGGACGCTGTTTTTCTCTCTACGAGACGCCAAGGGCGAACGCGCCTTGCGTCCCCTTAAAACATCTTTTTTTTTTAAGTGCGGCTCTAGACCCACAACTAAAGTTCAGGACTTACGCAAAAGATAACGAAAGTAGCGGTAATTCATGAATTACCGCAACGCTTGAATAAGGTTTTCGATCGCGTCTTGCGTAAGTCCTCAAGTTTTTATTCATACTTCTTGCCTATTCCCTATTCCCTATTCCCTTCTTGTAAATAATAGTTCTCAGTCCATACCCTTTTGCTTAAACATTGCCATCAATTTACGCTTACGACCGTGGTTTTGCATCAAACTTTCTCGATAACTTAACCAGTCAGCAGTTCTTCCAGATTCCAAGTAGGCAGTGCGTGCTTGTTTTAGCCATTCTACGGCGTGGTAGTAGTATTCTGCTTTACCTGCATCCACAATTTTTTCAGCGCGGCTACAGGCATTGGTAATTACCCAATGAGGATTATGAGGCATAGCAGCATCCATGACTCGGTGAATTAATTCAGAATAATAAGAACTAAGTTCACTAACGATCGCAATTGCATCATCAATTAGCCCCTCGTGCAATAAAATCTCTACTTTGGCTGCTTCTGTCCCCCAACTACCATAACTACGGATGATTCTGAGCAAATCTGTTTTGACACTTTCCCAGTTTTCGCCAGCTAATTCTTGCATTTTTTGGTAGTCAAAAAACGACGGCTTGACTTGGAAAGCTGCTTTGATTGCTAATAAAGCAGCTTCACCATTACCCAATGCAACAGCTAAATCACTTGTCCAAATTCCCAACTCGTACTGACAATTACCTGGTAAATTTAATCCACTCTGGGCGATATCTAGTGCTTGCTGTAATGCTCCCTGTTCATTGAGTGTTTTCGCTAAGGCAAAAGCTTCTTCCTTGGAGTTCATCTGGGTTTGAGCAGCATCAATTGCTTCTTCCACCCTGCCTAAACGCCCCAGCATGGTCAGATATTGCTCAGTTTGCCCTTCTGCCTCGGCCAAATACAAGTATTCTTGGTAACGTTCCTCACGCTCGAGAATTTTCAGACGAATCAGTGCCAAATCATCTGCATAGTCTGGCACATCTTCTTCCCAAGCTCCTCTTTCGGTGATATCACCTTGGAGAACTTGCACCAGGGGTGGATAATCCCAGCCTTGGCGTAAAACCTCCATAATCATGGTAAAATCAGCGTTCCACTCATCTTGCCATGCTTCCAAATTGATTTGAATATCAACTTTTTCCTCTGGGTTGAGTTCGGTGCCGAGAATTGCTTCACACCAAGCCTGATTTAATTCTTGGACAATTTCATCATTGTCAGCACCGTATTCTGCAACATCGTCCCAATTTTCCACGCAGGTAGAGGTAATTGCCTCTAAAATAGCGATCGCATTTTCACCCTCTCCCCGTTCGCTAAAATCTAGAGCAGTTTCCACTACACTTAGCAATTCTTCAACAATTGGGTCTTCTTCGTAACCCTCCTCAAAATACCGCACAGCTTCTCGGAGAATCTGCCGCACTTGCCGGCGAAAGGGAGCCGGATCGATAGTACTGCGCCGCAAAGATTTTATAATTTTTTCTTGGGCAATAGGAGCAATCATCCAGCTAACACGACGGTCAATCGCCTCAATCAGTGGTGGGTATTCTGCTACCAAATCTTGCACTAGCCTTTGAGTTTGGATATGATCCAGGCGATCGAGTAATTCTTCCAGGGTAGGACGCTGCTCAATATGTTCTGAGTGACGCGCACACACCAGCATCGTTGCCACAATATGTTTGCACCACCCATCAAAGTTGTAGGCACAGGTGCAGTTAACAGAAGTCAATCCACTGCTATCGAAATTCAAGCTGACGTGATAAGGTGTGGGTTCAGTGCCCACAACATCTGCCTGAAGCACACCGCCACGTTGGGTGATGGCATTAACAGCACCAGCTTCATAGTATGCCTCGCCCCGCTGGAAAGATTTGGCGTTGGCATGACGGCGGATAGTAAACTCACTAATTTGGGGAATAGACATCGGGCAATCGCCTGCGTAAATCCTCTGGATAAATCCAGCTTAGGTCTTAAACTAACGCACTGTAAAGAATCATAACTGTAGATGAATTAGACAGAACCTTCCCTTCCAAAAAAGGGACAAAAGCTGCTTTTCATGTCATAGGACTTATACCAATTCTATATGAGGCTGCGCTCTATTCGCGTAGCGGCAATTCATGAATTGCCGCTACAATGTGTAGTTTTGCATCAGTCTTATAAGGCGCATCTTCAAACAGAAATGGTATTACGCATGGGTAACGGAAAATCGTAGACGCGAAGCAGCTTCCCGCAGAAGATGCAGAAGACACCGAGAAATAAGAGTTTTAGAGAGTTATTGCATAAGTCCTATAGCAATTTGAAAAAAGAATGCGACAAATCGATCATTTGTAGAGACGCGATGAATCGCGTCTTCACTCAAGGATGTGTCGCAATTATTAATTGAATTGGTATTAGCGTTTCGGTCAAAAGCAGAATTGTTTACTTACCAGAGCAGTAAGTATTAATTTCCTTGACTATTGAACTTTCTTCTTGACCACTTTTTTGCAGAGATGCCAAAGAGGTTTTTGCCGCTGGCAGATTCTTTTTATCTATAGCTGTTGCTGCATTCTTCAATTCCTTAGTAATGTCCTGATAAAGTGTGAGGAAGCGTCCTTGAAAACCCTGGAGTTTTTCATCTTTAATTTCTAGTGCTTTCATTTCTTGGGCAAGTGGGTCTATCTTGCCAGCAAGTTCAGTTAAAGCTTTAGAACCTTTTGCCGGATTGGGATTTTTACCGAATTCCTGACCTAGAGCAGATGCCTGATTGGCAACCTTGATAATTTTGTTACATTGGGCAACTTTACTTTCTCCACAACTTACAAATAATAATGCGATCGCAGTTGTGACTGAAAGTATAAAACTTTGCTTTACTATATGTTGCATAGGTTCCACGATCTCCGACTATGTTTCGCTAAGGTTGGGCAAAGGAAATTGATAGTCAGCAAAAATACTTTTCTTTTTGTCAAAAATTTCTATTTCTGCTTCTGGTATCACGTCCGGCTAATCACTTATGATTCAAATCTTTGTGCATTAGGGCGTCAGTTTAAACAATAGAACAGAATTCAGAATTCAGGAGTTAGAATTCAGAAGTAAAACGACCTTTACACTTGGCTTTGAGAGTGAAGTTGTGTACTTCAGCAATTTAAAATCTGCTGTAAGTTTTCAACAGGACATGATATGACTTTTTTATCCCTGCTACTTTATACTGCATTTTGTCGCAGATGTGTATGTAATTTTACTTAAATAAACTTATCAAAACAGAATTCAGGAGTCAGGAGCCAGAATTCAGAATGAAGTTTGAACGAAAGAGTGGACGAATCCAAGGGTTTAAGACCCCCACTAAATCTGTATGTTTAGTGGTGCAACAATTCAGTGGTGGGTCTGAATCGCCCACTGATAGTTAGCTCCCGCCGAGTCTTCTCCCAAGGGGAGACGCTTTAGCGCAACGAGCGTCGCGTCTTCATTCTGACTCCTGAATTCTGACTTGTGAATTCTTCTTCAATCTGCCAATTTTGGCATTAATTTCAATGTGGCAGTAGTATTTGCTGTAACATTCTTTTGTTGCCACAGCATGGGGTGGTATTCAATCTGGCGCCAAAGGTCAACCATATCGTTGTAGTGTCTATGGAAGGCATGGCCTGATTGTCCAGGGGTGTGAATCAAGAGTGAGTTATCCAAATTTCCCAAATCTACAATCATCCGCAATGAAGGAATATCCGTCACTTCAAATGATTTGTTGGCCTTCCAGCGGTTAGCATTCACTGTTTCGCCGTTACCAGCCGTGGCAAAAGCACCACGATTAAACAAAGCTTCAATGGGTACAACCCCAGATTTACCCAAGGTGGCATTACGAAAAGTAACAGTATGCAGTTTGCCCCAATTCCAGTTTTTCGGGTCTTTACCTTGAATGCGTTCTAGCTCATCTACGGCTTTTGTAAAAGATTCTTGGAGGATTTGGTCGCGGTTTTCAACTTTTGGGGTGTTGCGATTATCCCACCAAGGACTATTGGGCTGTTTGACCAGATTTGCCATTACAGCGTACCAGCGATCGCCGCCACTAGGAAAATATCTTTCAGGCAACTGATCGTGAAATGTATCTGCCAAGAAGTTTTTCCAGAATACTTCAAATAAAGCCGCAGCAGGTGATGTCATTCCCAACTGCAAATTCCAATCTTGTAGCAGCTTTTGGGCTGCTTGCAAACGAGGTGTATCAACTGCAAGGGATTGCAGTAATGGTACTAGAGTTTGGGCATTAAGATTGCGATCGCTACCCTGTATCTATGAACTTTTGTTTCTACCTTTGCGTCTTTGCGCCTTTGCGTGAGCTTTTCATATCCTGCCCCTGGCTCGAACACCGGCAAAATCACCGGCAAATCCTGAGGACACGGCGGAAAAAGTTCCTCAACTTGAGCAGGGGTCAGAGTTTTAAGCAGTATTGCCCGTTCAATTTCGCTCTGGAAATTTCTGCCCAAATCATAAGCCATTACCTTACCCCAGGTCAGAGAATGGAGTATTTGCCAAGGTTCTGGCTGATACCCAGGATTGAGGAACTTTAGCACAGCGTATTCTAAACTCAGGGTGCTGCCTTGATGGTTTGCTAAATAAGCGTTGACACCATCGGCGTAAGCTTCCAGGTATGCCTTCATTTGAGCATTGATTTGCGGGATTTCTTGCTGCGCCACCCTCGCCCAACCCATTGTCGCCAGAGTAACGAAGAATTTCAGGATATATCATTTAGTAATAGTAAACCTCCAGTGCGTGCAATCCGCACCAAAGCCCACCATGCCGAGAATTACCCTAGAAGTATCAGAGGAACTATCTCAACAAGTAGCAGAAGTAGGCTTTAAGCCTCCAACAACCAGCGGTACCAGCACAAGTTTACCGATATATCCTCGATTTTCTCGCCAGCAACCCCACTCCTGAACAAATTGCTGAATTTAAATCCACTCCCGAAATGCAAGAACGTTTGCGTACCTTGCTAACACGCTCTCAAGCAGGTACACTCACATCCACCGAGTTACAAGAATTAGATGAATATGAACGTATTGAACACTTGGTGGTGATGATTAAAGCAGGTAAATTATCAAGAATACTTTAAACTAGCCTAAAAGTATTTTTAAGTACGATCGCCGGAGGCAAAAAATGAGCTTGGCTGGATTAAGAATTGTGTTGGTAGAGCCAGCTGGGCCGATCAACGTTGGTGCGATCGCCAGGGTAATGAAAAATTTCGGGCTACATAATTTAGTATTAGTGAATCCCCAATGCGATCCATTATCGCCAGAAGCTTTGATGATGGCTGTTCATGCCAAAGAAATTTTAGAATCTGCGGTAGTAGTGGCCACCTTACCAGAAGCATTGCATGGATGTGTCAGGGCGATCGCTACAACCGGTCGCGTTCGCAGTTGGGAAATACCTTTAGAAAACCCCCGCACAGCACTACCCTGGCTACTGGAGGAACCAGAAAAACCCGCAGCCTTGATTTTTGGCAGAGAAGACCGGGGATTAAGCAACGAAGAATTAAATTATGCTCAGCGCTTTATTTTTATTCCCACAAATCAAAATTATCTATCCTTGAATTTAGCTACTGCTGTAGCAATCTGCTGTTATGAATTGTCACAATCTACCCAGCAACCAGAGATTCAAACTTTGCCCCAAATTGAACTCGCGCCTTTAGACCTTGTGGAAACATACTACCAGCAATTAGAATCATTACTACTGAAAATTGGTTATCTGTATCCACATACCGCACCTAGTCGTATGGGAAAATTTCGCCAACTATATAATCGCGCTGGGCTGCAAACTGGCGAAGTAGCACTGCTGCTAGGAATTTTGCGGCAGGTAGAATGGGCACTTAAAACTCAAAGAGATGGTGAAAACTTGTAATTATTCGTTTAATATATACGCAATCACCCCCCCCAAAATATTTAATATTAAACTAAACACAAAAATGCTACTTAGTGGCAAAGTGGAATTTGAGCATTAATATTGCTTGAAGGTTAAGTTTTGGGTCAGGAGTCTGCAAGAAAACAGTCCAGTGGGTCACAAGGAGTAGCAGTGTCAGAGTCAAGTGACGAACTAACAGCTTTCTCGCGGCGTCAACCCTTAAACCGCCGCCAGCGTCCACAAAAAGTTCAAAAAGTGGCACCCAAGAAAGTGAAAGCTAACAGCCAGCAGCAAGTTGTTGCTGGCAAACAAGGGGCGCTAGCACGCCCAACAAATCCCATCAGTCCTGTGCCAATCCCAGGGGGTACACGCAGGGTAAAATCGGAGTTAGTCATGCCAGCGGCAGTCAAACCGATACCGACTGTGAAAGGAAAAATTCCTCCCTTGCAATCGCGTGTTGCAACAGTTAAAACGGTGCGGATGGAAAAGCCAAAAATCGGCAGGCGTTCATCACGGAAGACGCGGTTAAAGCCAATGGCCAAAACCATATTATATGTACTGCGGTTGTTAATTGTGGGTGTTGGCATGGGGGCAATTGTAGGCACTGTATTGTCAGTATTAGACCCGGCTAATCGCATCACCACAAATTCAGCGCCCCAATCTAGTAATAGTAATGTGGTGCGATCGCAGCCGCAACCCACCCCTACTGCCCCAGTTGCATCTTCAAGCCTGTTATTATCTCAGGAAATTATCCCCTTAAAAAATGCGGTGCAAGATTTGGCCACCAGCAACCCAAATCTCACACCCGGAGTTTTCTTAGTAGATTTGGATACTGGTAATTATGTGGACATCAATGCCTCTACCAGTTTTCCTGCGGCTAGCACAATCAAAGTACCGATTCTAATTGCCTTTTTCCAGGACGTGGACGCCGGAAAAATTCGCCTCGATGAAATGCTGACTATGCAGCAAGATGCGATGGCAGGTGGTTCAGGAAATCTGCAATACAAACCACCTGGAACCCAGTACGCTGCTCTGGAAGTCGCCACTAAAATGATTACCATCAGCGACAACACAGCCACAAACATGCTAATCACCCGACTGGGAGGCATAGATGCTTTAAACCAGCGTTTCCGCAGTTGGGGATTGACAACCACAGTCATTCGCAATCAACTACCAGATTTAGAAGGAACAAACACTACTAGCCCCAAAGAACTAGGGAATTTGATGGCAATTGTCAGTCAGGGAAATTTAGTCAGTATGCCATCACGTGATTTAATGCTCGATATTTTGCGCCGCACTCAGCGAGACTCATTGCTCCCATCCGGTTTGGGAACAGGTGCGAGAGTATACCACAAAACAGGTGATATTGGCACAATGCTGGCAGATGCAGGTTTAATTATTGTGCCCACAGGTAAGCGCTACGTAGCTGCTGTGATGGTACAACGCCCGAATAACGACCCCCGCGCGGAAAAACTGATTAGCTCAATTTCTCGTACTGCTTACCAAGAGTTTAGCCAAAATTCAGTTACACCCAATAGTACTACAAGCACTGTACCTACCAACGGTTATCAACCCCAGACGATCAATCCTATTTTACCCAACGGTACCACAAGCAGCGTACCGATGAATGGTTATCAAGCTCCAATTATTAGTCCTGTACCCATAAATGGTTATTCATCTCCAGTTATGAATCCGCAGTATTACCCACCAAGATAATTTATGTTTTAACAGTTGCAAGCTAAGCAATTGATGAAATTGTCGTGTTGTTAGCCCAGTTGCAGTGTTCTTAACAAATGTTGAGAGATTCTAAATTTTGCATCTCTACATTTAATTTAGTCAAGCGATCGCAGTATAGCCCACTGCTTGTTTGTCATTGAATACGATCGCAATACTAAGTAATATCAGGTTCGCCTAAATACTTACGATAAAAATGACGCGGAGAGGGGGAGACACGGGGACGCGGAGAATTTTTAATCGTAAGTGATTTTCCGAACTTGATATAAGTCGGTGGGAATAAACAAAACTATCTTACGAAAAGTAAACATACTTGAAACCCTTACCAATGAAAAAGGACAAAGGACAAATGACAGCTTTCAACTGTTAGCTTTCTTTGCACCGACTTACTTACTATCAATAAACGATGTGGCATCAAGACCAGATTTGTACTCTATAACAACTCACAATCAGGAGATGCTTCTGTCAAACTTGAAGCAGATAACAGAACTCGAAAGGGTATCGAAAATGATGAAACAATTCAACTTAATTCACGCTTCACAAATCAACTCGATGAATAACGCCATTGGCAGACAGCATACTAAAAAAGATGAATTAATAAATTAAATTTTTATAAAATTTTCTCTAGAAATGTTTATTGGCTGGTACTCTCATTTTATGTCTAATACGGGCACAACAAAAGGCAGATATGAAACCTAGCACGCTGTTTGTGGCAATGGATTTGATGCATTGTCTGTGATGGTGCATTAGTAAACAATTAACTTCCGAAAATCTCAGTTTAATAAATTAGCTCTAATCCCCTAATCAATCAAACAAGGAGACTTTATATTCTCATGTTTTTAAAAACACATTGCTAATTTTACCCCTCAGCATTTACGTCTTGGCTTGCTTTTATTTTAGTACTACTTTTACAGGTCAGGAAACAGAATATTATCAAAAACTAATTCTGTGTGGGGCATCAATTCTCTGTAACTTTTACGTTTTGTACTACCATTATACGAACCCACCACACCCCAAATTTCTCATGCTACCCAAGCGGAAATTATCAATCAGAACTCACGTAATTTCTGGAAGTATAGAGGTTTTGTTTGGTGTTATTGCATTTTTTAGTAGTAATCCAGAAATACCCGCTACAATCATGGCACTATCAGCCATAATCGGTCATGTCACCTCATCTTTTTACCAAACACCGATTGTTTTTGGCTCTAAAAGTGTAATGATTCCAGCATATCTATTCTGCGTCAGTTTACACCTTTATGCTGCCGTTAATCTCCTGTTAGAACCAAGTTCTGATTTTTGGTTAATCAATACATTTTTAGTTCTCAGTATATACGTTTGGTGTCGAGTATTTTACTTTATCTTTACTGTTTTTGGAATCTTTAAAGATAACCTTTATTCTGCTTCAATTTTGGCGGCTGGTGTGTTGATATTTCCCTCTGTATTAGGTGTTGCTGGTAACTTGTATTTTATCCTTTGTGTCCTTGGATATAATGCTCTTTATAAGTTAATTGTGAATCCCACAGCAGCAGACTGGATCAGTTGGACAAAAGAAAGTCAAAGACAAACATTAATAGATGAAGATGCGAAAGAATTATGGGTAAGTAATAATTTATCAATCAATGCCGAACAACTTGACGATCGAGCAGTAGCAGCAGCCGTTTTTGCTCAATTGGATACAAATAAAACTGGAACTTTAGATAAAGAAGAATTGAAAATTCTTTGGAACGAGTGGCAAGTTCCAGATTCTTTTATCAATACTTTTCTGGCTCGACACACAGATTTGAATGAATTTCATTTCACGAATTTTTATGAGCAAATCTGGCAGATTAAAGGTGTCAAAGAACGACTAAAAAAAGAAAGCTTGAAGCTAGAATGTTTAAGCAAGGGTAAAAATATTAGCAATGAAGAAAAGTGCAAAATAATTTTCGACCAAATAGATATCGATGGGACTGGTTACATTGATGAATTTGAGTTAAAGACACTATTGCTAGAATGGGGATTGCCTTCTAATGAAGTTGAAGAATACATGAAAAAATATGATGAGAATCAAGATTTGAAAATTTCCTTTGAAGAGTTCTTTAAAATGCGTCCAGTTTGGTCTTTTGCCTACTCTGATATAATTCTCGCAACCTAATCATTCATCTAGGGACTTCCAGAAAATAAATTATTCCAAATTGTTTGTACATTTGTAGGGGCGCACAGCTGTGCGCCCCTACTTTAATTTTCTGACTAAAGTTCTGACTACAAACGATTTGCTCGACTATTGCGTTGGGACTTTAGCCATTAAAAACGCGACTGCGCCACTTATTTAAACGGGCTTCCCCAACTGCGGCCAAGCGTCGAGCATCAGCAATTTGCTCTTGTAATGCAGTAATCTGTTTTACCTGGGCGTCGGCTTGCTGTTGCAAAGATGCAGATTCATCTGCACTTTGAAAACTAGAAAGCTGGGAACTAGTGGTAAATTGTGTTGCACCGATGCTAGCAAAGCTTTGTAACCCTGCTAGTTGTTGTTGTAAAGCTGTAATTTGGCTTTGTTGTTCTTGAATTTTTTGTTGCAAACTTTGTTCGGCTGTTTTACTAGCTGCAACAAATGTATTAACTCCAGCAGCAGATTCTGGCTTGGGTTTGAACAGTTCAGCTAACAATGCACCAACATCCGTAGGTTTGAGTTTACCATAAGGAGTGTTGCTAATTAGCGATCGCACCAATTGAGGTTTATTATTTGATGCTAGGTTCTTGTCGCTGCTAGAATTGCTCCGCACTAGTTGCAGCATATTGGTAAATTCCAATATTTTTTGCCCAGTTTGGGTTTTATAACCTCGGTAATATGGTACTACATTCTCGCCAAAGGCACTGAAATATTCTTCGCTATCAACATAAGAATCAATATCCGCCTCAAAACCCTGTTCGTCTAAAATGTTACTGTGATATATCATTTCGGAGTAGTCATCAGGAGCGCGACCGAGTAGATGCTTGAAGTTCAATTCAATGGCACGGTAGCGGTAAACGTTAGCAAAAAATCTCGAGCGATACAACTCTGATTTGGCAACTTGACGCACAAACTCACGAACATTAATTATGCCTTGCTTGAGTTGTGATTCTGGGGCAATGAGGCGTTCACTTTCCATTACATAAGCATTGCCCAAAACCTGCCGATAAACTGCCCGAATCACAATTTCGGTCTCATCAACCGAAGCACCAGACCACAGTTCAATGGTTTCTGTTTGAGAAAATGCTTGGTACTGGCTTTGTCTAATGTCATCATCTGAAAGGCTTGGCATAGTTTTCAACAACCTTTGAAAAAACAATATTTTTAAAAGTAATGGGAGGTCAGTATTTGGTAGTGATTAATTAGTACAATTACTCACTAAAATTTTCTAATTCCCTTCACGATAGGATATAATTTATCAAGTTTTGGGAGGTTTTTTAGTTACATTTTCTAACAAACAAGAGACGGCTAACAGTTAATAACTAACAACTAATATTGTTGAACATTAGCCATGAGACACTAACAGTTAACCGTCAACCCTCTAACGGAGGAATTAAAAAGAAGAATTCTGAATTCTGTATTCTTCTTCAATTAGAGCGTATTTCTAACTTGGACTAAGCTAGCAGCAGCATTTTTCAAGCACGGATATCAAACCTAGTGTAGAAACCACCGTATTTTATCCAGTATTGTTTCAAGGTGTGATGAGGTGTATGTAAACTTGCTTTTGCCTGATATAGAATAACTTGGCGATGATCACCCATCCAAATTTTATTAATGGGGTCAACAGATATTACTGTTCCTCCTAAAGAAGCAACACATTCAGAAAACCTTTCAATCGTCGTATATTCTAAGGTCTCGAAGATAAAAAAGTTACCTGAACAAATCAAGTGACGACTGCGAATCCAGCAGCGCATTTTTTTTTCAGCTATTGGAGGTAACATTTTAGGTTTAACAGATTCCAGCTGAATTAACATAATGCGCTCACCGCATTTAATTCATCAGCAAAACTTTCTCGTTTTTCAAACCGCAAAGGGCCAGCAGTTGAACCCCATATTTGTTCATGGGTTTCAATATCCATGCCTTTATCTAGACTTATCCAAGTATGGTCAGTTATTTCTACATCGCTAACAAGATATGTTTGGCGGCCATTGCGAGGAATTAAACATTCATTGCCTGGTTCTACACTACCGCGAAACATTTCACCTTCTCGAACAAAAACCATCGAACAGTTATAGCGCCGTTCAATGTTCTGTGGGGTGATGGTTTTGAGGATATCTAATTCCCGACCAGCACCTGCATAAAGTACAGGGTCTTTCAAGCTGTAATTTTCGATATAAATGCGATCGCCCAAATCTACTAATCTATGTACTCCCTGGCGATAGGGTGTCCATAAATCGTGGTCATATACTTGTTCAGAATAAAAACCGACGGCAGAAAAAAACTCAAATGGTAAAGGACGAAAAAAAATGTGAATGTGCGCGTAAAGTTGAGGATTTGCAAAAGATTGCTTTTGGTTGCTAAAATCTCCCGCCATCCAACAAGCTAAGGTGAGCAAATCGCTAGACTTGATGCTAGAGTCACTGGCGGCTATTGTCATATTCAACCTCAGGAGTGACAAGACAAAATTAGTTTTGAAGGCAAAAGGCAAAAGTAAAGAGATTTTATCCTTTAGGTGTTCTGCCTATTTCACATGGTAGGTTTATTTTTGCAATATTGTACTAAATGATTCCTGGAAAAATTATTCAGTAAGCACTCGTTACTAATTTAATCTTTTAACAGAATATTGCTAACTCGTTGAACTGGACAAAGACCGAATCTCTGAAGAAAAGGAAGCTGTTGTCACGCCTTTACCATCACTGGTTTTAATCATCGATACGCGAAATCGCAGATTTGGGTTAGCAAACCAAATTCGCTCCTCAGCTGCAACCAGGTCATACTCTGTCAGCAGCGTAAAAACACCGTCGTCACTCAGGTGGTATCTACCTACTGCCGGGACTACTTCAGCATATCCGTTTTCCCGCAGGAGTTTGCCTCTAGAAGGATTTTCAATATCGGGAATTGGTACCAGCACGGTACTACCAGAGATTGGTTTATCGTCCCAGTCTGATTCACCTTCCCAAGTCATGCGAAAGGGGTGAGTGATACTGACAGGGCTAATGTCATGTAATTTACATACTTCTAGCACCGTCGGGTCGTCGGTAGATAAAGATTCAATATCAATGTTAGACAAGACTTCTTCAAAATGGGCGAATGCTAAATGATGACCGCTACGTTGCGATCGCCATCGTCCAATTGAAAGTTCAAAAAATTCATTAATTTCCATTACAAAAGCGATTAGAAAAACAGCTTACAGTGTCAAAAATATTTTGGCTAAAGGTTATTCTCTCAGTCTATATAGTAGTTTATTTTACTTTTGATGGGACTTGGGGTTTGGGGACTGGGTACTGGGTACTAGGGACTGGGGAGACAAGGACAATAACCCATGCCCAATGCCCAACGCCCAATGCCCAATACCCAATCCCTATTTTTTAAACAATCTCTGTGATGCTAACAATCTTGCCACTAGTGCGATTGATCCGCTGAATTTGCGGTGTCATGTTGCTAGCAGGAACAATGTACTCGGTTGTACTGCGGCGGAGGGGATTATTGAATTTTCCACTTCCACCCTGAACAAGGATCTTAAATCTCTTTTCAGTACTACCGATCACAGAAGGTGACTTAATTTTAGCAGTGCTGTTGGTTGCTACTGAGTAAACCAACTGAGAGGACTTGATGGAGCTTGAGCTTTCAGCCACGCCACGAACAAGCCCAAAAATCCGGTTATAGCCAACTTGCTTTTGCCCTACTTGGCTACTGTTTCCCCGATAGTAGGGTACAGTATTTTCGCCAAAAGAAGCCTGATATTCAGGGCTATCGATGTAGGAGTCGATCTCAGCATCATAACCGCTTTCAACGGTACGACGGATATGCTCGGAAACCTCTGTCTGATCGAGGGGAGCGCGACCTAGCAAATGTTTAAAGTTGAGTTCAATGAACCGATAGGGAGCAGTGCTTTCAAAAAACCGAGTCCGGTAAATCTCGGATTTAGCGACGATTCGCACAAAGTCACGAACGCTGATTTTGCGATCGCGCAATTGCGATTCACCAGTCACGAGCCGCTGACTTTCTAGCAAGTGAGCGTTACCCAAAACCTGCTTATAAACGGCTCGAATCACTGCTTCTACTTCTTCAGTAGAGCTCGTTGACCACAGCTCCACCTTCGGAGAATTTATAACTATGCTTCCCATGTACCTTTTCCCAAGCTTAGTTTGTGAATAGATTCTCTAGTTGACAGGAGTGATACTGGCAATTACACCACCCTGCTTGTGAATCCGTTGATACTCTTGTGATAGTTGATTGTAGGGTACGAAATAGACCTGGTTACTGCGGCGAAACTTGGAAATGCTATTTACCACATTTGCCTTGTAACCAGTGACTTCAACCCGGTAGACCTTACCATCATCACCAGCTCCCACACCTTGACGGGTCCTCGGAGTAGATGTTGGGTTGCGGAATGTAGCACCCTTACTGGCTGGTGAAACTACAGGGCTAGGTGTATTTTGAATTACTAAGCTGTTCAATTTTGGTTGTTTGCCAGCTAAGTCACCTTTGAGACTGCTACTAGAGGAACCACGTACCAACTGGAATATGTGGGTAAACTGAACCAAGCTCTGGATTGCTTCAGTTTTGTAGCCCCAAATGTAAGGTACTGTGTTTTCGCCGAAAGTCTCTTGGTATTCGTCGCTGTCTAAATAAGAATCAATGTCAGCTTCAAAGCCCTTTGTGTCCAGAATAGTGCTATGTGAACGGGTTTCTTCTAGATCCAATGGCGCACGGCCAAGAAGATGTCTGAAATTTAATTCAATCGACCGATAGCGGGGAACGCTATCAAAAAAGCGCGAGCGGTAAAGTTCCGACTTGGCGACTTGACGCACGAACTCCCGAACGCTAATTTCACCCCGTTTGAGTTGGGATTCAGGAACGGGCAGCCGTTCACTCTCCAACACATAGGCATTGCCTAAAACTTGCTTGTAGACAGCTCTAATTACGGTTTCAATTTCCTCATTAGAGCGACCTGGCCACAGATCAATGGGATCGGTGTCTTCAAATAAAGCGACCCCTAATCGTGATGCTGGTCCGAAAGCCATTCAAACTATCTCCCAGTTAACAACTAAATTTTATGAGAAGGATACTCAGCAGATGTTAAAAAACTTTACATCACTTTAAACAAGAGGGAAGGCCAGAGTCTTTAAAAGTCCTCTGAACGTCCATAATTCACAAGTTTTTTGAGTTTTTTACATCGTTATGCCTTTACACATTCTGATACGATGCTGAAACCATATTTATTAAAATTTGTTAAGTTAAATGATACTCTAGAGAAACTTAAGCTTTTTTTAGCATTTAATTGGTTCTTGTGGCAAAGATAGTGGCGGGTGTGTATGCAAAAGCACTAGCCCATAGCCTACGAGCAATCAAAAAAGGGTATGGCGATCGCAAATTGCCATCCTCAAGGACAATCAAGCTGTTGTGAGGCTGAGTTGAAGCGACTACAAAAGCGTCGTACTGCTAAGAGGATGTTAGGAGTTACGCATTGACAAAAAAAACCATTCATGTGTACTAAGCGACACAAGTATTGGTAAGATTTTCTACGATGTAATCACGCAAAACTAAAGTGAATAAGTTCCTTTGCAGTTCATACCAATTAGAAATTATGTTTTCAGAGCGCATTTTTTCTAAACGAACAAATGCTTGAAGTGAACAGAATATGTGTGTTTTAATCGCTTGGCTATCCCTAACCATGAATCGACAAATCCCGCATACTTGTTTGATAGCTCTATGAAAACTTTCAATTCCCCAATGGGGATCATGAATTGTCACAAATTCGCTTCTAGTTATTTCCTGTAGAGATTCTTCATCTGGTAGATATAATACATAGTGTCTAGAGTCTTCTTTTTTAAAGACTTTCCTAAACAACTTGATAAATCCAAATTCTCTCAAATGAGTTCTCAAACCTTGGTCGGGAATATCCAGACTGCTTACTTGGCAATACTTTCCTGGTTCATTTGAGACAGTTCTATTTTTCTCTACCCCAAATAGAAAACCCAATTTCTGGTTTCTGAAAAATTTTAAGTTTTCTACTCCTGAGTACCAACTGTCCCCTGTCACTATTCTTGGCTTTACACCCCAATTTATCACTTCGGTCAGCATTTCTTGAAAATAATCGTTCTTAGTCTTTCCCTCCTTTTTATCGTATATTCTGTAATTAATTGGTACTGAATTTCCATGCACATCACTGTAATACAGCGTGATTAAATTTATTCCTCTGATGCTCTTATGATATTTCCCAGACCAAAAATAACTAATTAATTCTGCATTCTTTGGCTCACTATACAATTTTTCTACTACTGTGTCATCAACACTTAAAATCCCGCCTACTATATTTATGATTTCCTTGACTGTATCGAATAAATCTTTCGGTTCATATCTCTCTCTCAGCAAAAATCTGTTCACACTGTCGTGTGACACGTTTTCTAATATCTCTGCTAATCTACAACATCCCCCATGTTTTGCTTCTGATAGCAAAAACAGCGTGTAATGTTCCAGATTGCATTGTGCTGTGGAGGGTTTGCTGATTTCTCTGATTGTCCGATACCTAGTTAGTGGATGATACTTTTTATCAGCACACTCTTTTGCCACTTTGTCAATGCGTAAGTCCTAGATGTTTTAAAAGTGGTTAGCTGTGATTTTAATAGAATGATTCCCCCCTTAATCCTCCAGGGCTGTTTCATTCCATTTCAAACAGAATTAGCCCTGCGATGTATTGGGGGGAAACCGGAAAATAATCTAGTTCCCTCCCCTTTATAAGGGGAGGGTTAGGGTGGGGTAAAAAATATTTGATACATCAATCATGACTTTTAAAACATCCTCTAAGTCACTCATCAATTGATATTGTTCCAAACTTAGGTTACTAGGGTAAGCTTTACTCATACCACTCTCTCGGTGCTGTTTATTATCTATTCACAGCTTATACGGAGAGAGCTTTTTTACAACATCCCCTACTTTTCAAACAACCTCTAAGCTTCATTCAAAGTGAGAATTGCAGCTTTCCCCTGGAGCTAATATGGGAGCGCATTCTGTTTGTGAAAGTTTTTCACGACATTTAATATTAACTATAGGCTCTTGTTGAGGAGAAATGGCTGGTTGCAGTTTTATTTCTAATTTTTGACCCAGTTTTGATCGCAGCATCTCAAAATTTTCACGAATAGGAACACCTAAACCATAATTAAATTTTGGATCTGGTTGTAATGGTAGAGGTTTACAGCTATCATCAAATGCTGGTCCATATCCATCCTGTCCTGCTTGAATAGCAACAACATATCCACTCGAATCAAACACAGGACCTCCGCTCATCCCCTCAATAATATTGTTTGTATAACTTACATTCCAACCATTATTAGCGTCTGGATTAATTTTACATATTTCACCTCCAGTCTTCTGAAATTGTCGTTGATTTCCTCCTGAGCAACTAGTCCATCCAAATCCATACACAGGCATTCCTGTCAATATAGATTTAGCTAATGGAGCAACTTGGTATTCTTGACCTGGTTCAGCAGTAAATTTTATAATTGCTAAATCAGTAGATTCCCGAAATTTTTGAACATTTTCATCATAAGTATTTTCGTCTGCAACAATATGTTCTTGATTATCTTTGGTTTGTAATTTGTATGGAGGAGCTAACGAAGTTGGTTCAATTCCTACAACATGTGCAGCTGTTAATACATAATACGTATTATCTTGTTTATCAATAATTACACCTGAGCCAGGTTTACCTGTTCCAGTAATAAACACAGTTGTTTCTTCTGCAAGTTTTCTTATTTCTTCTGGTATTAAACCAGAGGTTGTTGGCGTTGGGTTAGGAATAGTAGGTGTCGGGCTAGGAATAGAGATTGTCGGTGTCGGATCGGGGATTGGAGTCTTTTTACCTTCACAACTCCACCCAATAAATGTGATTGCGACAATCAGCATCATTAGCATTAAAAATTTTTTCACAGCGATGCAAAATAAAATCCAAAATTGAACACATTTTTATTGAGTCAGTATAATATTAAATGTTGCTAAATAAGTAAGTTGGTAAGAAAAATTACATTTAAGATTGTTATCTATGTTATTTCTAAAAGTACGGGATGTCCTGAAAGATAACCCATCTATTTATCTTGTTCTTTTGTTGAAGATATCTTTTGTACCTTCTTTATTTTGTGTTTTTTTATTCTATAAAATGCTTTGAATAATTGCTGAAATTTTGTTTTCCAGCTTGATAGCTTTTGCTTTGATTTTGTAATTTTTAGCTGCTGTTTTTCTGAATCAAGATGAAATTCTGGTTGTTTTTCTTGCTCTTCATTAGCTAGACGATTCAATGGAAGATTAGATTGTTGTTCTTTTTGCTTATTTTTTATAGCTAGAGATTTTTGCTGAGTTTCTGCTTTGTATTTATTCCACTGCTTCAATGAATACCAAACAATACTTATAATCAAAGCCACAATCAGAATTAGAATTATATTTGTTATTAAGCTATTGCTGATGACAATCCCTTGAGCTTCTGAATTTGTGTAAGAATTTCGTTGGGTATTCCCAGATGAAGAAGATTGAGGAGTAATTTCTATTGGTGAGTTTATATTATCCAGCTTCGTATATGTTTCAATCGGAATACCCCAAGCAAAGTATCCCATCAATAATTTAATATTTTTCTCTGGTTGAGTATTATCATCAAATTTGTATGGATCTGGAGCATTGGCAAAGGGCGAACCTACAAATTTACTCCTACCATTAACCCCCACTACTTCACCTACGGTGTCTATGATTGGCCCACCGCTGGTTCCTGATTGAACATCAATATCGTATCCTATTCTGTAGCCATTAACTAAAGTTTTTCCCTGCAAGAGAAATTCTATAGGAGCGATTACACCTGATTTAATTGTTAGTTTAGGTTTACATTGAATAGATTCACATGGAAAGCCAGCGACAAAAATTTTGTTTTGTGGTTGCAATCTGTCAGATTTACCTAATTTTGCTGTTTCATATCCAACAGAACTGCTAAAAGTTAATATGGCTAAGTCATAGTTCTTAAATTTATTCGTATTTTTCGGTAAAAAAGCTTTGTAAGTGCGATTTTCATAAGTTTTAATTTGATAGTGGTATCCAGTATGCAGTTTTTTTACTACATGATCGTTAGTTAATACTTGGTAATCAAAATTATTACCTTGTTTACTTTGTTTTTTAACTATAAATCCAGTTCCAATAAAATTTTCTTCTTGTTGAGAAACTACTTCAAATATTTGAACTGTAATTTTTTGAGCAATACTATTAATTTCTGTATCAGATTTGTTATTGCTAGGGATGGTTTGAGCAATAACCAAAGAATTAATAGCCTGCGTTGATGCTTCCAACAATGGGACACAAATGCAGGCTAAACTCAAGACTATGGTCAAAGTTCGTTTCATCAGCAAACTGCTTTTTTAAGCTGTCGAAGTTTAAAGTTATCTAGTTCTACAAACATATTTAGCACTAGATTTACCTTGTAAATATAAACGAACATTAACATACAAGGGGCAACTTGTTGCTGTTACGCCTAATGAAGGCCCTACTTCAGGACTAACAATTTCTAGTAACTCTTTGACGATCGCATCGGGAGGTGTGCGTCCATTAGGATCTAAAGTATAAATCAGCCCTTTGCAACCACCACCTTGAAAATCAGTTCGGCAAACGATAGGATACTTTCCGTCTTTAGTCCTACCGGTAGTCATGTAAAACGGACGCTGATTTATCATGTAGTCATTTAATCTGCTAGTCACTTCCCGACAGCGTTGTTCCCGTGTATAGTTAGCTAAACCACCAAAGTCAGAAGTCCAACGAATAAAGGGTTTGTCTCTGCGTGAGTCTTGGTAGACAGTTGTCCATGTACCATTAGATTTTTTGCAAACAAAACGTTCACTGATATTTGCCTGAGCATTTGTAGTGGGTGCAATAGCAGATGCTAATGTCAACATAAATGCTGCCATTACAGATAAACTACTTTTTGGGTTCATTTTTGTACCTCTTGCAGGATGATAGAAAGAATATTTTTGTATATTTCAATATCTTACGATATGAAGCTATGTATACATTTTAAGTTTTAGTATTTTGTATTTTTTTTGGTAAAGATTCTGTATTTTATGGCTGAATAAATAATACTTAAATACTATTATTCCCAGGAAATTATAGAGCATTTTTGATAACTTTGGTGATGGTAGATTTGTTTAGTTTATCTCTCCATGAGAGTTTTTTTAGGATATCGATAAGTGCAAACTTTACCAGGAGGTAAGATAGGAGGACAGGGATTTATCAGTTCTTCAGTCGGTTGGACGTTCTTGCACCAACCAAAGCGATCGCAAGTAGTATAAGCAACGTTTACTACTGTTGCGAGACTACCAAAAGCACCGATAATGAATAATGCTACTTGTAATCTACCATTCTCAATAATCATAGTAGTCTTTTTCTGCTTTTATCATTTTTTACAAATTTGGCCAGGTGCCAGAATTGGAGGACAAGGATTAATTGTTTCTTGATTTTTATTGCTATCAGATACGTTGGAAGATTTAGAATCAGCTTTTTTTGGTGTTAGTTTTTGGGGTTTTGGTTGAGAAACATCAGAGTTTACTTGTAGGGGCATGAATAATTTTCTGACAGCAAAAAATGACGTTGAACCAAATATTCCAATTACTATAAGTGGTAAAATTGGAAACTTGAGCCATTGGGCTATGACGTTTGTTGGCTGGAAAACAGTTTTGTGTATAGTTTGAACTGGTAAATGATTTTTTGGTGCAAGCATCAGAGTGTTTTTCGGCTGTTTTACTAGCACTAAATCAGCTAATACATCCTCTGCTGATTGATATCGACTGCGATAGTCTTCATCAACCATTTTTTGGAGGATTTCTACTAAGCGATCGCTACCTGGGATTTGATTAGACCAAATTACCTTACCTGTGTCATCTTTTAACTTTTCTGGTTCTAATCCTGTTAGCGCTTCTAGCGCTGTCATTCCCAACGCATATATATCACTATTGAATTTTGCCGAGCCGTTGAATTGTTCCCGGGGGCTGTATCCTGGCGTGTAAATAATTGTTGGTTTGGGCTGCAATTGAGTTATTTCTTTTACCGCACCAAAATCAATCAATGTGGGTTTGCCGTCACTCGCACGTATAATAATATTATCTGGTTTGATGTCTCGATGAATTATTCCCTTTTCATTTATTACTTTGAGAATACACAAAACATCTTTGAGCAAATCCACTACTTCATTTTCTGGTAGTCTGATTTTTTGAGCTAATTCTTCTCTGAGGGTTTGTCCTTCAATAAACTCTTGGATTAAATAAAATTCTTGATTTTCTTCAAAAAATGCTATAAAACGCGGTATTTGGTTATTTTGTAACCCATTACTCAACTCATATAAAACTTCGCCTTCCCTATCAAATAATTCCTTAGCCTTATTAAATGTCGATTGACTATTACAAACAAAGGAAAATTGCTTCACTACAACCTTGCGTTTTTTCGCGTGTAAATCTTCTGCTAGGTAAGTTCGCCCAAAATTTCCTTCACCTAAGCTAGATAGGATTTGGTAGTGTCCGCCGATGGTTTGCTTCGTTCTAGTCATTTTTACCGAAGACACCTATACAGTTTTTAGAATAACTCAACAATAATGACTTGTCAAAAAAAAACTTAGAATTATTACTGAATGCTAAAACTGTGGGTAAAAATCAGTAGGCTAATACAATTTTGGATTTGAAATTTTGTCGAAAGTCTGAGCGTTGGCTTTTGGCGATCGCCCAACTCCGAATTGGTTATGATATCGTGTCCGCCAAATTACCCGAACCTACCCCGTGATATCGGGGAGGTTAGCTCAAGCACAGCTTTACTTCTTTGGGGTTCCAGGTATTATGCTTACAGCAATTTTTAGGTAAATAGACCACGTTGTAGGGGCGCACATCTGTGCATAGGTGTCAACTTAACGTGAAGCCCTTGTGAAGACGTGATATTGAGTTCATTCACTTACGGTTACTCACCGCATCACCCCACCCTAACCCTCCCCGATGTATTGGGGAGGGAACTAGATTTCTTTTTCCCCCCTTTTCCAAGCAGGGCTGTTTCATTCCCCAAAGAGCTTTAAAAATCAAGGGTTCTAGCAATGAAAAATTAGTTATTTTGTTACCAGCGTGCCGAGAAAATGAACTATTTTACTGATATTTAAGTGCTGTGCGCCCCTACTGGGGATTATGGTTCAAATAGATGAAAAACGCTGTAATTGCCGGGACATGATATGGGAATCCGGTTTGATTTTTGAACAAAATTAAGTATTTGTAGTAGCGTGTCTGAATTCTGAATTCTGAATTCTGAATTCTGAATTTTGAATCGTTACCCAAAATCCAAAATAGTATAAGTTTTCAGTACTACTGGATTTGGAAAGTAGCTAGTTGAGTGATTAAATGGTCAAAATAAGGAGCAAGAGTTTCTTGGTCATTGGTTTGCCAACGTTTCAAACTAGCAGCTTTGATACTTTTTAACCCCAAAACCATTGCATCTAAAGGAACTTGTAATTCCTGATAAAGCAAATTCATATAGTGCAATCCGCTGGGACTGGTATATTCAGTATGGGAACCTGCGATACCGTAAGTAATGCAGCGGAGAAAATGCCAAAAATCCCGCCAGCAAGCTTGGGCGCGTTCAGGGGGATAAAGACCTCCTCCAGGCTCGATAATTTGAGGATAAGTCAGCAAAACCTGAACTCTTGCTTCATCAACGATTTCCCCTGCACGATCGCGTAATAACTCAGCGACAGGAATCAAGGCAGAATAATTGGGTGCTAAAGTTTTGATCTGTAGTAAGTCTTCGTCGCTGAGATAGCGGAGATTATCATCCGCAGCTTGAAATATAGCGATCGCTGCTTCAGGATGGGACTGTTCCCACTGTGCAAAGCTGACAATTCTGGCTTTGGCTATTAATTGCTTGACAGTTTCGGTTAATTGAGTCATACGTTTTGAGCATGGGGCTGGGGCATGGGGTATGGGGCATGGGGGAGATGAGGGAGATCAGGGGGATGGGGGAGATGAGGGAGATGGGGAGAATAACTCTTAACTCTTAACTCCTCACTCCTCACTCCCAATGCCCAATGCCCCATTCCCTAGTAATCTTCCCAAATGCGATCGCTATTTTTTGGCATTTGTAAAATAAAGTAAAGAATAACCCTAATAAATACACCTATGGAAATCAATAAAATTAAAGCTGAACTGGAGAATCCAGATTTTCAGTATCGTTTGAAAGCGATCGCCGCACTCAAGGATTATGAATCAGAAGTTGCAGTTCCTCTGCTAACTAGTAAACTGCGTGACTCAGAATTTTTGGTGCGTTCCTTTGTAGCAAGGGGTTTGGGTAACCAACAATCAGCAGAATCTTTTGCTGCTTTGATGCAAATTATGAAATTTGACGATACCCCCAATGTGCGAGCTGAGGCGGCAAATTCTTTATCGCTATTTGGTAGAGTCGCAGTTTCTCATCTAGTTCTGACATTTTATCAGGATGACCACTGGTTAGTGCGGCGCAGTATTTTAGCAGCGATGGCGGAAATGGATTGTCCTGAAGAATTATTTGATATCTGCGTTCATGGTTTAAAAGACGAAGATTTCACAGTTCAGGAATCATCTGTTGATATACTTGGCTTACTGGCTGATTCTGGCCAAAATGCTGCGGCATTATCTCAAATACTAAGCTTGGTGAATAGTGAATCTTGGCGGATGCGCGTCCGAGTTGCCTATGCCCTCAAACGATTCGATCGGCCGCAGGCAAAAGAAGCCCTGAAGCAACTCAGACAAGATCCGGATCACCGAGTTGTGGGAGCTGCTTTAGAAGACTTGTTGCCACAATAGCGAAGTGAGCTTATTCAGGGTCATAAGACTTAACTGAGCTACAGCCAACACTTGATTTCACCTGAAATTTGAGCAAAATATCCGGGTAATTTGCCAAAATCTAGAATAAAATATCAACTTTTTCGAGTTCGGGAGACATTTGTGACTGATATACCAACTGGTCAAATGACCTGGCGACTACCAGGTTCCTCAGAATGTGCCTTATACTTGCGGCATCATGCTTCGGAACCTTGGCGATCGTATAAAGAATTTCCACAATATTTTCTACCTGATCCGCCCGGTTTTTCCGAAGGATACGCTACATTTTTAGCGCTTCTCAAACAGAAGTGGCAAGCTTTATGAAACAACTCAAAATATATAGCGCTTCGCATTCAGAATTGGTATAAAATCATAAACCAAGTCTCAGGGCACGGCACTGCCGTGCCCTTACAGGTGTACCTCATATCATGTCCGCTTGATTACTTACTAAATCCGAAGAACCCCAAAGAGCAAAAGCGCAGCTTTGGCTCCCCTCCTCTTACCAAGGGGAGGGGTGCAATGGCTGTGGGAATCATAACTATTAACCGGACATATCACTAGGTCGAGAAACGCTATAAGTTTGGGAAAGTAGGGAGTGCAGAATAGAAACTTCGGCGTTGCATAAATTATGGGCAAATACAGTTCAGATAAGACCAAAGCACTTGTAGAGACGGCGATTTATCGCGTCTCGAAAACCCAAAATTTTGTACCAGTAGCCCTTAACTAAACCGTATTGAATTTTTGGTAATGTGTCTGGAAATATAAAGAACCCGCAAGATACCCATCCTACAAAAGCACCAAAATCATCCCGCTTTCTCTGCAACGACGAAATTTCTCAATTACACTTATGATATAATGTCTGGTTAATCAAACTGAACAAAAAATATTTGCTCGTAGTCAGGACTTTAGTCCTGGTTTTTGGGACTGAAGTCCCGACTACAAACTGGTTATTAATGGGTGGTTTAGCGGACATCATATAAGTGCAAATTCGTATAACTCCTAACTCCTTGTCAACCACTTAAACTTTCACGAGTTGTGTTGCGGGTGTAGGCGTTCCAAACATCAAGTTCTGATGCAGGACGGCTGTGAAGCATGGCTTTAGTTGCTTCTGTCAGTCCTTGGGCAAGAGTAAAATCTGCCCCTGCTATACTTTGAAGATATTCCATTTCTGCGTTACTAAGGTCAGTTGCTCGCAAATCTGTATCCCGCAAATCGGCTCCAGTTAATCGAGCATTCCGTAAGCAAGCCCCTGTCAAATAAGCTTTACTCAAGTCAGCACCGCTTAAAGCTGCGCCTTGTAAATTGGCTCCAGTCAAGTCAGCGCCGCTGAGGTAGGCTCCCCGCAGATTAGCCCCTTGCAAATCTGCATCGCGTAAAAAAGCTGTATTGAGATAAGCTGCATTGAGATTAGCACCTGGCCCCACTGCTCCCGAAGCTTTGTAGTTATATCCTTCAGGCCATTTTGTCTGTGTATCGTAACGCGCTACTTGGAGTTTAGCTCCCTCCAAATTGGCACCACTAAGATTCGCTTGTTGGAGGTCAGCACGGTTTAAATAAGCTCCCTGCAAATTCGCTCCACTCAAATCGGCTCCCCGCAGGTTAGCACCTCGCAAGTCGGCTTTACTCAGATTTGCATCACTCAAGACCATCTCACTGAGGTCGGCTCCTAGTAGCTTGGCTTGACTCAAGTTAGCTTGTCTTAAATCAACTCCCCGCAGATTGAATTCGTGCAAATCTACTTTTTCTAGAGGGAGTCCCGCTTTCAGGGCTGTTAATATTTCTGGAGTTGGACTGGGACGTTCCCTGGTAATCAGGTGAATTTCACTATTTGTCATTAGGTGATTAAAGTAAAACTTTTGAAGTCATTCTACACTTTACCTAAATTGGGCATTCATCCCACGCCTAGAAGTCGATGGTCTTTCTGCTTATTATTTTGTAAAAAATGAATCCGGTGAATGTGACTCAAAGAAGATATTCCATATTCGATGCAATATCTGAGCCAAAAAAAAACTGTTTCAGGTTTTTCCCAAAGCAGTTGAATACACCACCACTAGCTACTTTCACAGTCAATTTCACGAAAGTACTATATTTTACTTGATTTACGGACAGGGGGTCTTCAAGTTTTATGAAGCACAGCCACAAACGGATTGACACTGAGTACAGACTTCACCATTGAGATGGCCATTAGCACAAGCTTCACAACAATAAGGTTTATCATCCTTGATAATGGCGTCCTCAATGGAAACTACACATAAGCAAGTTCCACAGGCGCATTTCATCTGAGTTACGTTAGACATAGCTTTAGCCTCTGTTTTTTCGTAAAATCGTTTAGTTGAGTGGTAGGGGTAGCGATCGCTCCCCTAGCGTCACAATAACTACATATCAGTATTGACTGATATGTAATGATAATAAACCTTTTCGGAACATTAATGAGCGCTAAAACTAAAATTACCAAAGCTCAAGCAGATCAGTTGAAAGTCAAACTGTTTCGCGGGTTTTCTGACCACTCGCGGATGTCTATTCTCAATGCATTGCGTTCTCAATCGTTAACCGTGAACGAAATTGTTGAGGTCACAGGACTCACTCAGTCTAATGTTTCTAATCATTTAGGATGTCTGCGCTGTTGTGATTTAGTTATCCGTCAACAGCAGGGACGTTTTGTCTACTATCAACTTAGCGATCAACGAATAGCTCAACTTCTTGACCTAGCAGATGAAATATTGGCTGATGTGGCTTTAGGTGTAAACACGTGCGACCGTTACGATTAACGAGGGTCACAAAAAGGTCTACAATTCGAGCTATTGCCTTTAAAATTCGCCCAAAAAAACAATCAATATTAAGGAATTAAGGAGTATCCTTGTGCCTAGCGGAAGAATGCAGATGTTGATGGATAAGACTGCGATCGCACTTTCCACCGCCTGTGCAATTCACTGTCTATCCCTACCACTTGTCGTTGTGATGCTTCCCGCATTGGCAACGACAAGTGGTAGCGAAAGTTTTCACTGTCTTCTGCTATGGTTTGTCTTTCCGATAAGTATGTTAGCTCTTATACAGGGTTGTCGTTGCCATCAAGACCGAATAGTGCTGAGCTTTGGTATCTTGGGGTTGGCGCTGATGATCGCAACCGTAATTTTCGGACACGATGTCCTGGGTGAAGAGTATGAGCGCCTTGCTACAGTCTTAGGAGCAACATCCTTGGCATTTGGACATATTCGTAACTATAAAGTATGATAAAACTTTCAACAAAATATAGTCTAGCATAGTCAGATATAGTCTAAAACCGGTTCTTGATGAAATTGTCTGATTATGCTAAAACCTTGGGGATTTCGTACCTTACAGCTTGGCGACATTACAAAGCAGGTAAGATACCATATCCAACAGAGCAACTGCCTACAGGCACGGTAATTGTTGATTACGACCCAAAAAAGATATCAGGGGGTGTCAGGAGAGTTGCGATTTATGCCAGGGTATCAAGTGCTGAAAATAAAGATAATTTGGATAGGCAAGCTATAGGATTAACAGAATATGCAACTGCCAAAGGATACCAAATCGCCTATATTGTCAAGGAAATAGGGAGCGGTCTAAATGACAATCGCAAGAAGCTAGAGAAGCTTTTACTCAAAGATGATTATGATATCTTGCTAGTCGAACATAAAGATAGATTAGGGAGATTTGGTACACATTACATGGATATTTTACTCACAAGATTAGGCGTAAATCTAGAGATTGTTAATCTAGCCGACAATGGGCGTGATGAATTGATGCAAGATCTAGTGGCGATAATTACGAGCTTTGCAGCACGATTATATGGTCAGCGCAGGGCAAAACGTAAGACAGAGAAAATTGTAGAGGCATTAAATTCTCCCACGGATTGATTTAGTTTTATAGTCAAACATATTTTGTTATATCTTTAGTGGTATACTAATTTCATTGTCAAAGTTGATCAATACTTACGATGTGCGAGAGTATAAATATGCGTCAAGTAGAAAAGCACATAATCAAAGAAGGACATGAATGGTTTGATTATTGCAGTGACATAACCACTATTTCCCGACAGCTTTACAACTCTACTCAGTTCACCCAGCGTCAGGGATTTTTTTATGGTTGGGGAACTCAAACACAGGCTAGCTTAGACAATTTATTCAAACAAAACGAGAACTACAAAGCAATGCCAGCAAAAGTATCCCAACTCGTATTAAAGCAAAATGCAGATGCGTGGATTGCTTACTACAAAGCATTATCTGCCTATAAACTTGATCCAAGTAAGTTTACGGGTAGACCAAAGCCACCCAATTATGTTGACGATAAAAACCTAGTTAAATTCAATAATCAAGCAATTGGTAAAAGGGAATTTAGGAAAGGTTGTATTGTGCCATCAATGTCTCCAATCAGGATTCCGGTAAAACCTGGACTAAAGTTTGATGATTTGTGCGAAGTGCGAATTGTCCCAAAAACCGGATGCTTTATTATCGAAGTAGTTTCTGAAATTCCAGAAACATCACACTTATTTTGCAGCTTAAATCCTGGGTTGAATGCGGCAATAGACATTGGTTTAGATAATCTAGCGACGATTGTTTTTAACGACCTATCAATACAGCCGATTATTGTAAATGGGAAACCATTAAAATCAGCAAATCAGTTTTACAACAAGCAGATTGGCTTATTTCAAGGTTTTCTGCACGCCACTTCCCACAACTTTGGGAACCAAAGCAAGGGAGTGGCTCCCAATGGTAAAGGTAAATCAAGGCGAATTGCAAATATCGTTCGTAATCGTAATCAATTTGTAGATTCATATTTGCATCAGTCCACGTTTAGGATTGTAGATGAATTTCTATCTCTTGGTGTAACGAAAGTCTCAATCGGTAAAAACGAACAATGGAAAACACATCTTAATTTAGGAAAGCGTACAAACCAAAACTTGACTCAAATACCCCATGCTAAATTTATCGAGATGCTGACCTATAAATTAGAACGAGTCGGCATCACCGTCAAGGTTGGAGAAGAAAGCTACACAAGCAAGGCTTCTTTTATTGATTGGGATATCATCCCAACTTATCAACCTAACAACAAGATAAGACACGCATTCTCCGGTAAACGTGTGCAACGCGCATGGTATTTGAGTAAAAATGGTTTTAAAATTCACGCCGATGTAAATGCGGCATTTAACATCGGCAGAAAAAGTAATCCTGAAGGGTTTGATTGTCTTAAATCTATTCTAAGGGATAGGGGATGTCTGGTAGTACATCCAAGGCGGATAACTCCACTATTTAAGCGTGTCCATGCTGAAAGTAGAGTTGCTTAAAGCTAAATTGCAGATGTCTGACTATATTTGACTATACGATTTGGAACTATGCCGTAAGAATAAATGCAACTTCTAAACAAACAGATATTGTTTTAAAAAACGAGGTTTCAAAATAGATGCATATCATACCACCATTGTCAATGATTGACTTCTTCCGTAAAAGTGAAGGTATATGGTTTACGGAACGTTCAGTTCATCACTTTGATTCAGCCGCAGATGAGTCGGGTGAGTCGAATCTAATCATTACAGTCATGGAAAAAGACGATCCCAAAGTCCAAGAAGTCTGTAAAGCACAAGGAATAGAGCCTGATAAAGCAACCGGGGGTGCTAGTTTTGCATGGCAGGCTAACTTAGATACGAGGCCGCCGAACACTGACAATGCTGCCATTTTGGTTGACATTCCCGACGATGAAACGAGGCTTTCTGGGAAATTAATCCGCAACCAAGGTTATGTAGAGAGCATTCCGGTTGTCAGTCGGTATCGATTTGCTGATGATGGAGTGCTGACGATTAACACCGATTATGACAATAACCAAGGTCAAGAACGTTGTTGGTTTGTGACGGATGATTTTCGTGTCAGAGTTAGTACCGTGCGAATGATGAACGGAGTCAACCTGATGACTTATTGTTCTGAACGTCGTTGTGTTTCCCAACAAGCCCTAGAGCAAATGATCGCTCGGAATCAAGCTAGGGGATAGGGCATGGGGACTGGGGACTGGGGACTGGGGACTGGGGACTAGGAAATAAATATTTGGGAATACTTTCTCAGTCAATACCCAATACCCAATACCCAATCCCCAATTTCCAATGCCCCATTAAGGAATGTTGCTTTGTTTCTAAGAAATGAGACGTGCATGCTTCACATCCTTTATTTTCATGCAAGGGTTAATGAGTCATGCTGTATGTATAAGCCTTTCCTGGAATTTTTAGAAAAAGAGCTATTTGAACGGTTTGATTTACAAAGTAGGGACATTCCCCCTGGTTTGGAATTCAAAGTTAGCGATCGCGGCAGAAACCCAGCAACCATTCGCAGTTGGTGTCACCAATCTCAAGAGTTGCGAAAAATTCGCTATACCTACATTGATGCCGGGGAGAGCGCCCAAATTTTTAACAGCGTGATTTATCCCAGCCATCACTACGATTTACCTTTATTAGGGATTGATTTTTTGTCTTTTGGTAAAGTAAAAAACCTGATTGTCCTTGACTTTCAGCCTTTATTTCAAGATGAAGGTTACCAGAAAAAATACATACTGCCGCTGAAATCTCTGCATGAGAAATACCCGGATTTGTCGCAAAACTTGGAAATGAAGTTTTACGATGCTAACCAGTATTTTTCTAAGTACCTATTATTTGCCAAAACAGATCCTCAAACGGTAGCAACGCGAGTTTTTGAAGCGTTTCAGGATTATTTAAACTTGTATTGGCAAATGCTAGCAGATGCCCAACCCCTCGAAGACCCAGAAGATATCCAGCGGATTGTCAAAGCTCAAAAAGACTACGACCAATATAGTGCAGAGCGCGACCCAGCATCTGGTCTATTTAGCAGTTACTTTGGTCACGAATGGGCAGAACGCTTTCTCCATGAATTCTTATTTGAAGATGCTGTGCCTTTAGCAGTCAGCAAAAGATGACCCAAGGGTATGGGGACGCGAAGACGCTCTTACGCGGGGAATAACCAATGCCCTATACCTAATGCCCAATTAGTTTTAAATTTTTCACTCCATAGTTAAAATGACACTTTATCAGCCATTTCTTGATTATGCGATCGCCTACATGCGATCGCGTTTAGATTTGCAACCATATCCTATTCCTGATGGATTTGAATCTAAGGTTGCTACCGTAGGTAAAGGCAAGAACCAACAAGAGGTTCTTACCACTAGTTATGCCTTTCAAACCACAAAACTACGGCAAATTCGAGCAGCACATGTACAAGGTGGTAATTCCCTCCAAGTACTGAATTTCGTGATTTTCCCACATCTCAACTACGACCTACCCTTCTTTGGCGCAGATTTGGTGACATTACCAGGAGGACACCTCATCGCGTTGGATATGCAACCCCTATTCCGAGACGACCCAGCATATCAGGCAAGGTATACCCAACCGATCCTGCCTATCTTCCATGCTCATCAAGAGCATCTTACCTGGGGAGGTGATTTTCCAGAAGAAGCACGACCCTTCTTTTCTCCCGCTTTTCTCTGGACTCGTCCCCAGGAAACTGTCGTGGTGGAAACGCAAGTATTTGCTGCTTTTAAAGACTATCTCAAAGCTTACCTCGATTTTGTAGAGCAAGTAGAACCCGTAACTGATTCCCCAAGCCTAGCAGATATTGAACAAGCACAACTGCGATACCTGCGATATCGAGCCGAAAAAGACCCCGCACGAGGAATGTTCAAGCGCTTTTATGGGGATGAATGGACTGAGGAATACATTCATGGCTTTTTATTTGATTTAGAGAGAAAATTAATAACTGTGTAAATAAGTATACACTAAATAAAACTAACTTCGGCGAAGATTACCCTGCTGTTCTGGAAAACTATCAGGCTATAAATCAGCGATAGACGCGATAAATCGGCGTCTCTACGAAAGATTGATTATTGTAGAGACGCCGATTTATCGCGTCTCTTAAACCAAACCATATTCAGAATTTTTACTTGCCTAAATGTTTTTGTTAAGTTTAATTACCAAAAAGACAAGGGAACATAACAATTTTTAATAAAACAAAAGGCATCATCATAGTATAAAAATAATTTGAAAGGAAAAATAACAGCACAAGGTTGATGGGGTGCTTAATCTAGCAGGTTTTCTGGTCTCTCATATTAAGATGAAGTTTTGTAACAAAAGTTTTAATCCGAAACCCTAGAGGTCGTAGACTTATACCTTGGATGTCCGTTGTGAACCTTTCGTAAAAATGGTCAGACAATCTGACATCAAAAACAAAACTGAACCATTCAGTTTTGACTTCAAATAATTCTTAACCAAGCCAATTAGGAGATTAAACGCAATGGTTTTAGATGCATTTGCCAAAGTAGTTTCCCAAGCTGATACACGTGGAGAATACCTCTCCGATGCACAATTGGATGCTTTGAGCGCAATAGTCGCAGATGGTAACAAGCGTGCAGATGCAGTTAACCGCATTACCAGCAATGCTTCTGCTATTGTTGCTGCTGCGGTACGCGATCTGTGGGCAGAACAACCCCAATTGATCA
The DNA here is from genome assembly GCA_019359545.1 of Desmonostoc geniculatum HA4340-LM1. Taxonomy (GTDB): domain Bacteria; phylum Cyanobacteriota; class Cyanobacteriia; order Cyanobacteriales; family Nostocaceae; genus Nostoc; species Nostoc geniculatum. The sequence continues at coordinate 13,383 of JAHHHB010000046.1, read as the reverse complement.
CTCCTGGTGGTAATGCTTACACCAGCCGTCGCGCTGCTGCTTGTATCCGCGATTTGGACATCATTCTTCGCTACGTCACCTATGCAATCTTTGCTGGTGATTCCAGCGTGCTAGATGACCGTGCGCTCAATGGTTTACGGGAAACCTATTTGGCATTGGGAACTCCAGGAGCTTCCGTTGCTGTTGGTATTAATAAGCTCAAAGATGCTTCTTTGAAGATTGTCAGCGACACAAATGGCATCACCAGAGGAGATTGCAGCGCTTTGATTTCTGAAATCGCTAGCTACTTCGATCGCGCTGCTGCTGCGGTTGCCTAAACCAGGCATTCTTCCTATTGAGTGAAATAATTGTCCACAGGGCAAAACAAAATTTCAACGAAAAGTTTGTTAAAGGGAAATACCAAAAATGACAAAAACACCTCTAACTGAAGCAATTTCAGCGGCTGACTCTCAAGGTCGCTACCTCAGCAGCACCGAAATTCAAGTGGCTTTTGGTCGTTTTCGCCAAGCGCCAGCTAGCTTACAAGCAGCAAAATCCTTGAGTGCAAATGCCTCACGGTTAACAGAAGGTGCAGCTCAAGCTGTTTACAACAAGTTCCCCTACACCACCCAACAACAAGGTCCCAACTTTGCCTACGACCAACGCGGTAAAGCCAAGTGTGTACGTGATGTCGGCTACTACTTGCGGATTATCACCTACGCTTTAGTTGTTGGTGGCACAGGCCCCTTGGATGATTTCTTGATTTCCGGCTTAGCTGAAATCAACAAAACTTTTGATTTGTCTCCTAGCTGGTACATTGAAGCCCTCAAGTACATCAAATCTAACCACGGTTTGAGCGGCGACCCAGCTGTTGAAGCAAATTCTTACATCGACTATGTAATTAATACTCTGAGCTAGAGTGTTTCTTTAGCCCGGAGAGGAAATCAGCTCTTATGACGAAGCAAGTTCTATGAGTTGTTTACCTCTCCGGGCAGTTTTATTTTCAAAAGACTGTTAAAAAATTAGAAAAAAGACTTTCTAAAAAATTTTCAGTTTTGTAGTTAAAACTGAAGGAGGTTAAAGATGGCAGCTTTGGGACAAGCAGCAAGACTAGGAATTGAACCATATGAAAACTCAGGAGTAATAGAACTACGTCCTGATAGAACAGAAGCAGATGTGGCAGTGGTAATTCGAGCAGCTTACCGCCAGGTTTTGGGTAATTCATACCTACTGGAAAGTCAGCGTCTCGAGAGTGCTGAATCACTGCTACAGCAGGGTACAATTTCAGTCCGGGGTTTTGTATTGGCCATTGCTCAATCAGAACTCTACCGTGAGAAGTTTTTCTACTCCAGCTCACAAAATCGATTTATCGAGCTGAATTATAAGCATTTATTAGGTCGCGCTCCAGAAGATGAGTCAGAAATTTCGTACCATGTTGAGTTATACAACTCAAAGGGTTACGAAGCTGAAATTAACTCTTATATTGACTCATCAGAATATCAAGAAAGCTTTGGTGAAAATATTGTCCCCTACCACCAAGGTTTTAAAAGCCAGGTAGGAAAGAAAAACGTTGGCTATGGGCGATTGTTCCAATTGTATCGGGGTTATGCGAATAGCGATCGCGCTCAAGGGCAAAAACAAGGAAAGCTAACTTGGGAAATAGCTAAGAATCTGGCTTCACCCATCTACCCAGTATCTTCAGGAGCCTTAACTGGTCTCTCTACAGGTGGTCGTGGAGAAGCATACCGGATTAGAGTCTTACAAGCAGCTTCTGTTAATTCAACTGTAGTGCGGCGGGGTACTGCTGAATTGATAGTTCCCTACGAGCAACTTTCGAGTAAATTGCAGCAACTCAATCGGAAAGGCAGCAAAGTGATTAGCATCACAGCTGTGTAAGTAAGGAATCGGGTTGGGGAAATAGGGAATAGGGAGTAGGGAGTAGGGAATTTCAATACTCTCCACTCCTCATTATCTGTTTCCCCAGCCAATGCCAATTAACTATGAAGGAAAGGAGAATTTCAAGATGGCGATTACAACAGCAGCGTCCCGTCTGGGGACAGAACCTTTCAGTGATAGCTCTCCCGTAGAATTACGTCCAAATGCAACTAAAGAAGATATACAGAGAGTAATTGCTGCCGTCTATCGTCAGTTGTTGGGCAACGACTATATATTAGCAGCTGACCGCCTCATCAGTGCCGAATCTATTTTGCGTGATGGTAAAATCACCGTGCAAGAATTTGTACGTCAAGTAGCTAAATCAGAACTGTACAAGAAAAAGTTTTTCTACGACAATTTCCAAACTCGCGTAATTGAACTCAATTATAAACATTTGTTGGGTCGCGCCCCCTACGATGAGTCTGATGTGGTTTATCACTTGGACTTGTACCAAAATAAAGGGTACGATGCTGACATTGATTCCTATATAGATTCACCAGAGTATCAAGCCAACTTTGGGGAAAATATTGTGCCTTTTTATCGCGGTTTTAAAACTCAAACAGGGCAGAAAACTGTGGGCTTTAGCCGGATATTTCAACTTTATCGCGGCTATGCTAGTAGCGATCGCTCCCAGCTCAAAGGCAAGTCCTCGCGTTTGGCTAGCGAATTAGGACGCAATGCTGCATCTGCTGTGATTCCTCCCTCTGGTGGTCCCTCAGGCTTTGCCTACGTTGCTTCCGAAAAAGGCGTTACCCCCAACAGTACTTTCGGTGGTGCAGGAACTTTTGGTAAAGAAGGCAGACTGTATCGCATTGAAGTGGCAGGCATTTTTGGAGCTGGATATCCTAGCACACGCCGTGTCAATCAAGCCGTAATTATACCATATGAAGAGCTATCTAGCTACTTCCAAAGAGTGGTAAAACAAGGTGGTAAAATCGCTAGCGTCAAGCCACTTTAGAATCATTAGTCATTAGTCATTAGTCATTGGTCATTGGTCATTGGTTATTGTTAAACAACAAAGGACAAATGACAAAGGATAAAAGACAAATGACAAATGACTAATAAAAAATTTTGAACGAACTTGAAATTGATTTATGGTTGGACAATTTATTGGTGGTAAAACTAGTAGTCGCTACTTCCGCTATGAAGTAGTTGGTTTGCGCCAAAGTCAAGAAACCCAAAAAATCAGCTATCCGATTCGTTCTAGTGCCAGTGTATTTATCACAGTACCAGAGAACCGGATGAGTCAAGAAATGCAGCGGATTGCTCGCTTGGGTGGCAAAATAGTTAGCATTCAGCCATTGAATTCTGAGACGAAAACAGATAGCCAACAGAGCAATCCTCCTTTTGATGAATTCCAATCCGCAGAAATTTGAAGATTTATCACCTCCAAGTGACTCACCTGGAGGTGAACAGCTAACAGTAGAACAGGCGATCGCCAATCTCCAAAGTCCAGATTTGGGTTTGCGATTTTATGCTGCTTGGTGGTTGGGTAGGTTTCGGATATGCGAACCAGCTGCGGTTATAGGACTGATTCAAGCCTTAGAGGATGAAGCCGATAGGACACCAGAAGGCGGATATCCTTTACGACGGAACGCAGCTAGGGCTTTGGGAAAAATTGGCGATCGCCAAGCACTAACACCTTTAATTACTTGTTTAGGCTGCTCAGATTTTTATGTGCGGGAAGCAGCGGCGCAATCTTTAGACATGCTAGGCGATCCGGTTTGTGTTCCTGGACTGATCGAGCTATTAAAAGCAGGTTTGCAGGGAGAGCAATTAAAATCAGAGCAGCCAGATTTATCCCAACCTTACGACGCTATTTTAGAAGCCTTGGGAAGCTTGCGGGCTACTGAGTCGATTTCTTTAGTAAAACCATTCTTAGAGCATCCCATAGAACTGGTGCAATATGCTGCCGCACGAGCTATGTATCAGTTAACCCAAGAACCAGTTTACGCAGAACGGTTGGTAAAGGCTTTGGCAGGTGAAAAGTTGCAATTGCGTCGCGCAGTGTTAGCAGACTTGGGAGCGATCGGGTATCTACCCGCAGCCGAGGCCATAGCCGAGACTCTGGCAGAAAATAGCCTCAAACTAATTTCCCTCAAAGGATTACTCGAACATCAAGTCAATCATACAGCAACAAGCACTTTATCAGCAGGTGCTATTAAAGTGATGAATTTGATGGACTCGTTGTTGTAGTCAGAATTTACTAGTAATCAGTCGTGATTAATACTTTAAAATAAAATGTTTACCACACATAAACCCCCAACCAGATTGTAAAATTAGGGCTAGGGGGTTTATATATGATGCTAAATACGGATAACTTAAGCTACAATTAGCTGACCAATGACCATTGATTCCTTCATGATACAAAGCAAGCGTATTTATCTGTAGAATCAATCCAAAATCCAAAATCTAAAATCCAAAATTGTCTGACCTGTGAAATTATTATGGATAACAGTGAACTTGCCCAAATATTGATTCGTGCTGTGGAAGAAGCAGATTCCTCGGAGCGCTTGTTAGATGCAGTTCAAGAGTTAGCAGCAGCTCGTATAGAAGAATCTGTTCCCACTTTGGTTGCAGCTTTGGGCTACAATAATCCGGGGGCAGCGGTAGCTGCGGTAGATGGATTGATTGCGATCGGAGAACCCGCAGTCGCACCCTTATTGGAACTTATTGATGACTACAACTATGGGGCAAGAGCCTGGGCAGTCCGCGCCTTAGCGGGAATTGGGGATTTACGGGCGCTGGACACTTTGCTAGAGGCAGCAAAAACCGATTTTTCCTTGAGTGTACGGCGGGCAGCAGCTAGGGGATTAGGTACATTGCGCTGGCATCAAGTACCACCAGAGCAAGTGGAATCTGTGCAGACTCAGGTAATAGAGGCACTACTATTAATTTCTGAAGATCCAGAGTGGGTGGTACGCTATGCAGTAGTTACGAGTTTAGAAACACTAGCAATGGCGCACGCGATTACTTTACCCGATCAAGCCTCCCGCATTAAAGATCGACTCCAGCAAATGTTCGATACAGATGCAGATCTCGGAGTTCGTACCCGTGTAAAGTTTGCACAGCAAAAAATTCAGCAGCAACAGCATCAAGAACTATTTGCACTGAAAACAAAGCAAGAAGAAACTGAAGTGCCTCATCGTGGTGGTGGTAGACGCTAAGCAATTCCTGTCCTTGCCGATTCAAGTTGCGTAGAATAGATCTCAATACGGTTCGGTTAAGATTTTTTGATGAAAATTCTAGCTCGCAAAGATGCGACAAATCGCCGTCTCTACAAAAGATTGATTATTGTATAAACGGCGATTTATCGCGTCTAATGGCTTTTTCTGATGACAAAGGACTAATGATTTTACCGACAAGTTGGGTCTAAAGCCCCGTGCTTCTAGCACAGCTTTATATTATATTCTTTTATCTGCAATATTCCGTGAGAAAATATAGAAATGATAGTAAGAGAAGCCAAGCTACTAAACGGAACTAAGGAACAATATCAAGCTCTTGATGATGCCATTCGCACTGCCCAATTTATTAGGAATAAAGCGGTTCGCTATTGGATGAATAATCAAGGGATTGGTAAAGCTGACTTGTATAAGCTGTGCAAAGACTTAGCTACTGAATTTGACTTTGCTTTAAAGTTAAATTCGGCTGCGCGTCAAGCCAGTGCCGAAAGAGCATGGACTGCTATCTCAAGTTTCTATAAACGTTGTAAAAAGCAGGAGAAAAAGAAAGGTTATCCCAAGTTTAAAAAGCATTCTCGCTCTGTAGAGTATAAAGTGTCAGGCTGGAAACTATCTGATGATTGCAGAATTATTACTTTCACGGATGGCTTTAAAGTTGGCTCTTTATCTGTATTCTGCAATTCATCCACACGAGAAGACCTTCATCGACTTAAAATTAATCGTGTCCGAGTAGTAAGGAGAGCGGATGGATATCACGCTCAATTCTGCTTTGATGCCGATCGCAAGGAAGTTGGGGAATTCACTGGTAACGTTGTTGGATTGGACTTAGGGTTAAAATATTTCACCAAAGACCAAAATGATAATGCTGTAATTTATCCGCAATTTTTGAGGAAGTCAGAGCGCAGACTTAAAAAAGCGCAGAAGCGGTTGAGTAAAAAGTTTGCCAAAGGTAGAAAACCGCAGTCAATCAATTATCACTCTTGCAGGAAACGATTAGGTAGAGTTCATCTAAAAATCCAAAGACAGTTTAACTAGCTAATGTAATTTTTTAAACTAGAATGTATACCAGACTAAATTACCATACAAATATAAGTTAATATCTGATGCTACCTTTTACTGTTGGCGATCCAATTCCCTGGTTCACTCTTCCCTCAACCTCAAACCCAGCGTTTCACTTTAACTCGGTTGGTGGATACCGTAGCATTTTATTTTTTTTTGGGAGTTCAAAAAATGACTACCTTCGGAAAATTATTGATGATTTCTTGAATCAACAGCAACAGTTTGCTGCCTATCAAGTACCATTTTTTGGTGTCAGCATAGACCCAGATGATACTTGTTTAGGAGAGTTAATCCAAAATAAAACTTATTTTAAATTTCTTTGGGATTTTGAACGGAAAGTCAGCTTTGAATACGGTGTTTGTCAACCAAAAAATCAGGGAAGCAATGAGCTACAATACAGACCAACAATTTTTGTGTTAGATGAAAATTTACGAGTTCTCAAAGTTTTGCCAATCTCAGCTACTACTCATCCTTGCGAGCAAGTCTTTGAGTTTATCAATAGCTTACCTGCAATTACAGAAAATATTCCCGCAGCCAGACAAGCGCCTGTTTTATTTATACCCCATGTTCTGGATCAAAGCTTTTGCCAACATTTAATTAATTTGTACGAAGCAGATGGTGGTGAAGATTCTGGCTTTATGCGACAAATTGACGGTAAAACAGTCGGAGTTTATGACTATGAATTTAAAAAACGTCGAGACTATTTAATTTCTGAATCTGAACTATTAAAACAAATCAATAATATGATTATGCGGCGGGTTAAACCAGAAATCGAAAAGGCATTTCAATTTAGCATCACTCGCTTTGAACGCTACCTGGTATCCTGTTACGAAGGAACTGATAAAGCCTTTTTTAATCGTCATCGTGATAATACTACTAAAGGCACCGCCCATCGCCGATTTGCTATGTCATTAAATCTGAATACAGGCGCTTATAAAGGTGGTGATTTACGGTTTCCAGAATATGGACTCCAGCTTTATACTCCAAATGTCGGAGAAGCAGTGATTTTTTCCTGCTCGTTACTCCATGAAGCCACGCCTGTCATCAGCGGACGGCGCTTTGTTCTCTTGTCGTTCTTTTACAACGAAGAAGATGCTCGATTACGGCAAGAAAATAGCAAATACCTTGTACTCAATAATAGCGATGCTGATCAGAAGTAAATCCAGTTGGTTTAGTCCCCTTTCGGGGAAGTGTGAGTAGAAGTTTTGTACACTAAGCTGAGAGTGAAGTTTTAACTTTACCAAAACGGCGATCGCGTTTTTGGTAACTCAACAAAGCCTGATGAAATGCTTCTATGTCAAAATCTGGCCAAAGAACATCAGTAAAATACATTTCTGTATAGGCCATTTGCCATAGTAAAAAATTACTCAATCGCATCTCACCGCTGGTACGAATCAGTAAATCTGGTTCGGGAATATCTGCTGTGTAAAGGTGCTTTTCTATGAGATTTTCATTCACTTGTTCTGCACTGAGTTCACCTTTTTCTACTAATTCGGCTACTTGACGACAGACTTTTGTAATTTCGTTGCGGCTACCGTAGTTAACTGCAACAGTAAAGTGTATTGCTTGATTGTTTAAGGTTTCTGTCATTGAACGTTCCATTTCTGTTTGTAGAGATTTAGGTAGAACCGATAAATCTCCAATAAATGAAATTCGCACTCCTTCTTGATGCATCTGTGTTAACTCGCGGCGTAATAATCGCTCAAATAAAAGCATCAAAAAATCTACTTCTTCAACAGGACGCTGCCAATTTTCTGTTGAGAAAGCGTAGGCTGTTAGTGCTTTGATTCCCCAATGTTTACAGCAACGTAATAATTCTTTGAGGGTTTTTGCTCCTTGGCGATGTCCGGCGATGCGCGGTAATCCTCGATTCTTTGCCCATCGGCCGTTACCATCCATGATGACGGCGATGTGGTGGGGTAGGTGTTGGGGGTTTAGATCTGTGGGTAATTGTGATTTGTGATTTGTCATTTGTTATTTGTCCTTTGTCATTAGTCCTTTGTCATTAGTCATTTGTTAATGACTAATTTCCAATAAAGTTTGCAAGTATTTTGGTGTGAGGGTGTTGTTCCAAGTCCACAAGCGATGCATTGTGTGGGTGAAGGTGAAGAGGAGGGTGATTTTGTTGGTTAATGACCAAGCGTTCCAGTTGAGGGTAGCCATCATGCGCCGGAGGGTGCGTATGAGGTTGTTTCGCTGATAGTTTTGCGATCGCGTTTTGATGAGGGTGCGTCCAATTCGCATCAAACCTGTATCAGGAAAAGCCCAGACTCCAAACCCCCAAAATTTGGTCATGTGGTTGATTTCGTCTTGTGCTAGTTCTTCTAGAACATCTTGGAGTGCGCCTGTGGTGTGAGCCATCAGCCAAAGATAAAGACAGGTTGCACCGTATTCTGTAGCAATACGATGTAAACCGTGGCGATATAAATCTTCGTAAGGGTCATCTGTAGGGAGGTAGCCTCGAACTGTGCGATGTTTGGCGGTAATTTTCTCGTTTGTTAGTTGGGTGTAGACTTTGATTAATGCAGGTGTGTGCTGACGTTCTTCTTTTTCCCATAAACCAAGTTCTAAGAGGTTATTGTCTTCACCGACTGTTCCACCAACAAACCGCCCCATCTGAGGATGCAATTTTTCCAAATACTGCCGACTCGTTTGGGTATAGCCCCGAATGGGGGCTTCAGTATCCATCGCACCTATCAATATCGACAAAAATACCTCTGGATTTATGCCGATAATTTGATTGCGGTTTATTGTTTGCCAGTCAATGAGTTTCCAAGGACGTGGTTGGGGATTGGCAAACTGTATCGGTAAATCTTGCAAGCGGTCATGTAGTTTTTCGACTGCAAGATATTTGTCTATGAGGGAACGAATACGCTGCTGTGTTTGGAAATAGTCAGGACTGGAATAGCTTTGACCTGGTAAGTCTTCTGTAAGTGGGCTGAGGGTGTTAAGCATAATTTTTATACTTAAATTTTTATCTCTGTGCCCAATAGCCTAAGCGATCGCACTTGCTTTTGTCAGTCGGTGAAAGTAGGCATTTTTATGCGATCGGGTTACAAAAGTCGGGGAAAAAGTTGGTTATAGAAAATTTGGGTTTCAAATCAGTAAAAAGGTGCGTTAGCCTTCGGCATAACGCACCCTACGAAAATTTTTCAAGACGCGATTAATCGCGTCTCTACAAGGTTTTTTACACCGCACAACTCAACTCGCCGGCTTTTTGGCTAAAGCGGTGATTCTCCCGATAGTCTACAGGACAATCGATGACGGCGGGTACATCTTGAGCGAGGGCTTCTTTGAGTGTGGGAATTAAATCTAAAGCTGATTCAACTCGGTAACCTTTTAAACCCATGCTTTCGGCTAATTTGACAAAATCGGGATTGCCAAAATGCACAAAAGATGAGTTTCCTTTGCCAAATTGATTTTCTTGTTTCCACTCAATTAATCCATAGCCACCGTCATTAAAAATAATGGTGACAAAGGGGGTATCGACACGCAAGGCTGTTTCTAATTCTTGGCAATTCATCATGAAACCGCCATCGCCAGTTACAGCAACAATTTTGCGTTTGGGATGAACGAGTTTTGCTGCTAAGGCACCAGGAATCGCAATACCCATAGCGGCAAAGCCATTGGAAATAATACAAGTATTGGGGCTATGGCAGTGATAATGACGCGCCATCCACATTTTATGTGCGCCAACATCAGAGATGACGATATCATCTGGCCCCATCACTTGCCGTAAGTCATAAATTAATTTTTGCGGTTTAATGGGAAATCCGTCATCATGGGCGTACTGTTCGTAATCAGCGCGAATATCTGCTCGTAAACTGATGGCAAAGGGATCGGGTTTTCCTTGTCGGTCTGCTAATTTTAAGATTTCATAGAGGGAATCAGAAATATCTCCCACGACTTCAGCATCGGGAATATAACTACTATCAATTTCTGCTGGATTTAACCCTATATGCACAACTGGAATTTTGCCGTCACGATTCCATTTTTTGGGAGAAAATTCTATCAAATCATAGCCGATCGCAATTACTAAATCTGTATTATCAAATCCACAGGTAATGAAGTCTCTTTGCTGTAATCCCACTGACCACAATGCTAATTGATGTGTGTAAGGAATCACGCCTTTACCCATGAAGGTATTAGCAACTGGTATATTCAGCAAGGTGGCAAATTGCGTTACTGCATCACTTGCATGAGCGCGAATTGCCCCATTCCCTACTAAGATTAATGGGTTTACTGCTTGGCAAATTGCGGCTGCGGCTGCCCGAATGCTAGCAAAAGATGCATAGGTTTTTTCGCTATTATCTTTACGCAAAGGTTTGCCTTCTACGGGCATGGCAGCAATGTTTTCTGGCAAATCGATGTGAACTGCACCAGGTTTTTCAGATTGCGATCGCTTAAATGCTTTTCGCACTACTTCTGGTGTAATACTCGGTCGCACAATCTGCTTATTCCATTTGGTAACAGGTGCAAACATCGCCACCAAATCTAAATATTGATGGGATTCAATGTGCATTCTATCTGTTCCCACTTGACCGGTAATCGCCACTAAAGGCGCACCATCGAGGTTCGCATCTGCTACCCCAGTCATCAGGTTGGTTGCCCCAGGCCCAAGAGTAGAAAGACACACTCCGGCTTTTCCGGTTAGCCGTCCGTAGACATCCGCCATGAATGCTGCACCTTGTTCATGACGAGTTGTAATAAATTTAATCGAAGAATGTTTTAATGCTTCTAAAACATGCAGATTTTCTTCACCAGGGAGTCCAAAAATATATTGCACTCCTTCATTTTCTAGGCACTGCACCAATAATTCTGCTGTATTCATTTTATTTCCTAACTATTGACGAATAACACTTTAGTCATTTGTCCTTTGTTCTTTGTCATTTTTGGTTTGTCTTTTGTTCTTTAACTAATGACCAATGACCAATGACTAATGACTAATCCCTAATCACTTCACCCACACAGTTTTAACGTTGACAAACTCATGTATACCTTGGATACTCAATTCTCTGCCATATCCAGAACGCTTAATACCACCAAAGGGCAATCGGGGATCGGATTTGACCATACCGTTGATAAATACGGCACCTGCTTGGATTTCTTCAATCAAGCGATCGCGTTCTTGGTCGTTGGTTGTCCAAGCACTTGCACCTAAGCCAAAGGGGCTATCATTAGCGAGTTTAATGGCAGCATCGATATCTGGAACCCGGAATAGCAAAGCTACTGGGCCAAAGAATTCTTCTTTTGCAATTGGTGTGTTGGGCGGGATATCTATGATAATGGTTGGCGGATAAAAGTTCCCTGGACGATCTGATAATGGATGTCCACCGATGAGGACTTTCCCACCGCTTTGGGCAGCAGTTTGCACTTGTTGGTCTAAATCCCGGAGAATCCCAGGAGTTGCCAGTGGTCCTATATCGGTGTCTGGTTGCATGGGATCGCCCACTTTCAGCGCCTCGAATTTATCTAACAACAATTTTTCAAATTTGTCAGCGATCGCTTCTGCGACAATAAAACGTTTTGCTGCAATACATGATTGCCCGTTATTCAACATCCGCGCTGTAGTAGCTGTGACAACTGCTGCTTCTAAGTCAGCACTTTCTAACACAATAAATGGGTCGCTTCCTCCCAATTCCAAAACTGTTTTTTTAATTTGTTTCCCAGCGGCGACGGCAAGGGATATACCTGCTGGTTCGCTTCCTGTCAAGGTGGCAGCTTTTACCCGGTCATCTGCCATTAAATCGGCGACTTTCGCAGCCCCAATCAATAAAGTTTGAAATACACCTCCGGGAAAACCTGCCCGTCGAATAATTTCTTCTATTGCCAAGGCGCACTGCGGCACGTTGGAAGCATGTTTGAGTAAGCCGACATTTCCCGCCATGAGGGCTGGCGCAGCAAAGCGGAAAACTTGCCAGAAGGGGAAATTCCACGGCATTACTGCCAGAATCGCACCTAAGGGCTGATAACGAACAAAACTATGGCTGGCATCAGTTTTTACAGAAACATCAGCCAAAAAACCAGGGGCGTGTTCGGCGTAGTAGCGACAGACGGCGGCGCATTTTTCGACTTCGGCGATGGCAGCTTTCAAAGGCTTACCCATTTCTAGAGTCATCAATTTAGCAAATTCTGCTTTGTCTTGCTCTAAAATATCGGCAGCTTTTTGTAACCACTGCGATCGCTCAGAAAAACTAGTCTGGCGATAATGTTCAAAAGCCTGATTCGCCAAATCGAGTTTAGCGTTAATTTCTGCATCCTTGAGTGGCTCAAAGATTTGAAAAGTTTCCCCAGTGGCAGGATTAATCGTGGCGATCGCCATTACCTGACCTCCCGTTAAAAAATAGCTTGACTGTTGGCTTCCTAGTGTTACACAGATCTATTTTGGAAGCCACCACCCAAATTCTAGTCTTTTAGTTAAGAAGTAGCCGCTTAGTATTACAATTTCGCAACTATTTTTGAAATAAAATATACCAATCAATAAGTATTAATAGTGATAAATAAGAAAATGCAAGTAAAGTTACCAGAATTCCAATTTGCGTAAAATCTTAGGGTTTTTAAACGCATAGGGGCGCAAAGGTAAGCGCAGAGAGACACAGAGGTTTGCCAATTGAAGGCTATTTGAGTTTGCTTTTACCGCCGCTGCGAAAACCTTGTTTTCCATTAACTTGGTCAAAGAGTACATCGTATTTATCAAAAAATGCAATTCCAGGGTTTACAAATATACTCAGTTGTGATTGTGGCGAGATACTCAAATTCCAGCGATTAAATCCATCGCGGGTTCCTGGTTTCAGGCTGTAATCAAAAATGCCATTCATTGCTATTTTCACAGTATTTGCTGAACCTAATACTCCTGGTTTGAGTTTTCCTGCTGTAGAAGCTGACTTGAATTCAGTCAAACCATTAATAGTTCCAGTATCAGCAAGCATTGTGCCATTACAAGCATTTTTCGCAGAACTCCCAGCAAGTGTTAAACAAACTTTGCCCAGTCGAGAGTCCCATCTTTTACCAGGTACACCATTAATTTGGGGTTGTTGACTCCAAGCAGCCATTTTGAAACCTGCTTGATTCTGGGCAGTTAAACCGAGAATTAGGCTGCCATTATTATAAAGGATATGCTGAAAACCCTGTGGCTTTAGCCCAGGGATGAAAGCTATTTCGTAGGCTTTAGCCTACCAGTCAGCTTCGTTGTTGTGCAATGTAGTTTTTAACTGTCTGTGTAGAAATA
>JAHHHB010000045.1 GCA_019359545.1 Desmonostoc geniculatum HA4340-LM1 | reverse complement strand
AGGATATTAATACTACCGTAAATCGCGGCGGCAAGTTATGGTTCCAATTAAAAAGCCGTCACTTTGGCGGCTTTTCAACTATGGGCAGTACCAGACTCGAACTGATGACATCCTGCTTGTAAGGCAGGCGCTCTACCAACTGAGCTAACCGCCCGTTTGTTTCAACCTTATTTAGGATAGCAAAAGATTTTCTATTGCGCTAGTGGTTTGGGAAAATATTTTTTTTGAAGTGGCGAGGAAACACAGATAGCAGTTAGAAATGCTTAACCCAACAGTATTGGCTTATAATCACTCAGTATTCAGCACTTAGGACTTAGGATGCCCTCTGGTCGCACGCACGATCGCATTACTCTATATGCTCTGCCGTTCGTGGCGGGTGTAACTTTGTGGCAAACTCGCAGTAGCAATGCGACTTTGTTGGTTGCAGGTGGGTTTCTCTTTGGTGGGCTGATGTTTGGCCCGGATTTAGATATTTACTCTGTGCAATTTCAACGCTGGGGTTTCTTGCGTTGGATTTGGCTACCTTATCAAAAAAGTTTGCGGCATCGTTCTTTTTTATCCCACGGGCTGATTATTGGTACGACGCTGCGGATAATCTATCTTGGGTGCTTGCTAGCTATTTTGGCAATTTTTGTTTTGGTAATTGCCCAAAAGCTGTGGAATTTTAATTTTACCTGGCAGGATTTAGGTGGAAGTGTTGGGCGATCGCTCGTGAATTACGATACTGAATATATCGCCCTGTTCTTGGGTTTAGAACTCGGTGCCATGAGTCATTCTCTCAGCGATTGGAGCGGTTCGGCATACAAACGGTATCTAAAACAGGGAATTCGGGGGTTACTTCCTAGTGGCAAAATAAAGAAGCGTAAAGTTGCAACTCGCGGTCGTCCTCGCTCCACCGGAAGCAGAGGGGCTGGCAGACAGAGGGCTAGAGGCGACAAGGGGAAAACTCCTAACTCTTGACAAAGGACAAACGACAAATGACAAATGACAAAGTTGATACTTTGGCCGCGTTACAGGAGTTAATAGAGGTGGTAGCAAAATTGCGATCGCCTGATGGTGGTTGTCCCTGGGATTTGGCACAAACTCCGGAAACGCTGACACCCTATGTCATCGAAGAAGCTTATGAGGTGGTGGATGCGATTAAAAGTGGGGATAAAGAAGCGATCGCTGAAGAGTTGGGCGATTTATTATTACAAGTAGTATTGCAAGCCCAAATTGCCAGCGAATCTGGACAATTTTCTCTCAAAGAAATCACTCAAGGTATTTCCCAAAAGTTAATTCGTCGCCATCCCCATGTGTTTGGTGATGTGTCAGTGCAAAGTGTGGATGAGGTGCGGCAAAATTGGGAACAAATCAAAGCTGCGGAGAAAGGCGAATCGTCTCCAGAAAATCAAAAACTTAGTGCGAAACTCAGTCGTTATGGACGTACTCTTCCCCCGTTAACTGCGGCGATGAAGATTTCCCAAAAGGCGGCGGCTGTGGGGTTTGAATGGGAAAACATTGAGGGCGTCTGGGATAAATTTCATGAAGAGTTGGCAGAATTTCAACAAGCTTTAGCTGAGGAAACACCCGCACGCCAACAAGCAGAATTAGGGGATTTACTATTTGCGGTGATTCAACTTGCACGTTGGCATAACCTTGACCCCAGTGCTGGTTTGCAAGGTACAAATCAGCGATTTGTCAAGCGTTTAGAAAAAATGGAGGCAGCTGTTAACCGCCCTCTGAGTGATTACAGTTTGGATGAGTTGCAAAAGTTGTGGCAACAGGCAAAAATTCGACTTGCACAAGAGGGGTAAAGTGATTAAGATTTACTTTTGAGTGGGGACTGGGCGAAAAGGCGTAGGTTGGGTTGAGGGATGAAACCCAACATTATCTGGACTTTGTTGGGTAACGCTTACGCTCAAATGCTTGCTTATCTCACAGGCGTTTTACCCCCCTTAATCCCCCCTTTCCAAGGGGGGAAACAAGAAATCCAGTTCCCTCCCCTTTCCAAGGGGAGGGTTAGGGTGGGGTGATTCTTAAAGTTCTAGCATTAAGCCTTAAAGTTCTAACATTAAGCCTTAAAGTTCTAACATTAAGCCTTAAAGTTCTAGCATTAAGCCTTAAAGTTCTAGCATTAAGCCTTAAAGTTCTAGCATTAAGCCTTAAAGTTCTAGCATTAAGTCTTAAAGCCCACATTCCCTACTCCCCTCTTCAAGATTCTTTAGCATCAAACCACTTATCATATAACGATTGATAAGTGCCATTTTCTTTGAGATTCAGTAAGGCTTTGTTAATTGGTTTGCGATAGGGACTGTTATTCGGTAGAACGATGCCGTAACTTTCTTCACGCAAGATAGTGCCAACAACCTGTACTTTGCCTTTGCCTTCATTGGCTGCATAGAAAAGGAGTACGGGTGCATCAAACACTACGGCATCAGCTTTTTTTGTTTGCAGAGCATTGTAAGCTTGCTCAATTTTAGGAACTTCTAGAACTGAAATATGATGTTCTCGCAGGTATGCTGCGGCTGTGCTACCCGCAGTTGTGGCTACTATTTTGCCTGGTAAATCGTCGATACTGTTGATATCGCCTTGGAGTTGCTGCACTGTTAATGAGGTGGTGGCTGTGGCTGTAAAGTAGGCAGCGAAAAGCACTCCGATGAACATCCAAACAATACCTACTAGGCGTCCTAGTACTCCCTTGGGCATCTCATCAGCTTGGGTTGCTAATGTGGCAGCTGCCCACCAACAGGCTTTGAAAATACCGGGAAAGTATGATTCAGGAACCATTCCTTCTTTATGATGACGCTCAGATAACCAAATAATGTGGGCTGCTATGACAATTAGTACTAAGGCAATGCCTATGACTTGGAACAGGCTAGCAGAAAAAAACAATTGTAAAATATTTGGAAAGCCAGTGTTGTTGTTCTCTGGATTTCTGACCAGAATTTGCAGCCCCCCAGCAAAAATCGGTAATGAGAAGTCAAAATTCTGCTCGCGTTCGGCTGTAATGGAGATAGCTGCAATTCCTAAGTTGGCTTTGTTGTTTTGAATGCCAGCAAGCAGTTCCGATACTGTGGGATATTGAATAAATTTAGACTCTACACCGATTTCGTTAGCGATGCTGCGCCAAAGGTCGATGCTAAATCCTGATAGCTGACCTTTGTCTGGTATTACAAAGGGTGGTATGACTCGTGTAGCTACTAATAACGGTTGTTGGGGTTGTGGTTTTTGGGTGAATCCTGGGGATGCTATTAACAACAATGCCAGAATTGTACTTAGTAATCCTATGCAGGTATAGAGTACTAAGGAACGCCTGGTTTGATTTTTGCCTTTATGTCCGTGAAAATAGGCAATCCGGGTTTTCCTCCCAGCCATCATGCGGCGAAATCTAGTGGCGATCGCATTTATCATTAGAATTTTCTTGGGGTTGTGTGCTACTATGTCTATTTATCATGCCCAACCCATATCAAATATCATGTTATTCATCCCCGGAATATGGATTTTTTCAGATTTCGGGGAATGAACAACGCTTCATAACTAATGCGATGAGCCACTTAGTGCCATTGGACTCTAATCCAACTACAATTTGATGGTAACTGTCTTAACTTCGGTGTATTGCTGCAAGCCATATTCGCCGAGTTCTCGACCAATACCTGATTGCTTGAATCCACCGAAGGGTGCAGCAGCATCAAATACGTCGTAGCAGTTTACCCAGACTGTACCAGCACGAACGTTGTTAGCGATCGCATGTGCTTTGGTGATATCCTGAGTCCACACAGCAGCAGCAAGTCCGTATATGGTGGAATTCGCCCTTTGAATTACTTCATCGATATCTCTAAATTTGATGATGCTCATCACTGGGCCAAAGATTTCCTCTTGGGCAATCTTCATCTCATCGCGGACATCTGCAAAAACTGTAGGGGCGATAAAGAACCCTTTTTCTCCGACTTGATTACCGCCACACAGCATTTGGGCGCCTTCGCGCATCCCAGATTCGATGTAACTCATCACTCTGTCGAATTGTTCTTTGTCTACTTGGGGTCCTTGTTCTGTGTTGGCATCGAAAGGATTACCAACAATGCGCCCTCTTGCTCTTTCTACACTTTTAGCAACGAATTCGTCGTAGCATTTTTCTTCTACGAACACCCGCGAACCAGCACAGCAGCACTGCCCTTGGTTAAAGAATAACGCCTCGTGGGAAAGAGCGATCGCAGCATCCATGTCAGCATCGGCAAAAATGATGTTGGGACTCTTGCCACCGAGTTCCAAGGTGACGCGTTTGAGGTTGCTTTTAGCAGCCGCTTCCATAATTAAATGCCCGACTTCAGTGGAACCAGTAAATGCCACTTTGTCAACATCCATGTGGCGAGCGATCGCTGCCCCGGCAGTTGGCCCGTATCCTGATAAAATGTTTACCACACCAGGGGGAAAACCAGCCTCAACAATCAACTCACCCACCCGCAGGGCTGATAAAGGTGTTTGTTCTGCCGTTTTCATGACTACAGTGTTACCAGTTGCCAAAGCCGGTGCTAATTTCCAAGCCTGCATCAACAGGGGGAAATTCCACGGGATAATTTGACCAACTACACCCACAGGTTCATGGCGAGTGTAGCAGAAGTACGGGCCGTTGATGGGGATAGTTTTACCTTGAACTTTGTCAGCCCAGCCTGCATAGTAGCGGTAACAGGCGATGACTAAGCCCAAGTCACCCAAAGAATCTTGTAGCGGCTTGCCGTTGTCGAGGGTTTCTAGCCGCGCCAATTCATCGATATTTTGTTCAATTAAGTCAGCTAGCTTGTAAAGCAACTCGCCGCGACGGCTGGCAGAAATCTTTGGCCATTCTCCAGAAGTGAAAGCAGTACGGGCTGCTTGTACTGCTTTATCGACATCTGGAGCGTCTGCTTCTGAGACTTCGCAGATTATCTCACCTGTAGCTGGATTAATTGTTGGAAATCGGCGATCGCTGATACTGTTTACCCATTCATTGTTAATCAGCAGTCGGGTTGGGCCAATTTTGACCTGTTGTCCTGGTACTGTTGCTGTAACCATCAGGCCTCCTTAAGCTTTTAGGAAAATTTGCTTAAATCTATTTCTTATGTTTATTGGTGTACAGCAATTTGCTAAATTTCTTTAGAAAGTTTTTGGTTTTGCCTTACAATGTGATGTAGTTTACATTTAAATTTTACATCCCGATCTAAAAATTCAAATTTCAGATAGAAGTCATAAAAAGGAGTCAGAATTCAGAATGGGCTACGCCCCGCTACGCTAACAGAATTCAGAATACTCTACCCATGTTCGCGCAGCGTCCCGTAGGGAAGGGATAGAGTTTTAAATGAGTGAGAAAAAATTTAATACTAGTTTCATGCCACTTGCAGGCGTTAGCGCAGCGGGACGAACGCGAGTGCGTCTCCAAGAGTTGTCCGGTTTTAAACCAATATTCATTACCCAGTCGGACTCCAATTCATACTGAATTCTGACTCCTGAGTTCTGAATTCTGTTCAATAAAAAAAATCTTTGTTCAAAAGATTTGTTCATCGAGCTACTGTGTTCTATCAATGG
Source organism: Desmonostoc geniculatum HA4340-LM1 (assembly GCA_019359545.1). Classification (GTDB taxonomy): domain Bacteria; phylum Cyanobacteriota; class Cyanobacteriia; order Cyanobacteriales; family Nostocaceae; genus Nostoc; species Nostoc geniculatum. The sequence goes on along the minus strand of JAHHHB010000045.1, from coordinate 44,750 downwards.
CTAGTTTCAGTTGTTTATGATTTTTCAGCAATGACCAACTTAAATTAATTGACAATTTATTGGGGGAATACGCTAAATGTCCGACCCTACCTTATTGGATGCCAACTCCTTGAACCTGTTGACTACTGAGCCTGTTGTCAATTCTCATAACGTTATTTCTCTTGAATCGTCAGACCAATTATTGTTATCTATTCCGAGAACAACCAAACCCCAACTTTCTCTCAATTACGGGTTAGATGTCCATGCCATTGACCAAGCGCTAACTGCCTTGAGTCCTCAAGATACCTTTGTTGAAACAGACCAAACAACACCAGGAATTGATTATTTAACTGGACTTCCAGAAAATTATATTAGCCCTTCGAGTATTAGTAGTTTAAGTACAGAGTCAATTATTACTTCAGAAAATTATGCGACTGCTGCCAGCAGCTTTACAAATGGACGATGGGCAACTGGACAAGGTGGATTTTGGAACGATCAAAAATGGCTAGCAGGTGACTTCAATGGCGATGGAGAAGATGATTTGGCTAATGTCTTCAATGACAATGGTCGAGGCAGTATTGATGTTTATCTGTCTAACGGCGGCAGCTTTACAATTCAACGCTGGGCAACTGGACAAGGTGGATTTTGGAACGATCAAAAATGGGTAGTTGGTGACTTCAATGGCGATGGACTAGACGATTTAGCAAAAGTTTTTGGTGACGCTGGTCAAGCCAGTATTGATGTTCATGTATCCAACGGTAGTAGTTTTACAATTGCACGCTGGGCAACTCGACAAGGTGGATTTTGGAATGAGCAAAAATGGCTAGCAGGTGACTTCAATGGTGATGGAAAACATGATTTCGCCAATGTCTTCAATGACAATGGTCTAGGCAGCATTGGTGTTTATCTCTCCAACAATGGGAGCTTTACAATTGGACGCTGGGGAACTGGACAAGGTGGATTTTGGAACGATCAAAAATGGGTAGTTGGTGACTTCAATGGCGATGGACTAGACGAGGTAGCGAAAGTCTTCAATGATAAGAATCAAGCCAGTATTGATGTTCATGTCTCCAACGGTAGCAGCTTTACAATGAAACGGTGGGCAACTGGACAAGGTGGATTTGGCAACGCTCAAAAATGGCTAGTGGGTGACTTCAATGGCGATGGAAAAGATGATTTCGCCAACGTCTTCAATGATAGGAATCAAGCCAGTATTGATGTTCATCTTTCCAGCGGTAGCAGGTTTAACTATGAGCGCTGGGCAACTGGACAAGGTGGATTTTGGAATGAGCAAAAATGGCTAGCAGGTGACTTCAATGGTGATGGACTAGATGATTTAGCCAATGTCTTTAATGACGCCAATCAAGCCAGTATTGATGTTCATTCTGCCAATAACTCGCCAAATTATAGCTCTATCAATGGCTATGGTTTAGTCAACGCTGCTGCTGCTGTCGCTAAAGCTATTGGTCAACCAACCTTTTCAGATATTCCCAACTTAGGTGGCAACAACTGGGGGGCAGATTTAATCAAAGCTCCGGAAGTCTGGACGCAAGGTTATACGGGTGAAGGATTGGTCGTTGCTGTATTGGATAGTGGCGTTGACTATAACCACTCAGATTTAAGTACAAATATCTGGACAAATAGCCGAGAAATTCCTGACAACGGCATCGATGATGATGCCAATGGATACATTGATGATTTCTATGGCTGGAACTTTATTAATAACAATAACAATACTTTAGATGTTTATGGTCACGGTACTCATGTGGCTGGTACGATCGCAGCAGTCAACAATGATTTTGGAGTTACAGGCATTGCTTATAATGCCAAAATCATGCCTGTGAAAGTATTGGGTGATGATAATCAAGGCACTTATTCTGCTATCGCCCAAGGAATTTATTACGCCGCCAACAACGGTGCGAAAGTAATTAACATGAGCTTAGCTGGAACCGTTCCTGACAGTCGCTTAGAAGCAGCAATTCAATATGCCACCACTCAAGGTGCGATTGTAGTTATGGCAGTAGGTAACTTAGGAGGTTCAACCCCCCTATACCCCGCTTACTACGCGACAAATTGGGGTTTAGCTGTTGGAGCAGTTGACAGCAATAACAATCTAGCTAGTTTCTCTAACCAAGCCGGAAGTGATTCCAACATGGCTTACGTGACTGCACCAGGGGTTAAGGTTTACTCTACCCTACCAAATCAAACCTACGGCTTTTATAACGGTACTTCTATGGCTGTTCCCCATGTAGCAGGAGTAGCAGCCTTAATGCTTAGTGCCAATAGGAATTTAACTGGTAGCCAAGTGCGGGAAATTATTACTCAAACTGCGGTTAACGTTTAGGGGAGTGGGGAGTGTGGGGAGTGTGGGAAGGGTGGGAAGCTTTTTTATAATCTCCACACACTCCCTCATCTCCCCTTGCCCCCTGCCCCCCACTCCCCAACCAAGGTAGGATGAAAAAGTTGAAGGTTGTTTTGTAATATGACTATTTTCCAAGTTGGTTCTCCCCTGATAACGATCGCAGCACAAACTCGCCAAACTGCAAGTAAGCTGGCGATTCTCTCGGCTGAGGCCAAAAATCAAGCGATCGCTGCGATCGCCGAGGCTTTAGAATCAGCTAAAGATGAAATTCTCCAAGCGAATATTGCTGATTGTGAAGCTGCTACTGCCCAAGGAATTGCCAAACCGCTTTATAAACGCTTGCAGTTAGATGAACATAAATTAAGAGATGCGATCGCTGGGGTACGAGATGTTGGTAAACTAGCCGATCCAGTCGGTAAAGTACAGATTCACCGCGAACTCGATACTGGTTTAATTCTCAAGCGAATTACTTGTCCTTTGGGTGTTTTAGGGATTATTTTTGAAGCGCGTCCAGAGGCGGCGATTCAAATTGTTTCTTTGGCTATTAAATCTGGAAACGGCGTCATCCTTAAAGGTGGAAAGGAAGCTGTACGTTCTTGTGAGGCGATAGTCAAGGCAATTAAACAAGGATTATCTCATACTGCTGTTAACCCTGATGCGGTACAGTTGCTCACAACTAGAGAGGAAACTCTAGAACTTTTAAAGTTAGATAAATATGTAGATTTAATTATTCCCAGAGGTTCTAATTCTTTTGTCAGATTTGTCCAGGAAAATACACGCATTCCCGTATTAGGTCATGCCGATGGAATCTGTCATCTATATATAGATAAAGCCGCTGATATTTCTATTGCAGTTCCAATTACAGTAGATGCCAAAGCCCAATATCCTGCTGTTTGTAATGCCATCGAAACTTTGCTAGTTCATTCGTCAATTGCTCAAGAATTTTTACCAAAAGTTGCTGAGGCTTTAGCAGAACGCCATGTAGAATTAAGAGGCGATGAAAGTACTTTAGAAATTTTACCGAATATCAAAGCTGCAACAGAAATTGATTGGGAAACAGAATACAGCGATTTCATTTTGTCCATTAAAATTATAGACTCGATTGAAGATGCGATCGCTCATATTAACGAATATGGTTCTCGTCATACCGATGCGATTATCTCTGAAGATTCTGCCGCTGTGGAAACCTTTTTTGGCCTAGTAAATTCAGCCAATATATTCCACAATTGTTCCACCAGATTTGCTGATGGTTTCCGCTATGGTTTCGGTGCAGAAGTCGGAATTAGTACCCAACAAATGCCTCCCCGTGGCCCTGTTGGCTTAGAAGGATTGGTGACATACAAATATCAAATGACTGGCGATGGTCATATTGTAGCTACTTACACCGGGGCGAATGCAAAACCCTTTACTCATCGTGATTTAGTATAGATTTAAAGTAATTCGTAATTCGTAATTCGTAATTACGTTTTCTAACGGGGATTTAACCTTGATAGGACTTACGCAAAAGTACACGCTGTAGGGGCAATTCATGAATTGCCCCTACGTGAAAATAAGGGTTTCGGCTATTGTTTGCCTAAGTCCTACTTGACACAAAACGTTCTGCTTGTAGAGGCAGGGGAATTAAACTGAACATACTTTGTTGAACAATATTTAACTTAACTAATTGGGAAGCATTGGAATTTTTCAACGCTGAACAATTTGCCTGGAATTATTTTTGATGCACTTTTTTTGCATTGCCAATACAAATTGATATAAATCTTTTACTTTACAAATAAATTGCTACCAGGTGAAATCGATAGTAAATTTATTTTAAGTTAACTTCCTAAAATGTAATTAATCGTGGTCGTATTTTTACAGGTAAGATATTAAGTTGCCATTTCAGCAGCATAAGATTTGCCTTGTGGTAGTGTTCCTAGAACCTAAGAAGCCAGTTGTAGCCTAGACTGCAACTTCAGTATTAGAGTCTGGAGTATAACCCCACGATTAAAAGGGAAAAATTCAGCACCCAAGAGTCAAAAGTCAGAATTTATCAGGAGTTTAGTATGATGAGTATATTCATTCATCAAATGTTCTCCTAAATCGTAAATTTCTGACACTAAAAATCTTTTGTGTAAGTGATATTGTGAGCATTTAATTAATCACGAGTGATGACTACCAAGCAGATTTTATATCCCAACACTAAGTTATGGATGGCAGCGATTAAACCGCCGATGTACAGCGTTGCCATCATGCCCATTTGGGTAGGAACAGCAGTAGCATATGCTGAAACTAAAATATTCAATGGGACAATATTTTCTACTTTTGTAGCTGCGGCAATTTTAATTCTGGCCTGGGAAAATATCACTAATGATGTTTTTGATTCCGAAACAGGTATCGATCAAAACAAGCACCATTCTCTGGTGAATTTAACCGGAAATAAGCGATTAATATTTTGGTTAGGAAATTTGTGTTTAGGTTTGGGGTTGCTGGGCATAATGGCGATCGCTTTTTGGCAACAAGACCTAACCGTTATCGGTATAATTCTGCTGTGCTGTGGTTTGGGCTATATGTACCAAGGGCCTCCCTTCCGCTTAGGATATCAGGGTTTAGGCGAAATTCTTTGCTTTTTTGCCTTTGGTCCCTTAGCCGTGGAGGCAGCATATTACAGCCAAACTGCAACTTGGTCAATGACGAGTTTAGCAGCCTCAGCGATCGTCGGCATTGCCACAACTTTGATTTTATTTTGCTCACACTTTCACCAAGTTAAGGATGACATAGCCGCAGGCAAGCGATCGCCCATCGTTCGTCTCGGAACCGAAAAAGCTGCCCAACTCCTAGTTTGGTTCACAGGCAGCATTTATCCCCTCACCTTGTTGTTTGTGCTGTCGGGAATTTTTCCAACTTGGACACTGCTGAGTTGGTTGAGTTTACCCTTTGCCGTCAAATTATGCCGTCACGTCCAAGAAAATCATCATCTACCAGACAAAGTTAGTAACTGCAAATTCATCGCCGTCGCCGTGCATTTTTGGAGTTGCTTGCTATTGGGCTTGGGATTTATGCTTTAGCAACCCATCGAAGGTGTAATATGTTTCCTGGCAGTCATTTGTCCTTGGTCATTAGTGAATAACAAAGGACAAATGACTAATGACAAAGGATAAATCGCAAAGCTTTATTTTGGCGTAGTGACATACAAATTTGAATTTCGTCCTTATCGGCGAAGATTTGTGCGATCGTTGACTACCAATCACGGAAATTGGGATATTCGTGAAGGTATTATCCTGCGTCTCATCGATGAATCAGGTAAAGTCAGCTGGGGAGAAATCGCCCCCATCAGCTGGTTTGGTTCGGAAACCATAGAACAAGCTTTAGATTTTTGTCGCCAACTCCCAGCAGAAATCACAGACGAAACGATTTTTTCCATCCCAGATAAATTACCGGCTTGTCAATTTGGCTTTGAGTCGGCGTGGGAGGGAATGGGGAGTGGGGATGAGGGAGATGGGGGGGATAATTTTATAACTCCTAACTCCTCACTCCTAATTCCTAACTCTTTCCTTCCCTACAGTGCCTTATTACCTGCTGGGGAAGCGGCTTTAAGTCAATGGAAAAGTTTATGGCAGCAAGGATATTGCACGTTTAAATGGAAAATTGGTGTGGGTGCGATCGCTGATGAACTCAAAATTTTTGAGTCATTGACACACACCTTACCATCTTCTAGCAAACTGCGATTAGATGCTAACGGTGGACTCAACTATGAAGAAGCTAACTTATGGCTGTGGACTTGCGACAATCTCAAAGCAAATAAAAAACTACCTCTAGAAATTGAATTTATCGAACAACCATTACCCGTTGAACAATTTCAGGGAATGTTGGAATTGAGTATGTGTTATGGAACTGCGATCGCTTTAGATGAATCTGTGGCCACACTAGGGCAACTCATTGCTTGTTATGAGCAAGGTTGGCGAGGAATTTTTGTGATTAAACCTGGGATAATTGGATCGCCATCTCGTCTGAGAAAGTTTTGTCAACAGCATGAAATTGATGCTGTTTTTTCATCAGTATTTGAAACTGCGATCGCCAGACTTGCAGCACTCCAACTAGCAGCAGAATTATCCCGAAATCACAGGGCAGTTGGTTTTGGTATCGACCACTTTTTTGCACAAGAAGATACATGGCTTCAAAGTCTATGGAAAAACCTTTAGACTGTCTTAATAACCTGGCTGAAAATGATTGGTTAATTGGTTACGACAGCCGTCAATTTAATCAATTAGCTCAAGAATTATATTTAGAACTAACAAATTTATCAACGTGTGAAACACCACCAAAAATCATCTTAGCTGAACGCGAACCAGTAAAGTTTTTAGCAAGTTTTATTGCCGCTTGTACAGCTAATTGCCCAATTTTCCTTTGTAACCCCGACTGGGGAACCCAAGAATGGCAACAAGTCCTTGATTTAGTGCAGCCAGATATTATTTTGGGAATGGGGAATAGGGAATGGGGAATAAGGAGTAGGGATTGGAAACAAAATACCACCCTTTCTCCCTCATCCCCCTCATCCCCCCACTCCCCACTCCCCACTCCCCACTCCCCACTAATTATGATTCCCACAGGTGGTTCATCAGGACAAATTAAATTTGCCATCCATACTTGGGAAACTCTCATAGCATCAGTAGAAGGATTTACAAAATACTTTCAGCTAAACCAAGTCAATTCATTTTGCGTATTGCCGCTATATCACGTCAGCGGTTTAATGCAATTTATGCGTTCTTTCACCACCGCTGGTAAACTAGCTATTCAACCATTTAAAACCATAGAATTTGGTCAAATATTGAATATTAAACAATCAGAGTTTTTCATATCTTTAGTACCAACTCAATTACAAAGACTTCTAGAAAATCCCGAATTAACTAAATGGCTAACCCAATTTCACACCGTCCTTTTAGGAGGTGCGCCAGCATGGAACGAACTTTTAGAAAAAGCAAGATTTCATCGCATTCGATTAGCACCAACCTATGGCATGACAGAAACCGCTTCTCAAATTGCTACCCTCAAACCCGATGATTTTCTAAATGGTAAAATCAGCAGTGGTCAAATTCTCCCCCATGCCCAGGTAAATATTTGCAACCAACAAGGCGAAATTTTAAATTCCAATCAAATAGGAAATATCACCATTCACGCTCAATCTCTAGCCCTTGGTTACTATCCTATAATCCAACAAAATCAGGGTAATTTCCGAGTAGATGATTTAGGTTTTTTAGACGACCAAGGTCACTTAAATATTGTCGGACGTAGCAGCGAAAAAATCATTACAGGCGGCGAAAATATTTACCCAGCAGAAATCGAATCAGCCATCCGAGAAACTCAACTCGTTACCGATATTTGTGTCATTGGCATTCCAGATAAACACTGGGGACAAGCCTTAACAGCGATTTACATTCCCCACAAATCAAATATCTGTGCCTTAAAAATCCAAACCCTACTCAAAGACAAACTCAGCAAATTTAAAATGCCAAAATATTGGATTCCCCAGCAAAACTTACCCCGTAACTCCCAAGGAAAAATTAACCGCCAACAGCTAGAAAAAATAGCGATGGAATACCTACAAAATACCCTCAAATAACCTCCCTCGCCCTTCTTCTCTCCGCGCCCTCAGCGTCTCTGCGGTTCATTTCCAACCACTGAATTATCTCATCAGATAATTCCTGCTTAACTCTACTACTCACATCAATACAAACATGCCGAGTAATAGCCTTAGCAACTAGCACCTCACCTACATTAATTTCATAAGTAATTTCAAACTTATCAACACCTAATTTTTGGGGAATTAAGCTAATCAATAACTTGTCCCCGACAAACATAGGACGCAAAAAATCCACACTAGCGTGAACAATGGGGAAAGCCACAGATGGATTATTAAAAAAATCTTTGAGATTAATACTTGATGCTTCTAAAGATTCTTCATAAGCTTCATGACAGATACTTAAGATGTTAGCAAAATAAACGACACCAGCAGCATCAGTATCTTGAAAGCGAACCGTGCGGTTATAAGTAAAAGACATTTTAAAACATTAGGCAATAAGCCTGCTTTGTTTAATTTGGCGATCGCTTCTATATTAACCGCAACTATGGAACCTGAAAATTATTAAACGGGCACAAATTGTAAGACGAAGCGGCTATTCCCCTCACCAGCTTACCGTCGAGAGTTAGCAAAGTGGCACCTACCTGCTGTGAAAGCGCAACATAGGAACCATCATAGGCGGAGATTCCATAAGTTAAGGCAATACTAACTGCATCCGCCATCAAATCAGCTGTGGAAACAACACGCAACGGGAAGCTTTTGAGAGTTGCTAAATCTCCTGGTACATCAGCAACAGCATAAAGCCTGGCGCGGACATACTTCCAAATGATGTTGCCACACTCAATGTAAAATAAGTCAGGTACAAAGATTTCTGTCTGGGGATTGCTAAGATGAGCAAACAGTTGATTAACTTTCGCCGTTAGTGGGTCGTCAGGTATAAATTGCTTAATAGCCACACTGGCATCTACAACGCACCTAAGAGGAATAGTCATCTGTCTCGATCTTCTCGAATTAATGCAGTACTATCAGGCCATTCCACATCAGTCCGGCGACTCTCACGACGAAGACGGATTTCCTCTAGAAGTTTTGGGACATTTTTTCGCCTTTCCTCTTCCGTAGGCTGCATTTTTGCCTCCAAGGCCTTCTGCAAGATTGTAATAACTTGAGCATCAATTGAATTATTTTCAGCTTTAGCTAACTCTTGCAGCTGTGCGTATAACTCATCGGGTATATTTAGCGCATGAAGGGTAGCCATTGATTGACCTCCCAAAAGAATTTATTGCTAATGGTAGCACGATGCAAGCAACGAGCGGCTTTCGGGAGAAAACTGTTAACTGTTGACTGATGACTGTTAACCGTCAACAGTCAACAATTATCTATTTATTCAGTGTTTCAATCGCTTCTTGAATCAATTGCTTAGTCTTGTGAAGATTTAGCAGCCTAGTTTGGTCGTAGCGTTCAGGCAGTGGAAGTAACTTACCCTCTAGCGTTGCGCGAATCAGCGCGGCTTGTTCATCAGTAGGTTCTCCAATTTCACAAAGCATCGTGCCGAGCGCCTCAGTACTTCTCCAACTAGGATTCCTTAAACCTGTTTTGTGGTCTTGGAACTGCCCAATAGCTTGCACAGCAAAAGCCAATAACGGAGTAATCCAGCTTATTTTATACCCTGGATTCCCTACTGACTTGACTCCGTACCGTGCAGCTAAATCTTTCAATTCTTTAAGGGTTTTGCTTTCAAGTTCAGAACGTGTAAACATAGAAATGCCTAATTTTGTAATTGGGTGTGGCAGCTATCCCAACTCGTGAGGCTCGGCTAGCTGCCAATTAAATTATCGCACGAAGTCTTGCGATATAGTTAACATAAAAAACATTTTTATGCCTAATTACGAAGAAAAACCTTATTTAAAAAAGCATCAATTTACGACTAATAGAGAAGAACCATTAACGGCAAAAATAACTCTCAGACTTGCCCCATCGATGCTGGAAAAATTAAAAGGTCTAGATAACTACCCAGAATTTATCAGACAAGCAATTTCGGATGCACTAAATAAGTTAGAAAATTCAGAGGATAATATATAGGAATACGATGTTTATTTCTGAAAAAATCTAAGTATTTGTAGTATTTGTAGAGTGTGTTAGGCGTAAGCCGTAACGCACCAAAGCCTTAAGAATAGTGCGTTACGCTGTCGCTAACGCACCCTACGTATCTTCAATTTGTTACCTTTATTTTACAAATTTGAAAATTTTTTATCTGCCTAAGCTTTGTTTATGTCGGCTTGGGAGCAAGAGGCAAATTAAATTATATTGTATAAATTATAAATATCACTGTCACTGTAAAAGTACTTTTTATTTCTTAAATTTATCAGTGTATAGTTGAGCTTAAGCATTTTACACTTCCATCAGCTTTATAGACTTAGAATCGTAGGTTGGGTTGAACGAAGTGAAACCCAACAAAGCTTTGATAATGTTGGGTTTCGTTCCTCAACCCAACCTACACCAGTGTTATTTTTTAGCCTTAACTGAACCGTATTGATATATAGTCCCATCTCGCTCAATGTGGAAATCTTAGGATTGGTGCTTTACTAAATTTGCTTGCTTTTATGCTTTTGTCCTACGTATACAAACTGAATCCCTCAGATCAACAAGTTGAAAAAATCGAGCGTTGGCTTCATCTACTTCGCCTCCAATACAACTTTCGAGTTACCGAAAGGACACAAGCATACGAGCAAGCCAAAGCACCTTTAATGGGTAATACCATTTCTGTTTGAAGATGCGCCTTATAAGACTGATGCAAAACTACACACTGTAGCGGCAATTCATGAATTGCCGCTACGCGAATAGAGCGCAGCCTCATATAGAATTGGTATAACTACTGTATTATTCAAACTCAACCTGAGTGCTGTCCGTTAACTTGCTCAGTCAACAAAGGTGCTTTGTATGGTAATCCTTGGAGTAACAAGGGTAAAAAACGTAGTCCCCTCGCTCAACAGGATGCCAATTTGGTAGACCTGAAAAAAGAGCAACCTTGGTAACGTGAAGTTTCTTATCACGTTTTACAACAAATGGCATTCAATATTACTCATTTTCAGAATTTAATTTAATTTGCTGTGAACCATGTATCACAGCCAGTACTTCAATTTGTTCGGGTTTAATGTAATAAATAATTCTATATGAACCTTCAATCACTTCTCGAATTTGCTCAGTTTCAAACTCAGATACAATTCGACCCGACAAAGGAAAATTTGCAATCTGTTGAGAACGTCTAGTGATACGGTCAACTATCCTCGCTGCATACTGTGGTGAAGTTTGGACAATATAAGTATAAATTGCGGAGAGATTTTCCACCGCTGTTTCTGTCCAGTAAACTTTCACTCTGGTAGTCCAAACTTTTTCCGCACTTCTTGTACAGAAATCACATTACCAGCTTTGCTATCTGCGAGTCCAGCTTCAACAGTTTGCCGAACATAAATTTGGTACATCAAATCATCCCATGTAGAATTTTCTGGCAATCTGTCAATTAATTTATGGGCTTCTTCTTTAATGTTGAGATTTTTCATTACTTGCTAAGCATATGTTTTTTGCATCCATTTGAATATATTGTAGATGCAAAAATCTAGTTAGATTTTATAACAGCATTTATCCAACGGAGAAGGGGAGATTCGAACTCCCGGAACCTTTCGGTTCATCCGATTTCAAGTCGGACGCAATCGACCACTCTGCCACCTCTCCAATAAACTGTCGAGCTAGGGGCTAGCCACATTTGTCGGCTAGCACCAAAGCTGACAGATAATACTATATCTTATCACTAGGCAGGTTGCACTACTGAATGCGAATGTCTACGACACACTGCGCGATCGCTCATAAAAAATTTCCTCTGACTCCACCTGAAAGTCATTACCCACCCACACTAAGGAGGCTTGGGTAACTACACCCCCGTCTAGGGAGACAATGGAAAAATTACGCAGCTTCTTGCCTTCATTCTCTACAATCCTGGGCACAGTAGCCGCATTCAAGTAAATTGTTCCCTCTGGACTTCTAAAAACAGGCTTTCGTAGCACCTTCTTAGTATGGCGGAGAGTCCGGTGCATATGACCAAATGTAACCAGGGGAATGGTTTTACCAGCAGTCAAGGCCTGAGAAATCGCCTCAGCAAAATCTGGATCGCCAAAGTCGCCACCAATTGGATGCCAGTCTTTGCCGCAGGGGTCTTCTGGTCGATCGCCTAATCCACTAGGCCCGTTATGACCGAGAAAAATAATCGTCTCGTGGGCAGCGCTTTTAACCGCTTTGACGATGCGATCGCCAGATTCTTCCAAATCTGTGACACCGTAACGTTCGCTACAGATTTCCGCAAATTTCCATTCCGACCCACCCCAAGTAAACGGACGACCCCCCACTACAGTTAATTCCCAAGCCGGAAAATCCAATTTACCGTAACCGACATGGGCAGGGCCTAATAAATCGAGTTGTTCCTGTACCCAATCCTCCTTGGAGCGGTCGTAGGGACACTTTTTGCGTCCCCATTCCGTAGCTGTGAACCAGGCATCGTGGTTGCCCATAACTGCTGCTTTGGGAATATCGAGGGAAGCGATCGCTTTCACCACTTCCACCGACTCGTTACCAAAATCCCCAACAAACAGCACTAAATCAACACCCAAATGCTTGAGTGCAATGCCATCTTCTACTTCCCATTGGTCGTGAACATCTCCAACTACAGCAATTTTGAGGGTTATCGAATGAGTTTTCTGACTGGTCATGCCACTTTCCTTGCCGTCTATCTCCAGCATAGGAAACTCAGCCGGATTTGGACATAATATGTCAGAGATCGACTGCCCACTATTTTTGGTAAAAACTACTATAATTAATCAACAAGGCAACAAATTGTAACTTAGAGCAACCCCTAACTGTGTTTACCACTGCACTAGCTCAACGAGAAAAAACCCAACCGGGCGAACTACCATTAGATTTGTTTACCGCCATTGAGACTCTCAAAAAAGAACTTAACGCGGTGATTCTGGCGCATTACTATCAAGAGCCGGATATTCAGGATATTGCAGACTTTATTGGCGATTCATTACAACTGGCGAAAGCAGCAGAAAAGACCAGTGCAGATGTGATCGTTTTTGCTGGTGTTCACTTCATGGCAGAAACAGCAAAAATACTGAATCCCGATAAACTAGTGCTTTTACCAGATTTGAATGCTGGTTGCTCTTTAGCAGATAGTTGTCCACCAGAGGCATTTGCAGCTTTTAAAGCAGCGCATCCAGATCATCTGGTGGTGTCTTACATCAACTGCTCTGCTGACATTAAGGCAATGAGCGATATTATCTGTACTAGTTCCAATGCTGTCAAGATTGTACAGCAAATACCGAAAGACCAGCCGATTATTTTTGCCCCGGATCGGAATTTGGGGCGCTATGTCATGGAACAAACTGGACGAGACTTGGTGCTGTGGCAAGGTAGCTGTGTTGTCCATGAAACCTTTTCCGAAAAGAAAATTGTCGAGTTAAAAATTGCCCACCCAGAAGCAGAAGCGATCGCCCACCCAGAATGTGAAACTAGTGTGTTGCGCCACGCCAGCTTTATCGGTTCCACAGCAGCTTTACTCAAACATTGTCAAAACAGCCCCGCCCAGGAATTTATCGTGGCAACGGAGCCTGGAATCATTCACCAAATGCAAAAACTAGCTCCCGAAAAGCGCTTCATTCCCGCCCCTCCGATGAATAACTGCGCTTGTAACGAATGTCCATTTATGAGGTTAAACACCCTAGAAAAGCTCTACTGGGCAATGAAAAATTGCACTCCGGAAATTACCATGTCCGAAGATATCCGCCTTGCTGCACTGCGACCAATGCAACGAATGTTGGAGATGAGCGTGTAGTTAGGATAAATTTATACAAATTGTAGAGACGTGGTTTGATTGCGTCTCTACCAAAAATTTATTTTTTCTCGCCACTTGCAATTTCTAAAAGCTAGTGCTATGATGTTAAATCGTGAGACAAATCGGGTCGGTGTCCGAGTGGTTAATGGAGACGGACTGTAAATCCGTTGGCTAGCGCCTACGCTGGTTCAAATCCAGCCCGGCCCACCTCTTGCGAATTCATAGGTTATAATAGCTGGGTAACAGTAAAACTGCCCAGCATTATAGCTTAAGAACACAAACTATCTTTCGCCCGTGTGGCTCAGTGGTAGAGCACACCCTTGGTAAGGGTGAGGTCACGAGTTCAATCCTCGTCACGGGCTTATCAAAATGAGTTATTTTTCAACGATTTGTGCAAGTTGCATAAATTGCCCGTACCCTAGTAGTCTCCCTTAAGACACAAGTAGTTGCATATAAGTTGCATAACAGCATTGCTTACTTTTTAATCCGGATCGCATCCGATAAAGTATTTAATAAATCTGTCGCAGTGTAGGGCTTGGACAGAAACTTATTGGCACCAATGGCAATCGCTTTCTGTTCATCAGAAGGTAAGCCACTGACAGCAATAATCTTAACGTTGGGGTTGAGAGTTCGCAAGGTGCGGATAGCTGTTAATCCGTCCATGTTGGGCATAGACATATCCAGCAAAACGGCGCTGATTTTTGGTTGATGTTCTATAATTTTTCTGCCAGTTTTGGTGGTTTTCTCTAACTCCCCTTGCCAAAAACCTTGTTCGAGAGTGGTTTTGACACCAGCTTCCATTTGAGACAAGGATTCTACGTGCAAAAGTTCATGGGCTAATTTCCCCACACTTTCCTCTGCTGTCCAACCGTATAAGTTTTCAGCACCTCGATTCCAGAACAGAATGCGGTTTTCTAAATCACGGACAAAAATGGCATCGGTAGCAATATCAATTAAAGCCGCTTGTTCGCCAATTTTCTGTTCGGCTAGCTTGCGATCGGTAATATCTATATTCACCCCAATCATCTGGAGTGGCTCGTTGGTGGTATCATCATATAATATTTGACTCTTGCATACTGACCAACCAAGTGTACCATCTGGGTAAAAAAACCGGAATTCGAGATTATGGGGTACTTGCTGGTTAATCGCTCGCAAAACTCATTGATGCAGCAATTCGCGGTCTTCAGGGTGGACAATGAGATTTAAAAAATTTTCATAGCTGACATCAAAGGTATCAGGAGTTAGACCAAATAAAGTAAACAAACTCTCAGACCAGATAACCTGATTGGTTTTGAAATTCCATTCCCAAGTGCCAATGTTACCAACACTAAGCGCCAGTTGTAACCGTTGCTCACTTTCTCTGAGAGTTTCCTCAGTCTGTTTACGATCGCGCAACGCAGCTTGGCGATCGCTCACATCCCGCAGCATTGAAAGATGAAAATGTGGTATAAAATTGGCAACCGCCGCAAATTCAGTTTCTCGAACTGTGCCATCGGGACGATATAATTTAAACTCACCAAACATTTGTCCTTGTTCGCAGAACTGTTGCCAAGCTTGGTTAAAATCAAATCCGGGTTCAGCAAAATCCGCAATTGTAGAACCTAAAAGTTCTTCCCTAGATACACCAAACAACTCACAGGCTGCCGGATTGACATTTACATACCGTCCCTTGTCATCCACAATAGCGATCGCATCAAGAGCGCGATCGAAAAGAGCTTGCCACTGATATTCACGCTGCTGGAGTCTGGCTTCGATCTGTTTGCGCTCCTCAATTTCCTGTTGCAGACGTGCATTTGTGAGTACCAGTTGGGCTGTCCGTTCCGCTACCCGCAACTCTAACTCTTGTTGAGCTTGGCGTAGTGATTCTTCCACTTGGCGGCGTTGTCTGACTTCCTGTTCTAACTGCTGGTTGCTTTGTCTAAGTTGAACTGTTTGCTCCTCAACTTTGGCTTGTAAAACTTCAATTACCCTGACTATTTCTAGGGGATCGAGTACTTGTAGGAGATTGCTTTGTGTCACCAGTCCTTGCAGTTGTCCTTGTTCACCTACTACAGCTAACCGCCGCACCTGTGGCTCTTGCATCAACTGGTGAACACTCCATAAAGATTCAGTGGGACTAATACTTAATACAGGGTTACTCATCACGGCTTGCGCTTGGGTTTGGGCGATATCTAGTCCTTGTAACTGGACTTTAATAATATCTTTCTCAGCGATCATCCCCACCGGAATTAGCGTTGTCTCTTGTGGGGCGACAATTACCACACAACTAATCTGCCGATCGCTCATCATGTGGGATAATTCCAATACAGATGTAGTTGGCAGCGTATGAATAACTTCCCTTACCATTACCTCTGTCACACATCGCAGTTTCAGCAGGTGAGCTGGTTGGATCGCCTGACAAATTCTGTCTTGAGTAATCAAGCCTACCAATTGCCCTTGCTCATCTACTACAGGCAGATGGCGAATGCGATGCTGGCGCATGAAGGATAAAGCCGTGAGGGCGTTTTGAGCAGCAGTCAGCGTCAGGCTAATCACTGGCTGCATCACCACTTCTGAAATTTTTACCCTGGATAAATCTACCCCCTTCCCAGTCAGCCGGACTATATCCCGTAAAGTTAATATACCTACTATTTTTTTTTCTTTAACTACTAAAACACAACTACTAAAACCAGATGCAGATTTTACTTGACTGTTGCTTACCGGATTCATTAAAGCGATCGCATCAATGAGTAGGGTATCTGGTAATACAGTTAAAGGAGAACATTCAATTACCTGCTCTAAAGTCGGCAAATCTAAAGGATAAAGTGATTGCATTAGTTCAGTTTGTCAGTTAAAGCAATAAAGAATTTATTTCAACAGTCCTAACAGCAGGAAACCAGCTTGAATAATCATGATTCTTCAAACCAGATGGTAAAATTTAGCTTTATTGTCAAATCAAAGTTCTGATTTTAATTTTTGCTCGTGTACTTAGATGCTCTTTGGTAATACTAATAACTTTTTTTTGTTAAATGTCCTCGGTTAATTATATAAGTATTTTTAAAACTAATAAATATCTAGGACTTACGCATTGACATAAAAGCAAAAATGGCAGATAGAGTTTTCAAAGCTTTTATCTAGGTTTTTCAATCATATTTTGGCGATCGCCAGCAATCAAAAGCAACCTCCAAAAGCCTGGAACAACGTATTTACGTTGATACACAAAATAGTTCTTTTGTACAGTGCGTAAGTCCTAAGATATATTTTTATTTTTAATTTTCAGGCGATGTCTAATAAAAAACCCCATAACTGAGGGCGTGTTTTGTCTACACTAATTGCCTCAAACTACAAAATTTAACTAACACAGACAATATATAACTATATAGTGCGTAGAAATGTTAAGGTATTTTTAATACCTGTAAATTAATAATTTTTCAGAGGACAAACTCAAAAATATGTTGTCCTGATTTGCTGTAAGTTAGTGATTCAATGATTCTTAACCTTTGATTGACTCAAAGATAGATCCAGAGATTCGTCTAATTCGATACAATTTATAAGCAGAGAGAGCCAAGGAGAACAAGGTGGTCTTATTAAAAGGCTTTGAGATTGAGATGTACACTGGCACGCCTCAAGGTGAAATCGTTGGTCTCTCCGACAAAATTGTTGCAGCCTTGGATGGATTTGTTCGGGAGCCAGATAGCCGCAACGTGGAATACATAACCCAGCCATCGGCTAATTACGAGAATTTATTGTGTGCCCTACTGCGTCCCAGACGGACGTTGCGAAACTACCTCAATCGCTTGGGCAATTACACGCTGATACCGGGGAGTACTTTGTCTTTGGCTGGGAGCGATCGCTTTGTGCGTTCCGATCCAGCTAACCCATATCATGACTACATTGAGCAAACCTATGGCACGAAAGTAGTTACCGCTAGCGTACACATCAACATCGGCATTAGTGACCCAGAAACATTAATGCGGGCGTGTCGGGTAATTCGTTTAGAAGCACCTTTATTTTTAGCCCTGAGTGCCTCATCTCCCTTCTTGGACGGCAAAGCTACTGGCTATCACTCCACTCGTTGGGGTTTGTTCCCGCAGACGCCTAGCCACGTGCCGTTATTTGCCAGCCACGCCCACCATATCCAGTGGGTGGAAAATCAACTAGCTGCTGGAACAATGCAAAATGTGCGGCATTTATGGGCATCAGTACGACCAAATGGCGATCGCCGTCCCTACGATCTAAATCGGCTAGAACTGCGAATTTGCGATTTAGTTACAGATCCCATTGGTTTACTAGCGATTACTGCCGCCTTAGAAGCGCGTCTGTTACAAATCATCGAAAATCCTAGCATCGATCCATTAACCCAAAGCACCTTTTCTGCTGAAGAACTCGTGACTCTGACTGCTGACAATGAAACTGCTGCTGCTACTGCTAGTCTTGATGCTCAGCTAACCCATTGGCAAGATGGCAGAAGCATCACAGCGAGAAATTGGATTGGCGAAATTTACCAAGATGTTTGGGCGATCGCTAAACAACAAGGCTTTAGCTGTTTCCTTTCACCTTTGCACAAAATCCTCCGCGAAGGCAACGAAGCTCAACAGTGGTTGCAGCTACACGCAGTCGGTTTTGACAGCCAGTGCGTCATCACCCAAGCTATTACTGCCATACAGGAACGGGAAATCGAACTCGAAGACAAATTGTGTTCGTCCCTGCTGGCGTAGTGGAAGTAATTGGGGACTGGGGATTGAGGACTAGGGACTGGGGAGATGAGGGAGATGAGGAGGCAGGGGAGAAAATCTTCCCCTCTGCTCCCCTGCCCCCCTGCCCCCCTGCCCCCCTGCCCCCCTGCCCCCCTGCCCCCCTGCCCCCCTGCTTCTTCCCAATGCCCAATCCCCAATTGTCTTCAAACAAATGGTAGATTTTTGTGAGACAATGGTTGCTCCAAAAGACACAAGTAACTACTTAATTTACATAAAACTTAATATTTACTGATTTCAGCCAAATATGCTCTCAGGCAATGTTCTGAGACGGTTTGCGCTTCGTTTTAAAAATCTAATCGATGGTGAATGCTTGATTATTATTAACAAAACCTATGAATAGCCTCTACCCTTTGGTAGATTTTACATTGATAATAAATTATTTTATACAATACGTAAAATATACGGATAATGCCCCAGGTAGTTTTAGTTAACCCGCAAATTCCTCCTAATACAGGTAATATTGCTCGTACTTGTGCAGCTACGGATACGGAGTTACATTTAGTTGGACCTTTAGGATTTGAAATTAGCGATCGCTACCTCAAAAGAGCTGGCTTGGATTACTGGCCTTATGTCAAGCTGCACTACCACGAATCGCTAGAAGCCTTTAAAACAGTACATAACCAGCAAGGCGGCAGATTGCTAGGTTATAGTGTTGCCGGAAATACTAACTATGTCAGCTTTCAATTTCAAGCCGATGATTGGTTACTATTTGGTAGTGAAACCACTGGCTTACCAGCAACAGTTCTGTCATATTGTGATGCTACTCTGTATATTCCGATGAGCCAACCTGGGGTTCGTAGCTTGAATCTCTCAGTCAGTGTGGCAATTGGTTTGTTTGAAACCCGTCGTCAGTTAGGCTATTTACAATAGTTGTTTACTTGACTTATTATAAGTATATGTACTTAAATATTTTCCAGAAACCAATCATATGAGTGATTTGTGGCGGCAAAGACTTTCCTAGTTACGGCAAAAGCAATGTCAAAAAATACACCTAAAAATGTGTTTTTGAATAAATTGTAGTGGAAGATACTTACAAGAGAGGCAAGGTTATTATAAGAAATTTGTATATAAAATTCGAGATAATGCCAAATTTGAATGATAGATTTTGATGAATTTGCAGCATTCCATATTGGGGAACAAAAGCCTTAAAACTCAGTCATACGAGACATTTGAGCTTTTTTTGCTCGATGAACCTAAGATTGCTCCCCAAAAGTAGCCGATAGTTAATACGGTTGTTTTTTAGGGAATAATCAACGTAAAGTCTCGTGTTGGGAAGACGGATTGTGTAGAAATATCTTGAAGATATCTACAGCAGGGGGCATCACTTTTCCAGAAGTCGCAGCAATTAATTCTCGGCAGCGACTATGGACTTGACAGACTATTTGCCAAGTCCCCGCGATTGACGCAAGACAGGCGCGGATAAAGGAAAAAAGTAAAACGTCCTAAATGGTGTGAGGAGTGGTTCGGACAAGTAAACACAGCAATTTTTAAGTTTTGCTAACACATGTGAACTTGTCTAAATCAGAGAAGCAGGTTAATCTTGCGTAAGCATCTCTGGTGAATGTGATCTTGATCTATCGTTCGTTGCGATCTAAGTCATTGACTAGTATCCAACTGAAAAATCGAGGTCAGTTAAGCGCTAGTGATCATAGGAGGTCGTCTTTGAAACGAGCATTGAAAAAGAGAGTGAAAGCTGTGTTGAAAAATAACCCCAGCAGCGATGATGCCCCGGTAGAACAGCTAAATTTAATTAATCCAAAGGTTAACCGCCGGGTGCGGACAAAAGCCGCCGTGATTGGCTTGGCAATCTCTATGGGAGCAACCAGTCTTTTGGTGACTCGACAAAGCGATCAAGCCCAAGCAGCGGTGCCTGTAGGCAGCCAAAAGGCAACCTCAACCATTCCTGCTGTTCGTGACACTGAGGTGAAATTCGCCTCCACCAAGCTGGAGTCCCAAGCAGTCTCATTACCGAGCGTGCCGGAAAATCCCGTTATTGTGGAACCAACAGCAGTCTCACAATTGCCTGGGCTTGAAGCTAAATGGCAAGTTGCGGCCAGTGGAACGTCTTTGCAAGTTCCTACATCAGAAACCTTTTCCCAAGCAACACCAGTTGATAAAAATCCCACTGACTCAAAGCCTCAAGCGGCAGAAGGGTCGAAGAACACCTTAGCTGAGACTAATTTTCCAACAGTCAATAAGCTATCTAACTCTAGTGCTGATGATGTTATTAACAGTACAAAAATACTACCAAATGCTGTACCACAAACAGTGGCAACATCTGGGACAGCCAGTAGTGAAATAAATGCACAACTTAAGGCGCAACAAGAGTTTGCACTGAATCGCTTACAAGAAAAATCCAATCGTTTAAGAAAGAGTCTGGCGCAATTGCGGTCTGGGGAGACCCAAAATTTATCACAAACTGGTATTGGGAATACTGTAGTTGAAAAGACTGTGTTAGCGCAGTCAGAGACTTCTGGCGATGCGAAGAAAGACAAGCTGATATCGAGGTTAAAACAGAAGACACAAGACGGACTTGCATCAACTACACCAACAACGTTGATTGCCTCCTCCACTAAAACAGCCTACGAAGTTAAGCCTGGAGATACCCTAGCAGCGATCGCCAGCAGATACAATACATCTGTATCAGAACTAGTTAAGGCAAATAACCTCAATAATCCGAATCAACTGCAAATCAGTCAAAAACTGATTATTCCAACTGCTCAAGTTCAGGCAACTGTAGCCACAAAATCCAGTTTTGTAGAGTCCAGTAATACTCCCAAAGCTACCTCCTCTGTGAGCATTGGTAGTGCCAACTCATATCTACCTAGTTCACAATCATCAATTATTGCTGACAACAGTAGCGTTACTGTCCCTACATCGGTAACTGCGAACAATCAGATTCAGGCAAATAGTGCAACCGAGTTGCAAACAGCCCCCATTGCTCCTAGAGCTTATGGCGTGGGTGGTGAAACTCCAGTACCAAGAGTCTTTGCCGAAATCCAGCAGCCTGAAAAACCAGCTAATAGGGTAGCAAGGGGTAACAATAGCAATAATGACCGTTTGCGGGGCTTACAAGCAGAAATCCAGAGGTTACAGCAGAAATATCGCGCTCAACAGTCTGGAAACTTAGTTGTACCAGTTGCAGCTACTGAAAGCAACAGCACTGCGACACTCACTCCTGTTTCTACCCCTAATAATTTCACTGTACCTAACTCTGTGTCTCGACCGAATAACGTAGCGATACCAATTCCGGTTCCGACACCTATTAGAGCTAACTATAACGCTCAACCAATTAAGCCCCAATTCCGTGCTACCATACCCGCTAACGAGCCAATAAATCCAGAGTTCTTACCCAATCTAGGATCTGCTGGTCAGTGGACTCCCCCTCGCAATCCATCTGGCACCAGAGTTGCAACGCCTCCTAGACGGGTAAATGCCTCGGATTCCTTAGGAAAGTTGCGGGGAACCACAGTTTCTCCCCAGACAATCCCACCTTTGGCAGCAGTGGATCAATATCTGCCCAGAGCGATTGACGAAACAACACCCCCTCCATCTAGTTCATCCGTAGCTTACCAATGGCCGGCCAAGGGTACTCTCACCTCTGGCTATGGCTGGCGCTGGGGAAGAATGCACAAGGGAATTGATATTGCTAATTCCACTGGCACACCCGTTTTCTCTTCCGCTGAGGGAATTGTGGAAAAAGCTGGCTGGAACAACGGCGGTTACGGTAACCTCGTTGAAATCCGCCATCCTGATGGCAGCAGCACTCGCTATGCTCATAACAGCAAGATTCTGGTGCAAGCTGGTCAGCACGTGAGCCAGGGAGAAACAATTGCTTTAATGGGTAGCACTGGTCATAGCACTGGACCACACACCCACTTTGAAATTCACGCATCAGGCAAGGGTGCTGTTAACCCAATAGCTATGTTACCAGCAGCACGCCTGTAATTCTTGGCTATCTGTAACTAAATCATTGCCTTGTTAATTGAGGGAGTTTATCTCCCTCTTTTGCTTTTTATAAGGAAAATCACTCTAATAGTACGAGCGACTACGGACTTTGAGATTGTTGCGTAATTACACAGACATATCTTAACTGACTACAGTTGGCTTATAACTATACACCCATTTGTGAAAATCATCATTCAGCGTCATTTGCCGCTGCTGTGTCTGACTGGGAGATGCAAATGTCTCGTCATAGTAGCGCATCTCACCCAAGGCACTACGAGCTTGAATGATTTTTGTGCGCTCGATGCGGGGCTGTTCGTAGCTAGTGAGGGCTGCTTCGAGAGTAGCTGAGTGAGAAAAACACTCTCCTAGTTCGTAAGCATCCTCAAAAGTGCTATTAGCTCCTTGTCCCATAGCTGGTGCCATTGGATGGGCGGCATCACCTAAGAGAGTTACTCTGCCTTGACTCCAGCGGGTTAAGGGTGGGCGATCGCAAATTGGTCCTTCCCAGATTTGCTCGGCTGGTGTCGCTTCCACTACCGCCCGAAAAGATTTGTCCCAATCGGCTAATTCCTGGAGAATGCGAGATTTAACCTCATCGGCGTTTTGAGAAAGAGAGTAATCAGGCGAAAACTTGCGACTAATCCAACTGGTATAGCCGCCTCCGACATTGAGAATGTACATGAAGTGTTTATTGCCTTTGACAAAAACAAGTTCATAGTCATTAAATAACTCGTGGCGATACTTGATGACGGCACGCCAACACATACTACCAATGTAATTAGGCTTACTCTCGCCAAATAAAGTTTCTCTAATTACGGAGTTGACGCCATCAGCGCCAATTAGCAAATCTGCATATGCTGGTTTTTGACCATCAAAATGAATTTTCACACCGTTTTCATCTTGGTCAAAACCGATGCAACGATGATTGAGGTGAATAATATCAGATGGCAATCTGGATGCCAAGACTTGCTGCAAACGATACCACCAAACAGTCAATAATGGTTGTCCGTATTGCTCTAAATATTTAGTTTGATTAGCCCGGATTGTTTCTCCCTGAATATTCTTTAAAACCGTGTGGTTAACTTGGCATCCTGAGCTTTTGAGGGTTTCGACTATTCCCGGTGCGATCGCATCTAAAGCATTCAAGCCATTAGGAGCCAGTCCTAGTCCGGTTCCAGCCGGACGAAATTCTTGTGCTTTTTCGTATACTTCAACGTCAATACCTTGGCTTTTAAGTGCTATGGCAGTAGCCAAACCACCTGGACCGGCGCCAACGATCGCAACTTTCTTTACTATCGGTTTGGATAATTTCTGAGTTAGATTTATGTCCATATTAAAAGTCAGAAAGAATATCCCCACAAATACATCTGCTTTTTCTATGCCTCAAGTTAGTTGCTCTGCAACCTCACGTTTGAGCCAGACTCCACAGCCGTTATTGTGACTCCTGAGTACTTTTTAGTCAATCTTCCTGAAGAATCAACCCTGAATTGGTGTTCTTATCCCGGATTTCTCACCGATGCTCAAAGCCTGTGCTTGTGCAGGGGAGCAGGGGAGAGTTATTGTACAAGTTCTTTCCCCTCTGCCCCTCTGCTCCTCTGCCCCTTCCCTCAAGCTTGTGAGAAATGCGGGTTATGGGTTTTCATCAGCCCTGTGGCTGGTGGTG
Source organism: Desmonostoc geniculatum HA4340-LM1 (assembly GCA_019359545.1). Taxonomy (GTDB): domain Bacteria; phylum Cyanobacteriota; class Cyanobacteriia; order Cyanobacteriales; family Nostocaceae; genus Nostoc; species Nostoc geniculatum. The sequence continues at coordinate 20,627 of JAHHHB010000045.1, read as the reverse complement.
GTAACAAAAAATTCACACCTATAGAATTTTTGTCAATCTCACAAACTTGAATTAGATACCATTACGTCCATTTTGGCAATAAATTACCCAAACTCAACTTTTATCTCTAAAAAAATCTACCGTAGAGAGCAATGTTTGCTGTATCATTTTTGTATCCAAAAATGATTGTGAACAGAGTTTGTATGAAATTTAAATCAGCTTCCATATATATTGGTTTAGGCCTTCTGAGTTTTTCAGTCAGTTCATTACCCCGTGTTGTAAATCCACCACAAGTCCTTGCCCAAGAAGTTAGTGCCTCATGCCCTCTGCCAGCTGATATTGCCATTACCTTCCTAAATTCAGAATGTAAGGAAGTAAAATTAGAGCAACCCCAAACTTTTTATCGCTACTATAGTAGCAGTAACAACAAATATGGCAGGTATTTAACAACTGACAAATATAAAACGAATGTAGAAGTAATCAAGAATCTAGCTTTAAATCAAGAATGGGGTAATCAAGCCACTCAGATACTAACAGTAACTTTGCCAGCAGGAACCCTAACTTATCAAGGCATTGTTGGCCCCCAGACTCCTAAAGAATGCTATCCAGGTGGTGGACAACAGACATTCATTAAAGACTCAAAAGATCCAAATATCAAGTGGTCTGAAGAAGGAAATATTGTTGCAGAAAAGTTTAGTTGCCCGTAAAATTTATGGAAACCAACACAGAACAATTTATCAAGCTGATCGATCGAGCTTCTGATATTACCGAACAGATGCTCAAAGACAAACCACCTGAATCTTCACCACGTTTAAATAACGTCATCAATGCCCTACAATCTATTAAAAGTAAGGCAATAAATGGTAAACTCGAACCATCAGGAGGAGTCTCAACTCTTGGTTTGGCTCGTGAAGTGGCGGATTGGATTGAACCGTTAGATTCGCCATTATTAAAAGCTGTAGGCGGCATAGAGGAATATTACCAAAAACACCTCTAAATTGGCTATCTAGCTTATTGAGTGGAACATTACCGCCAAATAATTTTAGATTTTAGATTTTAGATTTTGGATTGATCTCATACCCATACCTCCAGCATCCCTGCTCTTTACATATGGGCTTAAGTAAAAAATTGTAGATTTGGGATGAAAGGATTTGTTCCATAAATAAAGCAAACTTGCTCTAAAACCTGATTTGAAGTTTTGGATCGATAATCCAAAATTTAAAATCTAAAATCTAAAATTAGGTAATAATTGAATTATTCACATCTGCATGAAAGATGGAAGACAATTCTTTAGCTGCAATCACTTCAAACTCTGTTACCCAAGAATTAAAAATGTTGAGTTCCGAGGAAGCAGAATTATCGCTGAATGTCAATAATGTGTCGTACTCACTCAAACTAGAACCTCGCGTTACTTTACTCGATGCACTACGGGAAAAACTGGGTTTGATGGGTACAAAAAAAGCTTGCGATCGCGGTGAATGTGGCGCATGTACTGTATTAGTTAATAATCGGCGAATTAACTCCTGTATGACATTAGCAGTAATGCACATCGGCGCTGCAATTACTACTATTGAGGGATTAGCACAAGATGGTAAACTTCATCCTCTACAAACAGCCTTTATCACCCATGATGCTTTTCAATGCGGATACTGTACATCGGGACAAATTGTATCTGCCGTAGGGATGATATTAGAAGAAATGCCCAAATCTGAAACCGAAATTCGAGAGAAGATGAGTGGAAACCTTTGTCGTTGTGGAGCATATCCGAATATTATTGCAGCGATTCAGGATGTTCTAGAGGAAATGGAAGATGCAGCCATTTAGTTATGCTAAAGTTTTTTCAGAAGAAACAGCGATCGCCACAATTGACCAAGACAAAACTGCGGCCTTTATTGCTGGTGGAACTGATTTATTGGGATTGATGAAAGATGGGGTACAAGTAGCGAATACATTAATTGATATTAACAGTTTACCACTAGCAGATATTGAATTTAAAACTGATGGAATTCGCATTGGTGCAATCTGTAGATTGAGTGATGTAGCCTTTCATTCCCAAATTCAAAAGTGTTATCCAGTAATTAGTCAGGCTTTGCTACAAAGCGCTTCGCCACAACTGCGAAATATGGCAACTGTGGGCGGGAATTTATTGCAAAGAGTTCGTTGTGGTTACTTTCGTGACCCAGTTTTTCCTTGTAATAAACGCACTCCAGGTAGAGGTTGTGCGGCAATTACAGGCTACAATCGGATGCACGCGATTTTTGGAGCTAGCGAACATTGTATTGCCGTTCATCCGTCAGATTTAGCTGTAGCTTTGACAGCATTAGATGCAATCATTTGTATTCAAGGCGTAGAAAAAACACGGCGAATTTCAATTCATGATTTTTATCTTTTGCCAGGTACGACACCACAAACAGAAACTTTATTACAGCCTGGAGAATTAATTGTTGCTATTGAAATTCCAGATTTTGCATATCAATCTCATTATTTAAAAGTTAGAGATCGCGCTAGTTATGAATTTGCTCTCGTTTCCGTAGCTATTGCCTTAGAAACAGAACAAAATATTATCAAATCAGCACGCATCGCTTTTGGAGGAGTAGCGCCTAAACCTTGGCGTGCATGGGAAGTTGAGGAATTTATTCAAGGAAAAGCAATCAATACAGCTACATTCACAGCCGCAGCCGAACTTGCAATTAAACAAGCGAAGCCGCAAACACACAATGAATTCAAAATTGAATTAGTCAAACGCGCTTTAATTCGTGGGCTTTCAACTTCTTGTGGCGTTTGAGCAACGGCTACTCCTTGAGTTTTTCAAGCCTAGAGTTCAGTTATATGGTTTTTAGGTTAGCGTTTCAACTCCTGTGAACAGTTACCATTTTTTGCAATACATCCTTTTCTAGCAATATATTGACCATGAATATTGACCATAAAAGGAACAATATAAGTCAAAATTGCAGAAATCCAACGCTCATATGTCATTTGACCAGTCCACAGCGCCCAACCATGATTGATTGTGAACAGGAGAGATCCTATTATTAGGGCTACTTTCAAGGCAGTTAGCATCCACTGGCGATCAAATAAGCTAAATAAATATTGTCTTACAATGTTCTTATGCCTCATCTTGTAACTTCCTTGAAGTATTAATTAGCAGCAATGGAAGATATTCACAATCAAGCAGTTGCATTTAATTGACATAATGTTGTGTTGTAAATAACTCATTAAACTTTTCTAATCGTAGGAGCATTTAAATAAGCCTGAGGATTCTCAGGGTCAAATTCCAGACCATTAAAAAATTTCTCTATGCCCCGTGATGTATTTGGCGGAATCGCTTTTTCTTGACCAATAAGTTTAGCTGCTTCTCGCCACAAATCTTCGCGATTTACAGCCTCAATTAAAGGTTTAGTCTGAAATTCTGGGGAACGATGCCCCCATCGCATATCTTCAATTAAAAACCACAAATCATGGCTTTTGTAAGGGTAGGAAGCATTATTGCGCCAAAACTTAATCGCATGAGGACTATTTTCTACGACGCGACCGTTTCCATAATCAAACTTGCCCAGTAAGCGATCGCTAAGTAAATCACTTTTGACTCCCATCCATTGGCGTTGTGAGAGAATCCTTACCATTTCCTCCTTATTTTCAGGGCGATCGCACCACATCTGAGCTTCCAAAACAGCAGCTAGTAACAGCGACGAAGCCCAGTTTAGCGGTTGTCACCTCAGGAGTATCGCTATAACCAGCATATACACCTGAACTCAACTGGGTAAGAGGGGAGCCAGAAGTGCCACGATGAGTTATGGTTTGAGTCAGTAGTGCTGCCGCACCTGTGGTTGCTAAAAATTTGCGTCTAGAAAGCTTTGTCATATCGATTCATCTCTTGCAAGTAAACAGATATATAGGACTCATATTTGATTTTTACGAAGCTAGGTACACCTTTATTCCTTCTTCCCAGTAAAGAGTCCCCAATAAAGAGTCCCTTTCCTCTACGAGTGATTCTCCAAATCAAATCGGATTCCTATATATACTTTGATAGTAATCAGTTAATCGTTATTCAAATTGCATCTCTGTATAACAGTATCCCCATGTTTTTCTAGCAAATTTAACTATCCAATTTAAAATGCCGTTATGGTGGTAATTACGAATTACACTAGGAGAAAATTAAAGACTAAAGTTCTTAATTTTATAAGCACTGAAGTGCTTACTACAAACTTTTCATTATTAGCTTAGATATTGTGCTAGCCAAGTTTGTGTGATAGAGTCTAAACTGATTTAGGCAAAACGCTTAAAACTTGGCTTTCTATATATTTAACCTGCTGCTGTCTGTGCAGAAATTGCATCATCTCATGCCGGAGTGCATGATATTTAGTACTATCCATAATCTCCGTCGGGAATCGAGGATATACAAAAGGCACTTCCAAAACTTGATCGATGGTTGCACCAGGGCCATTTTTCAACATTACCACGCGATTAGAGAGCAATAGTGCTTCATCTACATCATGAGTAACCATCATGGCAGTGATATCGTTTGTATTACAAATATGCATCAACTCAGTTTGCAGAGAACTACGAGTCAGAGCATCCAAAGCTCCAAATGGTTCATCCAAAAGTAGCAGCTTGGGCTTAATCGCTAAGGCTCGTGCTAGCGCCACTCGTTGCTTCATTCCGCCAAAAAGTTGTGTTGGTTTTTTGCGAATGGCATCTTTCAGCCCCACCATTTCCAGGGAATCAGCAATTAGCTGATAGCGTTCTTTCTTGGATTTATGACGCATTACCTTATCAACAGCTAAGGCAACATTGTCCCAAGCAGTTAACCAAGGTAAGAGGGAATAGTTCTGAAACACCATCATCCGATCGGAACCAGGTCTGCGTACTAATTGACTGTCAACTTCCACATAGCCTTGTGTTGGTTTTTCCAAGCCAGCCACAATATTAAGTAAGGTAGACTTACCACAACCGGAATGACCGATGAGGGAAACAAAATCTCCCGGCATAATTTTCAGGTTAATATCTTGGAGGACAATATTTTTACTACCATCCGATAGTTTAAATTCCTTTTTTATCCCTTTAATTTCAACAAAACTAGACATGTTTACTATATTCCTCTTATGTCTTATAGCTGATAAGGTTTTTCTGCAAGCACGCTATTCTTGTGGAGTTAATTTGAAGCATAGATAAGCCATCATTTTGTCTAGAATTAGACCAACTCCACCCAAGTAAATAATTGCCAAGATGATTTCACTAATATCTGAGTTGTTGTATGCATTGACGATAAAAAAGCCAATTCCATCGTAAGAAAGCAACATCTCAGATGCAACAACAGCTAACCAAGATAGACCTAGTGCAATCCTTAATCCTGTGAAAATGTAGGGAAGTGTAGCAGGAAGTAAGATTTTAAAAAAGTTCTCAAAAATTGTGAGTCCTAAAATCTTGGAAACGTTGGTGTAATCTCTAGGAATCAATTGCACACCCAAAGCAGTATTAAGGATGATTGGCCAAATTGCCGTGATCAAGATTACAAAGATGGCTGAGGGATCGGGTTTGAGGAAAATAGCCTGAGCAAGAGGTAGCCAAGCCAGAGGCGCAACCGGACGCAACAGTTGGATAATTGGGTCGAATGCCAGTCTAGTAAATTTGTTCAAGCTAATAATAAAACCAACTAAAATACCTACTATTGCAGCTAGGGAGTAGCCAAAAAACACTCGTCCAAGGCTGTCAATAACCAACCAAAACAATCCTTTGTTATTACCTCCCTTGTTAAAAAAGGGATCGATAATTAAGTCCCAGGTATCAGTTATAACCTTAAAAGGAGAAGGCAGTGATGTTTCAGGATTTAAGCTGATTATATACCATACAATTAACAGAATTATGATGCCAAAAATAGAGGGAATAATTTCTTTGTATTGCTTGGAAAAACTATGGTATATATTATTTTTAGCGGTTATCAACATTGAGTTAAATCCTTATGTATAACAATACTAATTGCATTGAAATCGTACCTATTTAGATAAAAAATACAAGAATAAATACAGCCAATTAAAATTTTATGAAGTATACAAATTTACTCTAAAATTTAGCTATATAATCTGTTTTACTCCTGACTTATCCTGTTTTTTACAGTTTGATGATACAAATCTTTTTGGGAGAGCGATCGCTACTTAAATTCGTATTAGCTGATAACGCTAGATCGACGAACAAGAAACTCGCGGATAGCTGGGTCTTCTACTAGACCGATGGCACGGGTGTAAGCCTGTTTAGCTTGTGAATTCTGACCCAAATGCTTAAGCAGGTGAGCTTTGAGCGCCCAATATGGCTGATAACTTTTGACAGACTCAGCGGCCAAGCTTTCAACGCAGCCAGGAATGCATCGCCAAGCACATCTTCCGCAGCAGCCACATCATGTGTGCGAACTGCGAGGTAGGCAACTAATTGCCCGTAGGAGCTACGTGCTGCGAGTTCTGCGGCTTGACGTGCATTGAGTATAATTTATAGTTATGGCGATTGGAAGGCTTTTGAAAAGCGCTTTATTATCCAACCCATAACAATAGCGATCGCTGAGGGTTTGTAGCAATACTGAGAATCTCAATTAAGCTGCGTAACTCTTGCTGAATTAAGTTAACAGTACCTCCCGGTAGTGTTGCCAGACTTGTTGGTTCGGTTCTGCTTCGTTATTTGGAATGTCTCTAACGTTAGTCCCGGTGTCACCTGCCATCTCACACAGTACCTCATGGACAAATTCTGTATAACCCGCTGGGTTACCGAGCAGTTTACGGAACTTGGCGGCACAAGCTGCTCCCTTAGCCAACTCAGATAGATAAGACCCCGCTGCTGTTCCTAAGGCTTCTATGGTTGCACGTTCCGCACCACAGATTGAGGAACAAGCGTAACCAACACCACCCCAAATATCTGCTTGTCTTATAGAGGAAAATGCACCTACAGTCACAGAGATCCGAGTGACATCAGTACCGTCTAACAACCAGATGCTACGACCCAAACCCTGGTCAAAGACACGGCAAGTGTAGCCGACAAGTTGCTCTGGAATAGCTTGACCATCAATATATTCTCGCCATCGGTATATACCATGATTGAAGCCATAGCCATCAATTATTGGCCAACTGCTTATGGGATTAAGTTGTGTTAAATATGGCTTAATGGGCAGTTCGCGTCGAACTAGCATCAAACCCACGCCTAAGTATACCATAGTCTGATAAGCTGTCCTAGCGCCTTCCAGAAATGCTTGCACTCGATTCTGCTTCTTAGGCTTGAGTGCATCCAACTCGGCAAGACCCATGCCTACCCCCTCTAAGGCGAATCCAAACAACTCGGATTCTATTGCATTCAGCCTGGCTACCAGAGCCTCTGGTTCTTCATCGGCGATCGCTGCATGATAGCCCTGCCACATTCCTTCAGCAACCTGTCCGAATCGCTGTGGCACTCTGGCATTCCTCACTGCAACTTTACGTCCGAGCAAATTAGCTTTCATTTGTGCTCTAGCCTCATCTGCGCTTATTCGCCAAGCATCCTGTATCATCTTGATTCTCCTTTTTAAGCAGCATCAAAAATTACTTAAGTTTTTGTCAAAAGCTCAGGAAACAAAAGTAAATTGACTCGAATTGTTAAGGTCTAAAGCTGAGATCGAAACATTCTGAATTATGCCGATAAGCTCAGGCGAAGATGTAGGATCAACAGAGAAAATCAATGTTCCAGTAGGTAATGAACCAAACGACTCGCGTAGCAAATAATTATCTGAGTTACCAAAAAGCTGAATAGTATCAGATGCAGTATTGAAATCAGCTATTAGAGCATAATCCTTTAATCCCTGCTCTAATAATGGGTTAGCGTAGTAGACATTATTGTTGCCACCTAGTACAAACGTATCTAAACCATCACCTCCAATTAGAAAGTCTATTTCACCCACACCAAAGTTAGAAATCGGTGTTCCTGGCAATCCCCCAGGATTAACACCAATTAGTACATCATCGCCCTCAGCACCGAGTAACTGATCGTTACCTATATCTCCTCTTAATGTGTCATCTCCAGATCCACCTAACAGGAAATCATCCCCGTCACCACCAGCTACAATATCATTGCCTTTTTCACCATTAAGTTTGTCATCACCTGAGTCACCAAAGAGTCGATCGCTACCTTCGGCACCGAAGAGGACGTCATTTCCACCTCCACCTTTTACCGAATCATTGCCACTGCTAGCTTCTACAAGGTCATTACCAGATCCGCCCTCAATGATGTCATTACCCCGTCCTCCTGAAATGCGATCGCTGCCTGCACCCCCATAGACTAGATCGTCCCCAGCACCCGCTTCAATTTCATCATTGCCGTCGCCACCGAAAATTTTGTCTGCGCCTCCCTTTCCAGCGATGACATCAGTATCTCCAAAGAGAATATCATCACCATCTCCCCCAATCAGCAAGTCACGTCCAAGTCCGCCCAAAAGCTTATCGTCACCATTACCACCAATGACAGTATCATTTCCTTCTGATGCAGAAACTAAGTCATCCCCATCACCAACAAAAATAGTATCTGAGCCTTTTCCCCCTATAACCAGGTCATCTCCGCTTCCCGAAGAAACTAAGTCATTGCCCTCTCCACCAATAATGACATCATTTCCACCTCCGACTATAATTATGTCGTTTCCGCCAAGGCCATCAATTACTGTATCATCTTCAGCATCTTGGAAAATGAAATCGTCTTTATCAGTTCCGGGAATAATAATCGTAGCCATAACTCTTAATTACCCTCTAAAGTGAAACTATTTCAAAAACTACTCTGAAATCCAAGTTGCGTGGAAATCATAATCCAAAAAAGCCTGTAAAGCTTATCAAACAACGAATACAGGCTTTGATACCCAAATGTTCGTACTCATCTAATTTCAGATAGACATGCATATAAGCTGTTTCTCCCCATTCAAATGAGGCAATTTGAATGGGAAACTTTAATTTTGATGCACAAAATGCATCAAAATTAAATGCGAAATAGCTTATCTAACTGAAGACAAAGGAACCACTAGACGATAACTCCGCAAACGAAACACCTTGAACGATACTAATCAGATCGCCCCGGAAGTAAATTGCTGTTCCTTCTGGGAAGTTAGAAGGGGTTAGACCAAGGCTAAAGTTACCACCAGGAAAAGACCCGAGATTTGAAGGCAGTCCAATACGGTCTTCACCGGGCTTAAAGTCAGTAATCAGAGCATAGTCATTATCCCCTGCATCGTCGTAGAAGACTTCGGAGTCTTGGATAATCCGTTCTTCTCCCAGGAAGAAGATATCCCTGCCGCTGCCGCCAGTTAAAATATCAACCTCGTTTTTGCCTTCGCCAGATTCTGGTGTGGAAAAGGGGTTAGCTCCAAAGAATGTATCATTGCCGCTGCCACCCAAGAGAATGTCGCTGCCAGCATTCCCAATTACGATATCATCCCCATCTCCACCGTTGATAGTGTCGTTACCGCTGTCACCATTCAGGCGATCAAAACCACTTCCACCAAAAACTTGATCGTTACCTGCACCAGCAAGAGCTCGGTCGTTGCCATTTTCTCCACGGATTATATCGTCGCCATTTCCACCATTGAAATCATCATCCCCACTTCCACCTTTGAGGACATCATTTCCATCTTGCCCAAATAAGACATCATTTCCGGCATTACCGTTTAACTTATCGTCGCCGCCCCCACCAAAGATAATATCTCTGCCATCACCACCGTTAACGGTATCATTCCCAGCCTCACCCACGTCTAAGTCTTCATTGAGGTCAAAGTCTGCAAAAACCAGGTCATCTCCAGACCCTGCATTGACGACATCATCTCCGGCTCCGGCGGTGAAATCATCATTTCCACTACCACCAAAGATTAAGTCATTCCCAGACTCAGTGAAGATGGTATCATCCCCACCTAATCCAGAGATTGTGTCATTCCCTAAAGTGCCAACGAGGGTATTGTCACTTTCATCGCCACTGAACGAGGTCAGGGTAAGGCTATCAGCGATATCAAAGATGAAGCCACCACTAATCGCTGGAGGTAAAACACCTGCAACTATAGCAATCAGGTCACCCTCGTGATAGATTGCTGTTCCTTCTGGGAGGTTAGAAGGGGCTATACCTATACTGTAATTACCACCAGGAACAAACTGGAGATTTGAAGGCAGTGCAATACGGTCTTTACCAGGCTCAAAGTCAGTAATCAGAGCGTAGTCGTTGTCACCTCCCTCATCGTAAAAAACTTCGGAGTCCCGGATAATCCTCTGCTCTCCCAAGTAGAAGATATCGTTACCCGCACCGCCTGTTAGGGTATCTATTTCAGCTGTGTCTTCGCCGGATGCGGGGGTGGAGAAAGGGTTAGAACCAAATAATATATCGTTACCCTCACCACCCAAGAGTACGTCGTTACCAGTATTCCCGATCAGAATCTCGTTACCAGCGCCACCGTCAAGGGTGTCGTTGCCGCTGTCACCACCAAGTCGGTCGTTACCAGAACCACCAATGACTATATCGTTGCCTGCACCGGCAAGGATGCGATCGTTACCCTCACCCCCATTAAGGATGTCGTTACCATTTCCGCCATTAAAGTCATCATTTCCATCATCACCATTAACGATGTCATCGCCATCCTGGGCAAAGAAGACATCATTCCCAGATCCGCCGTTTAAGTTATCGTTGCCCCCACCACCGAAGAAAAAATCTCTTCCATTACCGCCATTGAGCGTATCATTTCCAGGATTACCGATGTCTAAGTCTTCGTTGAGGTCAAAGTCACCAAAAAATAGCTCGTCTCCGTCCCCGCCATCAACAAAATCATCTCCACCTCCAGCGGTGAAATCGTCATTGCCATTACCGCCCAGAATAATATCGTTACCAGTCTCGGTGAAGATAGTGTCGTTGCCGTCTAACCCATAGATAATGTCTGCATCTAAAGTACCGACAAAAGTATCATCATTGGGACTACCAAAAAACTGAGCCATACGTTATTTACCTCTTGGCTGTTGTAAAGTTATCTGCTGTGTAACTTAAAGTCTAAGCAGTACGGTAGTCCGGATGCCGATTTGTATCAGCAAGCGCCACAGTACCACGTCTTCATTAGTTACTTGAATATTACGATCGCTGGCAATAGCAAAATTCAGAATACTCTACCCATAAAGGGATAGAGTTTTAAATGAGTGAAAAAAATTTCATCCTAGTTTCGCCCACCATTCCACTCGCTTTTAACCAATATTCAGACGCGACGCTCGATGACTCGCTACCGCTGCGCTATCGCAGACTCGCTTTGCGCGTCGCTATCACCCACTCGTACAGAATTCATACTGAATTCTGACTCCTGAGTTCTGAATTCTTCTTATAAATACTAAGCTGCTAAGGTTGCTCTAACTGGATGAGGTATCCGTGCCCGGTAATGCTGCCATAAGCGAGATTCTGGAGTTTCGCCATTAGTGGCTAAACTGTCAGCTACTGCATCAGCACTCACTCCCCACAACACCTGACAAGCCAATTCTGTATAGACTGACTGGTTGCCAAGACATTGACGGGATTTAGCAGCGTAAGCAGTACCCTGCGCTAAATGCAAGCGATAAGCACCTGCTGTATTTCCTAAGGCTTCTATGGTTGCACGTTCTGCACCACCAGCGTAAGCACAGGCATAACCTACACCGCCCCATAAATCTTCTCGTCTATCGAGTGAAAAGGCATCAATGGTGCGTGCGATGCGATTGACATCGCCACCATCGACAAACCAAATACTGCGACCTAAACCTTGGTCAAAGACACTGCGGGTATAACCAGAAATTGGTTGCGAGATGACTTGACTATCGAGTGAGTCTCGCCAGTAGAACATACCTTGATAGTAGCCGTAGCCATCGACTAATAACCAACCCTTAGCGTTATCAAGTCTTTGCAAATGCGGTTCGATAGGTCGCCCAACTCTGGCTAACATCAAACCCAAACCGACATAAACCATGTTTGCATAAGCTGCACCATCACCTGCAACAAATGTGGCTATCCGATTTTGGCTACTGGGTGTCAGAAAATCACGTTGTGCTAGTCCCATACCGACACCTTCGTAAGCAAATCCCCGCAACTCCTCATCGATTTCATTTAACTTGGGGGCGATCGCTTCTAATTCATCAGTAACAGCTGTATGGTATCCTTTCATTAACGAACGACCAACCTGTTCTAATCGTTTCTGTATACCACCATCACTTTCTTGCACATCGCGTTCAGCCCAAGTAGCTATCAAATTTGTCGGTAGTGTCGCTTTATTCAAACTTGATTGCCAAGCGTCTTGAATCATCATCTTTCTCCTGATTTAAAAAGCTGGATGCATTGATTTTTCTGGAATCCAAGTTCCGTGGAAACCGTAAGGAACTCGCTGGGGTAGAAGAATGCGGGCTACAGGTTTATCTGTGATATCTTGGGCATTCACCACTACTAGCTCTGAGGTTTTTGTAGCTGTGTCGTAGACGAAAGTTAACAACCAACCATCATCCTCTTGAGTCGCGTTGGAACGGGGGACAAATATTGCCTCTCCTCCATAGCGACCAGTCCCCCACTCATGGACTTGAGAATAACCATTGGCAAAGTCATACTTAATGAGTGCATCTAAAGTAAATACAGGTAGCAGTTCCGGCACCATTCTGGCTGTATAGCCGTATCGATTCCGTCTTCCAACAAATTGCTGATTTAAACTAGGAAATTCTGAAGCTAAATCATCAATTGTTCCTTCTTGGACTGCACCTGTGCGGAGATTGAATCGCCAGCCATATAACTGCGGTTTATTAATTTGATTGTGACGTAAGTTTGTTTTTGTCGGTATGTTCAGCAGTTGAGCATCATCTGTGCGACAGGCAATGATGACGACTTCTTCTTCTGTTTCATAGGCGTTGAGAATATGTAAAACATAACAGGTAGAAACTTCAAACCAGCGGATATTTCTGCCATCGCTATGACGGGAAATAATACCAAAACGGCTGGGCAGATTTGGTTCAAACATATAAGCTGGCTCTCTGCGTTGTAGCCTTTCTAAGCGAAATGTCAGGGGTAAATCCATGAATATTGTGTAATTTGCAGTGATGGCAAAGTCATGCATCATCACCCCTGTAGGCAAATCAATCGGAACTGTTCTTAGTAACTCTCCCTCAGATGAAACCACGCTGTACCTTAAATAAGGTGGCTCTAGTAGAGAATATCCAAAAAACATCATTTCCCCAGTTACAAAATCAACTTTGGGGTGAGCGGTGAAGGGAGAATTCAGTTGATTTCCATAAGTGAATGGCCCGATTGTTGTCAAGTCAGGTATCGTAATTTCGTATGGTTCGGCTCCTTCCCAAAGTGCCAATAATTGACCTGCGTGCCACACTATGCCAGTGTTAGCAGTGTTTTTGAACGGACTGAAAAGATTATTGGGAGGGTTGTGAAGTTGTGGCGATTCCATCAGACTTGTCCAGACGGCTCGACCTACTTTCTGTTCCAGTTTAAATCCCCGTGTTTGGACATAGCGGTTGCGGTAAGTGGCTTTGCCATTATTAATCTCCACCCCATGCAACATCCCATCTCCATCAATCCACTTGTAATCACCTTTGGGAGGAAACTGGGGATTAGGACCATTGCGGACAAATATTCCTGATAAATCAGTTGGTAATTCTCCAATTATCGGGAGGTCATTTGCTGTGATTTCTGTTTGTATTGGAGAAAAGTTACCTGTAAGATAGGGACTAATTTTTTTTGCGACAATCATAGTCAAGACTACTTGATTAGTAGATTAGAAATTCAGAATCAGTTGGTTGAGAATATTATTATTTAGTGTTTATTTTTCTCTGGATAGGGAGGATATCTCCATTTCAAATCAATCAGAAAAGATTTATTTAATATGCCTCTTTGATAAGAAAAGTTATCAAAGCCAGCTTTACCATGATAACGACCCATGCCACTAGTACCAATTCCACCAAAAGGTAAAGAAGGAACAGTCAAATGCATAACGGTATCGTTAATGCAGACTCCACCAGAGACAGTTTCTTGCAAAATCCGCTCTTGATTTTTTTTATTACTAGAAAAAAAATATAAAGCAAGGGGTTTTTGTTGTTGATTTACAAGGGCGATCGCTTCTGATAAATCTGTATATTCTAGAACAGGAAGAATCGGCCCAAAAATTTCCTCTTGCATGATCTTGTCTTGCCAAGAGACTTGATCGATAATAGTAGGAGCAATATAAAGATTCTCTAAATTCGTTTCGCCTCCCACTAAAATATTACCACTTTCTAATAATTGCGAAAGGCGGCGGAAATGTTTTTGATTGATGACTCTAGCATAGCTTTTACTTACTGAAGGTTCGTCGCCATAAAAAATTTGTATTTGTTTTTTAATGTTAGTCAATAAATCTTGTTTAATTTTGCGATTTACTAACAGATAATCAGGTGCAGTACAAGTTTGACCTGCATTAAAGAATTTACCCCAAACAATTCTTTTAGCTGTATGTTCAAGATGAATATTTTCATCAACAATACAAGGGCTTTTTCCACCTAGCTCAAGGGTAACTGGAGTTAGATTTTTAGCGGCGGCTGCCATTACAAGTTTACCAACTTCAGTGCCACCAGTAAAAAAGATACGATCAAAATTTTGTGACAATAGTTCTTGACTGGTTTCAATACCGCCTTCAATCACTTCAATAAAAGATGGATCGAAATTTTCGTGAACTATTTTTTCTATGACCTCAGAAGTATAAGGAGCTATTTCTGATGGTTTTAAAATCGCACAATTACCAGCAGCGATCGCACCCACCAATGGCGCAAACATTAAATTAAATGGGTAATTCCAAGGGCCAATAATCAGAATCACACCAAGAGGTTCAGAACGAACTTGGGCAGAAGAAAGAAACTGATAAAAGGGAGTAGCAGCTTTCTGTGGTTTTGTCCATGCTCTAATATTGTTGAGAGCATATTTAATTTCTTCTAAAACTCCAATTATTTCAAAATAAGCTTCAAAGCCTGATTTATGCAAATCAGCTTTTAAAGCTTGAACAATATTATCTTTATTATTCTCAATTGCCTGTTGAAGAATTTTCAGTTGTTGAATCCGAAAATCAAGATTTTTGGTTTTACCAGTCTGAAAAAACTGTTGCTGATATTCAATTTCATTATAATCTACTTGAGCTAGCATGGCTTTTTAGGTGTTAAACAGTAGTTATGCAATAATTGAAAGAAAGAATGGCAGTAGCTAAATATACAAGCCTTAAAACTCAACTGCCATTTTCATATTTGTTGTTATTCTCCAGCTAAAATTAAGACTTGATTTCCGCTGGCAACGTGACTAATTCTGGAACCTTGAGTGTATTTTCGTCCTTTAAGCTTGGGAATTCATGAGTTCCATTTGGTAACGCCTTTTCATTAGCCAAATTAATCCAGGGCTGCAAGTCGGGTTGGTGTTGGTAACTCTTGAAATCTTCTCTAGCTTTTGCAGTGATACTGTTGTCTGGCACACCTTTGGTTTTCAATTTGAAAATCCAGTTATCCCAACCAGCTAGAGCAGATGCTTTTAGCAAAGCGAAAATGTGCTTAAGATAATGATAAATTTGCGTCCTGCTGCATCAATAAGATGCTTGGTTGTAAGTTCTAGGTAATCATTACCTATTTTCACCTTAACATTGTTTGGGATATCACCAGAGCCTAAATCAACGTTGACTACACGACCATTGTAAAAGTCAACTCCCATCTCCTTATTCATTTTCAAGACATCCCGCTCGAACTTGGCGCGGTTCATGAGAACGGAAGCTAGCGGGGGTTGTTTAATAGACCAGACATGATAGTAGTCATCGATGGTCTGTGTATTTTTTGGGTCTTTAGGCCAATGATAGTTTAGTCCAAATTTCGGCGGATGATTCTCAATTAAGTAATCATAAAGACCTAACTCTTTGCCGAAAAAGAGAGTGGAAACTTCGACAGTTGACTCACCAATTTTTAAATCTTTTTCAGTCCGTTCTTCAGGACGTGGATCAATTAAGGCGATTTTGATGTTGGGAATATTCAGCAGCAAGTGACGAGCTTGACATACTCCAGCGATCCCAGCACCCATAATGACGACATCGTAAGCTTGAGACTGAGTTGTGTTGTTCACTGACATTTCCTATTTCGTTGACTAAAAGTTTTGCGAGGTGAGCAGATTTTTGATTGATTAAAGTTAGTTAAATTGAGCCAGCAATCCAATTTAAAGAGCGGAATGGGACAACAACTAGGGCAATTATTCTTTCAGGGCTGCGTGTCAGTTGAATGGGAAAAGTGAGAACTTTAAGTTGACTGTTAAGAGCCACATCACTGAATAAAATGCTATCCCCTTCTATGCGTTCGATCGCTAGGTTAATGTCTTTTGCCTTAGTCGCCTTACGTAAGGCTTCTATGGCTGTCCAAATTCGCGTACCAGCCCGATCTACCGAGTCTTTGCTTTCTAGCTGTTGGATTAATGGGTATCGAGAAGAACTTAGTAAGGCAACCCAATCTTCTACACTGCGATGAGTTACCGGTTCGATATCACAACCCTGCACTCCTCGACCGGCAACACAGAAACAAACACGTTCGTCATGGGAAAGCGATACTTCGATTTTTTCTTCTGCGAGTCCTACAACTACTGGTTTACCAGATTCCGTCCACTGAATCCGTACTTTGGATATGAGATTAGCATTATTGTTCAGCAGTTGAGCGATCGCTCTATGGAATAGAGGTAATTCCAGTTGATGACGTTCCGTGGGTAATAGTGCATGGATACCAGGAAGATAAGCCAATGATATCTCTGGTGCAACGACTTTGAATAAAGGCGATCGATTGCTCAATTCTCTGTAAATAATCTGTTCATCCCTCTGGCTAGGATCGGCCAAATCTTCAGCAGTGGGATTCTCTTCACGGTGTTCTAGTATCCGCAATTGATAGCTACTGAGTCTTTCCATAACACGCCCATCGGCAGCTAAAAGAAAAACATTACTGTGATACTGTTGACCTTTTCGCCCTTGGGGTGTGGTAACACCAATATATGAACCAGTTCCATCTCGATCTGATTGATCGATTTCCAGACTTTCGATGCGGATGGGCAAACAAAGATCCTGCGGAATTACTAGTTGTCCAGCTTGCAGCAATGAGTCTCTGCAATAAGGATCTCCAAGCAAGAAAGGCCCTTGCGCTCTATCTAAAGATTGTTCTTGCTCCTGGGCAGAATACAAGTTTCTCTGGGTTTTGAATACACACCTGTGGGAATTCAGGCTATAAATCTCTTGTAAACGCTGAAACTTGGGGCCCTGGAAAAGTAACCAACTATAAAGATCCGCTTTCGGCTCAATATCTAGAGGTACTTCTGGAAGTTTAACCTGTTCTACAGATGGATTCCTTTCAACACCTAGTAAAAATGTGGCTGAAAAATGGCTGATGGCAAATCCTGTCTGTTCGGTTTTGATAGTTACATAAACTTGCTGTGGATCATTTTTTAGTTCTCGTTCAAGTACTTCTGCATGAATTTCGATGTCCACTCCTTTGTCAGGAGCTACAACAATCGGACGTTCTAAACGAATATCTTTTATCTGCACAGTTGGTAAGGAATCTTTGCCAGTGACATAGGCAACTGCTTGTCCCATAGCCTCCAAACCGAATACAGTCGGGAACAGATATGAACCTTTATAGAGGTGATCCTTTAAGTATGAATCCTGCTCAAGACTGAGGTGCGCTCTCAGAACAACCTCTACACCCGGTTGATAAATTAGAATCTTCTCTAAAAACTTCGACGAAGCAGGAGGTGAGAACAATCCTGGATACCAGGTATCAAAACCACTTGATTCAAAAGCAGCTAAGGTTTGCATAGGTGCTGCGATCGCAACTCGCAAATCTGCGGGTTCATTTTTGATTAGATGCAAGAATCGACTAACGCCTGCATCTTTGGGAATGGCACTAATACCCATTTTGTTCAGGCTCCGAACGCTGCCCATTCGCGCTCCCATTCCTACCTCTTCCCACACACTATATGCCATTGAAATCACGGCGGTTTGAGGGTGTTGAGCTTTAAAACGGCGTAAAATCAGATCCAAAGTTTCATTAGAGAAGCCATACCAAGCATTGCGTTGCATTCCTGTAAAGCCGATGACCGAGGAAAAACCGGCGAAAAGCTTCAGTGGTGTAGCTTCCAGTGCTTTGTATAGATTAATCAAACCGAGAAGTTTAGGACTGATTTCATCAAATGCTGCTTCTGTAGAAACTTGCTCAATCAGTCTTGGCTTATTGAGGGCAGCTCCATGAATTACTCCTGATATCTCACCTAGCTCTTGCCTAACTTTTTGCAAGAGATTTACTACTGCCTGGTAGTCAGCAACGTCACATGCATAGTAGTGGCAAGTTAGTCCTTCAGCATAAAAGCGCCCAAGAGTACGGGTAATATCAGAACTACTACTTTGTTGAATGTTGTCATCAGGATGAGGTGAACGTCCTACAAGTGCCACACGGATACCTGTGTCTTTAGCTAGAGCCAGGGCACACTCGGCAGTAATGCCTTTTGCTCCACCGGTGACGAGGATGACATCCTCAGATGACCAGGTAATTTGGCGGTCTAGATAATCCACAGGTTGTTGCACCTGAGGCCGAGGAACGTAGCGCTTGAGATCGGCATTGTAACTTACAGTTGCATAAACATGGGGAGTAGAGAGTTCTCTGAAGACACATTCTGCCAGACTGCTGGGATCTACCGTGGGGGAGAAATCAACTACCCGAACTTTGAGATCGATGCGCTCTAAATGCAAACTCGCTGCAAAACCAACTGTACAGCATTGTTCCATATCTGCTAGTGGTAGTTGCGCTCCGAAATGTCCCCCACTAAATTGGACATAAGCAACTGTTGTATGGTCACGGGATGCTAGAGGTGGAGTGGCGACACTGCGTAACCGTTCAATCATGCCAATCAAACGGGCTTCTGATGACAATTGGGTGTTGGGCGTACAAGGCAATACTGCAATGAAGTGAGTTACATCGACGTTGTTAGTTAGTGTCTGAGGGCTGACTTCTGCAAAGGTTACACTTTGAACTTGAGCGCCTTGAGTGCGAAGCCGATCGCACAAGACTGCTATTTTGTCTACATTACTGAATTCGTAAAGAATCAGCACATTCGCAGTCTGCCAGTTTTCTGGCATTTGTCTGCCTAAAGCAACTGAGGGAAGTTCCTCTGGAACATTTTGGATGATGTAATCACGCACCAGTTGCTTACGTGTTAATTCTGGCCGGGCTGCTGGTGTTTTGCCGTTGTTTTGATTTTTGAAATCTTGCTTTAAAGAAACTGTTGAGATCGGTTTTGAGATTTTAATTCCATTCCCGTTATTATTTGGGATGAAATTATGAATTGTTTCAGCAATCTCTTGAATCGTGGCATTGGCTAGAGAAGGCGGGTCAATTTTCCCAGCAGCACCAAATAGCTTGGCGGCTTCTGCGACAACTTCACCGGCTTTGATGGAGTCGAGGTTGAGATCGTCGAGTAATCGCAATTCTGCTGTGATACTTTCTCTGACATACCCTGTTTGTTGGATAATCAGGTCGGTCAGTGAGGAGGCGATCGCATCGGTTGTACCCATCGTCGATACTAAAGAAGCGCGATCGCTTGACATAAAACTGCGAATCGTTTCAGCAATCTCTTGAATAGTGGCATTAGCTAAAGCAGGTGGGTCAATTTTTCCGGCGACACCAAATAGCTTGGCGGCTTCTGCGACAATTTCACCGGCTTTGATGGAATCCAGATTGAGATCGTCAAGTAATCGCAATTCTGCTGTGATACTTTCTTTGACATATCCTGTTTGTTGAACAATCAAGTCTGCCAATAAAAACTCAACACCCTGATTACCATTTGCCACAATGCCATTGGTTTCCCCAGGCTTCAGTAAAGTAGAAATAGCAGTATGAAAGCCATTACCATTAACTGTGTGAGTTGTTCTGGCAGCATTTTGAGGAGTTGCAACTAAAGGCAGAGTTTGCAGATCGGCTCGGATGACTTCAGCTATAAACTTACCGCGTCGAGCTAAATAATCTTGCAGCACCTCTGGTGAAATATAGTTGTGTTTGCCAAACACTGAATAATTCAGCAAGCTTTCAGAAGTAATTTCCAAGGATGGAGATGAGTGCGTTGCAGATACATGAAATGGTCGTTCTACAGGATTGTCGATGAAGATGCGTTCTGAGGCTGGTACAAAAGGACGTATAAGCCGACCTTCGTAAAGTGCTTCCCAGTTGATGTCATGACCACGAGCAAATACGTTAGCTAACATCATGTTCAACGACTGGTCAAATCCAGGTTTGGCTTCCACAGGCAGACATTGCAGCCCTTGCAACCCGTTGATGTCGTTTACCAATCCAGAGAGTACTTTTCCTGGGCCAACTTCTATTAGTAGGTCGCATGTCTGCTCTAGAGTTTTCACCAGCGATACAAAGTCCACTTGCGCTAGTACCTGATGGGCAAAGTGGTCGCGCAATTGCAATCCTGTTGGCGGCTGTTTGCCATCTACAGATGAAACAAGGCCTATAGTCTCACATCTTGCACCTAGCCGAACAAACCCGTAGAAGGCAAATAAGAAGTACAAAAATGTGACGGTAGATGAAGGAGAACTATTAAGTACAGCTAAGTTACATAATACTAGATTTTAGACGTGATAT
>JAHHHB010000044.1 GCA_019359545.1 Desmonostoc geniculatum HA4340-LM1 | reverse complement strand
CAAGCTGGATCGATGCGGCAACTGGGGGCTAAGAAGCGTCAAAAATCTATAGAAGCTTCTACTAGTAACGAACTATGGGATGTAGAAACCCATAGTTCAGGCGAAGCCAACTATGGGTAGTTCATAATATGAGGATATTCAATATTTATTCGGTTTTGTCAAAATTCCATAACATAACAGTTTTCATAAAAGCTCGTTAGTTGTTTACTGGCATCAAATAGCGATCGCTGAGGATAAAAAAATTACTATTGAATAGTAGATGTTTATACAGACATGAATTTTACAGCTATTTTCAGTAGGACTTACGCAAAACTACACGCCGTAGGGGCAATTCATGAATTGCCCCTACCGTAAAATCAGGGTTTGGGCTATTGTTTGCGTAAGTCCTGTTCAGGTAAATAGACCACAAGGTAGGGGCACAGCAATGCTGTACCGTTACAACAAATGTGGTTCAAATAGATCAAAACTGCTGTAAGTAAAAAATAAATCAACAAAAAAATGCGATCTGAAACAGATTTTAAAGTATATCTTAAGATAGATGTTATTAAAAATATTATAATGTACTCATTCGCAGTTTTTCTGGACGAAAAACTAAATCAAGCAATACAATAATTTACTTTTTAAGTATGAGGTTTCCCCTCTCTGGCTCATGTTCCCCACTTCCCCAACCTCTATTCTCCTTGACGGGAAAGAGCCTCATAGTGTTATAACGGCATCAGTCTAGATACAAAATGGGTAATACCGATTGATGACTAATTACTCGTGCTTAGAGAGAGTTAAACTTAGCTTCTAGAGCAAACCCTGATCGGACATAGTTAATTGGCAATGCTAACACCAGCAGTGCTGAATATTTTTAAGCGAGTGGGTCAAGAGTGATGAATGAAGCTGACACCTCAAATAAGGGGGCTGTGATGGAATCCCTAAATTCTGCTAATTCGCCACAATCAAAGCAGGCGAATTGTCCCTTTTACTCAGTTATGCCTAATGACAATATGGCAATTTCCAAATTGCCACTGCTCATGCCAGCTGATGATACACAATTTTCGGAAGATACTACCCAGCAGGACTGGGTTGCAGAGCCTAACAGCAGCAAACAAGCACTTATTGACTCGGAATTTCAGAAGCTGCTGGCATTGAACGAAGAATTACGTGCAGCTAACAATAACTTATATCAACAAGTAGAGCAGCTAAAAGACAACCTAACCGAGTCTGAAAAGGTTTTGCAGTGGCAGAAAACGCGTTCTAGCGTTAGTGAGTCCATGCTCAACCAACAAACTCAGGAATTAGCTGCTGCTCAAGAACAGATCAAGTCGCTATTTCAAGAATTAGAAACTGCTGTACAAACTGTTCAACGCCAGGAAGTTTTTATTGAAACTCATAAAGCACAGCTACAAATTAGTCAACAACGCCTTGCCCAGCTAGAACGGGAATGTACGTTGCTACACACCAATAACAACGAACAGTCTCAGAAGTTATTGCAATCAGAAAACGCTTGCCGCGAGTTACGCACTAGACTTATGCGCCAACAACGCCAGACGCTGCAATTTAAGGCGGCTCTGGAGAAATGTTTAGACACACCTGTTCCGGGCTATGATTCCTTAGACGATACTGCAAAACATCCTAAAGACATCACCTCTTCACAAGGAAGATTTTCTCGAAAAGCTCGGTCTTTGTTTCCTAATGCACAGCCAATTAAACCTTGGTCAGCAGAACCAGAATCCTTGAGTGATAATTCAAATACTTCTTGGGGAGAACCGTCACCACCACTGCCATTCCAAAGAAATCAACCAACTCCGACTTCCTCATCTTCCTGGAACTGGTCAGTTAAAGAAGACACGCCAAAACCAGCGCAACCGGCTTCTTCTCCCGAAATTGATAATTCCCCAGAAACAACAGAAACTGTTTCACCTCCGGAGTCAGCAAACTTAGATCGGCAATTAGATAGTCTCATCCAAATGTTT
The DNA here is from genome assembly GCA_019359545.1 of Desmonostoc geniculatum HA4340-LM1. GTDB lineage: Bacteria > Cyanobacteriota > Cyanobacteriia > Cyanobacteriales > Nostocaceae > Nostoc > Nostoc geniculatum. Next base: position 48,389 of record JAHHHB010000044.1, on the reverse strand, counting down.
TTCACCTCCCAACCTGGATCTACATCACCACCCCCTGCGGCGAAAACAGATGTGGATAGTAATGCGGGTGATGCGCCCGTCTGGGAAACTTTGGCAACAATTCTAGAAGATGATGAAGAAGTAGAAAATCCACAACAGGAGCAGTTAGAGGCAGAAATCAACCCGCCTACAACTACCTCCGCTTCATCTGGTACTCAGATATTTGTTGAAGAAGCCGAAGACTACTGGTCAGAAGTTCCACAATTGACACAGTTGGAATCGTCTCCAGAGTCATCAGGTGATAACGCCAACGATGCCAATTCACCCTCACCTGTAGTTTATCCCCAGCGCCCACCTAAAGGGCGCAAGTCATTGGCATCTGTGGAACTGCCGAATTTTCGCCCCAAGGAGAAATAGTTAGGAGTGGGGAGATGAGGGGGATGAGGGAGCAGGGGAGGCAGGGGAGGCAGGGGGGGCAGGGGAGCAGGGGAGCAGGGGAGCAGAGGAGAGTTCAATGTGCCAAGTTCAATCCCCTCTGCCCCTCTGCCCCTCTGCCCCTCTGCCTCTTCCAATGCCCCATGCCCCATGCCCCATGCCCCGTGCCCTATAACTAATGACTAAATTTCTGAATTACGGCTTTTGGGCTAGTTTTTGCTACCTGAGTAGCCGATCGCGGTTTGCCTGTGGCGATCGCGTAATTAATCGCTAGCAGCCGCAACCATAATGCCGGATTTCGGGGTTCTAGCCAAGAACCTATCCGGCTCAAAAACTGTGGGAACCACGGACTCAGTAAAGCGCTAATCAGGGCATGACGAGAAAAGCTAAAATAACTGCCAAGCCATCGCACTAAATCCTTAGGTCCAGCAAGTTCCCAAATCCATAAAAGCAAGGCTGGATTTTTCTTTGCTGCTTTGAGTGCTAAGCGGTTAAAGGTTAACCAATCACATCTGTCTTTGATGAAATTATCTGCCACCTCTGGAGGTTCGTCTGCTAACAGCCCAAAAAAGGTGTTGAGCATCGAATTAACCCGCTGGGGTGGTAAAAATTTGCCTGTGGGTACCATCATGCCTTTGGAAAATAGCCAAGTCACTGAAACGTTACTTTGGTAGGCGCGAATTTGGTTTAAGTGTTGGAAACTCAATAAGTCATGCTTGAGGGCGGTATCCAATAGCTTTGTTAAGCGCTCTAAGTTACGAACTAGAGAACCAAAACCGGTGAAAATCAAGGGAGACTGGAGTGATGCGGCATCACCGATGGCAATCAAGCGATCGAAGGCAACTGTGCGATCGCTACTCCCAACACTAAAATGCCCCGGAATATAGCCAAATGTCGGCTTTTTCCACACCAATTTGTCCACATCGCATCTGCGATACTCTGGCAATATTGTGAAAAAGTCCTCGTACATTTCCAGCAAGGAACCAGGATTTTCAGCATTGACTTCATGGTAATGAAATAAATAAATCGTCAGTTCTTCACCGGCTGCGGGAAATAATTCCCAAATCAACTGTCTTCCCCGCGAAATATCCCCGTGACTGTAAAGAACGTCTCCCAATTCCGAATCCCATACCCCCGGTTCAAATCCTCTCTCAATTGCCGCTCCTACCGTCGGACACACGCTGTCAAAGGCACGATCGCTATTTAATTGCCAAGCAATGGGGGAGGCTGTTCCCATCGCATCTACTAGTAGTCTGCCAGTGACTTGTTTTTCAATTTCACTGGGTAAATGCTTGACTTTTATCGCAACTTGTGATTCATTTATATCTGCACGGATAAACTCTGTTTCATCCCAAATTTCTCCACCTGCCGCTTGCAACTTTTGCCCACATAGTTGCAGCAACTTTTCGGAATCTAAGCCTAAATTTAGCACTGTGGGTGTGTGCAATACAGGCGATCGCAGTTTCCTGGGATTATTAGCATCAAAAAACTTATTGAATCCATCTTTGTATTCTCTGGCAATGATGGTTTCTAACTCTGCGGGGGTGATTAAACCCAGGTTAAGTAAGCTTTGAATCTCGTCGCGGGAAATATTCCATTCTCGGTTCATCCGCCCAAAGGGCATTCGTTCCAGCAGCAAGACTTTATATCCAAGTTTTGCCATCACTGCTGCATGGATGACGCCTAGTGCGCCGCCGATGTAGATGATGTCGTATTGGGCATGGGACACAAGAGGCAGAGGGGCAGAGGGGCAGAGGGGCAGAGGGGAAAGACTTTCTGCAACTTCTCCCCTGCTCCCCTGCTCCTCTGCTCCCCTGCTCCTCTGCGAAAACACCACCTGTCGGGGCTGCTGCGGATTCCGTACCCCTTGGCGCCATCGCTGTTCCCACCAGTAGGCACGTTTGAGGTCATATTCTCCGTTGGGCATTTTCTGAAAATACTTGACGGTGAGCGGGTAGTGAGGGGCTAGGGCCGCAAAAATCGATTGCTCGGATAAATCAATGGCTGGCGGTTCTGGATAATGATGCGGAAAACGACTTCTGATTTCTTTGGTTAGGTGTTGCAGGATTTCTTTCTCGTTGGGAAAGGGTTGTTCTGCCCAACGAAATACTTTCAGATAGGTAGTTCGTTGCACCGACCAAATAAATACAGAAAGTTCTCCAGGCAAGTTTTCGGAAATTGCAGCGCCAGTGGTTGTAGTAGCGGTGGTGATTTTGAGACGGAAGCCTTCGGGAGTTAGCACTTTTTCCCCATATGCCGGTTGAAAATCTGTTTGCAACCAGTTACGCACAGCAGCGATATCCGCAGTTGGAACTTCTAAATAAAGGATTTCTTTCATCTTTTCCTGACATCTCCGATGAATCTATTCACAAAGACAGATTTTATCAAGGCGCAAAATAAGGTAAACTCCGCCCTATTAGTTACGTAAAGATTCAGTGAAGAAATTTTAAGATTTTGTCAAATTTATTGTTCATTTTGTAAAACTGTAAACCCACGCCATGAATTATCCCATTCCAGACAGCCCCCAGGAAATTGTAGCTCTCCGACAACAGCCGATTGATGAAGAACTAGTTGCCAGTGCGATCGCTGGAGTTATTAAGATTGTCCGCGCTCAGGGTCAATCTTTGGAAGAATTAACTGCTCAGTTGCTAGCGGAAGATCCATTGTTGGATCAGCAACAACGTCGCTGGTTGAGCCAATTAGTTGCCCAATCTTGGGAAAAGTTCTCTTAGAATCAAAGCGATCGGCGATTGAGCATCTAAATAAATATTGGAATATTGGCGATGCTTGGGTTGGGGTGCGCCTACGCATTTTGGCTGTTTCATGAGAATTATTATCTGTCTGGATTTGCTGATAATTTTGGATTCACGGCTGACAAACAACTAAATTAACGGCGTTGCTGAATTGTGGTACGAATCCAGATGTAGAGACTAGCAATTGCAACGTCTCCACAAGGATTTTGATATCATGCACAATCGTTTTCATACATGAAATCAGCAACGCCAAATTAACCATATCAACCTTTGATGTTGCTAAGGAATTCTACAACGCTTTTAAATTTTCTTAAGAGGAAAGACTTCTGGTTGTCACCAAAAGTCTTTTTTGTCTAGCTTTTCTGGTCTGTACGTGAATGTTGGCGATCGCTTCTTTTTCTCATCCAAAACAAATACATTATATAGTGGCTTTTGTCAACTAGAAGCTTTCACGGCTGCTTCAGCTTGGGAGTGCAACAATAAACCATATTCCAAGCCCTCTACCACCGCTTGATAGGAAGCTTCCAAAATGTTGGTAGAAACACCTACCGTTGTCCAGCGTTGATGACCATTGCCCGATTCTACCAACACACGGGTTTTCGCCGCAGTGCCCGTATGTCCGTTGAGAATCCGCACCTTGTAATCCGTCAAATCAAAAGTTGCAATTTGGGGATAAAAGTTCACCAAAGCCTTGCGTAAAGCTGCATCCAAAGCTGCAACTGGGCCGTTACCTTCCGCCGCCTCTAGAATATTTTTACCCTCAACAGCGACTTTGATTGTGGCTAAAGCGTTACTAGCTTCTTTTCCCTCAATCAAATCACAGTGGACTTGAAAACCTTTGACTTCAAAAAACTTTTGCCGTCCTCCCAAAGCTTCATGCATCAACAGTGCAAAACTGGCTTCTGCGGCTTCAAATTGAAATCCTTCACTCTCCAAATCTTTGAGGCGCTGGAGAATTTGCTTAGCCTCTGCCTTTAATTGATCCAATTCAATGCCAAAACTGCGGGCTTTGGCTAAAACATTGCTCAGTCCCGACTGTTCCGAAATGACGATGCGGCGACGATTCCCCACTTGTTCCGGTTGCATGTGTTCGTAAGTCAGCGGATTACGTTCCACAGCGGATACATGAATACCACCTTTGTGTGCAAAAGCCGAACGTCCTACAAAGGGCGCATGTTCATCAGGAGCAAGATTAACCACCTCACTCACAAAACGACTCGCTTCTGTAAGTTGTGTTAGCTGGTCTTCTGAGATACAACTGTAACCGAGTTTAAGTTGTAAATTGGGAATTAACGAACAGAGGTTAGCATTGCCGCAACGTTCACCGTAACCGTTAATTGTGCCTTGTACCATCTTTGCCCCTGCCATAACGGCGGCTATTGCGTTAGCAACCGCCATTTCCGAATCGTTATGAGTGTGAATTCCAATTTGGGGAATTGTCCTTTGTCCTTTGTCATTTGTTATTGTTTCTTGACTAATGACTAATGACAAATGACTAATGACATCTTGGACAATTTGGCTAATTTCGTGGGGTAAAGTGCCGCCATTGGTATCACACAGGACTAGCCACTCAGCACCAGATGCGATCGCTGCCTCTAATGTCTGTAAAGCATAATCTCGATTGTGCTTATAGCCATCAAACCAATGTTCGGCATCGTAGATCACGCGACGCCCTTGAGAACGGAGGTACTCAATAGTGTCACGAATCATTGCTAAATTTTCTTCCAATGTCGTCTTGAGTCCGGTTGTGACATGTAAATCCCAAGACTTGCCAAAAATCGTCACCCAGCGAGTTCCCGCAGCTAAAATCGCTTGTAGCATCGGTTCTTCTGCCGCAATTGTGTTGGGGCGTCGAGTCGAACAAAAAGCAACAACTTCTGAATGTTTGAGCGGATCTTCTTGGAGTTGCCAGAAAAATTGTACATCCTTGGGATTGGCACCAGGCCAACCGCCTTCAATAAAGGGGATTCCCAGTTGATCGAGTCTTCTGGCAATGCGTAACTTATCTTCTATCGATACAGATAGCCCCTCGCGCTGAGTGCCATCCCGTAGTGTAGTGTCATAGAGCCAAAGTTGAGGTGAAGAAATTGTGGTCATAAAACTCGGACCGACGAGACAACTTTCGAGGCGATATGTCAATATACAACAAAAAGCCAGTTTGGCAATTTAAAAAATGCCTAAGGTACTAGCTCAAGGTAAAACAATTGAGTGTGAGCAAGGAAGCAATCTCCGCACAATTTTGCTGCAAAATGGTATTGACCTCTACAATGACGGTGCTAAGGTAATAAACTGTCGAGGTATTGGCAGTTGTGGTACTTGCGCGGTTAAGGTAGAGGGCGAAGTATCGGTAGCGAATTGGCGCGATCGCACACGGCGTTCGCTTCCTCCCCATTCTCCTACAACAAACCTGCGTTTAGCTTGCCAAACGCAGATTTTAGGCGATGTGAATGTGACAAAATTTGATGGATTTTGGGGACAAGGTTCTCGAATAGTGTGGACACCAAAAGGTTAAAAAGGAGTAAAACAAGATGGGTAGATGGACACCCTTAATATTAATGGCTGGAGGTCTAGCCATTTTGCTTGGTACATTACTAGGCATCAACTTTCCTATGGGCGTACAAACTGCTAACAATCCTGGCGGCAAAGCAGCGAAAGTTCTGCCAGCTAACATTAATGTTAATAGCAGTGCTGGCAGCCAGAACAATGAAACTGCAACTGAAGAAACTGAAACAACCCAAACAAATCCAAATCAGCGTTCTATTGTAGCGCCAAGATCTGATAACAGAAGCAACGTTGCTCAGAATCCTTCCGATTCCGACTCATCTCCTGACACTACAATAGACTCTAATACAGACACTTCTGGAACAGACACGCCATCAAGCAATTCCAGCAACGAACCAATTCGAGCTTTGTGGTAAAGTTGTTAGTCTTTAGTTATTCCTTTATTAGTTATGATTTATTAGTCATGCACTAACGATCAATGGCTAATGAGCAATGACTAAATGACTAATGACTAGTGAAATTGTAATTATTGGTGGCGGCGTTATTGGTTTAGCGATCGCCATTGAACTAAAACTGCGCGGGACAAATGTCACCGTGCTTTGTCGTGATTTCCAAGCTGCTGCTACCCACGCCGCCGCCGGGATGTTGGCACCAGATGCCGAAAAAATCTCGGATGGCGCAATGCGTTCGTTGTGTTGGCGATCGCGTGCTTTATATGCTGACTGGACGCGTAAACTAGAAGAATTGACCGGCTTAAATACCGGCTATTGGCCTTGTGGTATCCTCACACCGGTTTTTGAAGAGGCAGGGGGGCAGGGGGAAGGGGGCAGGGGAGCGGGGGAGCAGGGGAGCGGGGGAGCAGGGGGGAACGACAGTAACCTCTCCTCTGCCCCTCTGCCCCTCTGCCCCTCTGCCCCTCTGCCCCTCTGCCCCTCTGCCCCTCCTTCCCCTGCTTACTGGTTAGACAAAGAAGCAATCAATCAATATCAGCCAGGATTGGGAGCAGAAGTAGTCGGTGGCTGGTGGTATCCTGAAGATGCACAAGTTGATAATAAGGCTCTAGCTCAAGTACTGTGGACAGCAGCCGAGTCTATTGGTGTTGAACTCAAAGACGGCGTTACAGTAGAAGGATTTTTACAGCAACAGGGACAAGTTGTTGGCGTGCAAACCAATGCTGGGGTAATTCGCGCCGCCCACTATGTTTTAGCCTCCGGTGCTTGGTCAAATGAGTTGTTACCGCTACCCGTGCGTCCCCGAAAAGGGCAAATGTTAAGTGTGAGAGTACCGGAATTTGTAACAGAATTGCCTTTGAAGCGGATTTTGTTTGGGCAAAATACTTACATTGTACCGAGACGCGATCGCTCCTTGATTATTGGGGCAACAAGCGAAGATGTTGGTTTTACACCCCACAACACCCCAGACGGGATTCAAACATTACTACAAGCTGCCATTCGGTTGTATCCGCAATTAAAGCATTATCCCATCCAAGAATTTTGGTGGGGATTTCGCCCAGCTACCCCCGATGAATTACCCATTCTGGGCACCAGCCATTGTCAAAATTTAACCCTTGCTACTGGTCATTACCGCAACGGGATTCTGCTTGCGCCCGTCACAGCAGCATTGATAGCCGATTTCATCTTAGAACAAAAATCTGACCCCTTACTTGCTGATTTCCATTACTCGCGCTTCCAGTCCAAGCCATCTACCCGCACTCCAATGCTGACTCACTCCGCCAATTTCTCCAACGGACATCGTACCGCAGAGGCGATGAATCTAGACGCGATGAATCTAGACGCGATGAATCGCGTCTCTACCAGTTCCCCACTGATTATTGCGGGAAAAACTTTCCAATCCCGGTTGATGACTGGAACTGGTAAGTATCGCAGCATTGAAGAAATGCAGCAAAGCATCGCCGCCAGTGATTGCGAAATTGTGACTGTAGCGGTGCGACGAGTACAAACCAAAGCACCTGGACACGAAGGTTTAGCTGAAGCCTTGGATTGGACAAAAATCTGGATGTTGCCTAATACCGCTGGTTGTCAAACTGCGGAAGAAGCCATTCGGGTGGCACGTTTGGGACGAGAAATGGCGAAATTATTGGGACAGGAAGATAATAATTTTATCAAGTTAGAAGTAATACCTGATGCTAAGTATTTACTACCAGACCCCATTGGCACACTCCAAGCAGCAGAACAACTAGTTAAAGAAGGTTTTGCAGTATTGCCCTATATCAACGCTGACCCCATGTTAGCCAAGCGATTGGAAGATGTAGGCTGTGCCACGGTGATGCCCTTAGCATCGCCCATTGGTTCTGGACAAGGGCTGAAAACAACCGCCAATATCCAAATTATCATCGAAAATGCGGGTATACCAGTGGTGGTAGATGCTGGGATTGGTTCCCCCTCAGAAGCCGCCCAGGCGATGGAATTGGGAGCAGACGCTTTGTTGATTAATAGTGCGATCGCTCTTTCTCAAAACCCCCCAGCAATGGCTCGTGCCATGAATTTAGCAACAGTTGCCGGTCGTCTAGCATACCTGGCAGGTAGAATGCCCATCAAAGACTACGCCAGTGCTAGTTCACCTCTGACTGGGACGATTAGTGGTTAGGGGAGCAGGGGAGCAGGGGAGCAGGGGAGCAGGGGAGCAGGGGAGCAGGGGAGCAGGGGAGCAGGGGAGCAGGGGAGAAGTTGCAGTAAATTTTTCCCCTCTGCCCCTCTGCCCCTCTGCCCCTCTGCCCCTCTGCCCCTCCTGCCCATGCCCATTAATGTAACGATTTGTCTACCACTTTCAGAGCCGATCTACCATTTTATGTAACATTAAATGAAGAATAAACATAAAGGAATTAATTCATGCCTTATACAACCGAAGAAGGCGGTCGCCTGAACAATTTTGCCAAGGAACCAAAGGTTTATCAAGCAGAACCTCCTACGGAAGGGCAAAAGCGAACCTATATCATACTAGGAATCGCCGCTACAGCTTTGGTTGGTGGCTTAATTGTAGTTGCCTTCTTTGTTTCCTAAAACGGTTGAGCGTAAAACATTTTAATAAAATTTCATTTTTGTAGTTTTTCAGGTTCCGATTTCAGGAGGAACCTGCTTTTTTATTTTTTGTTAAAATTGAGTTAGTGATTAAGTATAATTACATATTTTATTCTTCTAGCAAACTGGGATAAATAGTCTTGTTTGGCTGACTTCAATGCGCCTATAAAGGTGATATGTACTGTGTTTTGGCTCTTTAGCCGCCATGAGCGTGAATGATACTCCACACAACGACAATTCTACTTGGAATCGGCAAGTATACCAACGCTTAAAACTTGCCTTAAGTCTTGGTTTACGGCGACAACTATTTTTGGCAGTATGTGATGATTTACACTTGAGAAACCAAGTAGCAGCCCGTTTGCATTCTACATTGGCTTATCCTGTGGGACAAGTGCTATATCAACCGTCAAATACCCAAGAAAATAGCACCCCAGCTTATCCGCGATTAGTCACGTTACGTTTAAATTTAAACGATCCCAATCCTATAGTTCAGATTAATCAATGGTTGGCTAATTATCCACCGCCAATTGTTGGAGCATCAAAAGATACTCCAGGAAGGCCTTCTCCAGTACCTGCATTTCAGATTGTAGGTGTGGAGCAGCTAACCAAGCAACCAGTAGCAACGCAGCGTTTATTTTTACATTATCTTCGGTTAAGCGAGCAATATTTTTCTACACAAGAATCCAGTCGATTTTTAGAATCTAACTTGCTGTTGTGGATACCGCGTCCTTGGCTGTCTGCTATCCAACAATCAGCACCACAGTTTTGGCGTTGCCGTACTGGGGTATTTGTGTTTGCTGGAGAACCCACACCAGCAAATCAAAATTCGGGCTATCCAGAACGTTTTTCTAATTCCAGAAGTTTGGATGTAGGGAATCTTGAGCATTCTATTTTAGATGAATCTGTTAGCCAAGCAGAACTGAAAACAACAGTTAGCGAATTAAAATTTGAGAATAATTCTGATTTTCCTGTACAGACACAAGCAAATAGCGTAGATAAAACCCAGGAAATTGTGGCACCAATCATAGATTTATCGAAGACTTTGCCACAAAAGCAGGAATCTACTATTAGATCTGGCAGTGGAAACGATCGGCAATTACTATCTTCTTTATTTCATATTAGCAGTGAATTAACGGAATTAGTATTAGCATCAATCAACACCAAGATTATTCAAGATACAGAAGATTACTGGCAACCGCAGCAGATTTTATTGGAGATTGAAGAATTACATTTACAGGAACTTTCTGGGGAAGTACTCGCAGAAGCTTATCATCGCTTAGGCAACTTATACCGCCTTCGCATTGAGCAAGGAGAGTCAACTTTAGAAAATTTGATGGTGGCAATTATTGCTTATCAAGAGGCAATTAGCTATGACGAAACTTCGCCGCAAATCCCAGATATTTTGAATGATTTGGGTACGCTTTATTGGATGTTATCCCGCACACCACCTAATTCTGAAGAGGGACAAACTTATATAGAACAAGCAATAGAATTTTATCAGTTGGCGTTAAATACAATCTCACCCCAGACACATCCAGAAACTTACGCCCGCGTGCAAAATAATTTAGGGACAGCTTATGGTGATTTAGCTCGTTTTTCTCACCCGTCTGAGAATTGGCAACAAGCGGTTTTAGCTTACAGTGAAGCGCTGAATTACCGTACAGCGGATATGGATTCATTAAAGTATGCTGCTTGCCAAAATAACTTGGGTACTGCTTACTGGCATTTGGGGCAATATAATCAACCAATTGTGCATTTAAAGAAGGCGATCGCAGCTTACAACCAAGCACTTGTACACTACAACCCCCAAGAGGAACCGCTCAAGTATGGTATGATTCAAAACAACATCGGTACTGCCCATTGGAATCTGGCACAATACGAACAACCCGCCGAAAATTTACAACTAGCTATTGATGTTTATAACGAAGCTCTAAAATATCGTACCCCAGCTAATGTTCCTAGCGCTTGTGCCGCCACACAAAATAATTTGGGTACTGCCTATTGGCATTTAGCAAATTTATCTCAAATAACTAAAGAAGCACGACAGAAATACCTACAATTATGCATTAATGCCTATGAAGAAGCTATAGCTCTGGCTCATTCCCTGAGCGGTAATCCTTTAAGTTTTGATTTGCTTGCCTCTCATAATAACTTGGGACTGGCACATTATCAGCTAGTAATAGATAAATCTTTTAATGGGGATAAAGCAACACGTTCCCAACATTTAGAAGTAGCGTTAGATCATCATTTACAAGCTCTAAATGGATTAGGTAAACAACCAGAAGCTTATCAAACAACCTTTAGTTATTTAGTGAAAACTATTCGTGCTTTTCATAATGAATTAGGGATACAGGGACAAAATTTGGCTTTATCGAAAGTTCCAAGTCAGTTGTTGCCAGAAATTTTGTCAAAGCTATAATTGAAGACATTTGGATTAAGTCTAATATTTGAAAATTATAACTAATTATCTGGGCTTGATATCTATTCTAAACAAGCTTTTTAAAGCTAAATTGGTCGATATCCACCAAATACTGTAAAGCTAAAATTTTTGTACCAGCAGTCCACATTTTGAAACCCTGCGGCTTCTAACCAACTAAGTTGAACATCTAAGGGTGTCATACAATCGTATTCCATGCGTTTTTGTGCAGCCTTAAGATCCTCGTGTGAAATACCCAAAGCAAGTACAGAATTCAGCCAGTGTTGACGATAGAGTTTTTCTAAATCAGTAGTTTTGCCCAACACCTGATCGGCGTTAACAAACATCCCTCCGGGATTGAGAATATTGTAAATTTTTTGATAGAGACTTTGCTTATCAGAATCTGGCAAATGGTGAATGGATAAAGCTGATATAACAAGATCATAGGAATCGCCCAAATCAACTTCTACATAGTTACCAATTAAAATTCGGGGAAATTTTCCCATCTTACTAAATCGAAACTGAGCTTTCTCCAGCATCTCAAAAGCTAAATCCAGTAAGGTAAATTCGGCATTAGGAAAGATTGATTGAACCATACCTGAGTAGAGTCCAGTACCAGCACCTAAATCTAAAATTTTCAGTGATGCCAAGCGATTACTTGGAATAATTTCAACTGCTGTTTTATAAAAATCATCAAAACAGGGTATTAAAATACGACGCAAGTTATCATAATCTGCGGCGGAGTTATTAAAAGCTTGCTGAATTCTGTATTCTGAATTCTGTATTCTTCTTTAACAATCCCTATAACCAGTGAAAAGAGTCTTCCCGTAATTATTTTAAGCGTTTTATGATTATTTAAATCCCCGATTTTAATAGTTTTTTAGTTGTTCTGTCAGTATCAGTTTGCTTTTCGTCGTTGGTATTTGACCTGGATCAATATTTGTAACAAAAAAATTGTCGGTTACTGATAACATGAGGAGTGGAGCGATCGCCATTAACTCTGCGACCAAATATAAACTTGACACCACCGACTAGAACTCCGGACAATTTCTGATAAAACAGATGTTGAACTGAGTCTGCTGGGGCAAAATAGAAAACATGACGATTGAATCCAATTCCTCAAATCTACCAACCCCAGAACCTATCCCAGAACACGACTTACAGCCGGATGACTTTGACGGTGGTGCAACTGAGAATCATCTCACCTCAGAAGCACTAGCGACACAACAAGCCCTAGCAGCTATTTCGTCTTTGCAATCTTCCCAAAATACAACTGCTCTCAAACAAGCTCGTTCTGGCTTTAGACAAACCATTAGCAACCAATTCACAGTCAAGCCCAGGGCATTGCTGCTGATCTTTGTTGCCATTGCCACCACTCTTACTGGAATTATCCTAAATAACTGGATCGTCGGTCTGATGGGAACTCTGGTCACTTTGCTGTTATCCCTAGCAATATTATTGCCTTGGTTCCTAGAAGTTTTTGACGAGTGGTTTTCACCCCTAGAACGGACGCTGTTTGTTGGCTTTTTCGGATTAATCATCGCCATCATCGGCTTGATCCGGTTTACAGGCGTAGGCGATCGCTTGCTGCTTTTAGGACGCCAAATTAACTGGGAAACTTCTGGTAGCCTAGCCGAATGGTTTGGCGCTTTGGGACAAATTCTCATCGCCATCATTGCCGTTTACGTAGCTTGGCGGCAATACGTGATTTCCAAAGACTTGACAATTCAGCAAAATATGCTAACAGTTCAGCAAAATATTATCACCCAGCAGCAAACAATTGATTCTTATTTCCAAGGCGTTTCCGACTTAGTATTAGATGAAGAAGGATTATTAGAAGATTGGCCTCAAGAAAGAGCGATCGCTGAAGGACGCACTGCGGCAATTTTAAGCAGTGTCGATGGTAGTGGTAAAGCGAAAATTCTCCGCTTTCTTTCACGTTCTAAGTTGCTGTCACCTCTAAAACGCGATCGTCTATTAGGTAGAGCCATTCTCGACGGTACTGGTGGATATGCAGAAGACCGCCTCGAAGGTGTGCGCGTCATCGATTTAGGCGTAATACTGGCAGCAGCAGACCTTTCTGGTACTGATTTACGTTGGACTGACCTCAGCGAAGCTAATCTTGTCCGCGCTAATTTGGCCGGCTGTGACTTAGTAAAAGCCAACCTTTCCCGCACTATTTTATATGATGCCAATCTCACTGCTGCTGACTTCAACGGAGTTCGCCTATTCTACGGTGTGGTGGATAAAGCATCACCCCGCAGTCGCACCGAACCACCAGATTATCAAACCGGCGAACAAACTGGCGCTGTAGTGGAAAAAGCTGATTTCACTAACGTGCAACGGATGTCTGAGTCTGCACGTTACTACTGTTGTGCTTGGGGTGGCGAAAAAACTAGAAATACTATTCCTGGTGGTTGTGAAGGTATTCCAAATAAGTTGGGACGATAGTTATTAACTATTTCCTGTAAATTGGCTAAGACCTTTCAAAATTCGGAGAACATCATATAACTCATTACCACGGTTTCGGACATCAAAAATATCTGAAGTTGCGTATCGAGGAGGATGACCTTTGAGCAGTTTAACGAACATAAAACTGCCACCAGAAGTAATCATGCCAAATACTACATCTTGTGACTGGGGAGCAGCCAGCATATATGCCAAAATTTGGTCAAGTCCAGCTTCTACAGAATAAGCAACCTGTTTTGACTCAATGACTGTTACCCAGAATTTTTGATTGAGAAGTAAGAAGTCGATTCTTCCTTTAATAATAGTTTGGTTGTCTTGTGTTTGAATCTCAATAGATTTTTCTAATTTGAGATGAAAAGGAGGTAAATAAAACTTCCCAATGAATAGTAGTGGCGATAATACAATTGTGTTAACTGTATTTTCTAATAAAGGCGGATAGTTTCGTAAATTTATGTAACCTGCCTTGATTTGATCCAATAGCTGCTTTTCTAAACTTGTCAGTTCTGGTAGATCATCTTGCCACTCTCGAAAGAATTCTTCCGAATCAACTAACTCTAATCCATAGAGCAATATTAGTTGCTCAAGTGTGACGTTTTCCGCAGCAAGAGTTTGAACCATGAATTTTTCATCTAAGGGACTAGCAAGTGAAAAGTATTATGGAATCGAGTTTTTAGGGTTTTTAAATGGTTGCTGTATTTACGCCGTGAGGGAGAAGAACTCTTAACTCCTCACTCAGCACTGGCTCAACGCCCCACTATCCATGTACAGCAGTCCCAATGCCCAACGCCCAATGCCCACTCCTGTATGCTGTCATACACTCCAGTAATTCTCGCCTTCAGCTAGGGTGAGAATTTCAACGCCATCTTCAGTCACAGCTAAGGTATGCTCAAATTGGGCAGAAAGTTTGCGATCGCGCGTTACAGCAGTCCACTTATCGCCCAGAACCTCAACTTCGTAAGTTCCTTCGTTAATCATTGGCTCGATGGTAAAAACCATTCCTGGTCTAAGGCGCTTACCTTTACCGCGTGTGCCATAGTGGGGAATATCCGGCGCGGTGTGAAAAATGTTACTAATCCCGTGTCCCACGAAATCTCGCACCACAGAAAAGCCTTGTCCTTCAGCATATTCTTGAATGGCTGCACCAATGTCGCCAATGCGTGCCCCTGGTTTGACTTCAGCAATACCCAAGCGCAAACACTCCTCTGTCACCTCCACCAGCTTTTTCGTCTTTGGAGATGGAGTACCCACAATGAATGTCTTAGATGTATCGCCGTGGTAACCTTCAACAATCGGCGTCACATCAATATTAATAATGTCACCTTCCTTGAGGATTTGCTTGGCATTCGGAATGCCGTGACAGATTACCTCATTTACACTAGTGCAAATTGACTTGGGGTAACCTTTATAACCAAGGGGTGCGCTTTTTGCTCCATGCGCTTGTGTCCAACGTTCGGCTTCATCATTGATTTCCAGAGTACTAACCCCTGGCTTTACCATTGGTTCTAGGTGCTGTAGAAGTTTAGCCGCCAAGCGCCCAGCTTGACGCATTTTGTCTAATTCTCGTTGGGATAAAATAACAATTAGTTCGGTTCTCATCAATTTTTATCTAAATATCTTTCATAAATATAGTTAACCCTGTTTGTGCAGCTCTTTGGGCAGCATCAGCAACCTTTAGGGTATACAAACTCTCCTCTGGGGTAACGTACAAAGGAGTGCCGTTAAAAAGATGGTCTAACACCATAATCGTGTCTTTGGCGAACAAACCCCGCCGAGGACCAATTTCTATAGATGTTGTTTCCCCTGGCTGGATGAAAAATCCTGTATCGCCATCAAAAATTAAACCGCCCTTTTCACCATGAACTTCAAACTTACGTTCTGACTGCCAAATAGTTTCGCCTTTACCATAGACTACTTGGGCTAAAAGTCCACTGTTAAAGCAGATTTGACTAGTGCATAAACAACTCTGGTAATATTCTGATTCTGTTTCCCAATATCGCTGGTGACAGTTAACAGTAAATACTTTACCAAATAAATCAGTGAGACGATGTAGGCGCGACAGGGCGCCAATTAACGGAAAACCGAACAGTTCGTGGTTGTAAGTCCATTTGCGGGGTGCAGGATTCTGGGGATTGATGGTGCTGTAGCGGACATAAAACACTTCACCAATTTTGGCTAAGTTTTGTTTCAAAGCTTGATGCAGACCACCTAAAAGTTCTAGATGTTCAACGTGTAAGAGTTTTTGTTGTGCTTTAGCCAAGGCGATGAGTTCCTCAGCTTCTACCACATCCAAGGAAAGCGGATACTCGACAATCACATGTTTACCGTTGGTAAGGGCTGCACGAGCGATCGCCCCATGATCTCGATTTACAGTGGATATCACCACCAAATCTATATCTCGGCGTTCTACTAGCTGTTGCCAAGAACTCAATGCTTCAATTTCGTACTCTTCGGCAAAAGTTTGGGTTTTCTCTGGATTATGACCAACAACTGCGACTAAATGCGATCGCGCAGCTTGCCCTTCTCCCATTCGCTCATCATTGAGCAACGCCTCAGCCCGAAACTTTGCCGCATATCCAGTACCTACCAAACCTACACGCACTTTTGCTTTTTCCAAAGCTGCCTCCGAATTATACACGATCCTCACTAGTTCTGTTTTTCATCCTCCCACACTTGTAGTAATAGGATTCGTTATTGCTTATTCCCCGCGTCCCCCTCATCTCCTTATGCCCCATTCCCCAAATAATTCATAAATAAAACTTATCTGTATTAACTAACTAAATTTCATTACTAATCGGGGTCAATTTACAGTCACATCGTTTAATTTTTCTCGTAGTATCAGAATTGAAGCAAATATAAAAGGGCGGCTAATCCCATAAGAGCAGCCGTAAATTTTGCTTTAGCATAACTTATGCTGCCGTTTGCAAAAGAGAGGATTACCCAATGCCAAGTTTTAAGGTCACACTAATCAACGAAGCCGAAGGACTGAACAAAACAATTGAAGTTCCTGATGATGAATATATTTTAGACGCTGCCGAAGAAGCTGGTCTTGACTTACCCTACTCTTGCCGCGCTGGTGCTTGTTCAACCTGTGCAGGTAAACTGGTATCAGGTACTGTCGATCAAGGCGATCAGTCATTTTTAGATGACGATCAGATAGAAGCTGGATATGTACTAACCTGTGTTGCTTACCCAACCTCTGATGTAACAATCGAGACTCACAAAGAAGAAGAACTCTATTAAGAATTAGGCGTCTCAACAATAAACCTCTTGCAAGAGTTACGACTTGTGATGCGTAAAGCCCCTGTCATTCATGCAGGGGATATAAGCGAGTAACCGAATTTATTCGGTGATGGTATGATTCAATTAAGTGGGCATGGCCACAAGTCCATTGGGCTAGATGATATAAGACGGGTTGTACCTGCAATCATTGTTTGACCCCAGAATCCCTCGTTTTCTAAACGAGGGAGTGTGTCAATGATGTTGAAATAATAGAAGCAACGAATTTAGGAGAAATATTCTCCTAATGGTATGTATCCTTTCTGATGATAGTTTCACAAAAAGCCTAATTTTATAACAAAGCAGGAACATAAAATTCATTGTGTTCCTGCTTTATTCACATATTTATCAAGTTAGAGTATAAAAAAGTCCAATTACCTAAGGGACTTCCAGAAAATAAATTATCCCAAATTATTTGCACATTAGTAGGGTAGCACAGCTGTGCTACCCTACTATTGAATATTTTTTTCGTTGGAAGTCCCTAACTTTAGTTATTGGCTAAAACTGCGTTTGAAACTAGCGTTGTCAGTGTTTTTATGAATATAAATTAGCGAACTCATGACTCGATTGTTTTTCTTCATGACTAAAGTTGCCGTGCTAATTAGCTTTAAAGCTTAATCTCTTGACTGAGAATTTTAATCTCAGTATCAGGATAGTAGAATTGCAGAATTTTCTGGCTCGACCAACCAAGTTTAGCTAAATTTTGAGCGCCAGTTTGACTCAAGCCGACTCCATGTCCTAATCCACCACCAATGAAGGCGTATCCCCAGAGTTCTGGTTTGCCTTTATTCAAGGGTTCTATATAAAAAAGTGTACTTGTGGGAGCGGCAAAAGCACTGCGAACTTCGTCTTTGTGGAGAAGAAATGTGCTTTTATCAGTTTTGACAGCGAGTTCGAGGATGCGTCCACTGTCGCTTCGTTTCACCACAGCCATAGCCTGGATTGTCTTAAATTTGGCATGAGGACTATTTTTAGAAAGCAAAAATTTCTGTAAATCTTTGATAATATCCTCTAAACGAGTTTCCCTGCGCCAACGAAACATATTCCACTTACTTTCATTAAAACCTTGTTGCATATTAATAAACTTTTGGAAGTTCTTTTCATCAGCTAAACTTTGCTTCGACAAGTTCCAAAGATTAGTAGCAGCATCGATTACAGGGCGCAGATAAGGACGATCTTCACCATTCCAGACATCGCTGAAGGAGGCGGTGACGCCACCAGTGGTGGAAGAATACAAGGCGTCTACTAGTTCGTTTTTATAAGTTAGTACCTTACCTCTGGTTGCAGCGATCGCTTTATCTGTTTTAAGAGCTGCTCCATTCAATCCATAATAAACTTGGCAGTGAGTATCAGCACACAACTGATAGTTATCTGCGGCAAATCTACGTAAATTTCTCAAAGCATAAGTGCGAGCCAGAATTGCTTGGGCTTCTAGCGCCGTTGTTGGCGCATCAATGCCTATTTCATAAGGCACAACTCCACGCAAATAAGTTTCTAAGGGCACTTCGTTAACTAAAGTATATGTACCGTAAGCATTTGGCTGTAAATTTAGCCGCCCTGCATACAAACGAGCATTCTCTGGTTTATCGCTTTTATTCACCCGAATCAAGTTTTTATCAGTGCTGACTTCCAACTGACTTAGGCTGTAGCGCTTACCATCCACCACCCAACTCACTCGCGGTACTTGTTTGGTAATCTTAGTATCAAGATATACTTTTTCTTGGTTAGTAGCTTGGATGTTCTGCAACAACAAGCGTCGCAGTAAAGGAGTGCTGTAAACGTCGCGTTTCGCCCAAACCTGCCAGCGTTCTGGCTGGGCTATTTCCACTTCCATTCCCTGAGAACGCCATTTTTTTGCACTGTCTTCCGCAGTTTCAAAGGTGCGGTACGTACCCAAGATTACCACTTCTTCAACTGCTGGCTGGGGTAAAGCTTGCATAACTGTTTCCAGCTTCACAGGCTTATTGGTAACCACAACTTGCTGCTTGTTACCCGTTTGAAATTTTAGCTTTAAGCGATCGCCCTTTGTCGGTTCCAGTTGCAGTTTCGCTGTGGCTTCGGCGCCAAATCGCTGCACAATCCCAATTTTTAGTTCTACATCCTGGATATTGCTCTCAGGCCCCGATGCCGCAGTCAGCCCCAATAGGCTAAATGTCGCCACCACAGTGTAAGAAAAACGCCAAAAGGAAAATTTCATGGCTACCTTATTTTGCCCCTGAATGCGGCGTTGGAGCTGATTTTCCAATTGCTTTGTAGCGCGGTCTTTTTGTCGCATGAGTGCTCCAATGATACCATTACCAGTTTTGCCCCAAATAAACACTACTTGCAAAACAAAGTCATAACGATTATGATTTATTTAAAGGCACAAGACAGAACTAATTGATAAACTCCTTATGGTTAGAGTCCAAGAAATTCCATTAAATCAGATTAAACGCCCGTTGCCCCGTACAAACGATCCAAATAAAGTACAAACCTTAATGGAATCGATTGCTCAGATTGGGCAGCAAGAACCGATAGATGTTCTAGAAGTAGATGGACAATATTATGGCTTTTCTGGTTGCCATCGGTATGAAGCTTGCCAACGTTTAGGCAAAGAAACCGTTTTAGCCAGAGTCCGTAAAGCACCCCGTAGCGTTTTGAAGATGCACTTGGCATAGGGAATGGGGAGTGGGGGAGATGGGGGAGATGGGGGAGAATAATTAATAACCAATTCCTACTCCCCACTGCCTACTCACCACTCCCCACTCCCCAATTACATATAACCTAATTAGGAGAAAATTATGTCATCAAAAGTAACAGTCAAAAACGTAAATATCGGCATTGACGAGGCGAGTAGGGCTAAAATTGCCGAGGGATTATCTCGGCTGTTGGCTGACACCTACACACTGTATCTGAAAACTCATAATTTCCATTGGAATGTGACTGGGCCGATGTTCCAAACATTGCACCTGATGTTTGAAACCCAGTATACAGAATTAGCGTTAGCAGTTGATTTAATTGCCGAGAGAATTAGAGCGCTTGGCTATCCTGCACCAGGAACCTACAGCGAATATGCCAAATTAAGTTCGATTCCAGAAACTCCTGGAGTTCCTAAAGCTGTCGAAATGATCCACTTACTAGTGGACGGACAAGAAGCCGTAGTCAGAACTGCGCGGTCTATTTTCCCCGTAGTGGACGAAGTTAACGACGAACCTACGGCCGATTTATTGACTCAACGGATGCAAGTACACGAAAAGACAGCTTGGATGTTGAGAAGTTTGCTGGAAGAATAGGAATAGGGAATGGGGCATGGGGCATGGGGCATGGGGCATGAGAAGATGAGGGAGATGAAAGAATTAATTTCTCTTCCCCTGCTCCCCCTCCCCCCTCCCCTCTGCCCCCCTGCCCCTCTGCCCCTCTGCCCCCCTGCCTTTTGTTCCCAATGCCCAATGCCCCATGCCCAATATTGATTTCACCCAAAAGTTACAAAATTTAATGCAACGAGTGGGTATTTCTAGTTTTAAAGCGCTCAGTCGTGCTGCTGGTGTCTCAGAGCGTCAAATTTTGCGGTTACGACAAGGAAGGCTAGAGCAGATGCGGGTAGATGTGCTGCTGAAGCTGTCGCCAGTGCTACAGATGTCATTGAGTGAATTAGTCATAACTTTTTCAAGTGTAGAATTATTACAAAATACAGCAGCTAATAATCAAGAATTATTACAAGAAATTGCAAATTTAAAAATAGAGTACGATCGCTTGCAACTTCAACTACAACAGCAGCGAGAAATATTACTACAAGAACTCCAGCAGTCAACTTTACAACTGCTGGAGTCTTTGTTGTTGCAATGGCCAACAGCAGCACAAAAAGCCCAGGAAAATCCACAGCTAGCAGCAGTCAAAATATTGCCGTTGGTGCAGAAACCCCTAGAAAAACTTTTACAAGGATGGGGAGTGGAAGCGATCGCATCTGTGGGAGCAGAAGTACCCTACGATCCTCAACTACACCAATTGATGGAGGGAACTCCACAACCTGGAGAAATAGTCAAGGTGCGCTACACTGGTTACCTTCAAGGTGACAAGCTGCTTTATAGAGCTAAAGTCAGTCCTGTGTAAAAGGGAATGGGGAATAGGGAATGGGGGAATCTGGGAAGACGATCAAAAAGCTTCCCAGTCTCCAATCCATAGAATCTATTGAGAAAGTCAGGAATTAGAAACTAACACTGAGGAGTAATAAATCATATAGTATAGCGTTTCCCGACAAGCGTGAGATACACCTGTAGGGGCACGGCAGTGCCCAGTGGTGTCAACTTAACGTGAAACCCTTATCAAGACTTGATATTGAGTTCATTCACTTAGCGTTACTCACCGCGTCACCCCACCCTAACCCTCCCCTTATAAAGGGGAGGGAACTAGATTCTTTTTTCCCCCCTTTTACAAGGGGGGATTAAGGGGGGTAAAGCGTATGTGGGACAAAGGTTTGAGCTGAAGTTGACACCTATGGGCAGTGCCGTGCCCCTACACCTAGCGATATAATCTTGTACCGCATCTGAATGGGAACCGCTATAACTTCTCACTTTTAGTATTTTCTGTTGAGAAATAACAGACACAGGGAATACTAAAACAGCAGAAGCAATGCCTCAGAGAAGTTCTTTGAGACCGAAAGTGCATTTCAACTCCAGTTACAAACAGGACTTCGAGTATGCAAAAGGACAACAAAATAAATGAGTCCTGCAATCACCTACGGGAACTCGTCAGTACTTGTCCACTTATAAACCAACAGGAAAATGTTTCTATTGCCTTTCTATTGCAAATCGTTAACGAGATGAAGGAGCGTCAACAAACCCACGAGGCACTCCAGCAAGCTTATACAGAACTCCAAAGACAAGTAGAAAAACAGACTAAAGAATTAATCAAATGTAACGAGGCACTACAAGCTGAGATTGCCCAACGGCAACAGGCACAAGCAGAATTAATGCTTTACAAGCAAGCGGTAGAAAGCTCCAGTGATGCTATTGGCATAGCGGATGCTGCGGGTAATCACATCTACCAAAATTCGGCATTTTCCAAGTTTTATGAATGCGAAACTGTGCAGGACTTCATGAAATTTGGAGGCTTTTCTGCTGTGTTTACTAACTCGGCACTTGCCAAGGAGATATGGCAAGCTACTATTTCGGGTCAGTCCTGGGTAGGTGAGGTTGAGCAACAGTCTGCTAGTGGTCGGATTATGCAGACTTTCCTCAGGTCTTATTCTTTCAAAGATTCCACAGGCCAGAACGTTGGTTTTGTTGGTGCTGTTACCGACATCACGGAGCGTAAACTGGCACAAGTCCAACTCCAACAGAAAGAGCAATTCCTTCGGACTGTCTACGAGGGATCTGAACATTTGATATTTGCAGTGGATGTTCTAGAAGATGGGGACTTTCGCTTCACGGGTTGGAATCCAGCTACAGAACGTGTCTCTGGTATCAGTAGCACAGAAGTAATTGGTAAAACACCAGAAGATGTGTCTGGTGTTGTGGAGGGTGCAGCAGTCCGTCAGAGATATGTAAACTGCGTAGAAGCAGGTGTGCCCATGACTTACGAAGAATGCTTGACTTTCCAAGGTGAGGAAATTTGGTCAATAACTACAATTAATCCCCTCAAAGACAGTGAAGGTAGAATCTATAGGTTGGTAGGAACAACATTTCAAATTACTGAGCGTGTACGGGCAGAAACTCAGTTAAAGCAGCGGACAAAAGATTTAGAAAAAGCCGTTGAGGAACTCCAGCAAACTCAAATGCAGCTTGTCCAAAGTGAGAAAATGTCAGGTTTGGGACAATTGGTGGCAGGTGTTGCTCACGAAATCAATAACCCTGTGAATTTCATTTACGGCAATCTCACCCACGCCAACGACTACATTCAAAACCTAGTGGGATTCATTCGACTCTATCAGCAACTCCATCCCCATCCCATCTCTGAAATTGAAGAATTAGCAGCAGAGATTGACCTAGAATTTTTGATAGAGGACTTGCCCAAACTCCTCAACTCAATGAAAGTTGGGGCACAGCGAATTCGAGAGATTGTTTTATCCTTACGCAATTTCTCGCGTATGGATGAAGCTGATATGAAAGAGGTAGATATCCATGAGGGAATCGATAGTACGCTGATGATTCTCGAACATCGCATCAAGGCCACACCTGACCGCCCTGCCATTCAGGTGATCAAACAATACAGTAATTTGCCTTTAGTTGAATGTTATGCAGGACAACTCAATCAGGTATTTATGAATATTTTGGCAAATGCGATCGATGCGATTGAAGAGTCATTTGTCATTTGTCATTCGTCATTGGCATCAAATGAATCGCAAAGTCTGAATGGAGGAAACGTCCGCTTAGACGCCACTTGCTCTAAGCTCAAAGACCCGTCTAACGCAGTGGCTCAACTTAGTAAAAGAGGACAAATGACAAATAACAAACGACAAATGACTTCTCCCCAGATTTGCATTCAGACTGAACTCACTAGCGAAAAACAAGTAGTTATTCGTATTGCTGACAATGGATTGGGAATACCCAAGGAAGTGAAACAGCGGCTTTTTGACCCGTTCTTTAGTACTAAGCCCATTGGTAAAGGCACTGGCATGGGGTTGTCTATTAGCTACCAAATTATTTCACAAAAGCATGGTGGCACTTTGGAATGTATTTCCCGCCCAGGGAGTGGGGCTGAATTTGTGATTACTATTCCTCTTCGTCAAAAATAAATTACTAGTTTTATGCTGGAAAACAATTTAATTTCTAGATTCGAGCTTAGGGCAGTCCAAATTGAGATTTTTTGTTTGAGTTTGTCAAATCAGACAGGAATTATTCAAATTATGTAATTTATGAAACATAAATAGATCTAGATGCTGTTTATTATAATTATTGAAGAGTTATTTAAATTGATTATCTGGAAGGATGTTTTTGATGTTAAATACTGATTATTTGAGGAATTGCAAGTCATATTTTTTCTGGTACATTACAAGAGCGCTCGCTGCTTTTAATTCAATGAAGAACCAGCAGTGAATATTTATCAATGTCTAAGATAGTGATTTCAACTAACGAGCAATTTACCAAGATGGAATTTAATTTATTATTTTTTGATAATTTAAAAAATTCTCCTATCGGTATATAATAGCAAAATCAGAACAACATTTACACAAATCAGCGTGAAATAATTATGAGAGAAGAAGTCAAAGTTATTAAACTCAGTGGTAATCTGAACGCCACAACTTCACAAGAATTTCGACAAAGTATTACTAAAATTATCGAAGTTGGTGTGAAATTTGTCTTACTTGATTTTCAAGATGTAACTTTTATGGATAGTTCAGGTTTGGGAGCTTTGGTGTTAGCTTTCAAAACCTTGAGAGCAGCGGATATTAAGCTTGTTATCTGTTCAATTAATGAGCAAGTCCGGATATTATTTGAACTGACTAATATGGATAAAATATTTGAAATTTTTCCTAACCAGGAAGCATTTAATCAGGTTCTATTGTCCAAAACTTAATTAATCAAATTTAATTTGCAAGATAGATAAATCATCATCAAAACTATCTTTGGAGTTGAGAGCGATTAAATAACTCAGTACCCGATCGAGTTGGCTATCAACAGAATTTTGTAAGCTAAGTAGTAGCTGAATAAAAGCATCTAAACTCCAAAGTGTGCCATCTGATTTAGTGATTTCATAAGCACCATCACTAAAAATGTAAAGGGTACTGAATTTTCCAATATTGCAAAACCCATCAATATATTTTGCTTCTGGAAACATCCCAACTGGCATTCCTGGGGTTTTCAAGAATTTAACTTCGGCTTTCCTGGGAGATGTGCCGGTGATTAAAATTGCAGGTGGATGACCTGCACTAGCATAAATTAACTGGCGATTGATTCGGTTGTAAACGCCGTACCAAATTGTAAAGTACTTGTCGTTTTGATAATTCATCTGAAAGGTATCATTCAAAGCTTTTAAGACATCACTAGGTTGATAGTAATTCAGACTTTTAAGGGCACGAGAACGAAGCAAATTCATCACCGAAACAGAGGGAAGAGTTGCTTTAAGTCCATGTCCAGCAGTATCCAACAAGTAAATTGCCAAATAATCGGCATCAAGCCAGTAATAATCGAAACAGTCACCGCCGAGTTGTCGTGAGGGAATGAATCGAAAATTGATTTTGAAGGGTTCAGTCATGGGAAAAGGCAGGAGCGATCGCACATATTCTGCGGCTTCTGACATTTCTGATTCTAAAAGCAACTTTTGAGTCTGCAAATCTCTACTTAATTGATGCAGGCGTAATCCTGCTCTGACTCGTGCTTGTAATTCATTATGTTCGATCGGTTTGGAGATAAAATCATCAGCACCAGCATCTAGCCCTTTAACACAATCGGCAACGGAATCTAAGGATGTTAATAAAATAAAAAATGTGGTGGAAAATTTCGGGTCTGTTTTTATGCGGTGGCAGACTTCCAGACCATTCAACCCCGGCATAATCCAATCACAAATAATTAGTGCTGGACGACAAGCGAGTGCCTTTTCTATTCCCTCCTCGCCACTACTGGCAGCAATTACCTCATAACCCTGTTTTTCCAACATCCTTTTCAGGAGTATTTTGATTGAATGGTCGTCATCAATTATTAGTATTTGATACATAGAAACTTGCAGGAACCACTAATTAATAATTTGCTGTAAACATAGGAAAATAAAATATGATATGGACTACTCTCTTCCTGCTCAAACAATACTTAATTTTTTTAATTAACTGCTGAACTGCAAAAAAGAGGCAGCACGGTCTTTTTTATCTTTAAAATTAACGATTGCTATCGTAAAGAAAGCAAAGTAAGAGAGAGGTAATATGACGATCTGAATACGGTACTATGCTAGTAGTATTACTGTATTCATAGTACTAACATATTTTTCTTTTTCCGTCGAATTTATGACTTTTTGACAGTCATAAAACATTATGGAGCTGCAAGCGGATTTAGCCACAAGAGAATGGCGCTTTTTAGCTGATTCAAGTCGCGGTATGCTTCTTGCTTGAACCATTGTCCTAAGGCATCAAAGGGAGTGAAAGATGTTCCAGTTTGCCATTTGATGTCTTGACCTAGAGGTGTTGTGTGAGTTCCTGTTAAGGTTTGTGCTGTCACCATCTCACCAAAGCGTTGTTCCAAGATTTTGGTTAAAGCTGCCGATTGGTCAATGGTGTCATTGCTAAATTTTATTAATAAATTGCGCCGAATATTGTATCGTTCTTGGACAAGTCTGTTGGTTTCCAATGGTGAGGGAGTAAACTCGATTTTCAAAGTAGAATTGAATTGTTCTACTAGGGGAATAGCTTCTTTAGCGGCGTAGTTGTTGAAGGATATTAAAATATTGCCTGCGCGTTCTACTTGAAAAAGGCTACCAATTAATAAGTGAAGTTTACAGCCCATACTGTGTCCAACGCCATAAATGGGGAAATAAAGCTTGCGTAATACTCCAGAGTCATGTAGGCGTTCGAGGGTGCGGTCAAAATTGAGCAGCACGGACTTGGCGATCGCAGTATGATCCAAGGTATTTACGAAAGGTGTAGCAATTACAACGTAACCTTTACTTGCCATTTGTTCAAGTAGCCAGCCATAAGTCAGGTGGGGTGCAGTGGCAACGAAAGCACCTCCCAAGAAATGGATGATACCTATGGGATTTCGGGGAATGACTACCCAGTTACCTCTAATTTCTTTCCAGTCCATGTGGATAAGCGATCGCTTCATGAATAATATTTATGTTAGACCGGGGATCGCAGTCCTGGGAAGGATTATCGAAAAGATCGTGGTGAAGAGAGTAGGGGAGGCAGGGGAGGCAGGGGGAGTGAAGAGAAAATTTTAGTATTTTTTACGACTGTTATACCCATAAATACACTTATTTATTTCTCTCCCCCTGCCTCCCCTGCTCCCCCTGCTCCCCATTCTTCCTTTTAAGGCTGACTCTGTAATTTTTTCATTTCATGTTGTACATCTAATGCAATTTGTAATGCTTCGTTGAGTAACCTTCCATGCTCAGTAGCCTGTTCGTGTACTTGCATGGCTGTTAAAGTTGCTAAATTGTTGATGAATAGTTCTGTATTACTAAGAATAAAGTTTTTATTCTCCCTCAAAATCCTTTCTGTCTTCAAAGCGCGAACTAAATCAGCTTTTGTGAGTTTAAGCGCTTCGATCACACTCTCCCTTTCTTTGATAACTACTTCTGGGTTACCAGCTTCTTCTATTTGGTCATTAATATCTATTGCTTTAATAATAGCATTATATCTACTAACATCATTTAAGAGAATTTGTAGAGAAGTAGTCATATTTTTTTTGACAAACTTATTTCTGCTTTTCCATAACATGTATAAGACAGTTTGTGTCAGTCCACCAAGCCAAAGTCCTAAAACTATTAAGAATATCCAGGATGGAATTGTTATCCAGGAAACAAAAATTTTCAGAAGTAAATCAAATAAAATATAAGTAAAAACAAATGTAGAAAATCCAATAAATACTACAGTTGCTCCTTCGGAACCTTTGATTTTTTGTATATATATTTTTCCGAAGTTTAACAAGATGTTTGTAATAATTAATAGTTCTTCATTGACAGGTAAACTAGTCAGCTTTTGCAGTTCATTCTGACTAATTTCCAAGCCCTGTAAATCATCCCGCACAACTTTCAAATCCTTGCAAGAATAGTTATTTACAGCAATTTTCAGGTATTTGACCACGATTGAGAGAGGTAATGGGGAGTGGTGTAGTTCAATTCCTTGAAAAGCGCTGTAATCTACTATAGCAATCAAATTTCTCAAATTGCTAAGGAAGTGGGTATTTTGTCCAAACTTTTTAAGTAAATTAATACTTACAGCAGAATTCAGAATGGGCTATGCCTTGCTGCGCTAACAGAATTCAGAATTCAGAATAGACCTAGATAGTATACTTTATTTTCCTTTAAATCTGCTGTATATGCAACTCAGGTTTTTTTGTACAATATGATACTATTCGGACGGGATAAGTAAATAAATTAATTGTGCTTTAACTGACATTTGGAGAAGATTGTTTTTGTTTTAAAACGCCACGTTGAGAATTTAAAAATGGCGGGATGGGACAGTCTAATGTCATAGCGATCGCTCTTAATAAATCTGCTTCTTTTGGAGTAACTTTGTTATCTAAGAGTACCGTATGGGCACAGGCATCAATAATAGCTTGCTTGAGTTTGGGACTAGCAAGCTGAAGGCGTTCGATACTTTTCTTAATATCAGAAAAATTACAAGGAACTGGCGTATCTGGTTTTTCTTGTTCTCCGGCTTTGGGAAGTCGAAAAACTCCAGAACGAAAAGCATAGGCTATGGCATCGGGTTCGGAATGTCCCACGCGTGCGAGTGCCGATAGTATTAAGATGCTATCCGGCCAAATTTGTTCGATGGTGGTGAATTCTACTGTTGTTGACGACGTAGGATTGATACAAGGTTGGAGACGATGCCATAGTATTAACTGCAACACAAAATCCCAAAGTGATAAATTGCCGCTGGCTTTAACTAAACCGTGGACGCATTTGCAGAGCCTTTGGCATTCTTTGGCGGAATTTTGGCGCAGTGCGGGTACTGTTAAATCTACAAGTGGCAAACGAATGCTGGGATCTAACTGCCTAATTTCGCTACTCATTTCCAGAGTTTTTTCTACTAAATCTCTGGGCTGCACTTCGCGTAACCAGGCGATTTGGCGTTCTTGTACTTCGATATTTTCCGTATCTAACCCTAGCGCAAAAGCGATCGCCATTGCACTTTCCTGCTGTCGCACACCCAAACGCAAAGATTCTGGCAACTGCGACAACAGTGTTTGAGCATGGGCAAAATGGTCTGGTGCAACGGTTCCCACCTGATTGACTATTTGTTCTGGCGTGGTGTTGGCACCACCTGCAAAGCCCATTGCTAGGGATTCCTGGGAACGGGTGCGATGGCGGATAGGAGGTAAGTTGCTGACGTTCACACCCCCAACGCGGCGGATACGTTCTGCTAAAGGCGGGTGGGTAGAAAGCATGTCTTCCCAAAAAGAAGGGTTGAGGGCATTGCCAAAAAACATATGACTGGCGGCTTCTGCACTCGGTGAAATCAAACGTGAATCCATATGTTGGAGTTTTTGGAAGACTCCAGTCAGTCCATTGGGGTTGCGAGTGAACTGTACAGCGGAAGCATCGGCGAGAAATTCCCGTTGGCGAGAGACGGCGGCTTTAATCAAGCGTCCACAAAATAAGCCGATACCGCCAATTGCCATTAATGCTAAACCAAACGCCCACAAAGGCAAACCCTTATTTTCGCGGGAACCACTACGAATGCGCCACAGCAATTCCCCAGTTAAATAAATGAATAAAATTCCGTGCAGCAGTCCCACCAAACGCAAATTCAGCCGCATATCTCCATTGAGAATGTGACTGAATTCATGGCCGATGACTCCTTGCAACTCATCTCGGTTCAGGTGTTGCAAACTCCCACGGGTAACTCCAATGACGGCATCATTGGGCGTAAACCCCGCAGCAAAAGCATTTATGCTGGTTTCTCTGTCGAGGAGATAAACTTCTGGCACTGGAATACCAGAAGCGATCGCCATTTCCTCGACAATATTTAATAGTTGTCGTCCTTGTTCGTCGGCGGTTTCTGGTAGCAGGAGTCTTCCGCCCAATTCCTGAGCAATTACGCTTCCTCCCTCACGGAGACAGACAATTTTGTATAAGCTTCCAAGAGCGATCGCAATTATTGTAATCCCAGCCACATAGAGAAATAATCCTGAATGCCACCAAATACGAGGAGCCATCCGGAACAGAAATAAAGTGGCAATGTAAATCGCCACAATCATGACTGCGATGGATAGGGAAAACAACCCGATTAATTTTTGCGTATTTTGGCGTGCCCGATCCTGATGTTCAAAGAAATTCATAGACACCTAAAAAGACACGCGGGGAGCATTTCTCACTTCCGGATTTGCTTCGGGGAGCAATTCTGCAACAGTAAAATTAAAAGTGTTTGCTACAAGGTTGCTGGGGAAAGATTCGCTTTTGGTGTTGTAAAGTGTTACAGCATCATTAAAAGCTTGACGGGCAAAAGCAATGCGGTTTTCTGTGGAAGATAATTCTTCCATCACTTGACTGATACTGCGATCGGCTTTTAATTCTGGATAAGATTCTGAAAGTACCATGAACCGACTTAACGCACCCGTCAGCGCTGCTTCCGCATTACCCAACTGCTGCATCGCTTGGGGATCGCCGGGATTTTGGACGGCGCGACTGTTAGCATTCATCGCCGAATTTCGAGCTGCAATCACGGCTTCTAAAGTTTCCCGCTCATGTTTTATGTATCCTTTGGCAGTTTCCACCAAATTAGGAATTAAATCATAACGGCGTTGTAATTGAACATCGATTTGAGAGTAAGCATTTTTGTAGCGGTTGCGATACTTTACTAAATCGTTGTAGCCATTAATTAGAATGAGAGCAACAATGGCAGCTAAAGCCACAGAAAATATGAAAACTCCAATGGTACTCATAAATTTAAATCCATAAAACTTGCAGAAGAGAATTTCAACTATTTTGATGGAATAATCGAAATAGCTGGATATGACAATGAGTTTACTTGTAACAAGTTGGCTTCGTCGTCTGTAAAATTAATTACGCAAGTTTACTGAGAGTCTAAAGATTAAAGCTCACGCAGAGGCGCAGAGGCGCAGAGAAGAGCGCAAGAGTGAAATCAAAACTGCTGCAATAGATGACTTATCTCTATTTTCCTCTCTGCGACTCTGCGCCTCTGCGTGATACAAAAAGATGTGGATCATTTACCGAAAACTAGCTGTAATCTGTGTGAATAACGAATAACCGCTAACAGCAAAAATAAAAAGAATGGCGGCAGAAAAAAATACTACATCCCTAACAAGAAATAAAATCCAATCTTTCCTAAGTTCTTGTTTAAACTTGAGTTCTCGAAGCTTGCGCTCAAGTTCTGCATCTTCTTGTGATTGTAAGCTTCCTATTGATAGAACCAGCGGCTTTTTACCTTTGGTGGCAATGATTTTTGATAAATCTTTGATATCTGTCATGCTCTTTAGATACCAATAACTTCAGTTTCTAGGTTTTGGTTTTCATCTACAATCCAGATATGCTTGCCTTTTTGCTTGCTTTCTACTGCAACTTCTAGAAGTGCGTAGGCGTAGCCAGCCGTAGGCATCGCCTTTAACAGCACCTCAGCATTATTTCCATGAAGATGTTGCGCCAAATTACTTATTGTCTCATAAAGTTCTGGCGATAAATCTAAATTTATTTGAATGCGTTGATTTTTTCCTTCTATAATCATTTGTAAAGTATTTGCATGAAAATATTACTGTCGAATGCCTTTGATAAATTCTTTCCTAGCTTCATTTACCGAAGCCATTAAAACACAACGTGCTAACAAATTTATATCTAACTCTGGTAATAATTTACTTTGGGAAATTTCTTCATAATTATCATTAGTGAGGTGATATAAAGATAACTGATTATTCTCCCAAAACCAAACTTCAGTAATTTTAAACCGCTTGTACTTTTCTAATTTATCTATACTCCCACTAGTAATATTTATTTCAATTGCTAAATCAGGATTTTCTTTCTTTTCTCCTAGATAATAAGATTCATCAGGTTCAAAAGAAGTACCTTTTTCTTTTCTTCGACGGGTAGCGCTACCCACAGGTATAAAATTTATACCTATTTCAAAAAAGTATGTTTCTAGTAAAATAGCCAGAATACTTTTGATAATTTCGTGTTGTTCACCAAGAGTCATAAATTCTACACACCCATCAAGATAAGTTATCCGCAAACCTGGCGCATTTGCTGTTAAAGCCTCAAGTTTCTCAAATTCTTCCCAAGTGTAATGCCCAGGTAAGAGAAACCGCTGTTCTTCTAGGGTGGTAAATTTATCTAAAATTTGTGAAGTCATAATAGATACGGGGATGATTATTGAGTAAATAGTTCAGAAGCTATAATGGCGTAGACGCAAAGCGGCTTGTCGTCAGACATCGCTTACAGTCAGACTTCAATATATTTCGTCAATAACTTATTCTATGGTGCGTGTATTTTTCCAGGTGTATTATCTTAAGTATATTATATTTGCCTGAGCCTGTAAGATTGATAACTATTAGAGAGTATAGGAATCCGGTTTTATTTTTGAAAAGATACAGCGTATTTCAGGTAAATGAAGTACACGGGTAGGGGCACAACATGTTGTGCCCCTACTGTACCTCACGCCTGTTCCAATTCGCTGTATGTATGGTGTGTTAGCGACAGCGGAACGCACCATTTTTAAGGGTTTGGTGCGTTAGAACTACAATACTTAGATTTTGTTCCAAATTCAAAACAACGATTCGTTTCAAAACCAGGTATCAACGCTGTTTTAGTTCGCAATTCTGCTATAAAATGTCTTTTATAACAAGCTTTTACCTCGTTGATAAATTTCCCCTGCATAATCAGTCCAAGCACCTTGTCCCCAATAACGAAAACAACTAGTTTGCAGTAAAAGGTTATGTAGAAGAATATTCCGGTATTGGGATTGTCTGGTAACAGGTTCTACTGAATCAATTTGCTGTAATGAATCAAATTTTTGATGAAATAAACTGCTTAATTCATACATGGGAGACAAGACATTTTCATAGCCTTTTACCCAGCTAATATGATTTGTCCACGAGGCTCCATCCATGTGAAAATTAGGGTTGATTTGTTTTAATTCTTGAATGGCATTCTCCACAGCTTCAGGTTGGGGATTTTCTGGTGAAATTCGCTGCCAAATCTGATGTTGTCCTACTGGCTGACAAGTTGGGTAATCTTCAGATTTACATCCAGCAGCTTCTATTAATTCTAGATATTCTGTGCCACAAACACCAACAATACCCGATTTTCCACCACCATGATTTACCATATCCCACCAAGCTTGTTTGAAAGCACTAGGAAATTCGTTCATCATGACACCGCCATTTTCACCATCTCCAATTTGACTAACTATTGGCGGCACAAATACGCTTCCTAGTTGTTGTTTGGATAAGGTTTTTGCTTCATAATAAGGCTGCATCTGAGCAACTAATTTAGTATCGGAACCTTGAGTTTTAATTAAAGCTGTAATACTAATTGTTTCGCCTTGAGAATTGCGGGCAACTAGACGATGTGGTAAATGTTTGTGGGTGAGAGATTCACCGCTAATTGTTTCTACAGAATGTTCTTGAACGAGTAGCCAGCGATATCCACATTCTTTGAGCGCTTTGACGAATTCAAAGAGAGCATCAGGGTGATTTGGTAGATGCATTTCTGGAGGTGAAAATCCTTTGACTCGTGCTAATGCTTCCCAACCAAAAATTGCGGCAAAGTTATGTTGCCATGCAATTATATGTAATTTAATATCTGCTATGGGAGTGGAAGGAATAACAGCATGGCTCCACATTGTACCCAGCCATTCTACATAAGGTTGATAGGTACGATCGCAAGTAATACGTTTCAGGTTATCAAGAATATCATCGCGTCCCATTTGCCGCAGTCCCCACAACAGATTACCTGAGTAATCCAACATCACGCGGGGATTACAACCTTGATTTACAAGTTCGGGAATGAAATCTCCCATGCGGCTGTAACAATAAGCAAAAGGCGCTGCATTATGGTTATCTCCTTCGTTGGAATGTTCAAACATGTATTGCAGATGGCTGATGAGTGTACCACCAGATCCCGCAGGGATCGTGGGTTGGTGCATATGTAAGGCGATCGCAAATACAGCATTTACATCTTCTAACTTAATATTCGTTGTTGCTAAAAATACAGGTGCATCATGGTTAACTACAGAGAGAACCTCTGTTTCCCAACCAGAAATATTCGGTAAGCCATCAATGATTTCGGGCAAAAAAGAGAGATTGGTAGGTAGTGTCTGCATTTCTGGTTGCTCCGAAACAAGGTATGTCTAATTATGCGATCCCACTTGGACGATACTACCGATCGCGCATTGCTAGACGGCAACTATTTAAAAGTACATCAAGTTCCTTTACAACTTGAAAGGGATTTTTTCCTCTGAACACAGATGCGATCGCAGCTTCATAAGGATTTCTGCCTGTGGTTTTAACGGCGGCGATCCCATCTTGATTAGAGAAATTGCGAATACTAACTAACCATGCAGCTAACACATGACCAGTGCGACCAATACCACCAGAACAGTGTACAACTACTTTTTCACTTTGTTTGTCTGCTGCTACTAAAAAAGGAAGTATTTTCTGTGTGAGTGTTTCTAAACTAGAGAAATGAAAATCTCTAATCGGTGCCCAGCAAACTTGTTGACTACCAAATTCTTGTTGATATATGCCTAAAAGATTAGAGTAAGGAGCTAGTTGCTTTTCCGTCAGAAGACAGCAAACTCGTTTGATATTTTGCTGTTTCATGAACTCAACCCAATCAGATACCTGTTGATTCGAGTGGCCTGGCCTACAAGCGCCAAATACAATCGGCTCACCCTCCCAAGCAGCAGCAAATTTGTATTTATCTCTAGTCATGTGTTCTGATGGCTGTGGGTTGTGTTCATTATACGGATAATAGTTACAGGGACTTGGGCTGACATTGATTTTTTCTAAACCAGGGCAAATCGCCAAAACGCTGGATTTTGGTTAAAAAGCTCAATTTTTGTTCAGGCTGTCGTCTTCTTGGCGCTGGCGGAGTCGCTATTTGTAAAATCAGTTCTAGCAACCAAGGGGCGAGGCGTTGGCACCACACAGCTAGATGACTTTGCCATCCGACTAAAATTTCTGCTGAATCATTTTGCAT
Source organism: Desmonostoc geniculatum HA4340-LM1 (assembly GCA_019359545.1). Classification (GTDB taxonomy): domain Bacteria; phylum Cyanobacteriota; class Cyanobacteriia; order Cyanobacteriales; family Nostocaceae; genus Nostoc; species Nostoc geniculatum. The sequence goes on along the minus strand of JAHHHB010000044.1, from coordinate 13,740 downwards.
TCCAGCGACGAGTGCTTGAGCCACTTGCTGGGGAGTCATGGGGATTACCCAACGAAATAATTTTAAGTCCCGCACCATGTCTGTGTCTGTGAGGGAAGGCAGTAATGCAATCACTCGGATATTGTGTTGGGCGAGTTCCCGACGCAACGCTTGGGTAAATCCTAAGATGGCAAATTTGGTAGCCGAGTAAGTCGCCATCGTCGGTGCTGCAATTTTCCCCATCAGACTCGACACATTGACGATTGTCCCTTGCCTTTGGCTGGCCATACGTCGAGCTATCAGACTCGTGAGGTTGTACATTCCCAATAGGTTTACAGAAAGCTCTTCTTGAACTTGAGGGAGTTTAGATTGCAAAAACGAGCTTTGATATGCGACTCCTGCACAATTAACCAGCAGATGAATCGGGCCATAGTTGCGCCAAACTTGAGCAATGGTGACATTCACATCAATTACCTGAGTCAAATCTAAGGCAACGATCGCAGTCTCTACACCCATCGCCTCAATTTTGTTCGCCACCTCAACTAACTTGTGGCGATCGCGTGCTACCAATATCAGCCGCTTGATGCCTTGTTTGGCTAGTTCCAGAGCGATCGCCTTACCAATACCACGGGAAGCCCCTGTAATTAGGGCTACTTTACCTTGAATCTCCATTGATTTTATCCTCCAAAATCTAATTAGGGATTGGGCAAAAAGGGCATTGGGCGTTGGGCATTGGGCATTGGTTATTAATTATTCTTGACTGCCCCTCATCCCACCAGTCGCTAATTCCCAGTCCCTAGTTCCCAGTTCCCAATCCCTAGTCACTTGAAAACCCTTTAGCAACGAGATATTTCTTGGTTAATCTGCAATCCTTCGTAATTGTCTATACGAGGCAGAAATTTCTCGTTTTTTACTCGTTAATTACTAACACACTGGGCTGAATCTACATAGCTCATAGATTTTATTTCTCCTCGATTTGAGCGTTCATCAGCATCGTTGACATACACACGTTAGCAATTAAATCAAGTCATTGCAACATTTTTTAATAAGAATTTCTTAATACTTGTTAACACAAGTATATATATACAAAAGATTTTATGAAATAAGTTTTTATGAATACGTAGGTACAAATATCTTAAAGCCCTGACAATTAATTTCTGTTTTAGGAAATTGTTATATCTAAGTCACACCTTAGATATAAAAAAGACATATTTACCAATCCTATTTGATGTGTAAGAATTTCCAGCCGCAGATGCCAACTTACCAAATAATTGTAGTACCTTGTTTGTCAGGCATTATTTAAGATTGCTATTTCATTTTTCTTATGATTGTAATAATTATATTTGATTAAAAATTTGGGTAGTACTATCAGCATATTTACTGATTCATTGAAAATAAAGGTTTGTGGCTGTTATTTTTTTTATAAGAAAACAAGGCTATATGCTTATCTAAAATATAAATTACGACAGCATATTTATGTACCAAAGATTTAATCCAAATGGTAATTTATTTAGGTTTAACTTTGAGATTATCAAAGGAATACTTGAGAGTTGCCTTGTTTATGTCAATTTTCAATCATTGCTCAATAAGAAGATCCCCGACTTCTTAGAGAAGTCGGGGATCTAAACCTTAAGTCAACATAATTCATAATTACTAATACTCTTTGAAAGCTACCTTAAGTGTATATACGTAATTATTCGGGAGTGCTGTACATGGATAGCGGGGCGTTTAGTCCCTTAGGAGCGGGCGCACTGACGGCATACTACCTGCTACGAATGAGAGAAACACTTTCCTAGACTCCCCACTCCCCATATTTCTTGAAAGTTATTGTTTTGGTTCTTGTCCCTGAGAAGTCGTAGGTTGAGGATTTGATGGTCGAAATGACTGAGGAATTGAGCCATTCCAGAGTTGACTAAATTGATCTGGTGTCAAGGACTGTAAAAGACTGAGCTTTAGAGACTCTTGACTGATGAACTGGGCGTAAGACGGCTGTAAATAGGAGCGATATTCAGGGCGGTTGAGGAGATGGGTTGACAAAAAAGCTACGCTGAAAGCGTTGAGATAGGAATAAACAGGAGTAGGTTTGGGGCCTAGTAACGCAGGCGGCACAGGTAATACACTGTTCTCAGGAGTGGGTTCGGCGATCGCCGAAAAGTGGGTGGCGTTTTCAATCAAAGCAAGGTACTTATTGGAATCAGTCAGCCAGGTAAAAGGGAGAATCTGCTCAAATACTGGTGGGGCAAAAATATCTTGACTACCAGCTACCAACATTACCGGAATTTTAATTTGACTGATGCCACCCTGACCCAAAACTGAGCTGTCAATGGGATTAATCGCCATAACGACCTTAATGCGATCGTCTTTGAGTTCGTAATTTTTTGGGGATAACTCAGCAGCTTGGCACTGCAACAACAGCGACAAATTAAAGTATGAATTGTTGGGATTACAGTCTTGGTAAAGTTGGTTAAAGTTAATCGTTGCTCCTGCGAGAGTCAAAACAGTATAACCACCAAAAGACTGACCGATCGCCCCAATTTGCTGAAAATTAAGTTTTCCCTTGAGGGAAGGATCGGATTTGTCCAAACGTTCAAGTTCATTGAGTAAATACTTGATATCCAAAGGTCGGTTGATAAATTCTGCTGGTTCCGGTGGTCCCGCTAAACCTGCAAAATATAGCTGAAAGCGTTCAGCATTGCTACCAGGATGTTCCAGTACCGCAACCGCAAAACCATAGGATGTGAGATGTTGAGCTAGGTAAGCAAAGGTAGAGCGATCGGAAGCCAGACCATGAGAAATTACGATTAGGGGATACGGCGGTTTTGCTTCGGTTTGAGAATTGCCTTCAGGTAAATAAATATCTACTGGGAGACGGCGATTGCGAGAAAAGTCATTTAGTTCCAGGCTTTTTTTCTGCCAAGCGAATTTCCCTGGCGATCGCAAGTCTGGTTGTTGTGAGAAATCAACGGTTGAATTGGCAGCTTGGGCGATCGCTTCTTGTTGCAGAAAAGCCACAACCTCGTCCTTTTTTTCCAGCAGTTGTGACAAGTTGTCAACTATCCTCAGCCCCTCTGAATAATTCAGCCTGATAGTCTGACTAGGAAATCTCCGCAGCAAATTCAAAACAGTCAAGCCTTGGCGATCGGCAGCAGCTAAAATAAAAGCCGCACGTATGGCGTAGAAACCGTTTTGTCGAGACTCAGTGAGGAGTAATTCTCCCATACGTTGCATCACCTTCTCACCTATGGGTGAGTAGGTAACCTGAGATACCAAAGTAGGAGTAATATTGAAGCGCTGCCGGAGTAGATCTCGCAGTTGGGCGAGTTGTTCGGGAGTAGCGCGGCTGGCATAAAAGGAAAAGTCTTCATCAATTTTGCCAGTTTTCGCAAAAGTTTCCAGCGAGTCCACAGACAAAGAGAATTCCCCGAAGGGAGGGTAATAAAAGCTAATGCGCTCCGCTCCCAATCCAGGAGTAGCAGTCAAAAAGGTAGATACGAAACTTAAACCCAGGTATCGCCAAAATTTTTTCATCAGAAAAACCCATTGTCTAACCCTGCCAAATAATTATTGTAGGTATGCACAGTTAATTGTGTATCCCTACAACGATCTGTATTTTACCCAGTTAAAATTGCTGCAAGTAGTAAATTTTTCAGCCAAACAGCATTTAATAGAGCGATAATAGATAATAGAGTTCAAAATACTTTATATGTCTTTCCCTTCCTGTTCCTCTTGTGTTGTCATCCTTAATCAACAAGAGGAGCAAAATATCTCCCACCAAAAGCAATGCCACGATACGCCAGTTAACCACAGCAAAAATACTGGTGAGAATTGTACTGTCGTTGAAAATGGTCGGGTTGTGGTTAAGCCTTCACAACCACCAAAGGACTGACGCGGGGACGCGGGGACGCAAAGAGATTTAAAAATAATCTTCTGACTTCTGACTTCTGAATTCTGAATTCTGAATTCTGAATTCTGAATTCTTAGCTCATTTCATCTAAAGGCAAGACATCGTGGAAGCGGTTGTAGTCAATGTAGCGATGTCCATCGGCTGTTTCGTGGAAGATATCGACAAAGCGATTATTCCACAAAATTTCCTTAGCACTATAGCTATGACGAGCATGGACGACTTGTGAAACCGTTTCATCAATACCACTCAAAGAAACGATCAACATCGAATTTGTCTGGATGAGTGATTCTCCCGTCATCCCATATAAAGGACTAAACTCATCAATGATATGTACCACTGACCAGCTTAAGGAAAAGCTAGGTGTTTGGTGCCGCAGCAGTTTCAAATCGTAGATTCGCCGCATAAACTGTCCTTCTAGCGTTACTTCGTCGCGCATCAAATATACTCGCATCTGCGCTTCCAAAATCGTGTTGCGGCGCTGATTAGCAGTGCGAAACATCAAAGTCGGCTTGGCATCATGAACTGTAATCACCGCTACACGGCTAAACATGACGCGGGCGGTTGGTCGAGAGAACCGGGCAAACGCCAGTCCGGTCATCACAGCAATTCCCACCAAACCGATCATCGCTTCAATGGTAACAATGATATTGGCGTAAGTGGTTTTAGGATACATTGCACCGTAGCCGATGGATGCCAGAGTTTGGACGCTAAAGAAAAAAACATCTAAAAAAGAACCTGGTCGCGCGTTAGCAATACAGTCTCCTCCTACCAAGTAAGCTAGGGCGAACAGAGCATTAATAGTTACATAAAACACACAAATTAGGATCAAGAACCCAGTCCAGGAAATTGTCAGCAGTAAATGGTAGGGATCGCGCCAGTAGGAATACCATGCACCCATACCCATAATTTCAAACTTTCCATCTCGAACTTGAATGTGAATATGTGGGATCAAGCGCTGTTGCTGCTTGCGTGAAAGTCGCTTCACTCGAAATTTCATCTGGGGTAGCCAAAAGAACGACAAGTAGGTAGTATGACAAGGGTTGAAATGTCGCTGTTTTCAGTTACAGTGCAGTTGCAAAGTAACAACCAGGTTGCGATCAATCGAAATTTCTGGATTACCGCTTTAATTGCTTTTATTAATTCCCTCAGTTTTACAGTTTTAATTCCTATTATCTATCTTTATGGCAAACAATTTGGCCTGAGTCATTTTCAGACGAGTTTGTTATTTTCGATTTATTCCATAGCTCAGTTTTTTGCAACTCCGGTGATTGGTAAACTATCCGATCGCTTTTTTTATCTCACGCAAAGGCGCATTCAGCGTTCGCGTAGCGTCTCGGAGAGAAGCCGTTCCCGTTCGCGTAGCGTCTCCGTTCGCGCAGCGTCTCCGAGAGGAGAAGGAGAAGCGTAGGCGCAAAGAATAAGGTAAAAATAAGGACTTTTGCAATAAGTCTACTATGTTGCATAAATCACAACCTTTTGTAGAGATGGCGATTTATCGCGTCTGTTTGTCTTAAATTCTGAACAAAAAAATAGGGTGAGCATTGCACACCCTACTAATTTATCTGCTAGAAACTTATTTATTTTTCAGGCTTTGGTTGCTGACCTTTGGAACAGCGGTCAAACCACTCCTGGTATTTTTTTTGATGTGATTCATCTTCAACAGAAATTGTAACTTGCACCTGCTTACATCCGTGATTTTTCTCAAGTGCGATCGCATTCAATAATAAACTAGCAATTTTAGGTGAACTCAATTCGCCGCTCACTGTTAAACCGCCGTCAAAACGTGTAACTTCAAGTCTTTCAAGTTCAGTCAACTCCAGTCCAGAAATTTCGCCTTGACTTAAATCAATTTCTGCGAGTTGTTTGTGTTCTGGACTGACTTGTTCGATGATTAGTTTCTCACGTCGGACAGGAACTTGTACCATCCGGGTTTCGATTTCCTTGCGAACAATTACTTCACCAAGTCTACGCTTTTTGCTTTCAACAACTAGTCGTTCTTCTAGTAAGCGAATAATTCTTTCTTCACTAATATCTTCTAAATTTGTCGATTCAATAAAGTTATTTGTGGTTTGATTATAAGCTAGTTGGTTAGTTGAGTTTTCTGATATTTCTGAGAGTTTGCGATCGCCTGGTGTTTCTGTTTCTAAATATTCAGGCATATACTCTATTTCTGATTTGTCTAGGTCTATGAAAACAGATTTAGTTGGATTGTCGATTTTTTTGATTCTCTGGCTCTGCACTCGAAATAAAAAAGCATGTTTATCGGCTAAATGCTGACCAGATTCTAGAATTGGTTGATTCACCTGGTTAGATATAACTAAATTTAGCCGATGATTAGCATCCACAATTAAATCCTGAACCTTTCCTACTAGCTCACCTTGGTTATCGAAGACAACAAAATTATGCACCTTGTTTTTTAAATTTGCTAGTAAGGTGTTAGTGCTAGTGTTCGAGTTGGCCTGTCCAATGTTTTTTGCCATCAGTTAGCTATTAGTAAAAGGGACTGGGTATTGGGTATTGGGTGCTGGGTATTGGGTATTAGGAAAACAATTCCCAGTCCCTATTCCCCAGTCCCTAGTCCCCATTCTCCGTTAACGTTCTTCAATGGGAAGGTTAGGAGCATTCAGGTCTAATTCTTCACGACGTACAGTTTCTTGAGCTTCAACTGTGTCTTGATCTACCACTTTTTTAACTCTTACTTCTTCGCGCACAAATGCTTCTTTGCGAATTTCAGGAGTTTCTTCATGGAGTTCTACGCGAGCAACTTCACCTTCACGAAAGTCTGCTTCCCGTGCAGAAACGGCTCTACCCGCATCAGCAGGAGTTACACGTTCAATCACAACTCGCTCTTTTTCCACTGGTACTGCAACTCGTGCAGTTTCAGTTTCAACGTGTTTACCAATTGCGACTTCTCCAGTTTTGCGACGTTGTTTACTGGCGATTAGTCGTTCTTCATACAATCTCAAAGTTTGATGATCTTGTTCATTTAAATTGTATAAAGAAGGCTCGTGTTCGTATGTGTAACTATCACGGTTGTAAGTAGGAGTAGGATAAGTTCTGTCTAAAGGTGCTGATGCTTCTAGAGGTGCTGATGTTTCTACAGGAGGGGTGTAATCTCCCGCTCCCGGTCGGCGATATACTCCACGCACCCGTTCTTCATAGTCGTAGTCAAGCGCTAGGCGTTCATTGAACTCTGGTAAATCTTCTGCTTGCTCTCTAGTCAAGCCAATGGTGTAGACGCGATCGGTATTATAGTCGATACGGGCGCGACCAATTGGTAGTAATACTTTTTTACCAAAAATCCAGAAACCTAAGTCAACAACTAGATAGCGGAAATGACCTTCGTCATCAACTAAAACATCGCTGACAGTACCAATTTTTTCATCAGTTCCTTGTGTATAGACCCCAAGTCCCTTAATATCATGACCTTCAAAGCTATCGCGGTAGTTAGGCTCAAAATCTTCTAATTTATAAAGTACCATTCTATTTAACCCCAAAAATTTTATTTACATCTGCTTATTACTAAGGTAGATATTTATTTACTTATTTACCTCTTTCTACCGAAGTAACTTTGTGAACGTTTAATTATCAAAAGTTATAGCTATTTTATATTATAAATAACTATAAAAATAAAAACACAGGCAGAGATAAAACCTAACTTTGCCTGTTATGATTCGTAACTATATTAGGACTTACGCAAAGTGTGACCGAAAACCTTATTCTTGCATAGCGGTAATTCATCAATTAACGCTACTTTCGTTATCTTTTGCGTAAGTCCTGTATGTATAGGAATCATATTTGATTTCTGAAAAATCTAAGTATTTGCAGGGTGTGTTAGGCGTAAGCCGTAATGCACCAAAGCCTTAAGAATGGTGCGTTACGCTGTCGCTAACGCACCCTACTGGCGTGGCAAGACTAAAATGTTGCAATAAATTTTCTTGTGGTGTGGACATCTTGTCCGCACCGGACGGGCGAGACGCCCATCCCACAAGAGGAAAGTTAATGCACTATTTTAAGCTTGCCACGCCACTACGTATCTGAATTCTGTTCGATAAATAGTTAACAGTTAATAGACGCTATTTTTAACTGATAACTGTTGATTTTTAAATGGTTTCATGTCTAGTAGTATCAGTTTCATGCAGATGCAATTCGCCGGCAGTATCAACATCTAACTCTTCTCGACGAATCGTATCTTGTGCTTCTACAGTGTCTCGTTCTATTACCTTCTTAACTCGGACTTCTTCACGGATAAAAGCTTCTTTACGTATTTCCGGTGTTTCTTCGTAGACTTCTATGCGTGCTATTTCTCCTTCTTGAAATTTAAGTTCTTTGGTATCAACGCTTGCTATTTCTGTTGGTACCACTCGCTCGATCAAAACTCGTTCTTTTTGAATAGGTACTGTGACACGTGCAGTTTCCGTTTCAATATGCTTACCAACAGCTACTTCCCCAGTTTTGACACGATGCTTATTGGCAATTAATCGTTCTTCATAGAGTCTAAAAGTTTGATGATATTGGTCATTCAACTCGTATAAAGCTGGTTCTTTTTGGTAACTGTATGTATCATTATAAGTCACGCTACTGGTTGAATAACGAAATACACTACGTACTTTTTCTTCATAATCATTATCAACATTTGTGATTTCTTGGTACTCAGGTAGACTTTCTATTTGCCGTATGTTCAACCCATCGACAAAGACACGTCTTGCAGGATAATTGATACGGGAAAGACCAACTGGTACTAATATTTTTTTATTAACATAATCTACGTTTGTGTCAATAATTAAATACCTGAAACGTCCATCGTCATCAACTAAAACATCGATGACTGAGCCAACTTTCTCTCCCCCTTGAGTATAGACATCCAGGGCTTTAACGTCATCTCCACCAAAAGTGTCTCGATAATTCGGATCGAAATGTTCAAGTTTATGAAGAGGCATATGCTGTTTCCAAATTCTTTAGAGTGTTTATTGACTAGTCTAAAAAATACAGTATTGAATCTCCTCCTGCTGGCGACTGAATTAAATTGTGAAATTTCATGGTCTATAACTCATACTTTATGACGGCAAAATTCAAATTGAACACTAAAGACAATCAATAGAAATATAACTAAAGTTATAAAAAAACTCTCAGATCCCCGACTTGTTAAAGAAGTCGGGGATCTTGTGCCTTGGAACAAGGCGATCGCCTAATTTAAAACTAGTAACAATTACTGAGAGCTTTGATTAAATATTGTGTCAAAGTAAATGCATCTACACCCAACTCCGTACGCTCTTGAGTTGCTAAAATAGCCGCTTGGGAATGCCACCAAGCAGCAGTTGCAGCAATATCTTCTACAGGAATCTGTTTAGTCAACCCTTGTGCTAACAATCCACCGAGTAGCCCGGTTAACACGTCACCGCTACCGCCACGCGCTAAGGCGGGTGTACTTTCTGGAACAATCCAAACTTCACTTTGGGGGTTGGCTACGGCAGTTCTCGCACCTTTTAACAAAACTACTGCCCCACTTTGCGCGGCTGCTTCTCGTACTGCTTTCGCCCTATCGTGTTTGGCATCGGCGACATGGGGAAACAATCGCTGGAATTCACCTGCGTGGGGTGTGAGTATGGTGACTGCTTGGCGTTTTTGTAAGGTGGGGATGGTTCCCATTTGGGCAAGTATATTTAAACCATCGGCATCGAGAACCAAAGGAACATCGCTTTCTATGACCTCTTGGACAACTGAAGAAGCATCTGTTGTTAAACCGGGGCCACAAGCGATCGCACTAAAGGAACTCAGATTAGTTTTTGCAGGTAGTTGCAATTGCGCGATCGCTCCGGTTTCCGTCTCTGGACAACCGACAATCAGCGCTTCTGGCAAATGCGACACCAAAAGAGATTTCAGCGATTCCGGTACAGCAACCGAAAGCATCCCCACACCACTACCCCGCGCACCCAAACCAGTTAAAATTGCTCCACCTGCATAACGCCACGAACCACAAATCAGCAGTAAATGTCCTTCCTTATATTTGTGGGTAACTGGTGGACGGGGTAAAGGTAAAGTCGAAAGTGCGGTTGCTGTTGTAATGCGTTTAATTCTGGGTGCATTTAAGAGAACAGCTTGCACATCAGCCAAAGGAATATCAAAATCTATCAACTCAACTTTGCCGAGATATTCTAGCGCCCGATCTTGCAAGAAAGCCAACTTCCATAAACCCAAGCAAAACGTGTGAGTAGCGCGAATGGCAGTCCCCAATACTTCCCCTGTGTCAGTGTGCAACCCCGAAGGTAAATCAATACTCAAAATTGGCACAGACAATTCATTTAATTGATTAATTGCAGAAGCAATGGGATCGGTGAGATTTCTTTCTAAACCAAATCCAAACAATCCATCAATCAACAAATCCGAATTCGGCAATTGCTCAATTTCTTGATAAGTTGGGATACCCAAACTTTGAGCATATTGCAAGTGCTGGGAAGTTAATTCCTTGAGTTTAGAGAAAGGAGAATAAATCCAAATTTCATACCCACGAAAATGTAATTCACGGGCTACTACTAAAGCATCTCCCCCATTGTGACCGGGACCGACGAGGATACCGACACGGAGATTTGAGGAGAAGCGAGAAGAAGACGCAAAGAGTGGGGGACGCGGGGACGCGGGGAAAGAACTCTCCGTGTCCCCGCGTAAGAGCGTCCCCGCGTCCTTTTCTCCTGGGTTTGGGTAAATATTTTGAATGCGACGCGCAATTAAGCCCGCTACCTTTTCCATCAAAGCTACTACAGGCATTCCTACTGCAAAGATCCGCGCTTCAATATCGCGCATTTGCTCAGCAGTTACTACTACTTGTGAGATTTGTTCTTGCCTATCTGACATCAGTGCTGAGTGCTGAATGGGGAATGGAGAGTAGGGAGTAGATAATGGGGAGTTATGATTTATGTTACTCCAAACTCGCAAATTTAGAGATCGTTTATAGCGTTTCCCGACCTACTGAGATACACCTGTAGGGGCGGCACTGCCCATTGGTGTCAACTTAAACTCAAATGCTTATCTCACAGACGTTTTACCCCCCTTAATCCCCCCTTATAAAGGGGGGAAAAAATGCAGTTCCCTCCCCTTTATAAGGGGAGGGTTAGGGTGGGGTAACGCGTTGAGTGATGGTGAGTGAGTGAACTCAATATCACGTCTTCGCAAGGGTTTCACGTTAAGTTGACACCACTGGGCACTGCCGTGCCCCTACACCTGGGGATATAATATTGTACCGCATCTGAATGGGAACCGCTATCGTACCTATGCTGAGAACCTCCGGCTAATAGATAGGGGGATGAAAGCTATCCGCCTGAAATATCCAAGCATTTTAGTTTTACTAGATTTCTGGTAAAATCTCACTCATGATGTTGGTGAAAAACCCATAACAAAAAAACATCATGATTTAATTAAAAGTAGCCGGACAGCCAAGTAATTGGTCGAGGCGGGTAGGATTGTTTGAGCCAGTCAAAGCCTGGAAGGGCAGCGGTTCCCTTGCAGACTTTTTCATTTCCCGTAATAAACCCTGGCATCCTTGTATCCTATATTTCGCAGATATTTGTTCCATTCTTGTGCTTGTACTCGGTCAGCGAAAGGCCCTACTGCTACGTGTGGACCTCGTGGTTGCCTCCTTTCGAGAACTCCGCCAGATCGTCCTAAATCTTGGTTGAATCGGGCTAAATTCTGTCTAACTTGAGCAGCGATCGCAGGTAACTGTTCTGAAGTGGTGGGAATGGCGACATAATATCTAGAGACTTGTTTGGGAATATTTATATTATTGCGATCGCCGCTAAAACCTCTATTATCTCCATCAAAAGAACCTATTTCCCGTCCATTCGCAAAGCCGATGATTCGTGTACCATAAATACCTCGTGAGTTTAGCTCATTCACTCGTTGTTGAGCGTTAGAGGCTCTAGTAAAAACTCCTGATTGAATTACATTACGTCCTTGGTATTCTCGAATGTAAGCACTGGGTTCAAGCTGACGTATTTGTTGTAGCGTTTGAAAATCACTACCATCAACGAAAACTAAATAGCGTTCAAAGTTTTGGTTATATTGACTAAACTCTTCTGGTTGAGAAGGCTGAAAGTTCTGCTCAGGTTGAAAAATCTGCGGTGGTTGAGAAGGCTGAAAATTCTGCTCAGGTTGAAAAATCTGTGCTGGTTCCGCCGGTGGTAACTGTGGTGATTCTTGAAAGGGAACTGGCGGTAAAGGTTCACCTTCTTGTTGAGCCAGTAGCAGGTTGCTGTTGGAAATTTGTGCTTGTGCTGGGGTAGAGTTGGCAAGCACCGCTAAACATCCTCCCATTAACAAGGAGAATATCTGAAATCGAATAAATTGACTTGGTATTCTACTCGACATAGTAGTTATAAAGTAATCTAAATATTTTTAGGCAATTTCCATCCGGAACTAATTAGTTTGCTGTTGTAGCAACTACATAGCGTTAGTGTTAAGTTACCTCATTTAAGTTCTAAACAATACACCTGTAACTAATCTTAGATGAGCAAGTAAGCAACAACTATCTATTTGATTGCTAATAAACTGAAGCGCTTTACTGGCAAGGCTTTGAAGAGTCTGTGCTACAATTGGACAACCACGCAGCTACCGTGTTGGGTTTGTATGAAAAAAGTCGTCGTTGGTCTTTCTGGTGGTGTTGACAGTTCCACCGCCGCTGCTATCCTGCACCATCAGGGTTATGAAGTAATTGGTTTGACTCTTTGGCTGATGAAAGGCAAAGGTCAATGTTGCTCTGAAGGTATGATCGACGCGGCTGGTATCTGTGAACAACTGGGCATTTCCCACGAGGTTGTGGATATTCGGGATGTCTTCCAAACAAATATTGTCGATTTCTTGGTGACTGGTTACAGCGCTGGAATCACGCCTTTGCCTTGCTCTCAGTGCAATAAAACGGTGAAGTTTGGCCCGATGGTGCAGTATGCCCATGAAAAATTGGGATGCGATCGCATTGCCACTGGTCATTATGCCCGAATTAACTATGATGAAGCTACTGGGCGTTACCAATTATTACGAGCAGTTGACCGCAACAAAGACCAGTCTTATTTTCTCTATGATTTGTCTCAAGATTTGCTAGAGGCGAGTGTATTTCCTTTGGGCGAATTGGAAAAAACTGATACCCGTCGCATCGCTGCTGAATACGGACTCCAAACCGCTGATAAGCCAGAAAGCCAAGACTTGTGCTTAGTGGAAAGTAACGGTTCCATGCGGGCATTTTTGGATAAATATTTAGCTCCCAAAACAGGCGATATTGTGGATACCACAGGCAAAATTTTGGGACAACATGATGGCGTTCATCACTACACAATCGGACAGCGCAAAGGTTTGGGAATTGCTGCTGCTGAGCCGTTGTATGTGATTGAATTAGATGCGGTGAATAATCGAGTTATTGTTGGCGATCGCACTAAGGTAACTCAGCCAGAATGTACTGTAGGGCGAGTAAATTGGGTTTCTATCGCCGAACCATCTACCCCAATTCATGCCGAAGTCCAAATTCGCTATCGTTCCACGCCTACACCAGTGACGGTGATTCCTTTGGAAAACTCCCGTGTGCGTTTGGTGTTTGATGAACCCCAATTCAGCATCACACCCGGACAAGCTGCGGTATGGTATGACGGAGAAAAAGTCTTAGGTGGCGGAATTATCGAACAATTTATCTAATGTAGAGACGTTGCATTGCAACGTCTCTATTATTATTTGCATTGCAACGTCTTTAGAGCTGATTCGTAAAGAAAATCTAAAGAGAAGTGAATCTGGGTTGACCCAGGTTATAGGCTAAACCGAGTGTAGTTATTTTGTTGTCGATGAGCCGTCTACCAGCGATTGAGAATCCACACCGC
>JAHHHB010000042.1 GCA_019359545.1 Desmonostoc geniculatum HA4340-LM1 | reverse complement strand
GGTAAGCGCAAGGGAATAGTAGTAACCCTGACCAACCCACGAATACAAAGCGATCGCGCTTGAGCCAGTCGTCTACTACGTCAAACCACCCTCTTGTACTTGGGGCGCGTCCAACTGCGATGGTCATCGAACTAAAATCCTCTTTTTTTACTAAAATTGCAACGTTTTTGAACCAGCGCCGCTTTAAAGCTTTGCTTTAGCAGCGATCGCCGTGAGGAATTAACGTTTTTTTGACAATCTCAACAGCCTAAAAGCAACTGAGATTCTGAGAGCTAGCTGCCCAGTGAAGTCAGCATTTCTCAGACCTATGCCATTACACGTACCACTGGCTAGTAACTTAGCTTGTGGTAACTTAATGATTCTTAACTTATCATATTAGTTCGGTTTTGGCCAGACACACGCAAGCGGATCGGGTATTTAACACGAACGTATATTAATAATATGAATATCAGAATTTTTACAATTTGACACAACTTTTCTCAGAAATCTAAACAATTGATATGGGGAATGGGGAGTCGGGAGTCTGGAGATGGGGGAGTCTGGAGAGAATATATAAACAAAGCTTCCCACAGTTCCAATGCCCAATCCCCCATGCCCCATGCCCCATGCCCTAATTCAGTTGCAATATGTCCCGATTCAATGGCAGACTTAAAAAGAGAGTATCTCACAGGCAATGGTAGTTCAATGACGGCATCAACAACGATTAACAAAGGCGATCGCCTCCTGCATCAAAACGTTCTCGGTTCTCGTCGGTTCAGTAACTACTGGTGGGCAACTATCGTTACCTTAGGAGCAACAGGCTTTTTACTAGCTGGCATATCCAGTTACCTAAAAATTAATTTACTCATAGTTACTGATGCAACTCAACTGATATTCGTCCCTCAAGGATTGGTGATGGGGTTATATGGCAGTGCTGGCTTGCTATTAGCTACATACCTATGGTTAGTGATTTTATGGGACGTGGGAGGCGGTTACAACGAATTTAATCAGGAAACCGGCACAATTAAAATATTCCGTTGGGGATTTCCTGGCAAAAATCGTCAAATTCAAATTGATAGCCGCATAGAAGATGTGCAATCTGTGCGAATAACTGTCAAAGAAGGTCTTAATCCCCGTCGCTCACTCTATCTCCGCGTTAAAGGTCGTCGAGATATACCCTTAACACGAGTCGGACAACCCGTATCTTTAACAGAGTTAGAAACAGAAGGCGCAAAGCTAGCTCGGTTTTTGGGAGTACCGTTAGAAGGACTTTAAGGGATTGGGGAATGGGGAGTGGGGAGTAGTGAGTGGGAAGTGAGAACTCGCGACTAGAGAAAAGTTTTCTGAATACCCAATCCCCAGTACCCGATACCCAGTCCCTAATCCCTCTGAAAACGATAAGATACTTGAGTTGAATCAGTAACTAGCAATGCGGTTGAAAATTTCACAATTTTTGCTTTCTCTGGCGATCGCCAGTGCTTTGATGTTGGGAGGATGTTCAACACAACAAGTCCCTTCTAATACTTCTTCTGCAACATCGACAGCTACCTCAAACGCAAGTGAGGCAAGTACTAAGACAACTACTGAAGCAACGTCTGTATCTCAAAGCACCGATGAGAGTGTTCCTGGAATCGCAAATTTACCAAGGCTGGAAGGCAAGGCTACTGTGGTGCTTACAGTTAAAGGTTTGCCGATTACTATCGAAGTAGACGGTACCAACGCCCCAATTACAGCAGGCAACTTTGTAGATTTAGTGCAAAAAGGTGTTTACAATGGCCTAGCTTTCCACAGAGTTGAGCGCGGAACTCCGGAAAAACCACAGCCGTTTGTTGTTCAAGGTGGCGATCCCCAAAGCAAAGACCCAAAATTTCCTGTAGATCAATTGGGAACGGGTAGCTATATTGACCCAAAAACCGGAAATATTCGTTATATACCTTTGGAAATTAAACCAAAAGGTTCAAATACACCGGTTTACAATAAAACATTTGATGCTACTGCTCAACCTGTTGTATTGTCCCATAAGCAAGGTGCGGTAGCAATGGCGCGATCGCAACAACCAGATTCAGCTTCTTCACAGTTTTATTTTGCCTTAGCAGATATAGGATTCCTAGATGGTAACTACGCCGTGTTTGGCAATGTCACTCAAGGCTTCGATGTAGTCAACAAAATTCAGCAAGGCGATCGCATCGACTCTGCTAAAGTTACCCAAGGTGCAGAAAATCTGAAAACACCAGGACAGTAAGAGGATGGGGAGCAGGGGAAGCAAGGGGAGCAGGGGAAGAATAATAACTCCTAATTCCTAACTCCTAACTCCTAATTCCCAAATTCGTGAAAGTTGTTGTTACTGGTATTGGTTTAGTTTCTGCCTTGGGTGGAAGCTTAGATGATAGTTGGCAAAATTTGCTAGCAGGTAAATCTGGAATTCAATTACATCAACCATTTCCGGAATTTACACCACTTCCTCTAGCTTTGATTGGGCAACAACCAGCCGAGTTGACAATCTTAACTGAGCTGGTTGTTGCTTCCGCTTTGCAAGATGCTGGCTTAATTCCACCTTTAGCTGATTGCGCTGTAGTCATTGGCTCAAGTCGCTCTCATCAAGCCTCTTGGGAAATCTTAGCGCGGCAGATGTATGAGGACGCAAAGAATTTCTCCTCGTCCCCGCGTCTCCCCGTCCCCGCGTCCTCTTTAAAAAATTGGCTAGATACTTTGCCTCACATGAACGCGATCGCAGCTGCGCGACAAATTGGTGCATCTGGGATAGTTTTGGCACCAATGGCAGCTTGTGCTACTGGAATTTTATCTATTGCCCAAGCAGCTATGCTCATACAAACAGGGCAATGTCAACAAGCGATCGCTGGTGCAGTGGAAGCACCAATTACACCTTTGACTTTGGCAGGATTTCAGCAGATGGGTGCTTTGGCAAAAACTGGCGCTTATCCTTTTGATTTGCACCGGGAAGGCTTAGTTTTGGGTGAAGGTGCAGCTGTGTTTGTCCTGGAATCAGCAGAGTTGGCAAAGCAGCGTCAAGCAAAAGTGTATGGTGAAATTCTCGGTTTTGGTTTAACTAACGACGCATATCATAGCAATTCACCGGAACCTGAGGGCAAAAGTGCGATCGCTGCTATCAAACAATGTCTAGAACGTAGTTGTCTATTACCAGCCGATATCAATTACATTCATGCTCATGGCACAGCTACCCAGCTAAATGACCAAATGGAGAGTATGGTAATCCAGCATTTGTTTCGCCAAGGCGTAGCAGTTAGTTCCACCAAGGGAAGCTCAGGTCATACACTAGGAGCATCTGGAGCCTTAGGCGTGGCTTTTTCTTTGATGGCGTTAAAGCATCAAATTTTACCGCCTTGTGTGGGATGGCAGCAACCAGAGTTTGATTTAGATATAGTTACAGCAGCCCACCTCAGTAATATTAGCCATGTATTATGTTTGAGTTTTGGCTTTGGTGGACAGAATGCAGCGATCGCTTTAGCAAGGTAATTTGTCATTTGTCATTTGTCATTTGTCACTCGTGAATAACCAATTCCCCATGCCCAATTCCCAATGCATATCCCTTTTAATAAAACTGTAACAAAAACTACAAAAACCCTATTTTTCTCAAAAAAAGGATAAGCTAGGCAATATATTAGATCCGGTTCGCGCACAGACCGCGATTAGGAGAAAACTTTATGACTCTAGCATCTGTATTGCCGGTGGAACCTGCTTCTCCAGCGCATATTTGTCCATTCGATCAAGCGTGTAGTTACTTAGAGGCTGCGGCTAAGGAATTAAGATTAGATCCGGGATTGATAGAAATTCTCAGCCATCCACGCAAAGTGGTAACAGTTTCGATTCCTGTGAAATTAGATAACGGAGAAATACAAGTTTTCGCTGGACATCGTGTGCAGCACTCTGATGTTTTAGGCCCTTACAAAGGCGGAATTCGTTACCATCCAGCTGTGACACTGCGGGAAGTTTCAGCCCTAGCAATGCTAATGACTTGGAAATGTGCGTTGTTGGGTATTCCTTATGGTGGTGCTAAGGGTGGTATTGCGATCGATCCAAAACGTTATAGTGTTGGGGAACTAGAACGGATTAGCCGTCGTTATATTAGCGAGTTAATTAAAGATATTGGGCCTTCCGTAGATATTCCCGCACCAGACATGGGTACTTCCGCCCGTGAGATGGCTTGGATGATGGATACTTACTCCGTGAATGTCGGTCATGCTGTACCGGGTGTTGTCACTGGGAAGCCGCTTTCTGTGGGCGGTTCCAGAGGACGGGAAATGGCAACTGGGCGCGGGGCGATGATTATTGTACGCGAGGCGCTAGCAGACCAAGGTAAATCTTTGGCGGGAGTACGAGTAGCCATCCAAGGTTTTGGTAATGTTGGCGGCGCCGCAGCTGAATTACTATATGAAGCGGGAGCGAAAATTATCGCTGTTTCTACGAGTGCTGGGGGACTATTTTCCCAAGATGGTCTTGATATTCCCAAGTTGAAAGTCTACGCCGCCGAAAATCACAAGAATATCGTAGGTTTTCCGGAAGCGGTAGCAATTAGCAATGCAGATTTATTAACTTTGCCTTGCGATGTCTTGATACCAGCAGCTTTGGAGAATCAAATCACCGAAGAAAATGCCAATCAGGTGCAGGCGCAAATTGTCGCCGAAGCAGCTAACGGACCGGTGACTCTTGAGGCTAGCTTGTCATTAGAGGCGCGGGGTGTGACAGTCCTACCAGATATTTTGGCCAATGCTGGCGGTGTAGTGGTGAGTTATTTGGAGTGGGTGCAGGGTCTTTCTTACCTATTTTGGGATGAGGAACGCGTCAACCGCGAAATGGAACATTTGATGGTGCAGGCTTACCACCAAGTAATTCAGCAATCGAAGAAGCGGCAAGTTTCTTTGAGGTTGGCAGCTTATACACTGGGAGTAGGTAGAGCAGCTCAAGCCCTGACTGACAGGGGTCTTTATCCTTAAGGTTTAGGGATATACGGTCGTTTTCAATTAAACAAAATGGTAGGGGCACAGTATATAATTGTGCCCCTACAATGCTTTACTTATCCTTGATGTTACAACAGAAACAATAATCAAATACTTGGTATATATGACAACCGAGCTTCAAAAACAGGGATTATTGTTTCTGCGTCAAGCCCTTGATAACTCCACAGCTGATTTTCGTCCTGGACAATGGGAAGCTATTGAAGAATTACTCCAACAAAACTCCCGTTTACTTGTTGTTCAACGCACTGGTTGGGGTAAAAGTTTAGTTTATTTTTTAGCAACTCGCTTGCTACGAGATAGAGGTGCTGGTTTTACTCTTTTGATTTCGCCACTACTAGCTTTGATGCGAAATCAAATTGCAGCCGCCGAACGCATTGGTGTCAAAGCTAAAACAATTAATTCCAGCAATACAGAAGAATGGCCACTAGTCACACAACAGTTGCTAGCAGGAAAAGTAGACATTCTGCTAATTGCTCCCGAAAGATTAAGTAACGAGGAATTTCGAGAAAAAATTCTTTTACCTGTATCTCAACGCATAGGTTTATTTGTTGTTGATGAAGCCCATTGTATCTCCGATTGGGGACATGATTTTCGCCCTGATTATCGCCGCATTGTAAGAATTTTACAGGCACTTCCCCAAAATATTCCTGTCTTGGCAACAACCGCTACAGCTAACAATCGAGTTGTAAATGATATTGAGGAACATGTATTGGTGTATTGGCAGATAGTTTGACTAAAGCAGCAGTTAATAGCAAGTATCGCTCTAGTATTCAAGAGGGTAGACTTACGTTAATTTCTAGTTACGATCCCCAAACTGGTTTCAACACAGGTAATGCGATGGGACGGAACAAATATATTTATGCTTTAGCGGATTATGCCCTTGTAGTGAGTTCTTCTTTTGGCAAAGGTGGTACTTGGGCTGGTGCAGTGGAAGCCCATTGTATTATGATGGTATTGTGGGATACGATTTTTATTTTTTAGAAATATTTGATGAATGCTATCAAGACGCAACGAGAGAAGCAAGCGATCGCTCACAACTTCCCCTTGATAAATTCCCTGTTTCACTTCTTGGCTCTTTAGAAGAAATTTTAGATGAAAACTGGTTTCATGAATATAGTAGTTCTAAATAATTTTTAAAACTAAAAACTAAAAAAATAATCTCCATAAATAAATTTGTTGGAGCAAAGGAAACCTCTACTCCAACTTCTAGAGCGAGATCCTACGCGAACGGAGAAATTTCAAGTAGGACTTTCACAAAAAACGGTGGATTCATATCTTGCAAAGATTTTTGTCAATGCTATTATCTATGATTAACCTGAAGGTGTCGCAGCATGAATTAAGTCTGGGTTTTCCTCAACAGGAGGACGCTTAATACTTTGATCTGATGTGGGACGTTGATGGCGTAGTTTACCGCCGCAGGCATCGCCAGTTTGGATCTTTACAGGTTGACCAATCTTAATTGACTCGTAAAGCGCTTGAATGATACTAACATCGATCAACCCTTCAATCCCAGATGGTTCTGGGTCTTGATCTTCAAGAATACAATTAGAGAAGTAAATAAACTCAGCTGCTAGTTGATCGCGATCCTCAAAGGTACGCTCTTGACTTTCACCATTGATTGTCAGGTAATGCTTGATTTCTCCCTGCCAAGGATAGGCAGGATCTACTCGCAAATCTCCTTTAGTACCTACAATCTGATAAGTTGAAACACTAGCTGCTCCAAAACTACAGGTAAACGTTGCTAATCGCTCATTGGGGAAGCGCAAGATTACACTAGTCATTTCTTCGACTTCACTAAAGCGTTGTTCTCCCTTATTAGCAGCTAGAGCAAATACTTCAATTGGTTCATCTTGAAATAGATAACGTGCAGCATTAATACAGTAAATGCCAATATCATCGAGTGTTCCACCACCTGTTACATCTTGTAAACGAATATTACCCTCTTCTACTTGTTGAGTAAAAACAGAGTTGAAAATTCGTGCTTCACCAATTTGCTTTGAGCGGACAATTTCCACCGCTTGTAAATTTGCTTCTTCTAAATGTAAGCGGTAGGCAATCATCAGTTTCACATCGTTATCATTGGCAGCCTTAATCATTGCCTCACACTCTTTTTCTGTCATCGCCATTGGCTTTTCACACAACACATGAATTGCCTGATTAGCAGCTCGTACAGTGTATTCACAATGCAAGTGGTTAGGCAATGCAATATAAACTACATCAACCTCACCACTTGTCAGACAGTCCTCATATTCCTCGTAGGAATAAGTCTGCTTGATGCCGTACTTTTTACTCAGTTCTTCTCTTTTTGTAGCGTCATCAGAAACCAGTGCGACTAATTCTGAGTTTTCCGCGTGGGCAAAAGAAGGTAAAGCAGCTTCTTGGGCAAACCAACCTAAACCAACAACCGCGTAACGAATTTTGCGCTTACCATTTGTAGTGGTCATTTTTATACCTCTTGATGAAGAATAGCTTGGGAATTCTAATGCAGTAATTACAGCGAATTTTGCACTAGCTGTTTATCTAGAAAAAATTCAGTATTCAGGAGTCATAATTCACGATGAATTGCAGTCAGATTCGTGCATAACTAAACACTTAGCCGCCACACTTAATCAAAGTTTTAGTGGCGCTTATAAATAGCGTATTTGAATCTTCTATCAAGAATGACTCTGACTTCTGAATTCTTTTTCAGTTACGTTATCTTGTTAATGCAGCTTCAATTTCTGGTTCCAATTGAGCTTTAGCTTTTTGGAATTCTTGACCTAATTCAGCTAGAACTTGCTCATTCATACACTCTCGAACAGCACTAAAAATTTCGCTTTCTTCTTCTTCTACATGATATTGAACTGCGTCTTTTAATTCACTCATTTTTTCCTTAAACTCAGGATCGGTAGGTTTAAGAGCTTTAATTTCTTCTAAAATTAACGAAACTTCCTCGTGCTCTTCTTCAGCTTCTTCAACATATTGTTCAGTCTCTTCGTATTCTCTCAAAGTTGGGTAGAATACTAATTCTTCAGTTCTGGCATGTAAACTCAATGCCTTATAGAGTTGATTGAAGTGTTCATGCAATTTGCTTCCCTTAGCTTTTTCAGATTCTGCAAAAAGCTGCTCGACTTGTCGATGCTCTGCTTCAATTAATGAGAGAATATCTGTTGCTTTAGTTTTAGCCATTTTTTCCCCTCAGTAATAATCGATTTATAGGGCTGAGAATTTGGAGATTGATCGATGGGATCTCGTACATTCTCAATAATTTGGCAAATTAAAACCTCATTCTTTGAGTAAGCTTTCGTTTAGACTTAAGGAATATTTATGGTATTGCACTGTGATTGAAATTCATAACCTTGGTATGAGGGATGATGAGTATGTACTATTAGCAGCCGCGAATACAACAGGCATCTGTAATATCAACTGAAGATTTGCACTTAGTACGGTACTAATACTATTTTGGATTTGAGATTTTGTGGAAAGCTTGAGCTAAGGCCTTGTATAGAGATAGCAAATTAGTGCAAATGCTTTTTAGCTCACCAATGATGGATCGATGGTAAAATGTACTACTTCTGTGGACACTCAAAAGGTGGCTATGGCAGTAAGATGACGGATGCATAGGCGCAAGGCGGCTTGTCGCAAGACTTTGCTAGTGACGCTATTTGGTAAATATAGGACTCATATTTGATTTCTGAAATACACGTAGTAGCGTGCGTTACGCCAAAGGCTAACGCACCATTTAACGATTTAGGTGCGTTCACCAATGGACGCAAAAAAGGTGGCTATGGCAGTAAGATGATGAGTGCGATGCCTGCGGCGGGCTACGCCTACGCCTCTGAACTTCCAGATGGTGTATGGGAAATGTTAATTTTACCTAATAGAGAAGTGCTAGTCATACTAAGTTGGCGTTTACCCTAAGTCGATTTAGCTAAATTAAAAATCGCTCTCAACTTGCCATTGACATATTCCCCTTAGAGGATGTTTGAAAAGTCATGATTGATGTATAAAATTTTTTTACCCCACCCTAACCCTCCCCTTATAAAGGGGAGGGAACTGGATTTTATTGTTTCCCCCCTTTATAAGGGGGGATTAAGGGGGGTAATAATTCGATTAAAATCACAACATACTACTTTTCAAACAACCTCTTAAGACCCATTGGCTCTTTAGAACAAATTTTAGATGAAAACTGGTTTCCTGAATATAACCACAATCATCAAAACGATAATTTCAATCGATAAGTGATAACAATTATAGCAATTATTCGCGGTCGCTAGTTAAATTTTTAATTTACAATTTACCCCCAAATTTTTTGCAGATTCAGTACAAATCCAGGTAAAACATTCTCACCAGAAAGAGTTTGAGGAAATTTTAAAAATTCCACTTCTTGTCCTGGACGATAAATTTCTACTTCCTGTTTTTTTCGATTGAGCAACCAACCCAATCGACACCCATTTGATTTATACTCATTCATTTTGTCTTCAACTTTTTTCAAAGTATCAGATGGTGACATAATTTCAATTACAAAATCAGGACATAGAGGAATAAATTTTTCTCTTTGTTCTTTAGTCAAAGCCTCCCAACGGGATTTTTCTATCCAAGAAACATCAGGAGAACGGTCAGCACCATTTGGTAAAGTAAATCCAGTTGATGAATCAAAAACTTCGCCAAGTTGATTTTGTTCATTCCATGATGCTACTTGAAGAATTAAATTAACATTACTTCTCCCGGTTTCTCCTCCCGTCGGTGGCATTAGAATTAATTCTCCTTGGGCGTTGCGTTCTAATTTTAAATCTGGGTTTTCTTCACACAATTGATAAAACTGCTCTCTTGTGAGTTTAATTATACAATTAAGATTTAATGTAAGTGCTGTCATAGGGGTATTTCCCGTTTATGTTGCTGACTAATCTCAAAGCTATATCCATTTTGCTCCACACCACAACAAAAGGGAGTGAGATATTAACTTACAATATTTTGCTGGACTGAATAATGCGAACCAATACGCCCACTACGGTACTGCTACCCAAGTGTAGGGCAACAGGGAGTCAGATGTACTTTGGCGATCGCCAATGATGCCTCAGTTATAAAATCTACTACCTCTGAACTTCCAAATGGTGCATAGGAAATGTTAGCTTTACACGATGGCAAAGTGGGAGTCACACTGAGTTAGCGTTTACTCTAATTGGATCTGAGTAAAGAAATTTCTCAAAATTACCGTTAAGGCGCCCAGGATAAATACCAACATATCTCTACCAAACCCGATTAAAATAAATACGCAACTTGGGCTTCTATAGGAGTATCCAGCCGTGCAGCCGGACTTAATAGGCTTGGAAATTAGCAAGGGAGAACTGAGACGTTTAACTGGGTTCGACCCAGAAGACGTTTTTCGACCCTCTGTTTTGCGAGATAGCAAGAAGCGATTAGGATTTTTGCTCAATGAAATGCTGGTGACGCTGGCGCTAACCCCAATCATCGTTGGCTTTATTTATGCGTTTATTATTCTGCCAACAATTGGGTCTTCAATTAAATTCGGAATTCTTTTACTAATTTTAGTGCCAATCCCCATATTAGTGGGGCGAACCCTCTGGCGGCAGTTGACCTTTCCTGAAGGACTGACAATACTTTTAGATGAAGTTGATAAATATCATGACCTGATTAGCGCCATAGATATCAATGACCAATTGGCAGCGTCAGGGAACGTAGAAAGCAGTATCCATGACCGAGATCAAGTCACCGCCGCCCTGCAACTGATTCGAGAAGATTTAGTCCGCGCTCTGAAAACGGAACGAATTTTGCGAGATAATAGAAAATTGCTTGCTAGTAATCAAGAGTTATTTGTCAATAATTTAGCCCGTCTCCAAGCTTTACAAGTTAGTAGTCAAGCAGGTGAATACGCTCAACTTTTAAATCAGTCATTGCAGATTGCGATCGATGTGCAAGCAGAAATCAGAAAATTGCACAAAAGTTGAGTTAAGTTTTTCGTTGCTGATGTATTTTCTAAAAAAACAATTGCGCGATTGATTCTACGGATCGATCCAAAATCTAAAATCTAAAATCCAAAATTGAATGAGCAACAAACCCAAAATAATTGTCCTAGATGACGATCCTACAGGTTCTCAAACAGTCCACAGCTGTTTGCTGCTAATGCACTGGGATGTGAACACTCTACGTAGTGGGTTACAGGATGATTCACCGATTTTCTTTGTGCTGACTAATACTAGATCCTTAACCCCGGAGTCAGCTGCATCTGTCACCAAAGAAGTTTGCCAAAATCTCAAAGTTGCTTTGCAGGCTGAAGGAATTGACGATTTTCTGATTGTCAGTCGTTCTGATTCTACCTTGCGCGGACATTATCCCATTGAAACAGATGCGATCGCTCAAGAACTCGGCCCTTTTGATGCCCATTTTCTCGTACCTGCATTTTTTGAGGGGGGACGCATTACCCGCGACAGTGTGCATTATTTAATTATTGATGGTGTACCCACCCCAGTCCATGAAACTGAATTTGCCCATGATTCGGTCTTCAGCTACCATCACAGTTACTTACCCAAGTATGTCGAAGAAAAAACCCAAGGAAAAATTCCGGCTGAAGCAGTAGAAAGGTTTCTCCTAGCTGATATTCGCGCTGGTAGTCTGGAACGCTTGCTCAAACTGAGTCATAATCAGTGTGCTGTCGTCGATGGCGAAACTCAAACCGACCTCAACCGCTTTGCACTTGACATATTAACCGCAGCCAGTCAAGGTAAACGCTTTTTATTTCGCAGTGCTGCCAGTATTTTAACGGCTTTAGCTGCTTTACCTCCCCAACCCATCGCTGCCCAAAACATGGCACAGTATGTGCTACAAGGCAAACCAGGTGCGGCGATCGTTGGTTCCCATGTGAAAAAAACTACTCAACAGTTAGAGGCGCTATTGCAAATAGAGGGAACTGTGGGAATTGAAGTCAATGTGGCGCGATTACTTGACGATCGAACAAATCAATCTGCTGCACTCCTAAGAGAAATTCAGGAAACTACACGGTTAGTACACGAGGCTGGTAAAACACCAGTGATTTATACTAGCCGTCAGGAATTGAGTTTTAAGGATATAGAGACAAGATTGGAGTTTGGGGCGACGGTTTCAGCTTTATTGATGGATATTGTCCGCGGTTTACCATCTGATATCGGATTCTTAATCAGCAAGGGTGGTATTACCTCAAACGATGTCTTGAGTACTGGACTAGCTTTAAATTCAGCCCGCTTACTCGGTCAAATTTTACCTGGTTGTTCAATGGTGCTGACACCATCGGATCACCCCCAGTTTCCTGATTTGCCTGTGGTGTTGTTTCCCGGTAATGTCGGTAGTGCTGATGCTTTGGGAACAATTTATCAACGGTTGACTAAAACAGCTTTAAGTGCTAAGTCAAAAGAATGATAATTTTGAACTACTCAGGCCTTTTTTGTCCAAAGTCCAAAATTAGAAGAATGATTACGACAGAGAAAGCACCCAAAAGCTTATCGAATCAGCCTTTTTTTCCCAGGTGCTACGTGTAGCTGGCTTCAACCTAGTAGTACACAATCGAAAATCTCAAATCCAAAATGTTATAAGGATGTTGTTGAATTTTGCAAACGATCTAATATTGGTAATTATTCGGTGTGTCCCTTGTCTTTTGGCTAGTACCGCATGACTTCTGATTCCGTGTCACCCAATGTAAAGTCAAATTCTGCACCTCCTAATGCAGAACCAAACTCTATTCATTCCCAGGTAGAGGGAAATCCTAGTGTTTCCGATCTAGAATCAGATTCTATCCTCCCGGACGCTGAGTTAAATTCTGTGCTGCTCTATTTAAAATCAAATACTGAGCTTGCTGATGTAGAGTCAACTCCTGCTAAACCGGATATAGAGTCAAATTCTGCAAACTCTATCCTGACTGATTTAAATAGTAGTGACTTCCCATTACCAGGAAATCGGGTCAATCAGAATATTCAAGTCCAGCTCAAAAGTGAGGGAGGACGACTGTTATTAATTTTACCACCTGAATCTCAAGTACCTGCTTCAGAACTCAGCTGGTCTGATATTTGGCAACAAACCAGACAGCGCCTGAACGCTGGCGATCGCTTTCGCATATCCAACACACCCGTGCATCTCATGGCGCAAGACCGGTTAGTAGATGCTAGACAACTGCAAGAACTCGCCGAAGCTTTAAGTGATGTCCAACTGCGATTAATATCCGTCTCGACTAGTCGGCGGCAAACTGCGATCGCTGCTGTCACATCTGGTTATTCTGTAGAGCAACTACAACCCGTAACTTCCCTGAACACAGAGCCAAAAGCTACAGCCATACCCCAGGCAGATGCCCTTTATTTGGAAATGACTGTACGCTCTGGAGTAGAAATTCGTCATCCTGGCACAGTAATTCTCTTGGGAGATTTAAACCCAGGTGGTATTGTAATTGCAGATGGAGATATTATCGTCTGGGGTCGTCTACGGGGAATTGCTCATGCTGGTGCTGGAGGTAATGTTTCGTGTCTGATTATGGCCTTGCAAATGGAACCAACCCAATTGCGGATCGCAGATGCTGTAGCTAGGGCACCAGAAAAATCGCCGATGCAGTTTTCTCCAGAGGTGGCACATATTACGCCCCAAGGAATTCGCATCGCTAGGGCTACTGATTTTTCCAGAAACCAATTGACTAAGATCAATCAGCAACCCGGAATATTTACTTAAAGGATGAAGGATATGCAGGATAAAATATAGCGATTTTCATGTAGATGGAATACACTACTCTAATCCTTACCCTTTTCCCCTAGCAAAGTGTATTGTACATAACCGAAAAACGCTATAAAAACACTCATACCTGACTCTCGTTTCTGGAGATTCAGACATTTCTTCATACTTGATACGATACTTCATACTTTATACTGCAATTTACAGTTTTATATTTCCTGAACCCTCATTGACCGCACTTCTATCATGACTCGCATTATTGTGATTACCTCCGGTAAAGGAGGAGTGGGTAAAACCACAGTTTCAGCAAATCTGGGCATGGCTTTGGCCAAAATGGGGCGTCAAGTTGCCTTGGTTGATGCGGATTTTGGTCTGAGAAATTTGGATTTGCTGCTAGGGCTGGAAAACCGCATCGTCTATACTGCGGTGGAAGTCCTAGCAAGAGAGTGTCGTTTAGAACAAGCCTTGGTAAAAGATAAGCGACAACCCAACCTCGTACTCTTGCCAGCAGCTCAAAATCGCTCGAAAGATGCAGTCACACCAGAACAGATGAAGTTATTGGTGAATGCACTAGCCCAAAAGTATCAATATGTAATTATTGATAGCCCCGCCGGCATCGAAAATGGATTTAAAAATGCGATCGGGCCAGCAAAAGAAGCGCTAGTTGTCAGCACACCCGAAATTTCCTCAGTTCGTGATGCAGACCGAGTAGTTGGATTACTAGAAGCACAGGGGATTAAGCGTGTTCATTTAATAATTAACCGCATCAGACCCGCAATGGTGCAAGCAAATGATATGATGTCAGTGCAAGATGTTCAGGAACTTCTCGCCATCCCTTTGATCGGGGTAATCCCTGACGACGAGCGTGTAATTGTATCTACCAATCGCGGCGAACCTTTGGTATTAGGGGAAACTCACTCTTTAGCTGGCACAGCCTTTGAGAACATTGCTCGGAGATTGGAAGGGGAAAACGTCGAATTTCTTGATATTGACTCGTCCCAAGACAACTTCTTCGTGCGTCTTAGAAAGTTGTTCTCGACAAAGATTATTTAACCTAATTTCCCAGTCTCGGCCCCAGACCTATTCGTAATGATTGAACTTCTAGAAAAACTTTTTTCTCGTGGCCCTGATAGCAGTCGAACTCAAGTCAAACGTCGCCTGCAATTGGTGATTGCTCACGATCGCGCTGACATCGACCCCCAAACGTTGGAAAAAATGCGGCAAGAAATCCTAGATGTCGTCTGTCGCTATGTCGAAGTTGAGACAGATGGCTTAGAGTTCTCTTTAGAAAGCAACCAACGAACCACAGCTTTAATTGCTAATTTGCCTATCCGCAGGGTCAAAGGCGGCATACCTGAATGGGAAAAAGGTGATAAGTAGGCGTAATTTTAATCTTAGTATTTGTCAAGTTAACCTGACGTTATAGCTTCAGTAAAGAAAGTGCGTTCCCTCTTAGGGTTGCCGTAGGCATCGCATTAGTTTTGAGCATCACCAATTGCTTTAATTTGCTACAACCTTTAATATTCAACGTTTTCTCTGGTTAAATAATAAAAAACCATGCCCACGAAGGGTATGGTTTTCGGACATTACGAATTCGGCATAGGTTTATCAACTATCGATAAGCAACTTGTGGTCCTGCCCAAATTTCTGTAACCTGTTTACCGAAAGTAATAGGTTGATCGTCATCTGTCGTAGTGACGGTGTTGCCATCATTAGCAACTTTCACCAAAGGCCAGTTTTCCTCGCCTAGTTCGCCTGCACGAAATAGCACGTGATCGGGTTGACTTTTACTCCAACCTAACAACACTGCAATCTTCTCATCCTCATTTTCTTGATTAGCGGGAGCAACAGTATTAGCGTGATTGTTTTGCCGATCCCAAATCACGGCGCTATCTGTAGAATCACCTGTGTTAAATATGCCTTCAAACTTGCGTGCCAAAAAGCGATCGCCTTTTTCTGACCAACTAACGGGAACTAACACCCCAATCTGACCGCTGGTATCAGTTTCTTCTGCTGACACCGCCTTGAAAGCTTTGGCTTTTAATAGGGGATCGCTAACAGGGCTAGTTGAAGCCATCACCCACAATTTCTTAGTTTGCATATCTTGTACAAACAGAACACTGGTGACACGGCTGTTGTACATTTGGGGTTTTACCTCTAGTTGCACCCGGCTATAAACAGCATATTTACCATCTGGAGAAACCACAGGTACGCTGCGGTAGTGGCGGACTCCAGAACCACCGTTAGAACCAATAGCCTCTTGAGTTGCTGTGATCCATTTCCAAGGAATAGGATGAGGACTGCCGATGGGATCTATTTGTTCTGTTTGGGATTCATCGATTGGTTCAGCAGTAGGTATTTCCGTTGTTATGCTTGGTTGTGATTCTCCTAGAACTGGTGCTACTTGACCCGCCGCCAATGATTCAGTAAAAGTTTTTTCTCTAGAGAAAGAATTTTTTTCTTCTTTCAAAGATTTGATATTAGCAGCTTTGAGTTTTTGCACTAAATTAAGTTCACTAACAGGAACATCTGTTAATGGTGCAAGTTCAACTGCTGCCAGAGGATCGGGAACGTTTAAATCGCTGCTTGAGAGAGAACTATCTGCTTGATCTAAAGACTCAAATTTATCCTCTGGTAATACTTGCGGTTCCTGAATAGCGCTGCTTTGTGTTGGTACAGAGTCAAATTCTTCTTTCAATGAGTTGATTTGATCTACTGTTAATGTTTCAGCTATTTCAGGTTCCCCAACTAAAGCTATTTCCTTTGACACAGGGTCAGACTCTTCAGTAATCGAAGTTTGTTTAACTACTTCGGATTTTACTGAAGCAGAGTGACCGGATGCCCCTAATAAGGGTGCGATCAATATCGCAACGACAACGTAATTGAGAAATGGTTGCGCGCGGAACCATCCTGACAGCAAAAGGGGTTTAAGCATTTGTAGACTCTCTAGAGGGGCGGTTGCTTATGTGAGGAGCAATACCTATGCAGCAATGGAGCAGGCGATAATTATATGTATAACAAGAAACTAAAAGCTTTTACTAAATAATTTCTTCATTTGCAGAGCTTTACAAAAAATATGCATCATTATTTACACCTTTTGTTTTCGCGGTACTGAATGTTTTTTTCCGAAAATATGCGAGTATAGTAACTATGCTGATAACTCAGTAGTTCCTACAGATATCTAATTTCGGTGTAGGTAGACTGAACCACACCACAAGCACCTGTTGTCGAGGGGTATTTAGCTTCCAGTTCGAGCTAATGTATAGTGCAAACTCAGAGCAGCTAAACTGCGCTCTTCAGAATCGCGCTAGTGTTTGCTAACACGCATTAAATGAAGCAGTTTAAGCACTACAACCAGTGCAAACCCCGATAATGGTAAACGTGAGGCGTTACGTGAAAGGCTGGGAAAGCGGACACATAATACATGATACTCAGAAAATATTGCTGCCAGCAACCCTAAGTTAGAAATTGCAATCTAAACTACAGAAACACTTGGAACGCAACGCTATTTTACAAAAGCAACTGCGCTGAGTGCTAAGTTTCGGGAAAATCATCAGCAAAACAGCAACATGTGGGTAGATGATCTAGAGACTCGTAAGCACACGCGACCGATTTAGGGTAACTAGAGGCAGATGCAGTTGGTACGAACTTTGATCTTGGGTAACTTATATAGTTAAGTTAATCAAGCAGCCTATAGTTTCAGCAAATACGAGAATATTGTACCACCAAACAACCAAACTATAAATATCTAACTTAAAAGTTGTCAGTTACCAGGGGCGCACTTACGATTAACTAGTGACTAGTGACTAAATGATTAATGACTAATGAAAATCGTATTTTTTGGTACTCCTCAGTTTGCTGTCCCAACTTTAGAAAAGTTATTAAATAATTCCAAGTTTGAGGTTTTGGCAGTCGTCACCCAACCAGATAAACGTCGAGAACGGGGAAATAAACTTACTCCAACACCAGTAAAAGTGATCGCCACTGCTCACAATTTGCCAGTATGGCAACCAGAACGGGTGAAAAAAGACAGCGAAACTTTGAGTCTACTCAAACAATCAGACGCAGATGTGTTTGTGGTTGTTGCCTATGGACAGATTTTGTCCTCAAAAATCCTCAATATGCCAAAGCTGGGCTGCATTAATGTACATGGCTCGATTTTACCCAAATATCGAGGTGCAGCGCCGATTCAATGGTGTTTGTATAACGGTGAACAAGAAACCGGGATCACCATCATGTTAATGGATGCAGGGATGGATACCGGGGCAATGCTACAAATTGCCACTACACCCATTGGATTACTGGATAATGCCCAAGATGTAGCCGAAAGACTGGCTGCAATCGGTGGGGATTTGTTGGTGGAAACTCTGTTGAAGTTGGAAACTAAAGAAATTCAACCAATACCCCAAGATAATTTAGCAGCGACTTACGCGCCTCTGATTCAAAAACAAGATTATGGTTTGGATTGGTCAAAAAGCGCCATCCAATTACACAATCAAATTAGAGGCTTTTACCCTAACTGCACAGCTACCTTTCGTGACAAAGAGCTAAAAATCACCGCTTCTGCTCCCCTTGGGACAGAGGGCGATCGCAATCTACCACCAGAATTACTGCACAAGTTACCTGATTTGTCAAATATATCAGACAAACCGGGAGTTGTAGTGAGTATTGCTAAAGGAATTGGGGCAATTGTCCAAACTGGGGAAGGTTTGTTGGTGTTGCGAGAAGTTCAGCTAGCTGGTAAACGTCCCCAGTCCGGATGGGATTTTGTTAATGGTAGCCGGTTAAGTGTGGGGGAAGTGTTTGGTGTAGGGAGTTGAGGGGGATGAGGGAGATGAGGGGGATGAGGGAGATGGGGAGATGGGGAGCAGAGGGAGAATAATAACTTCTGGCTCCTAACTCCTAACTCCTAACTCCTAACTCCTAACTCAGCACTCATAAAAGCGGCAAGATTCACAAGGACCATCTGGGTTGACTGCACAGCGAATGATTTCTGAATGAGCATTGTAGCAGCAGCTGGCATCACCGATTACCCAACGTCCTTCTACCAAACTTTTCTCAGATGGTCGTTTAGCAGACTGGACGTAAATGGCAATATTATGCAAACGGTAGCGTCCTGCTTTAAGTTGGTATCGATGGCGGCGTTCTAGAACCGCGTAAGTTTTACCTTCAAAATCGAGATAGTTTCCAGGTTGGGGTGTCCAATCAAGTTGCACTCTACCGAGGGACTCACGCGGATGCGTGAGAATCACCTCAGTTTGTAAAGAGTCTGGCTCCATAAACTTATGTGATTTGATTTACATTACAAGGATGTTATCGCAATAACTTTCTTTAGCTTACCGAATTTAGATTACAATTAATAATTCACTATATTTGCAAGAAGTATGGATGCACGGCTGTGCATCCCTACCAATTACGGCAGCCAAAATTCAGGCAGGATAGATTTGCTAAAATCGCGTACTGTTTGGTTGAGCGATCGCGCCACTTGGATATGCGCTTCATCCGCTTCCACAGGTAAAATCTGAGATGGCTGACCTTCTCCCAAATAAGACACTACCAAATTCGCCGCCTCCAAACCAGTAACGTAAGCCTTTTCTTGAGACCAGGAACCATGACGGTTAACAATCCAATCCCCACTCATAAACACATTCTCAAAACTAGTCAAAGCTGGTAACATATGACGGTAACTACCAGGTGCAAAGTGAGTCACCGCCTGAGGTAGGCGAATTACACTGCTATCAATTAGCTTTGCGTTGCGAAATCCTGACACGCAAGTTGTTAAATAACGCTGAACTATTGGTAAAATCTCCTCATCACTCAAATTCAGAAATTGATTTGCGTGATAAAAATCAGCTTCAATCACCGTTCCTGGTTCATGGCGATATTCATCATGTAGGGCATTCAAATCAAAAAATGTCCAACCTGTAGTTGCGTCAAATCCAAAGCAGGCATTAGAAGGACGAGGAATATCAATTTTGCGATCGAACCATAAGCGCGTTGCTAAAACATCAATTGCTCCTAAATTGCTCAAATTCCGAAATTCTTCACGACTTTGTAAACTCGGACTAGTTGAAACAATTTTCTTCATGCCTGTGATTCCAACTGCAAAAATCACAGCATCAGCATCAAAAACTTCATCACCGCAAACCACACTCTTGGCTCGATAATTACTATCAACAATCAAGTCTGTCACTCGCCGTTTGGGTAATACTCGCGCACCAGCTTTTTCAATACGTTCTACCCAAGGACGAAATATTTTTTCTCCCACAGTTCCCCGACACCAAACCACATCAAAATCGGGTTGATGAGCCAAAATAAAATAGTAAAGCATCCCTAAAGTTGCTGCGGCTGAACATTGTTCGCCAGGGGCAAACAAACCCACCAATAACATTGGTTCAAAAGCTTCGCGGTAAAGCCGGAAAGAAACATTAAAATCTTTGAACAATTCACGGGCAGTGACAAAATCATAGCGCCGCCAAGCTGCATCAGAATTATCAAAATCAACAAGAGCATAAAGTAAAGGTAGGGCGCTGAGACGATCAATTAGTGGCAGCCGTTTAAACTGAGTGTAGAGAAAAGTTCCTAAAGGTGTGGGGAGTCGTGGTAAGTCTTGAAAAATTGGTGATTCAACTTCCAACCCCGCAGGCGAATATTGGGAAGAACGAGTCCAAGTAGTAAAAGGATTAATTCCTAATTCATTAATGAGGGAAAAAATATTTCTGTAAGGATACCAAAAGCCGTGAATGCCGGCTTCCACAGATTTTCCTGCGGCTGTTTGCCAACCCGCCACCAGTCCACCAGGATAAGAACCTGCTTCTAGAAGTGTCACATCATAGCCTTGCTTTGCCAAATGGTAGGTTGCTCCTAAACCTGCCCAACCAGCACCTACAACTACCACCCGTTTTTGTTGTGACCCTTCTACCATCTTAGCCTCCGATTCTTCCCGTCCAAGAACTCATGATAGCGTAGCTTCTCCGTAGGACTACAGAATCTAAAATCTAAAATCTAAAATCTAAAATTTTATTAGGGGAAGGAGTTGAGTAAAAATTGCTTGCGGTTAATGCTGAGTTAAGAGTATAACAGAAAACAGATTTAATTATTTATGGGGAATAATCCTAATGACTCAATTAGCAAATGTAAAATTCAGTCTGGATGACTATGAATTACGAGATGGCATTTATTTTCCTAGTGATTACAAAGATTTGAACAGTACTCAACACAAAAAAACCTGGGATAAAATTGGTAAAACATACTATGGTTCCCAGAAAATTGAAACGGTCGCAGATCAATCACCCATCAAACAAGATTACACTCTGCTAACTGGTACGCCTGGAGGTACTTGGAATAAATTTCCGTTGAATAAATCTGTTGATTCTATTCTGGAGATTGGTTGCGGTTATGGTCGCGCACCTTTACATCTTTCTAAAGCGAAAAATTTGAGATGTGAAAAATATTATGGGATTGATATTTCTGAAACTTTATTGCGGCGATTAATCAAGGTTAAACAAGAGTACGATTTTTTCCCAGACGCTGAGTTTAACATAATTTGCAATTCTGCTGAAACATTACCTTTAGCAGAAAATTCTATAGATTTGGTAATTTCTAATTGTGTATTTATGCATATACCAGATGCACAATTAAGAAACTTATTGGCTGATATATCTCGCGTACTCAAGCCTGGTGGAATTTTTGTTTTTAATCACTCTTTTCACAACAAATCTTGTCCTTCTCACATCATCCATAATTTTGTGAGAAAGTTGAATCCATTTGTGAGAAATCCAGTTTATTTGAAGCAATATTCATCTGCTGAAATACAGGAAATGTTGGCAACTGCTGGGATGAAAACCAAATGTCCAGAGTATATTGTTGAACCAACCCAAGAATATGCAATTTTACCGGAAACGATTAAAGGAATTCGGATACCGTTTGCTAAAGCCATCAATCAAAGTCTCAAGCCGTCAGGTAGTTTAAAAGAAACTTTGGCTTATGGTTTTAGCGCTTACAGCACTCAACTGGATTAATTCAGAAACTAGGAACATATCCTTGGGTGAAGTGAAGACGCGATGAATCGCGTCTCTACAAAATGGTCTGATTTGTGAAAATTAGCGATCGCCAAGATCCCCGATTTCTTAACAGAAGTCGGGGATCTAACTTTTGATGAATGATTTCGGACTGCCTTAGCTAGCAAGCCCTAATTAAGCAATAAAGTCTAAAGAGGCATAGACATTCGTAGTATCTTGTACAACAGCAATTAGATCGCTATTTCTGTAGATGAGAGTATCCAAAGCTGCGCCACCACTGAAATTCGAGGTTTTTTGGAGAGTGTAATCACTAATACTACCACCAACCCTAATCTTGTCGCCTTCTGACCACTTAAAGTCTGTGATGATGGCATATCCGCTGCCCAAATAGTCGATATTGGTATAAGAACCGTTGTAACCAAGGCTGAATGTATCCGCCCCAGTACCGCCAGTATACCTATCTATTTCGCCAGTACTATTACCGTAGCCACTGAAGAAATCATTACCTGCACCACCAACCATCGTATCATTTCCCCGTCCCCCGTAGAGCAGATCGTTACCATCTTCACCACTCAGGTAGTCATTACCTGCGGGGGTGCCGCTACCAATCGTGATTTCGTCGCCGAAGAGGATATCACCACCTGTCCCTCCATAAAGTGAGTCATTACCAGCCCCACCGATGAGGTTGTCAATGCCATCACCACCGTAGAGATAATCGTTACCGCCCTTACCTTCAATGTAATCGTTTCCTCCGAAACCATTCAGGTAGTTTGAGTAATCATTTCCTGTAATCTTATTGTTGAGGCTGTTACCGCCGCCATAGTAAGCAGTATTCGCGTACAATAATGTCAAATTCTCTAGGTTAGCCCCTAGAGTGTAGCTTGCATAGGATAAAACCGTGTCAGTGCCCTGGTTACTATACTCAGTAATGGTGTCAGCTGTATCCCCTGTCAATGCAGAAATGAGGTAGGTATCATTGCCTGTGCCTCCAAGTAAAATATCAGTGCCTGCTCCACCCCATATAAAGTCATCACCTGCTTCACCGAAAATAACATCATTGCCATCGTCTCCGTAGAGAATATCTTTGCCTCCGCGACCCAGGATAGTGTCCTTACCATTGCCCCCGGAAACCAAATCGTCTCCTTCTCCAGCATCGATGATGTCGTCTCCGCCTCTGCCATTGATGTTGTCGTTACCTCCATAGCCAAAAATGGAGATGTCAGCGGATTCAGTACCGTTTAGGTTGTCATTGCCAGAAGTGCCGTAGATAGCCATAAATTTAGTGTTCTCTATTGATTTTTCTTAGGACTGAGGTAAGTATCATATTTTTTTCATACAGCTTGTCCAGACTGGAGGCAAAGACTCTGCTCTAGACCCTATAGCAGAATATATATGTTAGTCCTGAGATATTCTCCAATATAAATATTCTGTTTTTCGGATTTGCTTCATTGTTTGTGATGTAATTTACTAGTTTGTACCAACTTTTTTGAGACAAAGTTGGTAAATTAAGGATTAGTTGAGCTAATTTTTCCCTACGCAACTATGCCCTTGGATTTATCGCCGCTTTGGATATCACTCAAAACTTCATTACTTGCTACATTTATTACTTTCTTTTTGGGCATTGCTGCTGCCTATTGGATGCTGGGATATCGTGGCAAAGGTAAATCGTTGATTGAGGGTGTCTTTATTGCTCCTCTAATTTTACCGCCGACAGTTGTGGGTTTCTTGTTGTTGCTATTTTTTGGTAAAAATGGCCCTGTAGGGAAACTCATGCAGACTTTTGACTTCACCATCGTCTTTACTTGGTATGGTGCAGCGATCGCAGCTACAGTTGTTTCTTTCCCGTTAATGTATAAAACTGCACTGGGAGCCTTTGAACAAATAGACGGCAATCTGCTGCGAGTAGCTAGAACCCTTGGTGCAACAGAAAGGACAATCTTTTGGCGTATTAGTTTACCCTTAGCACTACCTGGGATTTTGGCTGCCACAACTCTGGCTTTTGCCCGTGCTTTGGGTGAATTCGGCGCGACATTGATGCTGGCTGGTAACATTCCCGGACAAACGCAGACAATCCCAATGGCGATTTATTTTGCTGTGGAAGCGGGAGCAATGAACGAAGCTTGGTTTTGGGCGATCGCAATTATGGTGATTTCTCTATCTGGAATCATTGGGGTTAACTTCTGGCAAGAGGTGAGGGAGAAGAGGGGGGCAGGGGGAGCAGGGGGAGAAATTTTTGATAGGCCGGACTCTGCTTTTGAGTCGCGTGGGTTGTTTGTAGACATTGAAAAAATACTTGCTAGCTTTGATTTAAAAGTTGCTTTCACTAGTGATGAGCAACCTTTGGGGTTATTGGGCGGTTCGGGGGCGGGTAAGAGCATGATTTTGCGGTGTCTTGCGGGAATAGAAACGCCGACAAGAGGGCGGATAGTTTTAAATGGCAGAGTGTTGTTTGACTCGGAAAAAGGAATTAATGTACCTAGCCGCGATCGCCGTATTGGTTTTTTAGTGCAAAATTACGCCCTATTTCCACATATGAGTGTGGCGCAAAATATCGCTTTTGGCTTGCCCAAAGGATTGTCGGCAGGGAGTATTAGAGTACAGGTAGAAGAACTATTATTAAATATGCAGTTGCAGGGATTAGGCGATCGCTATCCGCACCAACTTTCAGGAGGACAACAACAACGGGTAGCATTAGCAAGAGCATTGGCAAGTCAACCAGAAGCATTGCTTTTGGATGAGCCGTTTTCAGCACTCGATACCCATCTGCGTAGTCAATTAGAGCAGCAAATGACAGAAACTCTGGCTGACTACCAAGGCGTGACTTTATTTGTCACTCATAATATGGAAGAAGCTTATCGGCTTTGCCCGAATCTACTAGTACTAGAGCATGGTCGAGCCGTCCATCATGGTAGCAAATACGATATTTTTGAGCGTCCTATGACTGTGGGTGTTGCCCAAATCACTGGGTGCAAAAACTTTTCTCGGATTATTATTAGATCGCCCCAGCAGGTGGAAGCAACAGATTGGGGTTGTAATCTCCAAGTTGTGGAACCAATTAATAGCGAATTATCCCACGTTGGTATTCGTGCCCATCAAATTATCTTTACCAACAACTCATCCGGTGAAAATACTTTTCCCTGTTGGGTAGTACGGACAAGTGAAACGCCTCATCGAATGACGCTATTTGTCAAACTACATTCTGCTGCCAATAATTCTCATGATTATCATCTGCAAGCTGAAGTCTTTAAAGAAAAATGGGTGACTATGAAAGACCAAGCTTTTCCTTGGTATGTGCGTTTAGATCCTCTGCGCTTGATTTTGATGGAATGAACGCACAGATGTACGGGACATCAGAATTCTTCAAAAGAATATTACTTACTTCAAGCGCCCAGACCCAAAGAGTCTGAGCGCTTGAATATTAGGTTGCAGAGAAACTTCTGCGAAGTCGGAGGATTATGCAGGCATCATGTGCATAGATCTGCAAGATTCTGCACATTTGCGGCAAGCAGCGGCACATTCCATCATTTTGGCATCGTCGCTCATCATTTCACAGGCCATGGCAGTGCGATCGCACATTTCTGCACACAGCATACAAGTGCGTCCCATGAACTCAGAACCGCTCATCATCATATTCATGCACATCATGCACATTTCAGCGCAATCGCGCATCATGCTCATCATGCTC
This sequence comes from Desmonostoc geniculatum HA4340-LM1, assembly GCA_019359545.1. GTDB lineage: Bacteria > Cyanobacteriota > Cyanobacteriia > Cyanobacteriales > Nostocaceae > Nostoc > Nostoc geniculatum. The sequence continues at coordinate 26,463 of JAHHHB010000042.1, read as the reverse complement.
ATCATGCCCTTGTCCATCTGCTTACCACCTTTGCTCATGCAGTAAGTCATGGTTTCCATGCACATTTTATGACAATCCATACAAACTTCCATACAAGCTTGCATTTCGGGAGTCATGGTTTCAGTCATCATCATCATCATAGGAAATACCTCTTGATTTATTGATGCATTAACAACGTCCTTGTTAGGACTACTTATAACAGTAGCCCTATCTTTTTTAGCAGTCAATGGGGCTTTTTCTTCAGAATTTATAAGCCTACTATCCCGATATAATTACCGGAAATTTAGATTAATTCCCCAGTTATTTAGTGTTGTTTTTCAAAATATTCAGACATATTAAGGCTTGGATACTCCCATTTTTCAGTGGAGTTTATCGGACAAATCAATTTTACGTTGGGGATCAAAAGTGAGAGCTAAATATTCGAGAGAAAATAATGTCATTTTTTTTAACAAATGCCTCAAAAAATATTTATTAACTTATATTAATTCAAAAAATATTAAGTTATATTACCTTGAAACTAGACATACTTCAAAGTTACACAACAACAGCATGAAAATTTCTCGATCCGTGCATACACACTATAGGAGTAAAGCGCAGAATGCTTTACTCCTATATCTACTCTGCACTGCCTACTTCCTAATTTCAAGAAAGAGCATTTTCTAAATCAGCTTGTAAATCTTGCTGATGCTCAATTCCTACTGAAAGACGGACTAAATTATCCTTTATTCCTCGCTTAAGTCGTTCTGCTTCTGGTAGAGAACCGTGGGTCATTTTGGTGGGATAACAAAGCAGTGACTCCACCCCTCCTAAACTTTCAGCTAGCAAAAACAACTTGAGTCGGGAAGCAAATCTTTCAACTTCAACAAAACCACCTTTTAATTCCAAACTAATCATCCCCCCAAAGCCAGACATTTGCTCTTTTGCGAGTTGATGTTGTTCGTGGGTAGGTAAGCCTGGATAATAAATTCGCTCAACTTTAGGATGCTTTTCTAAAAATTTAGCCAAAAATAAAGCATTTTTTTCATGTTCTCGCATTCTCACAGCTAGAGTTTTAATTCCTCGCAGTACTAACCAACTATCAAAAGGACTGGGAATAGCTCCGGTCGCATTTTGATAAAACTTTAGTTCGGTGTATAGTTGCTCATTAGATGTGATAACTGCACCACCAATAATATCGCTATGTCCCCCTAGATATTTGGTAGTGCTGTGAACCACAATATCAGCACCTAATTCTAACGGTCTTTGAAAATAAGGACTAGCAAAGGTATTATCAACTACTAAAATCAGATTGTGTTTGCGGGCAATATTTGAAAGTGCCGCAATATCAATGATTTTTAATAATGGGTTGGTAGGAGTTTCAATCCAAATCAACTTTGTATTTGGTTGAATGGCAGATTCAAATTCAGCAATATTATCAATATCTACATAAGTAGTTGTCACGCCCCAATTTTTGACAACCTTTTCTAACAAACGATAAGTTCCACCATATAAATCATCGCCAGCAACAATATGGTCACCATTTTTGAGCAGATTTAATACCGTGGTAGTTGCAGCCAACCCAGAAGCAAACGCTAAACCAAATTTACCATTTTCAAGAGAAGCTAAAGCTTCTTCTAAAGCAGTGCGAGTAGGGTTTCCTGTGCGAGAATATTCATATCCTTTGTGCTGGCCTATGGCTTCTTGTTCATAGGTGGAAGTCAAATAAATAGGGACAATCACAGCACCTGTTTGGGGATCTGATTGCTGACCTTCATGAATTGCTCTAGTTTCAAATTCCATTTTTTTACCTTTATAAAGAAAGAATTCAGAATTCAGGAGTCAGAATTCAGAATTCAGGAGGACTGGCTGACTGTAATGCTTCAGAAAATATGCAAATTTAATAGAAAACAATTAGGAGGCGATCGTCTCTACGAAATTATGACTTCTGAATTCTGAATTCTGAATTTTTATTCATTATTCCTGGGTTTGACTAATCCAATATCTAATTAAATCAGCTCTGGTAATTAATCCAATAGGAACATCACGCTGCTTAATAATAATCCCTGTGGTTCCTGACAAAAGCAGTCGATAAGCTTCCGAAATATCGACTTCTTCATCAAGAATTGGCAATGGTTTACCCATAACTGCCGAAACTTCTTGGTTAGAAAAGTTGATACCATCATGAAGGAATTTCATTAAAGAGGCTTCATTGACGCTTCCTACTACATGATTGTTATCAATGACTGGTAGCTGGGAGATATTTAACTTTTGCAGGTAGCTTGTGGCTTGGCTCAAGGTATCACGCGGACTAACAGCAACTAGGGAAGGGAAATCTGTTTTTTGAGCAAGAATTTCTCGAACTTTAGTACTTCTTACTGTTGTACCTTCCCAAAAACCATTTTCCTGCATCCACGCATCGGAGTAAATTTTATTAATGTAATTTCTTCCTGTATCTGGTAATAGAACCACAATATACTTTGGCTCTGTTAATCTAGCTGCATACTTCAAGGCTGCGGCTACTGCTGTACCACATGAACCTCCTACTAATAAACCTTCTTCCCGTGCTAAACGACGAGCCATATTAAATGACTCTTTATCGCTAACGCGAACCATTTCATCTACTAATTGGCGATTAAAAGTTTTGGGAATAAAGTCTTCGCCAATTCCTTCAACTTTGTAAGATTTGGGTGTGTCACCCGAAAGAATCGAACCTTCGGGATCTGCACCAACAATTACGATATTTGGATTTTGTTCTTTCAGATATTTGGCAACTCCAGAAATTGTACCACCTGTGCCCATACCTGCAATAAATACATCAATCTTACCATTACTATCTGACCAAATTTCTGGGCCTGTGGTTAAGTAATGTGCTAAAGGATTATTCGGGTTTTCAAATTGATTTGGTCTGTAAGCTTTGGGGATTTCTTTGGCGAGTCTTTCTGCTACGCCGTTATAACTTTCTGGTGAGTCAGGCGGTACAGATGTGGGAGTAACAACTACTTCTGCACCATAAGCTTTGAGTAAGTTGATTTTATCTTGACTCATTTTATCAGGCATGACGAAAATACAGCGATATTTTTTCACTGCTGCAATTAATGCTAGTCCGACGCCAGTATTGCCTGCGGTGGCTTCAATAATAGTACCACCAGGTTGGAGTTGACCTGTTTTTTCTGCGGCTTCAATCATGGTTAAGGCTATTCTATCTTTGGTACTGCCGCCAGGATTGAGATATTCTACTTTGGCATAAATAGTTGAGTGAATGTCTTCGGTAATTTTGTTAAGTTTGACTAATGGAGTTTTACCAATGGCTTGCAAAATGTTTTCGTAAGTAGTCATATATCAGATCTAAATAATTTGTAAAATTGTTTATTTCTTGCCTTTGCGCCTTTGCGTTCTTCTCTACGAGACGCTGCGCGAATGCGGTTCGTTAAAAAATAATCTTCAAGATTAAGATAGTGTATTGCTATGGTTGCTGTTCAATAGCAATAAAAAATACGGTGTTGCTGAGTGGAGATATGAATTTGGATCGCGCAGAGGCGCAGAGGCGCAGAGTCGCAGAGAGTAAGGGGAGTGGGGAGTGGGGGGATGAGGGAGCAGGGGAGCAGGGGAGCAGGGGAGCAGTAAGTTTTTCCCCTCTGCCCCTCCGCCCCTCCGCACCTCTGCCTCTTGTGCCCAATCCCCAATCCCCAATCCCCAGTGCCCCTATTATCTATATACTGAATTATTGAGATTAATAGTCAATTATTGAAGGTACTAATCCAGAATCATCATGAAATCTTTGCACCGTCCCGATCTCTATAGCTGGTCTAATTTCAATCCGGCAAGAAATATTGATTTCAATGGGATTGCCTGGATTCGCCCAGATGGCAACATCTTGATTGACCCAGTAGCCCTATCAAACCATGATTGGAATCATCTGAAATCCCTCGGTGGTGTAGTTTGGATTGTGTTGACGAATTCTGAGCATGTCAGGGCAAGTAAAGAAATTGCCGATCAAACCTATGCCAAGATAGCCGGTCCTGTGGCGGAAAAAGATAGTTTTCCTATACCTTGCGATCGCTGGCTGTCTGATGGTGAAGAATTTGTTCCTGGACTAAAGGTGATTGAACTCCAAGGTTCTAAAACGCCTGGTGAACTGGCTTTACTACTAGAGGAAACAACTTTGATTACAGGAGATTTAGTCCGGGCGCGCAAGGCAGGGAGTTTGACAATTTTACCTGATGACAAGCTGCTGAATCGAGAGGAAGCTGTTGCTTCTGTGCGGAGGTTGGCAGAACTTAGTCGGGTGGAAGCGGTGTTGGTGGGGGATGGTTGGCCTGTCTTCCGGGATGGACGCGATCGCTTAAAGGAACTTGTGGCGACGTTGTAAATGTTTCCGTTACATAACTGAGGTATCCAAAACTTTAGATCCTCCTAAATCCTCCTTAAATTAGAGGAAAATCTGGAAGCGATCGCAGGTGGTGAAAATCTCACAGATATTGTCTTTTCAGTTAAGCATTGCTTCCTTTTCTTTGCGTCCTTTGCGTCCTTTGCGGTTCCTAAAAAAAATAAATTAAGCTTTCGAGCGATTTTTGCGTAAGCCCTAAAAGAGTTTTAGCTTTAACTGAACCGTATTGAGTTATGAGAAGCGAGTGCCTGTCCTACGCTGATTGACAATAGTTACTTTGTGTGAGTTCTGTTTTGCCTTCCCCTGTGAGTTTATCTTAGTGCGATTATCATCGATATATTGACAGTTAATAACTTGACTGACTAGCTAAGTAAATCAAGAGGGGAAGGATGGACAGTCGCCGCGTTGTCATTGTTGGCGCTGGATTCGGTGGGTTGCAAGCTGCCCAATCTTTAGCTGATTCTGGTGCAGATGTATTATTAATCGATCGCCACAACTATCACACCTTTATACCGTTGTTGTATCAGGTTGCCACAGGTCAATTAGAGCCTGAATACATTGCTTACCCAATCCGCACGATTTTACGGCGATTCTCTTTCTTACGGAATAAGCCGAAAGTTCAGTTTTTGATGGCTGAGGTTGAGCAAATTGATTTTTCAGGGCAAACTGTTGAAACAGATAGTTGTTCAATTGCCTATGATTTTCTGGTGTTAGCAACTGGAAGCCGAACGCAGTTTTTGGGAGTTACTGGAGCTTCAGAATATGCTTTTTCCATGAGAACGTTAGAAGAAGCAATAGCAATCCGCAATCAGATTTTCTCTTGCTTTGAGCAAGCTATCCAGGAATCTGATTCATCACGACGCCAACAACTGCTAACGTTTACCATTGTCGGGGGTGGAGCAACCGGTGTGGAGGTGGTGGGTGCTTTTGTGGAAATAGTTCGAGGCCAGTTGCGTCGGGACTATCCGACAATTTTACACGAAGTGAGGTTGATTCTCGTGCAATCTGGCGATCGCTTATTGGGCGAACTGCCAAAAAAGTTGGGAGCCTACACTCATAAACGATTACATCAGCTAGGAGTCGAGGTTTATCTGCTTTCCAAAGTTACTAGAGTTACTTTAGAATCTGTACATCTGCAAAACGATGAGGTAATTCCAACTGCAACCGTCATTTGGACTGCGGGGTTAGAGGCAAATTATCCGACAACATCACAGGAGGTATCTTCTGCAAATAAGGGAAAGTTAATTGTTCATCCCACCCTACAATTACTACAGCAACCCAATGTTTATGCCATTGGGGATCTGGCCTATGTGGAAAAGAACGGTAAATCATTAAGTGGGGTTGCACCGGAAGCACTCCAGCAGGGTGTTGCTGTAGCCCGAAATATTCAGCGACAATTTCGAGGAAAATCACCAGAGCCTTTTAGCTATTTCAACAAAGGAAGATTAGCGATTATAGGCTGCTATTCAGGTGTGGGAAAAATTGGCGTATTTGCCTTTACAGGTTTCTTGGCTTGGCTGATGTGGCTAGGAGTTCATTTAGTATATCTTCCTGGCTACCGCAGTCGTTTTTTTGTGTTACTGACTTGGCTTCATACTTATTTATCACGCGATCGCTCAGTTCGTTTAATTCTGTCTGTGAAAAAACGTTAGCTCTCTTTCCAATTCCTGCAATTGGAATCAATCATCATTAGTTTACCATAGTTGGAGTTCAGGCAATGACTGAAAATAGAACTTATATTAGTCTCAAACCCAAGGATGTGGCGATCGCCTATTTGTTGCTGCGAGTTCTCATCGGTGTAAATTACTTTAATCACGGATTCACTCGCATTTTTAACATCCCTGGATTTGTTGAAGGTACTGTCAAACAACTGGCAGATTCTTATTTTCCCGAATTTTTAGTGAGAATCAATTCCTATCTAGTGCCCCCTGTAGAGTTAATTGTGGGTGTTTTAATCACACTTGGGTTAGCAACCAGAGGCGCTTTGATTGTTACCTTTGCCTTGATGATCATCTTAAAGTTGGGGGTAACATCGGTACAAAATTGGGGTGCAGCTACTTCCATGCTTTCTTACGGAATTGTACTGTTTATTTTGCTTGCAGGTAGCAGCTTTAATATTTACTCCCTCGATCATTGGAGAAGAAAGAAACAAAACCTTGCAGAATCAGCGGCGGATCGTGAACAAGGTAGGGTCAACTTCTTTAGAAATAACTTTTGGATAAAACGTTGGCTATAGAATAGTTTACCCAATCATACTACTTTCAAATAAAGAAATATTACTGAATCAGTGGGGTAGCACAGCTAGCTGTGCTACCCCACTGAAGATTATTATTGAAATATATGCAAAAGTTTTAAGAATAAACTCAAACAACACCGTATCATGGTAGTTAGTAGCATTTATGTCTAATACTTTCTTTTTTGCCTTAAAAAAATATCAGGTAAGCCGCCTCCTGATTCCCTGACGGCAGAATGTGAAAGCTTTCACTCATTAATCTAGTTGGAGAACTCTGATGTCGAAGGAAAGAAAAAGTAATAAAGAAGTTAAAAAACCTAAAAAAGATGCCAAAGACAAAAAAGAGAAAAAAGACCCAAACAAATAGGACGATTTAGGGAAATAGTTCTAGCAAAGACCAAGAGTTGCATTTTCTTAAACTGACTCACCCTTGGTCAAGCCTCAAAATCTGATAACTTCGGTTATGCGTGGGATGTCTACGATCGCTACACCTACGCCCCCGATCAAGCAGGAGTAAACTTCAGCGAAACACCGTTCATACAGTAGCGCTTGCCAGTGGGTGCGGGGCCATCATCAAAAACATGACCCAGATGACCACCACAGCGACTACAATGCACTTCAGTTCTGGTCATAAACAACGACCTATCTACAGTAGTGGCGATCGCACCTTCAATAGGTTTAAAAAAGCTAGGCCAGCCAGTACCGCTGTTAAATTTGGTATCAGATGTAAACAGTGGTTGTTCACATGCAGCACAATAATAAGTGCCTTCGTCGTATTGCTTATCGAGTGGGCTGGTGTGGGCGCGTTCAGTCCCATGTTTACGTAATACACGAAATTGTTCTGGCGTTAAAATCGTCTTCCACTCTTCTTCCGGTTTGGTAATTTCAAATCCAGTGTTAGAAGTTGTCATTTCTTTTGACCCCCAATTGATATACCTTGATAACAACGCTGTGCCAACTATTACTGCACTAGCCTCTAAAAAATACCGTTTGTTCATATATCTATTATTTTCTATTTTCTGGTTAACTGGCCAATCAACTCAAGTACGGTATTCCCTGCTTTCATTATTAGCATTAGCGATCGCCCTGAATTAGCCGTGATAGCCTGATTAAAATTAGCTAAGAAACAACAAATTATTTTTCAACACAATGCTGGACGGGAATCCGATCTACTTGAGTTTATTTGCACAGTAAACATTAATTTGTTTCATAGTCAAGTCCTTGATGTCAAGTCGAGGTTTGATATAAAACATAATTATTAATCATCATTTTCATCATCAGAAGTTGTTAGATTCTGAGTACTGCCGTGTTTATCTTGACCCGTCAGAAACATAAATGAGCGATTGAGCCGCTTCACCCCACTCAAGGTAATCAGGGTGAGTAACCCTCCTAATAATCCCATTTGCCACAGACCGCAGCCGATGGCAGCCCCCAATCCGGCCGCTGTCCAGACACAAGCTGCTGTGGTTAAGCCGCGTACTTTTGGCGCCGCAGATTTTCTGGGAGACTCTTGTAAAATCAATCCCGCTCCCAGAAATCCTATTCCCGTAGCTACACCTTGTATTGTCCGACTCAATGCATTGATAGCAGCATAGGGACTATCACCCTCAGCTTGCAAAGGAATCATCCCCTTAATCCCCATTCCCCATTCCCCACTTCCCACTCCCCATTAATACATAGGAGTTTCATTAAATGACAAACATTTTGGCGATCGCTGGTAGTCCAACCCACCCATCTAGAACTTACGGTCTTGTCGAATACACCGCCAAGCTTTTACAACAAGAAGGCTTGCATGTAGACGTTATTTCAGTTCGGGATTTGCCTGCTGAAGATTTAGTTTTTGGACGATATGATAGCCCCGCTTTAGAAGAACCCAAAGCTTTACTCGCAAACGCAGATGGTGTGATTATTGCAACGCCAATTTACAAAGCTGCTTACACAGGAGTACTCAAAACATTTCTAGATTTGCTGCCACAAAAATCATTAACAGGTAAACCCGTATTACCAATTGCCGTGCGATTAGCATTTTGAACATCATGACTCCATCCAGAACTACCTAAATACACGAAGTCCCGAACTTGGTCAGTAGTTGGCAGTCCTGGTGTCCAATTTTGATAAGCACTTTGCTGGCCAAGTATCCAGTATTTGGGTTGAGGTAGTGCTGTTTTAAATGTGGTTTTATCAATCATAGTTTCCTGAAGAAGTGCTTTTTGGTTCTGTATATGTATCGGGATGAATACAGATTTCCATGCACACATTTCAAGGAAATATTTACGAGTAAATTTTATAACCAATTACCTACGATAACATATGGTGCCCAGATGTATGGATTATCTTTTTCTTGAGCAAAAAGGCTGAGCTGGGCGCGTTGTAATGCTTCGGCTTTAGTCACTCCTTTATTTAACTGTTTGTAAAATTCACTGATTAATTGTCTAGCGGATGAATCAAGCGCTTATCTAAAATAATTGGATAGATGACTGCGGTGGATTTATCGTTTTCAACTAATTTGTCAATGGCTGTTGTGGGGCGTGAGCAGGGTGAACGTAAAAAGTTATCAATTTCAGCTATTTGTAGAGATTCTATAACTTCACGGGCAAGTGTAAGATTTTCTTGAGAATTAGTATCTCTCAATTAAAACGTCTCCTGCTACTCCATTAAGCTGAATTGCAAGTGAATTTATAGTTCCTTTATTGATTACATCTATAGATTCCCTAGCTTGAATAGACAAATTACCAGCTTTAGCCTGATTGCCTAATGTAACAATAGTACCAGCATCCTGTACTAATAATTTTTCTGTAAATATGGAAAGGTTACCTCCATTTTTTGTTCCTGTATTTTGGGTACTTATGCTAGAAGCACGAGTACCATCTTTACCAATAACATTAATAGAATTTCTGGCATTAATTATAAGATTACCTGCTGTTTCTTGATTTATAGTTTGAAGTCCAAAAAATCCTCCATTTAGAATATTGATTGTTCCTGTTTCAATTTCTACATTACTTCCTGTAGCAGAACCAGAACTGATGCTAATTAAATTACTTTTTACACCAATAATATTAATATTCTCTGAAGCATTAATTTTGATATTGCCAACGGTAGGAGAATTAATATTTTGAGTGGCAAGAGTTCCTTGATTTATGGTGAAATTTTTAGTAGAAATTCTTATATCACCTGCAAGAGAAACAACATTGGCTTTAATTTCTATATCTCCTTTTTCAGCATTTAACTGAATTTGACCACCATTGCTGATAATTAGATTATTCACAAAAATATTCTTACCAGCTTCCGCAGTCAGTCCTACACCAGGGAAAAAAGTAAAAACTGGTGCTGTGAAAGTAATATTTTCTGTTGCTTGGAGAATCACATCAGTAAAGGAAAAATTTAAGGCATCAGCATAGACTTTAGTGTTACCATCACCGCCAATATCGGTATCACTAAAGGCATCAGCATCACTTAAATCGAAAGTTTCTCCACCAGCATCCACAATTTCGATATTTGTCGGATCTAGTAATAAAGTTCCTATATTTCCATTGGTAGCACTGGTATCTACTAAACCCTTGTATTCTAAAGATTGTTTTCCAGAAATTTCGACAAAGCCGCCATTCCCAGAATTTACCCCACCACGATCGCTAACACTACCATAAAATTTGGTACTACCATCGCTCCAAACAACCACTCTACCGCCATTCCCGCGATCGATCGCATCGGCATTAATGCTGACATTTTTACCAATAAAAGTCCTAGTGGCGTTGGTAACTGCACCTTGTCCTTGAAAGTCTCCTCCAATCAACACTGTACCGCCGCCACCGACAGCAGAAACGTCTATTTTGGCATTGTCTAATAAACCAATGCGATCGCCAAATATTTCTACTCTCCCACCCGGTGCAGTTATTGTTCCAGTGCTGGTGACTGTGTTACCAAATAATGTTAGGTTTTCTCCTGGACTTACGGTTAAGTTTCCTGCATTAGTAATGTTGCCATTTGTAGCAGTCTGCAAACCAGGACGAATATTTATAGTCAGTAAAGGTGGTGCTTCTTTTTTAGTGGTATTGAACTCTAAACCATTCTCAAATACTAAAGTTTTGGCTGTGCTAGCGAAGAAGGAACCGCTAATATCTAAACGGGCATTTTCACCAAAGATAATGCCGTTAGGATTCAGCAAAAATAAATTGGCTTTGCCAAGTACACCAAGAGTACCAAAAATTTGCGATGAGTTGCTACCTGTGACGCGAGTCAGAATGTTATTTATACCATTGGGATTCTGGAAATAAACACCTCTACCCTCACCAACGTTAAATTCTGAGAAGCTATGAAACAGGTTTGCACCACGTTGGGAACCACCTGTAATTTGGTCGATTTGTGGGTTGAGAGATTCGACGTTAGTCCCAAGGGTGTTGTCTGGAATGATTTGGGCAATAGCGCGATCGCTATTTTTTATAGTTATCGCAATTAATATTAAAACACTAAATATTACAGGATTTTTTATTAACACATTATTTCCTTTCAATGCTAAACAATTCAGAAGTCAGAATATTTAATTTTTTTTACGAACCACAGAGGCACAGAGAAAAAGAGGGGATAGGTATAAAGTCTTTCTTTGCGTTCTCTTTTCTGCGCCTCTGCGCCTCTGCGTGAGATTTTGAGTCGAATAAATTTTCAATTCTCAATAAAACTCACATCATAAATATCTGGCAAATTAATAGATTTTAATAATTCCTGCCAGTCACGATTGATAGTTGGATCTTTGGGGCGATCGCGGTAGAGTTGAGCTAGCTGAGTTAGTGTCTCATACCAGATATTATGTTCGGCATAAGCAAGGTAATCGTTTGGTTGAAAATTATAATTATTTGCCACACGCTCTATGTATGAATCTACAAAAAAATATTCCTCAGATATAGTGTGTTCTTCATTACAATAAACTGTAAAAAAACAACGGTATTTTGTACCTATTTTTAATGAATGTTCAGGCGCATTAGGTAAATTCATACTGATAATTCCAGCTCGATCAGAAAGGAGAAAATTTTTGCTGTAGATATTCTTTTTATTATCTATATCCTGTAACACAAATTCTGCAAAACGGGCATTGCTAGGTAGTTCAGGTACATAAACCCAAAAGGTTGGATATTCTGACACTGTTGCTTCTAAGGTAGATTTAGAATCCTTAATTGCTACTTCTGATAATGCAGGTACTAACGCTGTAATATTATTTAATTCTCTGGGACATTTAGGAGCGCGTCCTGCACCTCCCCGTCGCCGTCCAGTGGGTGCGCCGCTGCCTAGTTTCCGCTTCTGAAAAGTCTGGAAGGGTTTGTTATTAATGACTTTTTTAAAAAGTGTCACATTCTCTGATTGTGCTACTTTGGGCGAGATTGTTAAAGAAATAAATAACAAACTTAAGCAAAATATCATGTTGATATTTTTCAAGAAATTACTCTTTTTCATAGGTGATAATTAAGATTCTTTAATCGATAAATAAAAATTAGTTGAGTAGTCAAAAATGCCAAACAAGCCGGAATAAATGGTATCCAACCTCCCTGAATAAAGACGGCTAAGCAGATGCTCCATACACTGAATAATCCGATAGAAGTTGCGAGAATTCTCTGGATGAGTTTAAATTTGTAAATCGCTAAAATTGCTCCTAAAAATGACCATAACCATAGCCAGAGTAATTCTATCCAACTAGACCACCACCACAATAAAGGTCTTTTGTCTAAAACTGTACTAATAATTTGACTGACCATCTGTGCTTGGATAAAAACACCTGGTATTTTTTTGGTTAAGGGTCGTGCAGAATCACTAAATGGAGTTTTCCATAAATCATTATTTTTATTTTGTGCCGAAAGACCAATCAAAATCAGCCTATCTTTGAGTGAATTAATCTGCTCAGGGCGGATGCGATCGCTCAAAATATCTGTGAGGGAAATTTGCTGGGCAATATTATCAACAGATGCCAGCGAACGATAATTTAGCAACAGTTGATAACCACCAGTATCCACATTTTGATAACCACTGCTATGTTCTTTTAATTGGGGAAATATCACATCCCGAATTTGTAAATCTCCGGCTGCGGTAATTTGATATTGTGGCTCTTTTTTATCCAGATAATGAAGTGCCAATTTGAAGCTAAAGGCATCTTCAGCTACACACAAAGATGTTGTTAGTGGGGTCATACTTAAAAGGTGCCGACGAATCACATCATCTTCATCTGCAACAACATCACTAAAACTAATTCGTTCGTTTGGTACTTTGGGTGGTGGTACACTTCCATAAGTATCACCGTCATCACCTGTAGTTCCACTTTTGCAGAGAGTAATTAGGCGATCGTCTTTCTGAAAACGAGTTGCTAAATCGGGATATTGGGAATTAAGAGGTACATCACGATAAAGATCTAAGCCGATCGCTCTTGGTTGATAGGGATCTAATTTTTGCAAAAGTTCAGCCAGTGCTTCGTCGGATAGCGACCAACGCAGATGCATTTTTTCGTTTTCTTGATACTGGATATCCGGCTCATCGATGGTGATAATTAAAAGACGGTTATCTGGTTGTTCGGGAAATAATTGCGATCGCGTTTGCATGAAGCGATCGAATGCATATAACTCTGAAGATTGCAACCATCCCAAATAGCGCCCTCCCATAACCAAGACGCTGACAATGAAACTTACCAGCATCATGACTATGAGAATACCCTTACGGTTTTGAGTTGGTTTTGCAGGGTGATGTCTCTGGACTCGCTGCTTTGCATCTGGGGGCTTTTGCCAAATAGATAATTCACTTGGAGAATTCTGACAAATCACTGGTAACCAACTAGCGCAAGGATGCAGGTAAGCGCCATAAGAAGTCATCACTTGTTTCAATAACAACCCGTACTTCTTCTGTATGACTCAGCCATGTCCGCAGTTTTTGATCGATTTTGCGGAAACTTTCTGCATTTAGCCAATAGTTAATTTCTACTTGTAAGCGTTGACATAAACCGTGTAAATCATCTTGGGAAACGTTTGTCAAACTGGCACTTTCAATTTCAATTGACAAACTCAGCCTTAAACGTTGTGCCAGAGCGTTGTATAAGTGTTTCCATTCTCGGTAGCAGGTAATGATTTCTGGCGCTGACGGTAAGCTGCCAATTAATTGTTGCGATCGCACTCCATTAGTTTCCCACAATTCAGCTGTCACTGAAGGAAATCCCGTCTCAAAACTACCTCTACCAAAATTTAAGACAACGCGCTTACTCATTGCTACTTAACTATGCAGCTAATATCTACTCACACTTAGATTAAATGTTTATAATAGGAAAATAAGTATAAGTTTTTCCACTTAGTTTATAACCTCTATTCTTCTGTGAGATACATTTGAAGTATAAAAGTATTTATACGGCTTTTTGAGCGACATTTTTATGAAGAATCAAGAGAAATTACCTAAAGTTTTATGTAAATTACTTCATAACCACTAGACTTTTGCCTTGAAAATAGGGAGTAGGGAGTGGGGAAGAGGGGAAGACTTGCTGCAACTTCTCTCCTGCTTCCTCATCCCCCTCATCTCCCCCACTCCCTACTCCCCACTCCCCACTCCCAATTAATCAACATCATTATTGATAGCAAACTCTTCCATCACACTGACATCAGCAATGGCAATTTTAATGAAAAAATTAGTACCTTTCTGACAGCGAAAATATGGTAATTGAACATAGTTATCTCGTTCTCTAGATATCACTGACTGAAGCTGTTGTGATGAGTCTGAGAGTAAAGCCAAAGTCAAAAAAGCAGGTAATTGTTTTTCACTTCCGTAGGTATGAACCTGTACCAAAACCCCAACTCTACCATCAGCTTCTGGAGTTAGCGCCACCAAAAGAATAATAGCTTGCTCTTTTAGCTGTATCTGCAAATTTAACAACTTGGCTTGTTCAACGCTATGAGATTGTGCATTATTTCTAACAACAGCTAACTGTCGTTCTGGTGCTAAAAATTCTGTCACAGAATGCCATCCAGCCTGTATCGATTCAGTAAAGTTATTCTTTAACCATTGATTGAGATTTACCAAAATCTTTGTTTGTGCTGTGGCCATTACTTTTTGTTCTTGTCGCATAATATATAGGTTTTTTCGCCACTCATCATTTGCTAATAATGCCGCCCACTGTTCAAATTTGATATCTAAACGTGGAGAATAAAGAGATGGCTGACTTAACTTAGCTATCAGAGATTCTGCTATTTGGTCAGATAATGACTATATAATTTTGTGATTTTTGGTCTACTTGCCAAAAAATATATCTCTCTCCTCTTGTATCTTCTTTAAATAAAGGCAATGTAAAAAAATCTTTAAATATCATCGTCGTTATCTCCTTTTTACACCAGCAAAGCAGTAAATCTTTTTCAGCCTGGAAATGAAGGCTGTTAAATTAATAATTAATTAACCGTGAATGCTGAGCAAGTATGATTCATTCACTATATTGGGACAGAAACCAAAAATCATGCACTGTTCCCCTGATTCTACCGATCAACCGTAAAGCACTGTATATTAGTGACAATGTGCTTTTTTGGTCAGGTTAACCAGTAAATTAGATGTAGGGCGTAAAAAAAATAAACTCAATGAAAGCGATGTCTAACGACAAGCCGCAAGGCGTCTGCGCTTCTGAACTTACATCTATCGTCGGCGAAGAAAATGCTGTTTGCCTTTGGGAAAATGTCGAACTAAATCAGCAAAAACGTATTCAACGGGCTATAGCCTCTGGAAACCTTCCCAGTTGTATTGTCTATCCCCGCACCCAAGAACAGCTAGCTGTAGTCCTCGCCACAGCTCATAAAAACAACTGGCGCGTCCTCCCTTGTGGTAGTGGTAGTAAACTCTCTTGGGGTGGTTTAGCCAAAGGCATTGATGTTGTAGTCAGTACAGAACGCATCAACCAACTGATTGAACACGCTGTGGGTGATTTGACTGTCACTGTAGAAGGTGGGATGAAATTTTCCCATCTCCAAGCACTTTTGGCAAATTCGCGGCAATTTCTCGCCCTCGATGCCACAGCGCCAGAATTGGCAACTATTGGCGGTATTGTCGCCACAGGTGATACTGGTTCTCTACGACAACGCTATGGTAGCGTGCGCGACCAATTACTAGGTATTACTTTTGTGCGTGCTGATGGAGAAATCGCCAAAGCTGGGGGAAGAGTAGTCAAAAATGTTGCCGGATATGATTTGATGAAGTTGTTTACTGGGTCTTACGGCACATTAGGAGTTATTAGTCAAGTAACTTTTCGACTGTACCCGTTACAAGAAGCATCGGCAACGGTGGTGCTAACTGGTAAAGCTGAGGCTGTATCTCAAGCGGCTGATACTCTGCGGGGTTCGGCGTTAACACCAATCCAGGCTGATTTACTATCAACTAAATTGGTGTCTGGCTTGGGTTTGGGTAAGGGATTGGGATTAATTGCTCGCTTTCAAAGTATTAGTGAGAGTGTTAAAGAACAGTCAAACCGAGTTGTGGAAGTAGGAGAAAAGTTGGGTTTAGATGGGGCAATTTATGTAGATGGCCATGAAGCTAGTCTATGGGAAAGATTGCAAGAACGAATACATTCTCCTGTTCAAGAATCTGTAATTACCTGCAAAATAGGAGTGTTACCTACTGCTGCGGTGGAAATTTTGTCTCAGGTGGAGTTTGGTTTAATTCATATTAGTAGTGGTTTAGGTTTGTTAGAATTAGAGGATAAAAATCAGGTTTTGCAAATGCGCCTACGCACTCAAGCTCATAGTGGTTTTTTAACAATTCTGGAAGCACCAGTGGGGGTTAAAGAACAAGTAGATGTTTGGGGTTATACGGGGAATAGTTTGGGGTTGATGCGCGGGATTAAGGAACAGTTTGATAGTAAGAATATTTTAAGTCCTGGTCGGTTTGTGGGGGGGATTTAGGTTTAACGAACCGCTAAGGACGCAAAGGACGCAAAGGAAGAGGGGAGAAGAATTAATTATGCAAGTTTCAGAAAATTCTGTTAATAATACGGCTAGTTTGAAGAATTTGAAAGGGTTTGATGAGAATCATCCGCCTGAGCCGAAGTTGATTGATAGTTGTGTACATTGTGGGTTTTGTCTCTCGACTTGTCCGAGTTATCGGGTGTTGGGTAAGGAAATGGATTCTCCTAGAGGACGCATCTATATGATGGATGCAATTAATGAGGGTGAGATTGCTCTTAATACGGCAACGGTAGAACATTTTGATTCTTGTTTGGGATGTCTTGCTTGTGTGAGTACTTGTCCTTCTGGTGTGCAGTATGACAAGTTAATTTCTGCAACTCGTCACCAAGTTGAACGCAATTATCCCCGCAGTTTGCCAGATAAATTAATTCGTAAATTAATATTTTCTCTGTTTCCTTATCCTCATCTTTTAAGAGTTTTGTTAGTTCCGTTGTTGGTTTATCAAAAGTTGGGTTTTGCTAAGTTAGTTCGGGCTACGGGTTTACTCAATAAAATCTCTCCACGTTTGGCAGCAATGGAATCTATTCTGCCAGAAATTACTCTCAAATCTTTTCAAGATAATTTGCCTAGTGTGATTCCTGCTAAAGGTGAAAAGCGCTACCGCGTTGGGGTGATTTTAGGATGTGTGCAACGGTTGTTTTTTTCTCCAGTGAATGAAGCGACGGTGCGGGTTTTAACGGCGAATGGTTGCGAAGTTGTGATTCCTAAATCTCAAGGTTGTTGTGCGGCGCTTCCCGAACACCAAGGACAAACAGAACAGGCGAAGGCTTTAGCAAGGCAGATGATTGATAGTTTTGCTCAGACTGATGTAGATTTTGTAATTATTAATGCTGCTGGTTGCGGTCATACTTTAAAAGAGTATGGACATATATTAGAAGATGACGCAGAATATCGGGAAAAAGCGAAGGATTTTGCCGCTAAGGTGAAAGATGCTCAAGAGTTTTTGGCAACTGTTGGATTAACAACGAAACTTTCACCGTTGACTGATAAACCTCTGAATTTAGTTTATCAAGATGCTTGTCATTTATTGCACGGACAAAGGATTAGTGTGCAACCGCGTCAGTTGTTGCGGCAAATTCCAGGGGTGAAGTTGAAAGAACCCATAGATGCCGCTTTGTGTTGTGGCAGCGCTGGGGTTTATAATATGTTGCAACCAGAGGTTTCTGAAGAATTGGGTCAACAAAAAGTCCAGAATTTGTTGAATACTGGTGCTGAATTAATTGCTTCTGCTAATCCGGGGTGTACTTTGCAAATTACTAAGCATTTGCAGTTGCAAGGTAAGACCATTTCAGTTATTCACCCGATGGAGTTGTTGGATTATTCGATTCGGGGTGTGAAGTTGGGAGTTTGAAAAATACACGGAGAATTCAGAATTCAGAATTCAGGAGTAAAACACGCTTTTTATAAGTAGGTGACAGACGAATAGTTCTATACTTGACTTTCCTTAAAATCTGACAATTCAGCGGTATCTGGAAAACCTCACTTCCAAACCTCTCTCCTAAAAGGAGAGAAGCTGTGAATTCTCCCCGTTACCTTGTAGGGAATGGGGCTGGGGGGTTAGGTTTTCCACACGAGCTGAATTGTCAGCCTTCAAATCTGCTGTAAATATAGATTTACCATAGGGTAGTACAGCTATGTAAATACGGTTCGATTGAGGTTTTTTGGTGAAAATTCTATATCTCAAAGACGCGATAAATCGCCGTCTCTACAATAATCAATTTTTCGTAAAGACGGCGATTTATCACGTCTCTTGTCAATTTTATTTATGAATGAGATGATTTATCCTGCTTCGGTTTTTTGATTAATTCTATGTAGATATTAACCTCATTTACTTCTAAATCATGTTCAACTCTGGTTACTTTCCATTTCTCTTTTTTTAGGTAAACTTCCTCTCCTATTCTAGGAACAAATTGTAAATCATAGAACTTTTTCAGAAAATCTTTTTGGTTTTCTTCCCATATGATTACTTTGGCTACTTCTTTGTTCATTGGTTATCCTTTTTTGTGACTGAATACAAGTCAGTACTTTGATGACATTCGTTAGGCAATTTTATCTTACTAATTCAACTCAATAACGTAGTTAAAACCACATTATTTATTAACACTGATTTACTCTGTATTTTCTTTACTCTAAATTCACAGTAGAGATACCCAAGTTTTTATCAAAACAATAGACCTCTTGCATAAATAAGTTTTTATCTCACGCAAAGGCGCAAAGGCGCAAAGAATAAGGTAAAAATAAGGACTTTTGCAAGAAGTCTAATCTCATTTGCTATCCTTCGAGTTCTAGGATTACCGTCGTTGGGGTAGCCCGCCGTAGGTATCTCGCTGTGTGAAGTTGGAAGTTTAAAAAACAAAAATTTTACTTCAAATTAACATGATATTTGCAGGTCAATAAACAACAACAATTTTAGCCTTGGTTAAATATTTCCTTAAGTGTCTTAACTGTCTTAACTGTCCTTGCACTCTCATTAAAAATATGAAATATTAAGGAGTGACATCAATTTTTGACTGCTGAAATACCCTGAAAACATAGTTTTGAGGCGATAAGTTAACTACAAAGTACCTAGTGTTGGTACTTAATTTTGTTAACGCTGAAATCTTACAGCAGAACTCAGGAGTCAAAATTCCGAACTAAAAAATAGGTAATTTATGAGCGATATTAAACAAGTACTACCTGCTTCAGAGTTTCTGAAAAAGAACTTAGGTATTTCCGCAATTCCCCTAGAAGCATACCTTAGCTATGGATATGCACTGCTCGCTATTGCTGGAGCCGATGGAGAGGTTTCAGAAGCCGAACTTAATTGGTTAATAAATCATCAGCGGATGGCTGGCGCTCCTGAAGAAGCGATAGAGAAATACAAAACATTTGACTATAAAAATGCTGATTTAGAAAATTTACTGAGTAAGATTACAGTTGATGTTCCTACTTGGTCGAAATCAAGATCGTTACTGTATCATGCAATTCAAATGTCTCGCGCCGATGACGATTACTCAGTTGAAGAGCAAAAAGCTGTTAAAAAAGCAGCTAAACTGTTAAAGGTTGAAGATGATATTGCGCTTGCTCTCAGCAGGTTGGTAGAGGCAGAAGAAGGGATAACTGCATTACGCAAAGCGCTACTAAAGACTGAGGTTTTAGCTTAATCAAGCAGAACGCGCACATCCTCACATTAGAGTAATCAGGATGAGCGCGGTTTAATCAGGCGTAGGCCTGTTTTGAGGTATTCACCTGCGAATTCACAAGCCCTAACTATAGCGTCAGCTTAGTTAGGGTACTTCATTCACAACAACTTATCTGGTGTAATAGGCAGGTCACGAATACGTTTACCTGTGGCATGATAAACTGCATTCGATATGGCTGCGGCTACGCCAACAATGGGAAGTTCTCCCAGGCTTTTGGTTCCTAGTGCATTCACATAAGCATCTTGTTGTTCAACAAACTGCACTTCCATATTTGGAATATCTGCATGAACAGGAATCAAGTAATCTGAAAGATTGGCACTAACTATTCTGCCGTGATTAGCATCCATTACGGTTTTTTCCATCAATGCCATGCCAATTCCCCAAGTAATTCCCCCGACAACTTGACTGCGTGCTGTTTTGAAGTTGAGAATTCGCCCTGCATCATAAACGCCTACGCAACGTCTGATTTTGATTTCTCCCAAAAGTTCATCAACGGCGACTTCTACAAAGATGGCACCAAAAGAGTGTTTGGCATAGTTTTTACTCTCTGGGTTGGGTGAGGTTTGTTCTGTGACTTCTAAACTTTCTAATCCCTGACGCCGCAGAATATCGGTGTAGCTGTCTCGCTGGGATGGGTTTTGTTTTAAAAATATTTGCCCTGACTCAACTGTAATATCTTGTACTTGAGATCCATACAGAGGGGAATTTGGATCTACGATCGCCATTTCAATTATTTTATCTCGTGCGGCGATCGCTGCTTTATGTACCGCCGGAGAAACGCTGCCGACTGTAATTGAATTGCCTGTAATCGGTGCTTTAGGAAAGTTGCTATCACCTAGTTCAAATTGCACTGGTAAACCTAATGCCTCAGCGGCTACTTGACTCATGACTGTATATGTGCCTGTGCCGATGTCTTGAGTACCAGTTTGTACTTTCACCTCTCCAGTGGCAAAAATTTCTACTTTCACTGATGCTGAACCAGAGTTGCTGGGAAATGTGGCGCTTGCCATTCCCGAACCAATCAAAAAATCACCTTCTCGCCTGGAACGGGGAACTGGGTTGCGTTGTGACCAACCAAAAATCTCTGCACCTTTTTGGTAACATTGTTTCAGGGATTTACTTGACCAAGGTAATCCTGTATGCATATCGATATCTGCATGATTTCTCAGTCGCAGTTCAATGGGGTCAATATTTAAGGCAGATGCCAGTTCATCCATTGCTGACTCTAAGGCAAACATTCCCGGTGCTTCTCCCGGGCCGCGCATAAAGGTTGGTGTACCGGCGTTGATGCGTCCCACACGATATTTCACTTCCAAATTGTCACAGGCGTACATCATTGTTGTTGGCGCACCAACGGGTTCCACAAAGTCATCAAATTGGGATGTTAAGGATGTGCCAGTGTGAGTAATGACTGTTAGTTTACCTTCCTTGGTTGCACCTAGTGTTAGGTGTTGTTGAGTTTGGGAACGGTAGCCGCAACTAGTATACATTTGCGATCGCTCTAACGCAACTTTCACCGGTCGTTGGACTCGTTTGGCGGCGATCGCACAAAGAATAGTATAAGACCTCAGCAGTGCTTTACAGCCAAATCCTCCGCCTAAATATTTGGAAATGACGCGGACATTTTCTTGGGGAATATTCAAAACAGATGCGATCGCTCTTTGGGTTGCAGAAATGCCTTGGGTTGTTTCGTACAATGTCAAATTGTCCCCCTCCCATATGGCTATGGTTGCAGAAGGTTCTAGGGGATTATGATGTTCCATTGGTGTGGTATATACTTGCTGCACGAGAATATCTGCTTGTGCTTTGCCAGATTCTATATCCCCTCTTGTAATTTTACCTGGCATCATGCCAAAAAATACTGTTTCTGGTTCAAATATCTCTGCCTCTGCTAATGTCATTGTTGGCGATGCTTCTTCGTAGATAACTTTGACTAAAGCAGCGGCAGTTTGAGCTTGTTCTAAAGTTTGGGCAACTACAATTCCCAGGTGTTGACCATTGTAGTAGATGTTGTCATCTTTCTCGGTTGGCTGAGTTTTTGGAGGAGAAAAGAAGGGTATTTTGATTAACGATGGTGTTTGTTCATAAGTGATGATATCTATTACACCAGCGAGAGTTAAGGCTGTGGATGTGTCTATTTCAATAATTTTGCCACTGGCGATCGTACTTTGAAAAATTACGCCATAAGTCAGATTCTCTATGGGCACATCGGCTGTATATGGCGCTTGTCCTGTTACTTTCAGTCTACCATCAACGCGATCTACTGGTTTACCAATAATTTTACTCATAACCGTTGCTTTCCCTATTCTAGGTTTTATGCAGCCTCATATAGGAATCCTATTTGATTTTTGAAAAAAATTCTCTACACTTCATCAGGACTTACGCAAAAGATAACGAAAGTAGCGGTAATTCATGAATTACCGCTACGCTTGAATAAGGTTTTCGGTCACATCTTGCGTAAGTCCTATTCACAAATCAAATCGGACTACTATATAGAATTGGTATGAGAAATTATGCTTGAGAATTAATCATAGTTCGCAAAATTAATGGGTCTCTTGTATCATGCTGCATATTGTAATCAATTGTGCCAAACTCAACTTGTAACATCAGGCGGTCTTTGTTAGTTGGAGTAGTTCCTTTATGGAAACAAAAGGTATCTTCAGCAAAGCCAAACCCTGCTTTGCCATAAATAGTTACTAATGATTTTGGTTGATAATAGTTAATAATTTCTTCGTCACTTTCACATTTAGGTAATAATAAATAGGAAAATTTTTTATGCTTGTGGCTGCCTCTAACACAAACATGAGGTCCACCTGATGCATCAACATCAGTTAAATAAAAGAAAAATTTTAAAAAGCGATAATCATCTAGATCGTAATGAAACATTTGAAATGTTTTCATTTTTTCAAACGTTGTTGTTTCTCCAGCAAAACTCCACCATAATTGATTAGATAAATGTACCGGTTTACACTCTAAATACTGAGCAGCTATTGCCAATAGTTTAGGATCGTTTTGCAGCTTTTTAATAGCAGGACAATGCAAAGTTGTATTAAAATATCCAGCTAATTTAAATGTTTGACTATAATGCTTTTCCGCTAATTCCTTCTGAGGATAAAAGAAGCCTAAATGAGGTTTATAATCACCATAACAAGCATGAGAAGCAGCAAATTTAAGTATTCCTTTTACTATTTCTTCTGGAAGATTAATATCTAAATAAAATCCATTTTGCTTCAGATTATTGACTACCAAATCCACATCAATATCTGGAAATAAACTAGAGCTTTCATTTAGGAATTTTTGATAAAAATCTTTATTTTTCTTATGCAACAAATCTCTGAACGATCTTCCTATACGGAACCTAGCAACTTTACGCATCAACAACCAACGAGGGTTTTTAGTTAAACCTATATAATTTTCATAACAAATGTTATATTGCAGAGGGAATGTTTTTTTGATTTTTTTTAGCATCATAAACAAGTTTTATTAACAGCTAATATCTAGCCAATAGTTGTAAATTTTTTCAGGCTAATACTAAAGTTTTATTTTTATCAACTTAATATTTACTTAAATAATACTTAGATCTAATGCACAGTCACTCAATGAAAAAGTAACTTCACTCAAACTTTTTGCTCTTTTTAAAAGCTGGATTATGTCTTTTCGCGCAGCAATTTGCTAGTACCTAGAAACTTCAGGGTTCAGAAAAACTTAATTTTTTAGTCAAGTCCTCAAATTTACTTACAGAGATAATTCAGGACTTAACAGACAATACTCATAACTACTCCAACATAGTCTTAATTTCTCGATCGGCTAATTGAGAGATAACAAATTATTAAGGCTAGTACCGCCGTGAAGTCAAAAGTCAAAATGAATACAGCGTAAGTGTTTCCTTGATTTGGAATAGGTTGTTTATTTTTGCCGCGCTGTACTAGTACCAGTTTATGAGCTAGCTTTTTGCTTTACAAGCAATGAGAAAAATATTACAACCTAAATAATTTCCAATTAGTGATATTCGTCACAGTAAAAGTGTGACGAATATCACTATTACAATTCTAGTTTTTACCCCACCCTAACCCTCTGATATCATCTCCGGTATTAGAGCTCAGGGGGAAAGAGGCTTTTGCGGGGCAGAGAAAACAACGCTGTTGCAGCAGATTGCTCAATGGGTATCGGCAAAGATGGGGCAGTCGGTTGTGATTTGGGTATCTTTAGCTGATTTGCGATCGCGGCAGCCACTCCTTTCAGGAGTATCGCGCGAGCTGGAATCATATTTATTAGAGGTATGGTTGCAAGCAGTAGCCCGGAAAGTCGGACAAGCCGAAGCATCTACTCAAGTTCAAGATGATTTTGTGGCTCAGTTTAACCAGGGGTTGGTGTGGCTGTTATTGGATGGGGTTGATGAAATGCAGGCGACGTTGAGCAACCCGTTGAAAGAAATTAGCTAAATCTTGCCAATTCGTTTGATCGCAAAACCACTTTAGGCTGTGGTATCATTACTAACACTTGTGACCAAATCAGGGTCTTGCATTTGTTCCAGCTTTACAGCTATTTGTTCCAGTTCTTCGTACTCACCAATTACTTTTATGCCTTCAAATACACTTACTTTTTCGTTTTTTCTCAAACACGTTAGTCCTCGATTCAAGTATTTGTATTCTCAATTTTTTATCTAGTTGTTTTAAAATATAAAAATATCATCAAAAATTATGTATCTAAGAGGATGTTTGAAAAGTCATAATTGATGTATCAAATATTTTTACCCCTCCCTAACCCTCCCCTTATAAAGGGGAGGGAACCGGATTTTCTTGTTTCCCCCCTTTATAAGGGGGGACTAAGGGGGGTAACAACGCAATTAAAATCACAGTCGATCACTTTTCAAACAACCTCTAATTAAGTAGAAGTTAAGTAAGTATAAAAATTATGGTTTCAGAAATCAAATATGATTCCTATAGAGCCAAAATTATCTCCAAATAACATATAAATTTTAGCCGATCTACCCATCAATAATATGCAACTAAAAAAACTGAGTATTTCTTCACTACTATTTTTTCTGAGTTTCACATCAATCATCATACCAAAATTAAATCAGCTTTATCAGCTTCTAATTGCACCTATTCAAGATTTACTACCTGCTGTTCCGGAAGAACGTGTGATTTTCATACCACAGGGGTCACTTTATTTCATTCCCTTTGCAATTCTCAAAGATTCATCTGGAAAATATCTAATTGAAAAACACACAATTCTGACATCTCCTAATAAATAGGCTCTGAAGTATACTTGATTTTGTTACAGCAGTTCCTAATTCTCGTAGGGGCAGAATATATTCTGCCCCTACCCGTGTACCTGATGACAACGGGAAACACTATATAGGACTCATATTTGATTTTTGAAAACATTTAGGTATTTGTCAGGTGGGCATTAGCGACTATATTCTAGGTAGATTGAGGATTTTCCTAGCTCACCCTACGTATAGTTCTTCAAATCAAATCGGAATGCTATGTCAAACTTTTAAAACCTTTTCCAGGAACAATATTGTGGATAAAAAAGATAATTTAAACCAGATTATTGAGCATATTCGTAAGGGAACTCAAACCCAAGATCATATTGAACAATTGAAAGAATTGATTGCGTCTGGCGATACTCAAATTGCATCACAACTGGGTAAATACAACATCAATATCGGCAAAGCGAGAAATATACACATAGACAATCGCACTTACATGCTTGATGAGGAAGGGACAGAAGCCTTATTAAAAGCAATTCAACAAAAAATCAGTATTTATAAGCAAACACATGCTCTTAAAAACTTAAATTTGGTTTCTTGTGTGTGCTTATTATTCCCGTTTATTTTCTTTGCAACGTTATCTCTAATGATTCCAGAAAGTGCTACATTATTCAGGTTGGTTGTCTCAACTATTGGTGCAATATTATTGACTTTATTAATAAATATTATCCTAACCAATATCAGCATTTCACAGGTAATAATTTCCGAAAAAATCAATCAAATTAGTAATTTTAGATATAGAATTATTCATTGTTTGGCATGTGGAACTGTTTTTTGGTTATTGCTTTTCTTTTTATCTTCTTCTCACTATCTTTTTTATGTAGTTGACAATTCTGGAAGTATGGGAAAATGTCCAGGTTGGGATGGTACAAAGTGTCCGGAACTGGTTTCCGAGCCTGATAAATTTCTAGTGAATAAAGTTAATAAAGAACTATATGATATGTTTGACAAGAATAAGAATTTAGGTAGGGAAGAAGTTTCTTCAAAATTACCATTAGATATTAAAGTTGGCTTGATGGAAATTGGCGGTAAAACACAACTTAATCGATGCAATACTAATGTACTGGCTGAACCAGAATTAAATAATAAAGATAAATTACTGCAAGGGTTGAAAAAAATTGAAGCCAACGATAATGGAATCACTGGCATTGTAAAAGCTTTAAAAGAAAGTGAAAGCTCGATAAATTTTAAAACAATTAAGCCCCTTCAGTATGCTGCTTCTAAAACCGTCATTTTATATACAGATGGTTATGAGGATAATTGTAATGGCAACAAAACTTTTTGTGAAGCTGTTAGTGAATTGCCCAGTAATTTCGATGTTAACTCACATCTTGCACCTGGAAGTATGAATGTCAAAACCACAACTACGTGCAAGGGGAGCTAGGCGTTCAATTTCAAGTAAAAGAATAGACACGACTATTTGGGGAAAGATAGACTCTAAAGCAGTT
>JAHHHB010000040.1 GCA_019359545.1 Desmonostoc geniculatum HA4340-LM1 | reverse complement strand
ATTCTAATTTATTGCTGGGATTCAATCAATTAATTAGTGAAATGAATCAATTTAAACCCTGTTATGCTTCTGGATAATTTCACTTAGTTACTACTTGCTAATGCCGGAGAGTGACAGAAGAGGGCTAACGCCAGTTGCTTCAAGTCGGCAGAGCCGCCCAACGCACTGGCTCAATTATTTGGTGACCGGGGATATATTTCCCAAAAATTATTTCAGCTTCTCCTCCAGCAAAATCTTCAATTTATTACAACCATTAAAAAAAATATGAAAAATCGCTTTATGCCTTTAATCGATAAAATTTTATTAAGAAAGCGTTCCCTAATAGAAACAGTTAACGACCAATTAAAAAATATTTCCCAAATTCAACATACTCGCCACCGCAGCGTTTGTAATTTTATGGTTAATGTTATTTCTGGAATAATAGCTTATACCTACCAAGACAAAAAACCTTCATTAAATCTAACGATAGAAGATTTAGATTCACTACAAGAGGCAAACTTTTTTCCTGATCAAACTTTGGCGCTCGCTATCATCAAACCCACAACCATACAACCCCATTTATCCCTGGATTAGAGACCTTTTTTTACGTCGAACTCAGGTCTAAAATGGTTAAAATTGCAAGGGTCAAAGAAATCAAAATTTAGGGCAAGCGTACAATTAGGGCAAAAAATTTTGCGTCTTCAAGCCCAAATAATGTTGTTTTTCTTTGCGCCTTTGCGTCTTTGCGTGAGAATATCCCCTTGATAAATCTCACAGACTAGCGAATGAAACGGCCCTGCTTGCTAAGGGCGGTAAAAGGTTGTGAGGGGTCAAAATAATGTGCAACTTCACAGAGATTAGCATTACTTAAACTAGATTTAGAACCCCGACTTATTCAATAAGTCGGGGATATGGGGTGGAGAAAACTTACTTTTTCGGTTGACCTTTTTCTAAAGCTTTTTCTACTAAATCGTCGTTGACATTAGCTACAGCCTCGGTTTTAGAATTTCCAACTTCCTTTGCCAACTCTGAATAATCGTCAGGATTACCAGTTGACTGGGCTTGAGTTTTTATCTCTTTTGTCTGAGGGACTTTTTGTTTGGGAGCGGTTGCGGCTTCGGCTGCTGCTGCACCTTCATCTGTGCGGTCAACTTCACTAACGCTGAATTCTTGTGCAGCTGCATAATCAGCTTCAAAATCCACCTTTGGCGCTTTTTCTTCACCACTAGCTATGTTTTCGGCAGCTAATTGAGCATCATGGGTGGGAGCTTCATTAACATTGGGTTTTACTTCATCTGGCATAATTAAAACCTTAGGTAAATTTTTATTGCTGGAGCAATCATAGCAAAGCAATTCGCTATTTTCTTGCTTCCTTGCGAGAGATTTTTACCTCTATTAAAAGGTAGATTAATGCTGCATTTGCCAATTAATTTAACTCTTTCTCTTGATAGTAGAATCTGATTGTCCAACTCTGGTAACTCTTAGTTTGGCCTGTTAAATTACCTTGGAGACAAATTATGACTGCTAGTTACGATAAAACTATTTCTCAAGCTCAAAGCAATGAAACTCAAAAAGTGGTAGATGCATTTAACAAATTAGATACTGATGCCAAGTTAGCTTGGTTCTATTTTGTTTATAAAAAAATGGGTGATTCCATTACTCCAGCTGCTCCCGCTGCGACCGATCCAGAATTAGCACCACTTTTGCTAGGAGATTATTTTGATTTATCAGATGATGAGCAATTGGCAATCATGCGGGATATAGTTAACCGCAAAGATACAGAATATTCCCGCGCTTATGGGGCGATTAAAGAAAACAATCAGCTGTTAGTTTGGTATGCTTGGGCAGTAGCTATGGGAGATCAAGTGGTTGGGTTACCAGGTAGCTACAAGCCAAGTAAGGCAATTAATGATTTGCTTTCTGAAATTGAAGGACTGGATTTTGATGAGCAGATTTCGGTGTTCCGGACAATAGCTGGTGAAATGGGTTACACCGATGTGAAGCCAATTGAGACACAAGCACAAACTGGTAAAACACCGAGTTTGTAATTAGCTGTGGCGACTAGAAGTCGCGGTTCATATCCCATTGTAGGGGCGCACAGCTGTGCGCCCCTACAAATGTACAAATAATTTGGGATAATTTATTTTTTGGAAGTTCCTTATGAGACAGCTAACTGGGTCAAGTCAGATGGTGTGAGGTTGGAGTGTACTACTTGACCATCACGAAACCAAACGATGCGCTGGGTTTGACGGGCTACTTCTAGTTCATGGGTTACCATGACGACGGTGATTCCACTGGCGTTGAGTTCGCCAAAGATGTCTAAGACTTCTTGGGTTGTGCGCGAATCAAGTGCGCCGGTGGGTTCATCGGCTAGGAGTACCACGGGACGATTGACAATGGCGCGGGCGATCGCTACTCTTTGTTGTTGTCCCCCAGATAGCTGAGTTGGTTTGTTGTTGAGGCGATTTGCTAAACCAACTCGTGTCAGTGCTTCGATGGCGCGATCGCTTCTTTCTTTGGGATCTACACTAGCGTACACCATTGGCAGCATCACGTTTTCTAATGCTGTGAGTTGGGGTAATAAGTGGAATTGTTGGAACACAAACCCCAGCTTTTTGTTACGAATGTGTGCTAAGGAGCGATCGTCCATTTGCGCCACATCAATATTATCTAAGTAATAATGTCCGCCTGTAGGTCGGTCTAGACAGCCGATAATATTCATGGCTGTAGATTTACCTGAACCAGAAGGCCCCATAATTGAACAATATTCGCCTTCGTGGATAGTCAAATTCACATCGTTGAGGGCTTTGACTTCGGTTTCGCAACTGCCGTAGATTTTATATATATTTTCTAGGCGAATGATTGTTGATTGCGGTACGGGATTAGGAACTAGAGAATCCGTAATTGAAATAGTGTTTGCCATAAAAGAATTTTTGTTATCAATTGTAGAGACGCGATGAATCGCGTCTTTGTGTTTACCCAGTCAAAGACGCGATTCATCGCGTCTCTACAAGAGTTGTATCATTTGTGTATTTACTTCTTATCTCTAGGATAATATTGGCGCTTAGTTATCAGCAAACCTATGCCAATAAAAAAGCATGTAGCTAAAACACTCAACAATAAAGATGCGTAAAAGGGATGGGGTGGATTGTTGGGAGATATCGCGGTTAGGGGTTGGTTGATTTTGTCAATGTGTTGGACGATGACGCCGGAGATAATCGCACCGCCGCCAAAGCCGATGCCTAGTACTTGGATGGTGTTGTTTAAAGTGCGATCGCGTTCTGCTTGTTTTATATCGCTTTCTGCTTGTTCTATTTCTACTATGCCGCGAATTGAGTCTATTGCTCTACCCAGCAACTCGGAACCGTGACGAAAATAACCTAAGTCGGCGTTGATTTGTTGTTGGAAGAAAGGGCTATTTTTTTGATTGAAGTTTTCTAAAAAACTGATATCTTCACCTACTATAGCATGAATCTTCTGTGACCTCTCCTGGTAATTATAAGCATTAATGGCGATGGTATTTTGGTATTCTTCTAAATTTCGCAACAGGCGGGTATATGTTAGTGCTAGCTGGGGTAAAGTTTTTAATTGGTTTTTTAAGTCAGTTAAATTAGCTGCACCAATAGATTTTTGTTCGCCGACTTTAGGAACTTTATCAATCTCTGCTTCTATTTGCAGACAAGCTGCATCTAGTTGCTTATAAATTTCTCGGCTATCTTTATAAGCTTTGACAACTTTGGTGCGGAAGAAAAATAAATCTAATAACTCTTGATAGCATTGGTTAAATTTAATATCAGCTTGTTCATCGGCAAATAACCAAATCAGCACATGCTGATAGTTAGATATTTGGCTAAATAAACCATATTCAAAAATCGGACTCCCAAATAATTCACCTTGGCGATTGAATGGCGGTTGTTTTTGGCTATCTGGGAAAACTACTGTTAAACATTCTTTGGCTATTTCTTTAGCATTTTGTTTATCTTTTGCGCCTGTTAACCAACCAGTAATCAACAGAGTTTGTCCAAGAAAAAGCGGATGTTCTTTGAAAGTCAGACAGTTATTTTGATTGAACTGACTTAAAAAAGTAATATCTACATCTGGTGTTGGAATATTATTTTCTTTTTCAGGACGACGCAAATTTAGCCACAAACTGTAGCTGTCATAAATCCGCAATGGATGAGCAAAGCCTTTAATTAGTACATCTTGAGTTTGGTCTAGGGGAACTTTACCCGTAAATGATATTGCATAATTATCATCAATAACTTCTGCATCTTTGAGCAAATCTACACGAGGGCTATTAGGTTCTTTGTTTTCGTCTATATGCTGGCTCAGATCCAAGTTTTGATGTAAGGTTGTGTCAACTATTGCATCACCAGTTTTCCAGATAAAGTTTTTATTAACCGATGGATCGTTTGAGTTTTTGTCAAGTTGAAAAGCAAACAGATGAACGTTAGGTGCATATATTTTCATGGTTGGTTTGGACTAGGTGCAACTGTCTTTCTATCTTGCAACTTTTGCAGTTCATCTTGCAAAACTCGGTAGCGATTTTGTGGGGTATTTTCTTGAGATTCTGGCTGAGTTTTACTGACTTTCTCAATTTCTCTTTCTTCAAGTAATACAGCATCTCTCACATCTTCGTGATTGATGTACCAGTTGCGAATTGCTTCTGCTAGTTCCTGGGGTGGTTGGGTTTCAAATTCGGCAATAATTTCTCGCAGTGCAGGTATAGTTGCTATGGCTTGAGGTGAAAACACATAATCTTGATTTCTTACAACTTCGGTAAATGCTTGGATGAGTTTATCGGCTTCCATAGGTTTATTTTTGTGTTGGTTGAATATTATTTTACCCCACCCTAACCCTCCCCTTGTAAAGGGGAGGGAACCGGATTTTTCTTGTTTCCCCCCTTTCTAAGGGGGGATTAAGGGGGGTAATTCAAGTTGTGTATACACCGTAGCCTTGGAAAGGGGAGGGAGCAATACGGTTCGGTTAAGGCACCAGACGCGATTTATCGCGTCTTTGGATCTTGTGTATACACGGGGTAGCCCGCAACCAAGGAGCTTGCTCTGATGTAACTTGTATGATTAGGAAACGCTATAAACGGGTGATATGGCGCAAAAACCTGCCCAGAATTCTGGTCTTTTAAATGGTTGTTGCTCTGGGTTATAGTTTGATAAATAATTTATAATTTTCTGGTTCTGTTCTGTTTCTATCTCAGTTTTATTTTGAATCCATTCACTTATTTGTGTTTGCGTTGCTTGGCGTAACCATTGCTGGGCTGTGTTGAGAGCTATAGCTACATTATATGGATTAGTTTTTAGTATCTCATAAAATTTAATCATTAATAAACATGTATGAAAGTCGCTCACTGCCCATAAACTACTAATAATATTGGCTGCACCTGCACGGATAAATCCACTGGCTAAACCAATATATTCATCGCTATTGTTGCTAATGCTCACTAAGCCTGTTTCGCAAGCTGAAAGACAGACTAGACGACAGTTGTGTAAGTTTAATAAAAAGATATCTTCTAGGGTGAGGCATTTATTTAAATCAATGGATGTTTCGTTATCAACTCGCACATAGCGCGATGATGCACTATTAGCGGTAATTTTAGCGTCTGCTAACTGTAACCCAGATTTCAGCGGTGAGTTGAAATTGAAATATCCATGACAAGAAAAATGCAGCCATTGGGCATTTTGGAAATTATCATTGGTTGATGATTCTGCTAAGGCGGCTTTGGTGGCTTGGCTATGTCTGAGGACTTGGTGAGGTTGAAAGTCTGCTGCTATTGTTTCGACTTCGATATCTGTAAATTCTAAGTTGTTTGTGGGGTTTTGAATAGCAAATAGGTGGCCCAGTTGTAAATTTAACCCCACCCCAACCCTCCCCGCAAGCGAGGAGGGAGAAGGATTTACAGGTGTTTTAGACGATGAGTCTAATTGTTGCGTTTTGAGTTGAGCGAAACGCAAAAGTTGACAACTAGGTGCATAACTTACACCTTCTGGAAATCTATCAATGAGATACTCTGGTGTTGGGGAGTCGCTAGGAGATAGGGGTAAGGCATGGAGAGGTAATAAGTGTAAGTAAAGATGGGGAATTAAAATCAGTTTTTGGCAATGAGATGGCACTAGGGAAACTATTTGATTGAGGTGGAGTTTTTGCGCCAGTTGAGTAAGTTGATTACTAAGCTCATATCGCCATTGTTTTTTATCTGTGCCGTAAAGCTTGAGATATTCACCAGTCCAATTTCTCAAGTTTTTTAAGTCTTGTTGATTGGAATGCCAAATTGCTGGTTGATCGTTGTGGCGGGTGATGATGAAGGCGCGAAAACAATCATTAAATATGTACCACTGGATAATTGCAGTGTTGTTGTCTAGAAGGTGTTGAATTTCTGCAAAGCGGATGCTGCTATCAATTGAAGGGAGATTTGCTTCACCGCCTACTGGTGCTTTGGCTATTTGGGCAAGTTGTTGATTTTTGGCTAGCAGTTCCACTAAGTTGCGGGTTTTGCTCTGCTCGATATATTCTATTGCTTCCGTATCCCTTTCTAATTCCAGGCAAACTTGCACCATGCATCTATAAAGCTGATTCCATTCTTCTGCTTGTTTATGCTTTGCTTCATCGCCAGAAACAATTTCACCCCACAATGATTTGACTGTGGCAATGGCAGAGGCAAAGGTAGTGTAAGCTAAGTCAAATTGTTCTGTGTCTTGGTAGAGAATGCCGAGATTGAATAAAGTTTCTGCATGATTTTGAGGAAACGCACTGCGGGTTCTTACTTCCAGTGCAGCAGAATAAGCAGCGATCGCACTTTCAATATTCTCGGCTCGTTCTCCTAATATTCTGTCACCGTAAGCATTCCCCAGATTATTTTGCGTCATTGCCCAATCAACAGGAAAGGCGCTGCGGGTATAAACTTCCAGTGCAGCAGAATAAGCAGCGATCGCACTTTCAATATTCTCGGCTCGTTCTCCTAATATTCTGTCACCGTAAGCAATCCCCAGATTATTTTGCGTCATTGCCCAATCAACAGGAAAGGCGCTGCGGGTATAAACAGTTAGGACGATTTCATAGCCTGTAATAGCAATTTCCATGTTGCTGGCTTTGCTACCCAAAGGGAACTGCTGAATCAGATTACTAAAATTACCAATCACTGCGGCGATGGATGTTGCTGTATCTGTTTCCGCTTCTGCTAGGGTATTTGTTGCCCAACGACGCAATAATTCAGTAAAAATATTATTGAGTTTATCGGTATTTGCTGCCAGCAATGGGTAAATTACTTGAGCATCGCCGTTGCTTTGTGCTGTTGTTTGCAGTATTTCTATTAAAAATTGCCAGTAAGTGTCTATATCTTCTTGAGTGATGGGGGTAGTTTTTGGGGTGAGTTGTGTTGCTAAGTTTCTCAACCACTCGGCAGTATTTTCCTCTCCCTGCTGGGCAAAATACTCTGCTGCTGCTACAACAACCTGCACAAAGTCAGCATCTAGCAATTCTGTATTTGCTGCTAATATCTCTGGTTTTTCCCCGCTAGGGCACTCTAGCAGGGTTTGAATTAGCTGATCATAAGCTTGTTGACGCTGTTCGTTCATGAGCAGGTGTGAGGTAGACGCATCTTGATGAAGCTTCAAGAGTATTATCCTCAATTTCGGAAAAATAAGGGGTAAAAAGTTTTAGATTCTGCTTAAAAAGGCTGCGGTGTACGCGTAAGTTATTACCCCTCCCTAACCCTCCCCTTGTAAAGGGGAGGGGACAAGAATCTCTTGTTTCCCCTCTTTATAAGGGGGGATTAAGGGGGGTAATCCTGGGAATAGTGAGGCACAGTCCGCAAGTTATTGAATTACCCCTCCCTAACCCTCCCCTTTACAAGGGGAGGGGACAAGAATCTCTTGTTTCCCCTCTTTATAAGGGGGGATTAAGGGGGGTAATCCTGGGAATAGTGAGGCACAGTCTGCAAGTTATTGAATTACCCCTCCCTAACCCTCCCCTTATAAAGGGGAGGGGACAAGAATCTCTTGTTTCCCCTCTTTATAAGGGGGGATTAAGGGGGGTAATCCTGGGAATAATAAGCACAGTCCAGGAATATGAAAACGCTGATGACAAAGCTGTATAACCAAACCTCAGAAAAGCAAAAACGGCAAACTCTCAGAAACAATATGCCCCCATGTGAAAAAATAGTTTGGGCAAAACTTAGAAATCAACAAATTGAAAGCTGTAAATTTCGCAGACAATACAGTATTGACAGATTTGTAGTGGATTTTTATTCTTCGGAATTGAGACTTGCCATAGAAATTGATGGTGATAGTCACTATCAAGATGGAGTTCCAGAATATGACCGCGATCGCCAAGCTTTTTTGGAATCAAAAGGTACGAGGTTTTTGAGATTTACGAATCAAGAAGTTTATCAAGATATTGATGGTGTGGTGGAGAAGATTAGGGAAGTTATTTGTCGCTTGAGGGAAGTTACCCCACCCTAACCCTCCCCTTATAAAGGGGAGGGAACTAGATTCTCTTGTTTCCCCCCTTTCTAAGGGGGGATTAAGGGGGGTAATTCAACTTGTGTATACACCGCTTATAAAGGGGGAGGGAACAAGATTCTCTTGTTTCCCCCCAATACATCGGGGGGATTAAGGGGGGTAATTCGACTTGTGTATACACCGTAGCCTTTATAAGAGGAGGGAATTAGATGTTCTAGTTTCCCCTTGCTAATGTTATTTTGGAGTTCGCATTTGTTGATTTGGCGTTTGCATTTGTTGATTTGGAGTTCGCATTTGTTGATTTGGCGATCGCATTTGTTGATTTAGCGATCGCATTTGTTGATTTGGAGTTCGCATTTGTTGATTTGGAGTTCGCATTTGTTGATTCGGCGTTCGCATTTGTTGATTTGGCGTTCGCATTTGTTGATTTGGCGTTCGCATTTGTTGATTTGGCGTTCGCATTTGTTGATTGCACTCATTCTCAAACAACAAATCGATATAAAAATGAGTAAAAACACAGATAAACTCGTAATTATTTCGTTGAAGTTTTAATAAAATAAATCCACAAAACTACCCAACTACCCGTGCGACGTTAGAAGCTCATAACACGCTTGTGTCCAATCTTGAAGAATCGCGTAAAACAATAACCCAGATGGATAAAGCCCTCTCCGAAATGTCTGAACGAATGCTAAGTGGAGTTGCAACTGTCTACGGCAGAAACAGTATACAGTATTCCAAAGCTGGCGGCTCTAATGGAAAAAGAAATAAACAATCTAGTTCAAAAGTTGCTCCAGTTGTACCAGTTCTTCCCACTCAACCTGCTCAAGCTGCAATTGCGAATGCTTCAACTAACGGTAATGGCACAAGTCCTTTGTTGAAATAATCCACTTTCTGCATAAATCTAGTGCCGTGTCAAGCCTAAATTTGTGCATTAGATCTATGTTGGGTTTTGCAAAGCCTCAACCCAACCTACGCCTAAATTCATATTGGTTCATATATTAGTTTTAAACCTTCCAACAATACAATTTGGACTGGTTGATTTGTTGCAAACATTTTTTGCATTAGTAGTTGACAAGTATAAAATTATACTTTAAAATTGAAGCATGAGAAAGGCGATCGCCCTTGTGGAAGAGTCTGCGATCGCCTTTCTTTAACCCCTACTCAGGAGTCAACTATTATCATGACACAAGTACAAAAGTTCGTAAAAAATCAAAAGTTCGCTCAAGCACGGTTAGAACAGTATTTGGCTAGTGAAGACTTTGATGCACCCACCCTCAAGCAATCTGCTCAAAAGCCATTACCAAAGAGAGAACCAGTTAAACATTTGTTGATTGGTTCTCCGAATGCCGTCACCAATACAATTAACCGTTTGCACGTAATTGGCTATGCAAATGTCGGAGATTGGAGTCAACTACTACCAACAGCTAACCCTGATGAAGTGATGAGTATTTTAATCCGTCAGATTTTAGCTTCATAACTTGAAACAAGAACCTCGACTTTGCTAAAAAGTCGGGGTTTGAAACTGTAACTTAATTTCGTGAAATTCATAAATACAGTTAGTTAATCAGCGATCGCCTTGGCCTACGATAACACCTGCAAATACCTTGCCGAAAACTATCCTGGCGACTTTGCCAGATGGTTACTTGGATGTGACACCTCAGATATCCAAGTACTCAAAACCGAACTCAACCTCGAACCCATTCGTGCTGACTCGGTGACGTTCCTGCAAATCCCTAACCAAATCTTACATTTAGAGTTTCAAACAACACCCAAATCCAAAACTCCCCTTGACTTTCGGATGCTAGATTACTACACCAGATTAAAGCGAGAATACTGGTGTGAAATTCAGCAGGTGTTGATTTTCCTACAACCTACATCTGCCGAAATCGCTTTTCAAACTCAGTATCTAGACACGAACACCACCCACAGATATCGAGTCATTCGTTTATGGGAAGAAGATCCTGCACCACTGCTAGCTAACCCCGCACTTTTACCACTGGCGACATTAGCCAGAAGCGACTCACCAAGAGACTTGTTAACTCAAGTCGCTGCTGCTGTCGATATGATTGAAGAAACAGACGAACGACAGAATATATCAGCTTGTGTACAGGTTTTGGCTGGTTTGCGGTTTGATAAAAGTTTGATTACCCAGCTTTTTAGAGAGGAAATTATGCAAGAATCTGTGATTTACCAAGACATTCTACAAAAGGGATTACAACAAGGAGAAGAACGAGGAAAGAAACAGGAGGCGTTACAACTCATTTTGCGTCAGTTGACACGTCGGTTTGGTGCAATTCAACCGCAGATAGAACAGCAGATTCGCACATTATCAATCGCTCAACTAGAAGACTTAGCTGAGGCGCTGTTGGATTTTAATAGTCAAAATGATTTAGTGAATTATCTCACAAATATCTCTTGACCTCAACTTACAGCAGTTTTCATCTATTTGAAGCACAATCCTTTGTAGGGGCGCACAGCTGTCATTGGTGTCAACTTAAGCTAGAAATGCGTATATCACAGGCGTTTTACCCCCCTTAATCCCCCCTTATAAAGGGGGGAAAAAGAAATGCAGTTCCCTCCCCTTTATAAGGGGAGGGTTAGGGTGGGGTAACGCGGTGAGTAACGGTAAGTGAATGAACTCAATATCAAGTCTTGACAAAGGTTTCACGTTAAGTTGACACCTATGCACAGCTGTGCGCCCCTACGCTACGGTTTAATATTAAGTTCGGATAATCACTTACGATTAAAAATTCTCCGCGTCAGAGCGTCTCCCCCTCTTTGCGTCATTCTTATCGTAAGTATTTAGGCGAACCCGATATAATTACCTGAAAATTGTAATCAGGAAGATTAAGTTTCGCCATCCTGATGACTTTAATTTTGAATTCTGCTACGTATGGCGGTGCGTTAGGCTAAAGCCATAACGCACCCTACTTCAGATTTACTTTCCAAACATCCTCTAAGCGCTTCTTAATGCAACGATTGGGTCGAGTTTAGCAGCGCGGCGTGCGGGAACGACGCCAAAGAATAAACCAATACCGCCAGAAACACCCACAGCCATAGCGATCGCCATCGTAGAAATTCCTGCGTCTAAGGGTGTTAAAGCTCCCACTAACAGAATACCACTGACGCCAACGGCAGTCCCAACTAAACCGCCAGTTGCCGAAACTATCACTGCTTCAATGATGAACTGTAGCAAAATATCTTGCTCTGTTGCACCGATCGCTTTTCGCAATCCAATTTCTTGGGTGCGTTCGGTGACGGAGACTAACATAATATTCATAATGCCAATGCCGCCGACAAATAACGATATGCCGGCGATCGCTGCTAGCATAATTGTCAATGCACTTGTAATTTGACCAACAGTTTGCAAAGCATCTTTCTGGGTGCGAATCGTAAAGTCATCTTCACCATTAATTTTGTGTCGTAGACGCAGCAAATTCGTAATTTGAAATTCTGCTGCATCGACGCTATCACTATCACGAGCAGCGGCGACGAGGTAATCTAAGGCGATACCATAGGGAGAATTCTTTCCCACAAGGCGGTTTGCAGAGGTTGTAATCGGTATTAAAGCAGCTTCATCATAATCTGCTCCCACGCTGGAACCTTTGGCTGTTAATGTCCCAATGACTTGAAAGCTGGTATTGCCAATTCGCAATTGCTGACCGATGGCGTTATTATTACCAAATAGTTTTTCTGCTAAGTCTGCACCTAATACAACAACTTGGTTGCTGCGCTTGATGTCTACTTCGCTGAAAAACCTGCCTTTCTCAGTTTCAAAATCCCGCACCGATAAAAAGCTGGGAGTTGTGCCAATGATATTAACATCAGTATTTCTGTTACGATAAGTCACTACTTGTCTTCTATTTAACTCTGGTGCAACTCCGATGACTGTTGGCACCTGAGAGGCGATGGCATCGGCATCTTGCAATACCAGAGTTTTTGGCACTTCAAAGGAAATGCGTTGAGTTTCTTGATTTCCTGGAATTACAAACAACACATTTGGCCCTAGTGATTCCAGTTGTTTATTAACAAACTTTTGCCCACCTTCACCAATACCAATCATGGCAATCACTGAGGCATTACCAATAACGATACCCAACATCGTCAGGGCACTACGCAACTTATTTGATAACAGGGTTTTCCCCGCCATTTGGACACTTTCTAAAAAATTCATGCCAAGTTTAGATTTTGGATTTTAGATTTTGGATTTTAGATTTTGGATGGAATTTTAAACAATACGACTTATGCCAATTTGAGATTATTTATTTTCCTGTTCTTTAGCCTTTTCGATTTTGTAGTCTTTGGGTGGGTTAACAAAAATGCGATCGCCTTCTTTAACTCCTTCTAAAATCTGCGTTTGATCTTTGATTTGTGCCCCCACTGTGACTTCGCGGAATTGGGGTTTATTGTCTGCATCTGGTACGAGTACGCCAGTTCTACCTTTTTCGGTGACGATGGAGACTGTTGGTAATACTAAGGCATTATTAACGCGATCGCCTAAAAAAGTCAGATCCACATTTAAGCCAGAACGCAGTTTATCTATGCCAGTATCCAGAGCAACTCGCACCTGGAAGGATGTTACACCTTGTTCTACTACTGCTTCCGGA
Organism: Desmonostoc geniculatum HA4340-LM1; assembly: GCA_019359545.1. GTDB lineage: Bacteria > Cyanobacteriota > Cyanobacteriia > Cyanobacteriales > Nostocaceae > Nostoc > Nostoc geniculatum. The sequence goes on along the minus strand of JAHHHB010000040.1, from coordinate 41,039 downwards.
GCAATCAACCGCACGCGTCCTTTAAAAACTCGATCGGGATAAGCATCGGCGACAATTTCTACTTGTTGTCCCGGTTTGATTCTGCCAATATCAGCTTCGGGAACTTGAGCTAATATTTCTAAACCCCGTGCTACGGCGACAATTGAACTGGAAGTTGCTGACGCACTGGTAGAAGCAGAAGTTGTGGGCGTGACAAACGCACCAGGATCGGCATATTTTTGGGTGACAATTCCGGAAAGGGGAGCGCGAATAATTGTATCTTCTAACTGCACTTGCACACCTTTCAACTGAGCTTCAGCGGATGCGACAGCTGCTTGACGTGCAGCAATTTCCTCGGAACGGGTGCCATCTTCCAACAGTACTAATGCTGCGCGTGCTTCATTCACAGCTGCTTGACGTTGGGCGATTTCTTCACTGCGAGTCCCACTTTTGACTAACGACAATCGTTTTTTCGCTTCTTCTAAATTGGCTCTGGCGCTTTTGTCTTCGCTGATGGCTTGATCGAGTAGTTGTTTATTCTCTGCGCCTTCTTTATATAGATATTGATAACGCTTGACTTGCTCGGCAGTGTAATTCACCTTTGCCTGAGCTGCATCCACTTGGGATTGAGATTGGGCAATTTCTTGGGGACGATTACCCGCACGGGCTTGGGCTAACTGGGCTTGGGCTTGGGCTAATCGCGCCCTAGCTTGAGCAATTTCTTGAGGACGACTACCAGCAAGGGCTTCGGCTAACTGTGCCTGACTTTGGGCTAAGTTGGCAAGATACTGGCTTTTTTGGGCATCAATGCTGGCGCTATCCATGCGGGCGAGTATTTGCCCTTTTTGAATGCGATCGCCTTGTTCAACGTACAATTGCGACAGCACACCAGGATTCTTGGGACTAATATTCACACTCTGGACTGGTACGACTTTACCACTAGCCGTTATCCGCAACGTGACGTTTTGGGCTGCAACTGGGACAGTTAGGCGATCGATGTCTTGTTCGTTTGTCCCTTGAGTTATCAAAGTATAATTTACGACTGTACCAACAACCAAGGCACCCCCTGCCATCAGCCCAATCAGCCAGCGTAATGGATACTTAATTTTGCCGATAACTGGAATTTCTATGTGCGTAACCATATTATAGAAACCTGTAAATTATTGCTGTATGGGAGTAGCCTTTAGTTAGAGGACAAGTGCAGAATACGGAGTTTTTAAAGTTTTGGGATTAAATTTTTGTAACCCAGCTAACAACCAGACGCATGATTAGCTTCATAGTTGCTTAATCTTACTTCATACTAGGCATTAGTATACTTGTATGCCTTCACCTGAATGGGTGACTTTAGCCACGTTGGCAGATATTATTTCGCTATTTGATACACATTTGATTTTCCAGAGGATTATTTTTGAAACTCAGTTAATAACCAAGCACCGACTTGACTTTGATTCATTTGACGAGTTCGCCGTAATGCTTCGTTTAATAGAGAAATTGCTAATCCTGGTAATACCTGAGATTCAGTAATTCGCCGACTACCTTGGTTTTCAATCACAAAAGCCATAATTTGCACATTCTGAACATCTAAAATCCAGTATTCTTTCACTCCTAAATCTTCGTACAACAGCCGTTTTTCGCCGCGATCGTCAGCAAGTGAAGTATTCGCAACTTCAATCACCAAATCTGGTGCTGGATAGATATCTAAGTTAATAATAGAAGTGCCGTAGGGAATAACATCAGCATTCTCGCCAATGTAGTAAGACACATCAGGCTGAGCTTCATTAAAGCCTGTTTTTCGGTAGGTGCAGTTAGTTAAGCCTTTGGCAAGGATGCCTTTGATTGTGCAAAAAAGATTAACAGCAAAAGCAATAATTGTGTTATCACATGCGTGGTCATGACCTAGTGGTGGCATTTCAATCCTCATGTATCCATTGTGGTAGTAGCCTTTGGCTTTTTCGTAGGCAGGATTTTCAATTATTTGGATATATTCATTCCAAGTTACTGCTATCCAGGTATCAGTTACTAGTGGGGTTTGTAATTCGCTCATAATATTGCTAAAGGAGAACTTTAACAACTATCATACAAGTTTAATGATTGCAACACATCCTTGGGTGAAGACGCGATTCATCGCGTCTCTACAACAACCAACAATCAATTATTTGTAAAGTCGGCGATTTATCGCGTCTCTTGCCTTTTGGGAAAAGGGTTCAAAAATTTGGTGGTGGATAAAAGCCACCACCAAATTTTTTTAATTTGGCACCCAATCCCTAATTTACTTTTTCAAAACTATCTGAAAGGAATTTAAATATCCCGTAATAGTTTTAGCTAATGTCTTTTGCTGTTTTTTCGTTGTTATTGCCATTACTTGATATAGTCTTCCTTGAGCAACATACATTCTACTTTTAGTGATTTTTCCTCCAGAATTGATGTACTCAATTTCTTTGCCGGGATGATTATTTGAACTCCGAATGTTTCGTTGACTAATTAAATTACTTTGCGTAGTTTTCAGAGCCATATCCCGTGCATTATTTAGTACAGCTTGGGGGTCTGTCATTTCTCCATAGCTGTAAGGAAAATCATTGTAAGTAACGATATATGCTACTTCTTGTTTTGGTGGTTGAGTGACAAAGATTTCTAAGTTGATTTCCCCCATGTAAGTTTTTTGGAATTGGGTTTGTCTGTTGGGGCTTCCCGGCATCAAAATACTAAAGCGCCCATCTGGAGGAGTGAATAATTTCCATTTTGGTTGCACAGGTTGAGAAACAGTTGGTTTGACAACAGCCGCCGGAGGTTTGGGTTGACGCGCTTCCACTAAAACAGATCCACCACAGACAAAAGTAAGGGCTATTAATGGCAACAGACTTTTAATTGTCATATTTTTTGCCTTTTGAGATGCTAATCTCACTGATGATGCCAGCTGTTATAACCTAGCAGCACATAAAGCAGCACCTATTAGCCCGACTTGGGAGTTGAGAATAATATACACGGGTATTTCTTCGAGGAGCGATCGCATTCTACCTTTTTGGGTGAAATGCAATAAGAAATCACTGTTTTGAATTAATGGCAGGATTTTGGGCGCAATTCCACCAGCGATGTACAAGCCACCGTAAGGTAGAAGTTTGAGGGCGAGATTCCCGGCTTCTGCGCCATAAGCGTCTATGAATAATTGCAAGGTTTGTTCCGAGAGGCGATCGCGTTTTTGGAGTGCGGCTGTACCAATGGCTGCACCAGGATCGACGCTTTTCTCTTCTTGTCCGGCTTCTTGTTCCCAAGTTCTGACGATTTGGGCGATGTCTGGTGATTCAGCAGCAAATTTGCGATCGCGCAAAAATTGGTAAATTGCCACAACTCCCATTCCCGAAACCACCCGTTCCACAGAAATGCGCTGGATATCATGTTTACCCAGCAGGTATTTCAACAATTGAAACTCGATTTCGTTTCGGGGGGCAAAATCAGCGTGTCCGCCTTCTGAGGGAAAGACTTGATAGTAATTTCCCGTTTTAATTAAAAATCCTTGCCCTAACCCGGTACCAGCGCCAATAATGGCAACGGGGGCTTCTGGTTGAAATTTGCCAGCTTGTAACGTGTGCAAGTCTTGTTTTTGTAAACCAAAAATCCCGTAGCCAATGGCGGCGAAGTCGTTAATCAAAGAAATTTGCGGGATACCCAACTCAAGTTGTAGACGTTCGGTATCCAGGAACCAGACTAAATTCGTCAGCTTAGCAGTATTTTTGACAATGGGGCCGGCGATCGCAAAACAAGCTTTCTCTGGTAGTGATGAATTAGCTTTAGCCAAAAACTGCTGCACTATGGGTACTAAATCAGGAAAATCTGCACTGTGGTAACTTTCCTGATAAATAGTGTGTAAGCTTTGCGAATCGGATGTTTCAACCAATCGCAGAATAGTTTTCGTACCGCCGATATCTCCTGCAAGTAACAAAGTCATAGAATTTATTGGGGAATTAATTCTTTTTTTTGGAGGATATACCCAACATAGCGAAAGGTGCGATCGTAAATCCTGATGCAGGATTTAAGCGAATCGAATCACTTCTTCTATGTGAGTTAAATGGGAAGTATCTCCCTTTAGTTCTAATAACCATTCTGGTTCGTCACGTACCACTTTTACCAAAGAACATAAAGAAGCCTTGACTTCTGTTTTGGCAATTTCCCCCACCAACCCCATTGCTGCGCCCAATACAGATGCACCATGCGCTACTAGCAGGATATTGTCTGGGAAGAATTCACTGGCTAAACATCTAGCAGTTTGTCCGGAACGTTCTCGCACTTTTTCGTGAGTTTCAGGATAATTGGCGGCGATGCGCGAAGTGTAACCAATGTCAATTCTCTGGAACAATTCCGCTAAAGCTGGAGTTGAAAGTCTTTCAGGTTCTTCTGTCATCCAAACGGGATTTAACCATTCACTCAAGCCTGTTTCGAGTTTGATTGGTAAGTTGAGAACTTCTGCAACTGCATTTGCTGTTTGTACGGTTCGCAAGAAGGGAGAAGCAAAAATATGGGCAATCTTTTCTCCTTTTAAGCGCTTTGCTAACTGTTGGGCTTGGATCGTACCATCATCAGACAAAGGTGGATCGTAGCGTCTTTCGGCGGTGAGAAACCAATCAGGGTTTACGAAGTCGAGGCGGTTGGCGTGTCTTGCGATCCAAACTATTTGACTCATGGGTTTAAATATTTTGCCGAATGGAATTCGCCGCTAAACAAATATAGATATCTGCAAGCAGGGCTGCAAATATTAATATATGACAAAAGTTGTAATAATTTGTAATAATATTACCTATTTGGAAAAGTTATCGGTGCTGTCAGTGTAGCTTTGCTTAAAGCCTTTTTAGCCAGGTTTTTAAAGCGAGATCGACTAAAAGCTCTAGAGAGTTGGTTCCACTGACAATAAGTTTTTCGTAATTTTGATAGCAGATGAGCGATCGCTCATCTCTTAATTCACTCTCTGCACATCTTTTTATTGTTTCTATAAAAGATGGATATTGATATACATTACTAGCTCTATTTTTATGACTAATAAAAGCTCTATGATAAGTAACCATGCTAGAAAAAATAGTCCAATTTTTATCAGTCCAAATATGCATTCTGATAGTGTTTTGTCTATAATATGGCTCTGGCTCAGGTAATTTGATAAATAGGTGAGGTTTTCCTTGATAACCAGTTAAATTACTGCCAAAATAAAACTCAGCACAAAGCTTATTTTTACCTTTACCATATTCAATTGACCATTGACATAATACTGTCGCTTCAGAGGAGTTAATCCTAGTAGCTGCTTTAAGTTAGCCCAGACAAAATCTTCTAAATCAGCTTCAGTTGCAAATTCCCAACTATTACCAGTTTTTCTTAAATTAACAAAATCCATTATCTTGCTCTAACTTCAGTAAATCACTATTTTTAGTATTCCCAAAGCTAGATATGCTTTATACAACTGCTTATAACTTCAGCCAGCCAAATACCCAAGTTTTAATTTAATTATCCTAAATAAGCTTTTTTCACTCGCTCATCACTAATCAATTCTGATGCTGCACCTGTTAAAGTGATAGAACCAGCTTCTAGAACATAACCCCTATCTGCAATTTGTAAAGCAAGATTGGCATTTTGTTCAACTAACAAAATAGTCACACCAGTAGCCCGCAGATTTTCAATAATCGAGAAAATTTCCCGGACGATCGCAGGTGCTAAACCTAAGCTGGGTTCATCTAAAAGTAATAGCTTTGGTTTACTCATTAAAGCACGAGCGATCGCTAACATTTGTTGTTCACCACCGCTCAAGGTTCCTGCTAGTTGATTGCGTCTTTGCGACAAACGTGGAAATAGCTCAAATTGACGGTCAATATCTGCTTTGATTTCTGCTTTGTTTGAGCGAATATAAGCACCCAAAAGTAAATTATCCAATACGGTTTGCCGCGCTAATACTCTTCGCCCTTCTGGACAATGAGCAATACCAAGTTGTACAACCTCATGAGCTTGGCGGCGCGTAATATTTCGTCCATCATAAATAATTGCGCCACTTTTAGGATTAACTATTTTAGATATAGCCCGGAGTGTAGTAGTTTTTCCAGCACCATTAGCGCCAATTAAAGTAACTACCTCGCCTTTTTTAATAATTAAATTATTTTTTTTCAGAGCTTGAATACCGCCATAATTTACATCAAGTTCTTGAATTTCTAAAATAGTATAATTTGGTCTAGTATCAGCGTTCATCGGCAGTTAATATCTAGAAATATTTAATGTTGGCACAACACCTAAGATACATCAATAATACGTTTCCTAAAACAGTAGGATTGCTTCACCCTAAAAATCAACGCGGAAATACTGCTATCTTTGTGGTGTACCATTAATTATTGATAACGATATCAAGCGTCCTGTGGCAAAAGCAGCAGATATTGGTGGCAAGCGACTAATTAATTTAGCTCCCGATGCATGGGTGCAGTGGGTGACACAGTGTCCTGAAGTCGTGGCAAAAGAAATTCTTGGTTCGGAGTTTCAATGGATTAGCCGCGAAACAGATGTTTTGGTGAAAGCATACAGTCCCACTCACGGAGATTTTCTGGTATTAAATGAACTACAGTTGCGTTATACAGCACATATGCCATTACGTATGAGAGCCTATGCTGCCTTGGCACATGAACGCTACCGACTGCCAATTTACCCAGTACTCGTCAACATCTTACCCCCTCCATCCAGCTTAACTATTGTCAGTAGTTACGAGCAGGAATTTTTGGGATTACGTGCGATTCAAGATTATCGCGTAATTAATTTGTGGGAAGTGGACGCAGAAATAGTCTTTGGACAACCACTACCATCGTTGTTACCCTTTGTGCCCATTCTGCGAGGAGGCGCAGAAGCATCAGTAGTGCAACGGGCATTAAAAATATTGCGAGCAGATGCACAGTTAGATCAATTAGAATCATTGCTGGCATTTTTTGCTAGCTTTGTGTTAGACACGCCTTTAGTGCAACAAATCATGAGGTGGGATATGGCAGTATTACGAGAATCGCCTTGGTATCAAGAAATTGAGCAAAGAGGTATTCAGCTAGGTCTTCAACAAGGTATTCAGCAGGGTGTACTACGACAGTTAATCCGAGTATTAAGACGACGTTTTGGCGAAATTCCCCGTGAGGTGGAAGTCAGGCTTGAGGGCGAGAGTGTGGAAAAATTAGAAAGTTTAATGGATAGTGCGATCGCAGTAAGTTCTTTAGAAGAATTTATCACAGCTTTGTCTGCTTAAATTTTCCAGTTACTCATTACCCAAATAAGCTTCAATCACAGCCGGATCATTTCTAACTACATCTGGTTCACCCAAAGCAATCAACTGTCCAAAATCTAACACGGCAATGCGATCGCACAAACCCATCACCAAAGGTACATGATGTTCAATCAGCACAATTGTTAAACTCAACTGTTCTCGCAGACTACGAATAAATTCACTCAGTTGCTGCTTTTCATTGGGGTTCATTCCCGCAGCCGGTTCATCGAGAAGTAAAATTTGCGGTTCCAAAGCTAATGCGCGGGCAATTTCTAGGCGGCGTTGGTCACCATAGGCGAAGTTTTTAGCTTTTTCACCAGCGCGATCGCTCAAGCCTACCATCTCCAATAATTGTAAAGCTTTCCGCCTACTTTTTTTCTCTTCTCCACGCGCTGGTGGTAATCCCAGAACTCCTGTTAATACATTACTTTTATTATGCAAATGTCGGGCAATTATTACATTTTCTAACGCTGATAATTCACCAAATAAGCGAATGTTTTGAAAAGTTCGAGCGATACCTAAACCTGCAATTTGATGCGGGCGTAGTTGGGAAATATTTCCACCTTGATAGCGTAATTCTCCACTAGAAAGGGGAATAAAAGCTGTAATCAAATTAAACAGTGTTGTTTTCCCAGCACCGTTAGGGCCAATCAGTCCAAAAATCTCATGTTGATTGACTGTAAAAGATACATTATTCACCGCTACTAAACCTCCAAAGCGGCGAGTCAGTGATTTGGCTTCTAAAATAATGTTATTTGTCATTTGTCATTTGTTATTTGTTATTTGTCATTTGTTATTTGTCATTTGTTTATTAATCAATAGACCTCTTGCAAAAGTCCCCTAACACCCCACCCCCAGCCCCTCCCCGCTCGCGGGGAGGGGAGACTTTGACGTAAGTCAAAGGCGGGGTGGGGTTCTTTTTTTTGATTTATGCAAGAAGTCTAATACAGTTCAGTTAAGCATTTCTTTCTTCTCTTTGCGTCCTTTACAGTTCGTTAAAAAAAAATTGACTTTTACGAAGAGTTTTAGCCTTAATCCAAGTGCATTAGTTTATTAATTTGTCCGCCTTGATGTGTTTAAAATTAACTCGAACAATAGCCTTTTAGATTTTTTCAAAATATCTGGAGTCACAAATCCTTGGGGAAAAAATATAGTTCCTAAGACTATTAATAAACCATAAATAATTAATCTACCATCGCGTAAGAATTGGGCTAACCAAGTGGGTAAACCCGCTATATCAGCAACTCTTCGCAAAATAATTTCTAATAATACTTTCAGGACAATCGCACCTACCACCGAACCTAAAAAAGTTCTAGAACCACCAATTAACACAATCGTTAAATAGGTAATACTGGCATCAAAAGTACCTTGGCGAGCATTCCAGGTATTGAGAAAATGAGCGCTAATTACACCCACAATCCCAGCAAGGATGGCTCCGAGAGTAAAGGCTAAAACTTTGTAGTAAGTGGGATTAATTCCCATTGCACTGGCAGCTAATTCATCTTCGCGGATGGCGATGAATGCCCTACCTGTGCGAATGCGTTCTAAACGGTAAAATAATACCATACTAATTAATAGTAATGGTAGAGCAATCCACAAATATTGCAGTTGGCTTTGGAATGGTTGAGGAATACCAAAAATCCCTACAGCACCGCCTGTAATATCTACATTTAAGGATACAACTCGCAATACTTCTACAAAAGCAATAGTGGCGATCGCTAAATAAATTCCCCGCAACCTTAATGCCGGAATTCCCACTATTACAGCCAATATACCGGAAATTAACCCAGCAATCAACATCTCCAATAAAAGTAATGGAATCGGAAATAAATTATTACTAGATGGGAAAACTTTTGTCGATAAAATTGCTGCAATATATCCGCCTAAAGCATAAAATCCAGGACTAGCCAAAGACAATTGTCCAGCCATCAGTGGTAAATAAAGCGATAATCCTAATAAAGCTTCTAATACCATGTAGACTATTGGTGATTCATAAGTAGAAAAAAATTCAGCCATTGTAAAATATTTTGATTAAGGAGTCAGAATTGAGGAGTCAGAATTCAGGAGTCAGAAGTCAGAAGTAAAACGCTTTAAGTCTCACAGCAAATTTTAAATTTTGTGGTCTACAATTATTGGTGAGTCTGAATTCTCGACTAATTAATTCTGAATTCTGAATTCTGTATTCTGTATTCTGTATTCTTCTTCAAGCTGTTAATATTTGCTCTGCTGTCAGCGCCAGTTCAGGAAAAGTTCGTGACACTATTCGTTCGGAACCTCGAAAGTGTGTACATTGGTATTTCCTCTCAGCATCTAGGAGAAAAACAAACACAGTCGGAACTTTTGGATTTCCCAAATACTCTCTTGAACCAATTGCTAAATAATCTACAATCCAATATTCTGTAATACCTAAACGTTGATATTCATCTAATTTATCAATGTAGTCATCTTCCCAATTAGTTGATGTTACTTCTATAGCTAACTGAATGGGTTCTTCAAGTGCAGAATAAGCAGAACGATTTGATCGCCATACATCTTTATCTATTACACTAACATCAGGCTTGCGCCCTTGTTCTATTCCATTGGCAGTTATAGTTTTCAAAACTGCTGTGTTTTTTACTACATAATTCAGATTTAGACGTTTAATATCATCTTTGAAAGCAAACAATATAAAATCAGCGACATCATCATGATTTCTAGTTGCACGCACTTCTACAATTTCTCCATCCACAAGTTCATATAAACCCTCCTCTGGACACTGTTCCAAAAAATCATCGAAAGTTAATTTTTGTTTGGTGTATGTTTTCATAGCGCTATGTCTCTTTAAACTTTCTGAATAAACCGCCGTCCTAGCAAACCTTGGGGTCTAACTAACAACATAATAAATAATATTCCATAGGCGACAGCATCTTTGTAACCGGAATATTCCGCCGGCACAAAAGCTTCAACTAATCCAATGAGTAATCCTCCTAAAACTGCGCCAGGAATGCTACCTAAACCACCCAAGACAATTACCGCTAAACCTCTCAAACCAAAGGCAATGCCGAAATATGGGCCGGCAATACTAACACTAGAAGCAACTAAAGTTCCTGCTAATCCTGCTAAAAAACTGCTGATGAAGAATGTTAAAATGATAAAGCGATCGCTATTAATTCCTAATAAACTCGCAGTGGTTGGATCTTCCGCGATCGCTTGCATTGCCTTACCATATTTTGTCCGATTGATAAAATAGCTGAGAATTGCCACGATCGCTACTGATACAGCAAAAATTATGATTTGAACGGTGCGAATGGGAATTTCCTGTTCTTGAGTACCAAAGTTAATAGAAGCTGGTAAATTCCCATAAGTATTTGCTGGGTAAGTGTAACTTTCTGCGCCTACTAAATACTGAATTAAATTCACAATTACCACTGCTACCCCCAAGCTGGAAACAACAGTTAGCAAAGGATCGGAACCTTGACGCCGCAGAGGTTGAAAAGCAACTCGTTCCATCACTACCCCTACCAATCCCGCCAAGCTACTTCCTAAAATCAAGGCTATAGCAAATGGTAATTTTATCGGCAAGGCTGCATTAGCTAATAAACCGTTAAATCCAAAGCTACCACCCATGAGTGCATATGTAAAATATGCACCCAAGGTGAAAATCGCTCCATGAGCTAAATTAATGATGCCCAAAATTGAATAAACCAAGGTATATCCTAAGGCAAAAATCGCATAGACACTGCCAATGGATAAGCCATTTAATAATTGCTGCAAAAATAGACTGATGTTCATGTAGCAACTATTTCAAAAACGTAAATTTACCTTGACTTCCATCTTTTTCCATTTTGATTTGGGCTACATAGAAATCTTTTTGCACAACTTCACCCACCGGAGTAAATCCAATTTCACCCAGCGGTGTATTATATTTGCCGCTAAGTATTTGTTTATTTAATTGCGTGCGTAATTCTGGTAGTTGTAATTTATTAACTTTGCTCTTTTTATCTAAAGCTTGTAGTGCTTCGACATAAACTTGCACTGCTGCAAAAGCTTGGGCACTAAATTGGGGTGGTTCTTTCTTATATTCCTGAGTATAGGCTTTGCGAAATGCCGCGTTAATTTCTCCTGGATGTTCTGGACTATAAGCTTGAGCAATCAATACACCATCACAAAGTGCCTTACAAACTGGCAATATATTCGATGTATTTAGACCATTACCACCAACAATTAAACTTTTATAACCGAGTTCCCGCAATTGTCGCACTAAATTACCACCATCAGCAGCCAAGCCAGAAATAATCACCAAATCTGGTTTGAGATTAATTGCATTGGTAGCTTGGCTTTGAAAATCTGTATCGCTGGTTTGGAACTTTTGGACTGTGACTAATTCTAGTCCTTGATCCTTAACTGTTTGCTGGAAAATCTCTGTTTCTGATTTGCTAAATGCATCATTTTGAGCATAGAAAACAGCAACTTTTTTAATTTGGGGATTTTGCTTGAGTGCAGCTTTCACCGAATTAGGAGCGACAACAGAAACTGGTGCGGAAACACGAGCAACATAATCACCAATTTCCGGAACATTTTTCGCAGTATTTGATGGGCCAATAATTGGTACTTTCGCACGTTCGGCAACGGGGTCAGCACTAAAGGCTTGCTGTGATAAAGTAGGACCAACAATCCCAATAACTTTATCTTTATTAATTAAAGTTTGAACAGCGTTAATTGCTCCTGCTTCATCACCGCTAGTATCTTGAAAAATCAATTTAATTGGAGTACCGTTGACACCACCTTTTGCATTAAAATACTTCTCAGCAATTTTGACTCCAGCGACTTGTTCTTGACCCAATAATGCCACATTGCTAGTTTGGGCAACGGCAATACCGATGGGAATGGCACCCGATAATGTACCCGTGGTTGCTGCGGCCTCAGTTGCAGTAGTCGGTGGACTACTACTTGGAGAACTTTTCACAGTGGAACTATCACCACCGCAGCCCGTCAGTAGCAAAGTGCAAGTTGATAATAGTGCTGTTATCCCAGAAAAAGTTTTTTTCATCGTTAAATAATCATGTAGTTATTAGATAGTTTGCAAAATTGTAAAGATTAGAATCTGCAAACAATATGAGGCAAATTTACTGTTTTGCAAGAATTAAAGCAGAATTCAGAAGTAAAACAGGCTTGATGTCTAGCTACTAAACCAAGTTGTGTACCTCACAAAGTTGAAATCTGCTGTATATTAAATCATTTTTATTTGACCATACAAAGACAAATATTCAAAGTGTTTGTAAATACAAATATTATAGTAGGCAATGATTTTATCATTCCCAGGTTCAATTTGGGAATGTGGTACTAATGGTGAAAATGAGATAGGGGCGAACGGCAACGCTAAGAGCAAACGCCCCCAATACGGTTTGGTTAACGCACCAGACGCGATAAATCGCCGTCAAGACAAGGATCAATCTTTCGTCTTGACGGCGATTTATCGCGTCTTTGGATCTAGAATTTTCATCAAAAAACCTTAACCGAAGCGTATTGCAAACGCCCCTATGAAGGCTTTTGGGCAACGCATATTTAATTTCACCAGATGTCTGTTCTGAATTCCTACACCTTTTTTTCACCAGCTAATTCTTTTGGCTCGTAGTGACGACAACCGTTACATGGTCCGTCAGGATTTACAGCACAGCGGATATAGCCAGATCGCGCATTAAACTTGCAGCTGATATCGCCAATCAGGTAACCCACCCCTTCTAAATAATAGCGATCGCCCTCTGCTGATGTGAAGTTTCGCCCTTCCCGCATCCGTGGAAAATTCATGGCTGCTTGTCTCATCCGTAAACGCGATCGCGATCGCGTTTTGCGGATCACCCACAGGGAAAACAGGGACGGTAAAAAACCAACGGCAATCACTAAAAGTGTCTTTAACACCTTCTTTTTACCCCTTTTGAGCGCTGATCGATCGTCCCTGATGTTGCACTCTGGTTTTACATAAGTGCAAGTCTGAGGGCAAATGTGCCTTTTACTACTAAACTTGGTGACAATTAGCAGTGGCGGTGTGGTAACTGGCAATTTGGAAAATATCTTCCTTTTACCACTTCAATCAGCATAACTGTTACAACCTCAGAGGTGGGTTACCTTTAAATGGCGATCGCTTTAAGATTTGTTGACTAATGCTTTTTTGAAGAATCCTTTTGTTTGAGCTTCAACCCCATCCTTGTTTTTTTGGTGTCGCTGGGATGCTAATCTTTTTTTGGTTTGCTGACGCAGTTGCTGTGCTAGCTGTGCTGCTTCCCTTTCTGCTCGGAATAAATCAACTCTTCGCGTTGTCAAAATAAAAGACTGGTCTGATTTTTGTTTTACCCAAGGGACACTAAGTGCTATGCATGGTTTGGGCTTGATGAGTGGGTAACATTTTTGACTATTGAGTGTGTTGGCGATCGCTTTCAACTCCAGTATCGCTGCTTCTAGCTCCCCTGCCATGCGGTTGATGCGTTCAACCTGCGCGACTAAACGCTCCTGGTCGCTGATGATTTTTTCTTGTTGCAGTTGCAGTGGCACTATGGCAGTGGTCACAGGTGTCGGCTGCAACAGTAAAACTTTTGGGCTGTCTTGGATTTTTTTCACTCTAACTAACTATTGTGTGAATTTAAAACCCCTACATTAATGCAGAGGTTTAGCATCAGGAAAATCTTTTGTCTCTTCGGCTTGGGTCTTCTAACATACTTTCTGCTTGTTTAACTTCTGGTTCGTAACCGCAGTTAATGCAGTGGTACAACTGAACACGCACCCTTTGGTTATTCTCATTTACGATCCAATACGGCGATGGGCTATAACATTTGTAGCCACAACTAGGGCACGGGTAAGTATAGTCATACATTAGTTTTTACGATCGTGAATTGGCGTAAGCTCTTCAGATGATATTATGTACTTCTAGTCATTGCTAGCAGCAGAACACAACAATAATTCAGCATTCAAAAACGAGGGGGATGAGTAGTGATACTCATCCCCCCAACTTTTGGCAATTTCCTAGTCCGTAGTCAGTTAGAGTGAAGAAGCACAGGGAGTGCGGGAGTGGGGAGTAGGGAGTGGGGGAGATGAGGGAGATGAGGGAGATGAGGGAGATGGCGGAAATAACCAATGCCCAATGCCCAATGCCCAATGCCCAACTCAGCACTCTTCATAATATTTTCCGATCGCAACGAAGTACTGGGTCTTGCATTGTAGCAAGCTCTATGCAAAGATATTTCTAAACAAAATACGGTAACTCTATCGCTTTATCGAATTTAGCTAATAATTGATGCGGTCAAAATATAGCTGATTACCATTCACCAGTTTTCAAACATCATCTTACTATCCTTTCAAGCGGGAAAATTAATAATTTACTGCGACTTTTGGATTGTACATTCAACTGCTTAGTTGTGGTTTTGATATCCGAGATTTGTAATTTTCTGATCAATTAAACCTTTACTAAGTCCGCTATCTAATGGTTTAGCACAAACATTGCATCAAGGAATGATGCTGGTTTTTTGTGCAATTTAGAGCTAGTTTATTCGTTTTTCAGGTTGAGGAGTTAAAGAGTCATGTCCAATTTTCGCTGGAGTTATAGATCCATACTGTTCCTGCTTTCATTACTAGATATTCTAGCTATCCTGGTTTTTCATCCCGCCAAAAGTCGGGCTGAACTACCTAAAGAACTAGAAGCAAACAAACCTCCAGAAGCAGTTATTAATCAAACCGTTGAAACTTCAATTTCTGAAGTTGAAGCGAACAAACCTCTAGAAGCAGTTGTTAATCAAACCGTAGAAACTTCAATTCCACTGGGAACTAGTAAAAAGACTAGAAACTCAGAACGGGTTACACCTGTGTCGGAATTGTCGGTAACTGCACCGCCCACTCAGAAAAAACCTACCAATAATTCTGCGGGACAAGTGACATCCGTCTCGCAACTATCAGATGTGAAGCCGACAGATTGGGCATTTCAAGCACTACAGTCTTTGGTGGAGCGTTATGGTGTAATTGCTGGATATACAGATGGCACATTTAAAGGGAATCGTGCCCTAACGCGCTATGAATTTGCAGCTGGGTTAAATGCAGCTTTAGATCGCCTCAATGAACTAATAGCAACTTCAACGACAGATTTAGTCAAACGGGAAGACTTGGATACCATCACAAAATTACAAGAACAATTTTCTGTAGAACTTGCTCAATTTCGGGGACGCTTAGATAGCTTGGAAGCGCGGACTGCGAAGTTAGAAGCAACTCAGTTTACGACTACAACCAAACTTATAGGTAGAGCGCAGATTGTCTGTGAAAATGCTTGCTTTTTATCAGAAATTGTGAAAAGCTTTGTTATGTCATAAACTACGGTTAATCGCTAAAGATAAAGTGGTTTTAAATTTAATCTACTGGCAACCTTAAATAAAGGAGCCATAAATCGAGGGTAGTAGGAAACCCTGAACCAAGTAGAAAATAGATTTCTGACAGCGTGCGGCATCGATGGGGTGAAGATTTGATGCTTAAAACTTGATCGATGGGGGGAAATATTTGAGATGCTGAAGACGTTAACAACCGATTTTGAACTCGACTTGCAAGCAGATGTCCTAGTAATTGGGGGTGGGTCTGCTGGAACTTGGGCGGCTTGGAGTGCTGCATCAAGTGGAGCTAGAGTCGTCCTCGTAGACAAAGGATATTGTGGGACGACTGGATGTGCTGCTGCGTCTGGTAATGGTGTGTGGTATGTGCCACCTGACCCAGAAGCACGGGAAACAGCCAAGGCGAGTCGGGAATCATTAGGTGGGTTTTTATCCGATCGCAATTGGATGGATCGGGTGCTGAATCAGACTTATGTGAACGTCAATCAGTTAGCAGAGTGGGGTTATCCCTTTCCCACCGACGATGAAGGCAAGCCCTATCGGCGATCGCTCCAAGGTCCAGAATACATGCGGCTGATGCGGCGGCAGATTCAACGGGCAGGAGTCAAGATTTTAGACCACAGCCCCGCCTTAGAACTATTGGTAGGTGAAGATGGTGCTGTTGGCGGTGCCACGGGTGTGAACCGTCAGACTGGTGGAAGATGGATGGTGCGTAGACGCGAAGCGGCTTGTCGTCAGACATCGCGTGCCACAATTATTGCCACCGGTGGCTGTGCGTTTCTGAGTAAAGCGTTGGGATGCAATGTCCTGACAGGGGATGGTTATTTAATGGCTGCTGAAGCAGGTGCCGAGATGTCAGGTATGGAGTTCTCCAACGCTTATGGCATCTCCCCGGCTTTTTCTTCAGTTACCAAAACCCTGTTCTACAATTGGGCAACATTCACCTATGAAGACGGCACCGTGATTCCTGGTGCTGGTTCTCAAAGAGGACGTTCGGTAATAGCCGAGACATTGCTGCAACAGCCAGTTTACGCGATTTTGGATAAAGCAACGGAATCCATGCGCCCATCTATGCGTTTGGCGCAACCTAACTTCTTTTTACCCTTCGATCGTGCAGGTATCGATCCATTTACCCAACGTTTTCCCGTTACCTTGCGCCTAGAGGGAACTGTACGCGGTACAGGAGGAATTCGGATTGTAGATGATAGCTGTGCTAGTTCCGTGCGGGGACTTTACGCTGCTGGAGACGCAGCTACACGAGAACTGATTTGTGGCGGATTCACTGGCGGTGGTAGTCACAATGCAGCTTGGGCAATATCTTCTGGCTATTGGTCAGGTCAATCGGCTGCTGAATATATCCGTAGTTTGAAAGAACAGAAAACTCAAGGACGGGTTCAGGGTGTTGGGGAGGTAGGATTAGAGAGTACGAGCGATCGCCATCATAAATTTGCAACTGATGAAGTGATTCACGCAGTCCAAGCCGAAGTATTCCCCTACGAAAAGAACTTATTCCGTACAGAACAAGGCTTAACTGAGTCTTTAGCGAGACTAAATCACCTCTGGCAAGAAATTCGCAGTAGCCAGGTAACATCAAATCAAGAACTTATTCGGGCTAGAGAAAGTGCGGCGATGGTAGCTACAGCGCGATGGATGTATAGCAGTGCCATTGAACGTAAAGAAACTCGTGGTATGCACAAACATTTAGACTATCCCGAACAAGATCCTAACCAGCAACATTATTTAATTAGTGGCGGATTAGATCGAGTCTGGGTGAAGACTCAGCCGCTAAACAATACAACAAAACCAGAAATTCTCCAATCCAAAATCCAAAATCTAAAATCCAAAATAGGAGGAGCCGTAGTGTGATTGAGTTGGTCAGCGAATCGCGGTGAATACAATGTAATATCTGCGTGAACATTTGTCCGACCAACGTGTTTGACCGTGTACCTGATGCACCGCCAACTATTGCCCGACAAAGTGACTGCCAAACCTGTTATATGTGCGAATTGTATTGTCCAGTTGATGCCCTTTATGTAGCACCCCAAAGCGACATGCAGACTTCAGTCAACGAAGCGGAATTGGTAGAAGTCGGCTTACTGGGTAGTTACCGTGAAAACCTTGGTTGGGGACATAAACGCACATCAACAGCAAACAACGATCAAACATTCCAAATTCTGAAGCAGATGAAATAGTACAGCGGAGAAAATAGTCATGCTGTCGTTCATGTTAGCAATAGGTTCTATCAGTCAAAATAAATTTAGTTTGAAATTATCAACTTCAGTCGCTTGTGTATTACTGCTGCTAACTACAGCATGTAGCCAAGGCAAAAGTGAATCGGCTCAATCCATTGAGACTATTAATGCCAATAGTACTAGTTCTATTGCTGCATCTAATAATATATCCACCTTGCGTAGAGGTTATGTAGGTAGTATAGAACCGACAGGGGCACTTGGTTGGGCAAAGAAAAAGGGAATATTAGAGCGCGAACTCAAAAAATCGGGATTTCAAAACATTACTTTTGCGCGATTTCCTAACGGGCCGGATCTAAATGAAGCACTTGTTGCAGGTCAATTAGATGTTGGTTCTTTAGGGGATACACCAGCGATAGTTTTGAGAGCTAGGGGTGAGAAAACTCGACTGCTGCGGATTAGCCAATTTAATACAACCGCTTGGCTAGTAGCGAAAAAGAATGGAGCGCGATCGCTTGCTGAACTTAAAGGTGAAAAAATAGCTACCCAAAAAGGTTCTTATATGCATCGATACCTGCTGGGTTTGTTAGCTGAAACTAAAATTGCCAAAGATGTAAAAGTTGTTCACTTGATGAGTACTGAAGCAAAAGCAGCTTTAGAACGTGGTGATGTAGCGGCTTATGCGACTTCAAGCGATATGGGACCTTATCTGAAATCCCAAGGATTTCCAGTGATTGATTCTTCAGCAAATCATCAAGGTTTATCAGGGACTTCATTAATTGTAGCAACCGAAAAATTTCTGGCGAAACAGCCTGATTTTCCAGATAAATTTAACAAAATTCTCACAGCAGCAGCCAAGGATTTAAAAGCTAATTCTGAAGAATATTATCAGTACCACGCTCAAATTACTAAATATCCCATCGGTATCATCAAAATATCTTACCCACTTAAACAAGTATCAGAAGAACCTTTACCACCTGAAGGAGTGAAACTTTTAGAAGGGACTAAGAAATTTTTAGTTTCGCAAGGTTTAGCAAAGTCCGACTTTCAATTAAAAGATTGGGTTCGGGAAGAGAAGTAGGGAGA
The DNA here is from genome assembly GCA_019359545.1 of Desmonostoc geniculatum HA4340-LM1. Taxonomy (GTDB): domain Bacteria; phylum Cyanobacteriota; class Cyanobacteriia; order Cyanobacteriales; family Nostocaceae; genus Nostoc; species Nostoc geniculatum. The sequence goes on along the minus strand of JAHHHB010000040.1, from coordinate 22,182 downwards.
TGAGGGAGATGGGGAGGTAGGGGGAGATGGGGGGATGGGGAGATGGGGAGAAAAACTAATGCCCAATGCCCAATGCCCAATGCCCAATGCCCAATTTAAAACTTAGGAGGAAAATCACACACACCCCAACGTCTTAAGTAAGTTAGCGATCGCTTCTATCAATTCGCTTGGCTCTACTGGTTTGGCGATATGCTTATGGAATCCGGCTGCAAGTACTTGTTTGGCGTTAATTTCTCCAGCATAGGCGGTAAGTGCGATCGCCGGAATTTGTCCTCCCTGTTCTGGTGGTAATGTTCTCAACTGTCGCATAAACATGCATCCATCTACGTCTGGCATTCCAATGTCGCTTAACAGCACATCTGGTAGAGATTGCCTGAAGGCGGCTAGGGCTTCATCTGCTGATGCCACTGCTGTGACATTTGCCCCATATTGCTCTAGCAAAAAGGCAATGAATTCTCGCGTATCGGCATCATCATCTACTACTAAAATTTTGACATCATTTAAATTTGAGGATGACTCGATGTCCCTAGTGTCTTGTCTGCTCTCCGATGGCTGTTGAATTAGCGGCAGTCTGACAGTAAAAGTTGCGCCGCGATTTTCGCCTTGACTTTCTACCTGGACTGTGCCACCATGCAGTTCCACTAAATGACGAACGATCGCTAATCCTAACCCCAATCCCCCAAATTTTCTAGTGGTGCTGCTGTTTTCTTGGCGAAAATATTCAAACACATAAGGCAGAAAATTGGGATCGATGCCTTTGCCTGTGTCGCTGACGGTGATTTGGGCATCGGGCATCGGGCATCGGGCATTGGTTATCCTTTCTCCCCCTGCCTCCCCTGCCCCCCCTGCCCCCCCTGCCTCCCCTGCTCCCCCTACTCCCAATTCCCCACTCCCTACCTCTTCGAGTCGAATATCAACTCGTCCCCCCTCTGGTGTAAATTTAACGGCGTTTGAAAGCAGATTCCAAATGACTTGCTGCAATCGGCTGGAGTCACCTAAAACTTGTCCCAGGTTCGGTTCCATGCTGATGTGCATCTCAATGGATTTGGCTTCTGCTGACAGTCGCACTGTCTCCATCGCTGCGGAAATTACAGATGTCAAATCAACTGCATAGATATTTAAGCTGAGTTTACCTTGTAAAATTCGGGAAATATCCAGCAAGTCTTCAATTAATTGAGCTTGTAATTGAGCATTGCGTTCGATGGTTTTAAGAGCGTGAGGAATTGTCTTTTCATCGAGTTTTCTGGTTTGGAGTAACTTTGCCCATCCGAGAATGGGGTTGAGTGGCGATCGCAATTCATGGGAAAGAACTGCCAAAAACTCGTCTTTAATGCGGTTGGCGTTTTCTGCTGCTGCTCGTGCAGTTTGTTCTGCTTCGTATAAACGCGCACGTTCCATTGCTTGGGCGCATTGCTGTGCTAGTGCCAGCACAAAGGCGCGATCGTCTTGGTTCAACTGATGATTCTCGGCAAAAGCTACGGACATTCCCCCTATGGCTCGTCCCTCAATAATTAATGGAATCGAAATCCAAGCACCATAATTATACCGGGCATACTCTTGAGCTAGATGTGAGTAACGAACCACCCTTGTGGTTGTTGACTCTTGCCAAACAGGTTGTTTAGTTCGTACTGCTTCTGCCAGTGGTGCGGCTGTATTAATTGAGAATCGACGCCATGAATCTATTGCTTCTTGTTGATAACCAACTGCACGGAGAATTTCCAATTCTGTGCCGTTGTTAGTCAGTAGTGCTACTAAAGCAGAACTAGCTCCCAAAGCTGCCATACCTTGTTCGACAATTACTTCAGCCACTTGTGCAGGAGTTAGAGATTCAGAAAGGGCGGCGGTAATGGCTTGCAAACGGGCAGTACGAAATGCGGCTCGTTCGGCAGCTTGTTGAGATTGCTGTGTTTCTGTGTAGAGTCGGGCGTTATCAACGGCGATCGCTGCACGCCGAGCCAACTCTTCAGCTAACATTAAACTCTGACTATCATAGCGATGATTGGTAGAAGAGACTAAACTCATAGCTCCTAGTACCCGTCCGCGAACTATGAGCAGCACGCACATTCCAGATTGAGGATTTAGCTGTTGCAAGATGTTCAAATGACTGGCATTGGCGGTTGCTGCTTGTATCTGTTCTGAGGAAATAAAATGAGTAATTTGTGATTTGCCTGAACGTATCACCTCAGCAACACCTTGTGTTTGTGCCAAATCGGGGGGATAATTTTGTAACTGTTCTACCAATTCTTGTTTTGCTGGATCGGCATGGGCGGCTGCAACCCGGCGAACTGATTGATTGTCACAAATCATATCAACTAGGCACCAATCAGCTATTTCGGGTACTGCTAAACGCGCCAAGGTTGCTAAGGTTGTCTCATAATCCAATGATGCAGCTAAAATCCCGCTAGCTTCAGCTAAAAAACGCTGTCTATCTTCCACTTGCTTGCGCTCAGTAATATCCCGCGAAGAAGCTTGCATTTCTAAAATTTCTTGAGTTTGGCGATCGCGAATTGCTCTAACTGTTGTTTCTAGCCAAATATAATGTCCGTATTTATGACGAGTGCGATAAGTAATGGTATAAATATCTGGTAAATCAGCATTGATTGGGTAATCCTTGACAATCTCAGCTAAATCCTCTGGGTGAACTAACTCACCGCCGAAACTACCCACTAGTTCTTCTGGTTGATACCCTAGTACTGTGTAGCAAGCTGGTGAAAGATATAGGAAAATTCCATCTACTGTACTACGTGAAATAATATCAGTGGAATTCTCCGCCAGCAACCGAAAACGGGCTTCGCTCTCTGTGAGTGCTGCTTCTGCTTGCTTGCGTTGGGTGATTTCTTCGCAAATTGCACCCACCCAAGTAATTTCATCAGGTAGTTGAATCGGATAGTAATTTACTGACCAATAGCGCTGCTTTCCAGGGGCGGCGGGTGTCTCTCCAGTAGTTTCTTGAGAAATAAATTCTCCCGTCTCCACCACACGACGGAAAGCTTCCGTAACTTCTACATTTACTCCAGGTAGCAATTCGGCGACGGTCTTACCGATATGCACCTCTTGGGGCAGACCGTTGATTTCAGCTAACGCTTGATTTAAGCGAACGTATCTCAATTTTTCATCCCATAGGCCAATGCCGATAGGGGCGTTATTGAAGAGGGTATCAAGCAGCACGTTAGCTTTAACCAAGCGAGCCTGTTCTGTTTTTAGTAGCGCCAGGAGTCGCTCGCGTTCTGCTTCTGCTTGCTTGTGTTCGGTAATATCTACACACATCCCCACCCATTCGATGATTTGCCCTGTTTCATTGAGTATGGGCACACCGCGTATAGACATGTGACGGTATTCGCCGTCATGGCGTTGGACACGATATTCTGCAACTGCAACCCTGCGCTGATAAAAGGCTTGTCTCCAGATTGCAGCTACAGATGTTCGGTCTTCTGGGTGCAGTGCATTCACCCAACCCCAGCCTTTGTATTCTTCAGGACTTTGCCCGGTAAATGTTTGCCAGTTAGGAATCTCGTCAATAACATTACCCCAAATTCCCGCCCTCCAGATGATGGATGCGCTTGCTTCTGCTAGGGAACGGTAGCGTGCTTCACTGTGACGGAGATTTTCTTCGGCTTGCTGACGTTCGCGCAGTGTGGTTTGGTGTTCGCTCAAACATTGCTGCAAATCCATCACCTCTTGAGCTTTTTTTACAGAAGTCAAATCTTTCTCCAAAATTTGGCGATATTTTTCTTCTGTTTGTTGCTGTTGGATGAATTGACCAATTTGAATGGCGATCGCACTCATCATCTGGAGTAAATCTAAGTCACGCTGTAAAATTTGGTTGGTGAAGAATTTCATCGCACCTAAAACTTGATTACCCAGCACAATGGGCAATTCGATGGCGGCTGCAAAAAAATTCTCATTTGAAGCAAGTTCACAAATCCAAACAGGTTGAGGGCTTCCTCCCCCAAGAGCAAGAGTTGAAGGCTGATTAAATACTTGGAAATTTTCTATGCTCAAATCGGATGAATGCCAACTACCGATGGGATGCAGAGCATTAATTTCTTCGTCTACACCCCAGAAAATGCCAAGTTGCCATCCTAAAGTTTCGCACAGCGATCGCAAAAGCAAAGGAACAGCATTAGCAAAGACGGTAGTCTCAGCCAAAATGTGGGTAACTGTGTAATGTGCAGATAAAAGCTGTTGATTACGTTTTTGCTCAGTAATATCTGTAATTAATATTGATACGCCATTTTCCCCAGGATAGACGCGGTATTCTAACCAGCGATGCCACGTCGGGTCTAAATACTCAAAATTTACTGTAATTTCTTCGGCAACAGCACGATGCATCTCAGTGTAGAGTATGCTATTGACTGTGTTAGGAAATAAATCCCAAATACTCTTGCCCAAGAAATCTTCTTTATTCATTCCAGCTAGTTCAGCTAGCTTGTCATTGACATAGGTGTAGCGCCATTCACGATCCAATATCACAAAGGCATCGCCGATCTGAGCTAAGATTTCTTGAACATTTTGTGGGACAATTTCCTGAATTTCAGCAGTCACAGTTTCTGCTCCTCATTTTTGAATGTATTTGGCTAAAAGCGCCTCATAGTTTCTCTCCTTCGGTTTATACTGTGAAACGAAACTCCTAGCATCGTTGCCAGTTTTACCTGTGAAAGTATAACAATAAATATATTTTGATTTTTATACCAGAGGCAGGGAATGGGGAATGGGAAATGTATTAATTATCTAGTGCTTCTTGTTTGGGAAGTAAATTATTTTTTTCCAAAATCAAATTTGATTCCTGTATAATTTTGACTGCCTCTATCTGGGGTTGTAGAGATGGTGGGACAGTTATAGTCTAATACATCCAGCATAGTACAGACTATTTTGGCTAATAATAGAGTTATTTCAATGCAATAGATAAGAACATGAGAGTTTGGCTTGCTTGCTTTTTCCTACTGTTTGCGTTGTCGCAATTTTTTGACTGGTTGCAAAAATTTAACTTGCCATTGCCTATTTATATTTTGGGTGGGGCTTTTTTAGCCGTTGCTTCTAACTACGACAAGATTGTTGGTTCCTATTTGACCGATCCCAGTATGGAAGCATCTCTCGAACACCCGCAGTTAGATTCAACCACTTCATCCGCTGAGCCTATTTCCTTCGCAATTACCAGCTCTGTTGAAGATGCTCAACCAGCAAAAATAGATGAATAATGGGCATGGGGCATGGGGTATGGGGCATTGGACAGCAACTTTTGTTTAATATAGAACTTACGCATTGACAATAAATACCAAATATGTATTAAGGTTAAAAACCGCATCTTTCGTAAGGGCACAGCAATAGTCATTGGTGTCAATTTAAGGTTAAACTCTTGTCCCACATACGTTTTACCCCCCTTAATCCCCCCTTGTAAAGGGGGGAAACAAGAGAATCTGATTTCCTCCCTTTTACAAGGGGGGAAACAAGAGAATCGATACCGTTGGCGAAATATTACTTAACATAAAAACGCCGATTTAACCGCGTAATACACGGGGAAGTGGCTTATCCTTTTCATGTATTATGCGGAAAGAAAAATTGTCTCTTCCTCCGTGTAATACATGGTTAATTATCGCCTTTCTCGGTTCAACTTACGATGTAATACACGGTAAAGTTGATGTTCAAACGGGATATTCAAGGAAAGTTTGCGCTTAAGAATGATGACTATCGTGAAGTACGCTCTTTGCGACTAACAGATGATACTTGGAAAGCTATTGGTATTGCTTCTGAATGTTTTGGCTTAACTCGTGCTGATTATTTAGAACACATTGTTAGGCATAACACTCTACCAAGTATTACACGGGAAGACTCAGGATTTTTAGCTGACACTCCACCAGAAACCGAACCCCAACCGAGTATTACACCGCAGAGGGAGTTTCATCGGACATCTGATAAGTCAGCAAAACAGTCTGTTGGGTTAGCGATAGAGGAACTTGAAATTTTACGCGATCGCATTTTGTCCCAACTAAAGTTAGGTAAGCAAGCTACTGGGTATAAAACTGCTCAGAAGGCTCTCAATCGTTTCATTATTGAACTAATCGGTTCAGTTTAGCCGTTTGGGGAATTCGCCAACGGTATCGAGAATCTGGTTCCCTCCCTTTTACAAGGGGGGAAACAAGAGAATCTGGTTCCCTCCCTTTTACAAGGGGGGAAACAAGAGAATCTGGTTCCCTCCCTTTTACAAGGGGGAAACAAGAGAATCTGGTTCCCTCCCCTTTACAAGGGGAGGGTTAGGGTGGGGTAATTCAAGGACTGGTAGTGATTCCATAACTTGTGTGTACACGGTAACCTTTACAAGGAGAAGCTTAGGGTAGGTTTATTTACGCCGCGTTGTACTAGTAGCGTCACAAGGCTAAAATGTTGCATTATCGGTGGTTGCCCGAATTCAAGAAACGACTCCCCGAATTCGATAAACAACAGGATCAAACGCCACTTGCAAAGGCTGTGTAAAAAGCTGCCAAGCCAACACCTCGAATCAGCAACTAAATTGCTACATTAAATTTAGAGCAATTTACTCAATTCAGGCTACCGCCCCAACGCTGTGATTAATGGACTTTTAGAAAAACTCCGTGTCCCGTTTGTCAAAGATCAGGATTCCCGTAAAACGTCCTTCAGCAGTAATTGGCTGCAAATTATTTTGGTTACCAGTGTGGGAGCCACCGCTTTGATTTGGGGAGTTCGTGAACTCAAATGGTTACAGCCTTGGGAATTAAGAGTGTACGATCAAATGTTGCGATCGCGTCCGGTAGAACCACCGGATAAACGGATTTTACTGGTAAAAATCACTGACGAGGATCTCCGACGAGAAAAATGGAATCTGTCAGATACTAAAATTAATCAACTTTTACAAAAAATCGAATCTTATCAACCGCGTATCGTTGGTTTATATCTTTTTCGACCAGAAGATAAAAATTTAGCAGCAAACAAACAAAATCAAGACAATATTATTAGTACTTGCTTGTTTAGCAGCATCGGTAGATCGGAAATTCCACCACCGCCGAATTTTGACATAGATAATATTGGGTTTAGCGATGTGGTTGCTGATAATGAAAACGACCAAATTCTCCGCCGCAGCTTGTTATTCGCTCATTCCACAGACGAAAAATGTACAACATCATTTGCCTTTGGGGCGTTAATTGCCATTAATTATTTAGAAAAACAAGGCATTGAATACAAGTTCACAGACAAAGGAGATTTCCAATTAGGTAAAACCATCTTCTGGCGTTTAAAAGCTAATTCAGGTAGTTACCAACATTTGGATGCAAATGGCTATCAAATACTATTAAATTACCGTCACCCCAATTATCTGGCGGATCAGGTGACTCTGACGGAAGTTCTTAGCGATCGCGTTAATCCCAGTTTATTTAAAGACCGTCTGGTAATTATTGGCACTACGTCAGCTAGTTTAGCTCCAGGTAGCTTTTATACACCTTACAGCAGTTTACCAGATCAACCAGCCAGAATGCCAGCTCTATTTATTCACGCACAGATAGCAAGCCAACTAATTGGTACTGTCTTAGATGGGCGGAGTTTAATTTGGTATTGGCCTGACTGGGTAGAACTAATTTGGGTGTGGGGTTGGGCGGTTTTAGGTAGTACTTTAGCATGGTGGTGGCGAAATCCGTTGCTTTTGCTAATGATGGGAGGGGTAACCCTAGTTGTGTTGGTGGGAATCTGCGTGATTTTGTTTCTGCAAGCCGGATGGGTGCCGTTAATTCCCTCAGGCTTGGCTTTAATAATTAGTATTATCAGCGTTATGGCTTATACTAATTACCAAAATCAGCGGCAGACTCAGGTGATTATTCTGCAAGTTGAAAAACAACAAGAAGCGATCGCCCAATTAAATCTACTATTAGAAGATAAAACAGCAATCCCCGATTCGGATCTTGATTTTCCTCCCGCAATGGATTTACAAGAAACAAAATCTGGTGATTTGCTGTTGAGTGGACGCTACCAAATTTCAAAAGTCTTAGGTGCTGGTGGATTTGGTCGCACTTATTTAGCACAAGATACTCAAAGACCGGGTAATCCGACTTGTGTCGTGAAAAAATTAATGCCAGCCCGCCAAGATAGTAGATTTTTACAAATTGCTCGCCGATTGTTTAACAGTGAAGCTGAAATTTTAGAAACTTTAGGTAAACATCATCAAATACCAGAACTACTTGCTTATTTTGAAGATAACCAAGAATTTTATTTAATTCAACAATATATAGAGGGACATACTTTAAGTGAAGAATTACCACCAATACAGAACTTAAAAAACGAATCATTTGTAATTGGAATGCTCAAAGAAATTTTAGAAATTCTGGGATTTGTTCATCAACACCGAGTGATTCATCGTGATATCAAACCGACTAATATTATTAGACGCGCTGAAGATAATCAATTAGTATTGATTGACTTTGGGGCTGTAAAACTCATGCAACCACCGAGTACCGAACAAACAGAATTAGCAACAGTGGCGATCGGAACGCGGGGCTATGCACCACCAGAACAATTTGCCGGTCATCCGCGCTTGTGCAGTGATATTTACGCTTTAGGAATGATTGGTATTCAAGCCCTAACTGGAATAGCACCACAGGAACTCCATCCAAATCCAGAAACGGGTAATGTGATGTGGCGACAAACAGCACAAGTCAGCGAAGAATTAGCGATGATTTTAGATAAAATGGTTTGTTATCATTTTAGCGATCGCTATCAATCAGCCACCGCAGTTTTGCAAGATTTAAAACGTATTTCAATCAATTGAAATGAGGTACAGATAATCGTAGGGGCACAGCAATGTTCCCTAGGAAAGATGTGGTTTTTAAAATCATTCATATTTGGTCTTTCCTGTCAATGCGTAAGTCCTAACATTTAGCCTTTTATTTTTCTATTTTTTCTATTCTCAAACCATAGGATTGCTATGCTACCTATTGCATAAGCAATTATATCCTTCCAATCAAATGTACTTCCCAAAGCAACAGCTAAAATTTTATATTTTTGCAATCCCAACTTATTTACAAAATTAAAATATTGGAGAATTTCGATAGTACAAGCAAATCCAAAAACTGATAAAGCAACAATGGATGAATGTATATTCCAAAAAGCTCTGACAAAACAATAAATTAGTATAACTACTAAAACATCCCCAATAAAAGGACGGATAAAACTGTCATTTATAAAAACAGCAATACATACCTCTATTGAAAATAGTATAAGCGTCAGGTAAAAATATTTTTTGTTGAAGGTAAACATAGCAATAGATAGCAACCAATAAACATCTATAGGAATCATATTTGATTTGGTGAAAAATCTAAGTATTTGTAGGGTGTGTTAGGCGTAAGCCGTAACGCACCATTCTTAAGACTTTGGTGCTGTACTCTCTGTGCTAACGCAACGCCAGTCGCCTCAACTCTTGGAACCCCCGCACAGCGCTGGCTCCCCTACGTAACTTTTCAAACATCCTCTAAGGGCGGGCGAGACGCCCACCCCACAAGTAATATTCATTTATTTCTTTCTTGGTAATCGCTAACTCCTTTTAAAATTAATCTTCGACAGTTGTCGTAAAAATCTTCTACACCTGAAGTAGAAACACGCCGCATTCTATTGTTAATCTACTTATAGACTACTAAGGGAAAAGAGCAATGTTAAAAATTTTTGCAGACAGGGGTGGTACATTCACAGATATTGTTGCTGTTACTGATAATCAAGGAATTATAGACGGACTCTCACAACATCCTGAACGTTTTTTAATTGTTACTCTACCTAATTGCCAATGGATTATAGTTTACAAATTACTTTCAGAAAATCCCGAACAATATCAAGATGCAGCCATTCAAGGTATTCGGGATATTATGGGGCTTTCTAGCAAGGAACCTATTCCTAGTGAAGCAATAGAAGTGATAAAAATGGGGACAACAGTAGCAACAAACGCACTGTTGGAAAGGAAAGGCGACAGGGTTGTGCTTGTGATTACCAAAGGATTTAAAGATGCGCTACGAATTGGTTATCAAAATCGTCCTAATATCTTTGCTCGTCATATCATTTTACCAACCATGCTTTATGAACAGGTCATTGAAGTAGATGAACGGTATGATGCTAAAGGAAATGAATTAATTGCAGTAAATATCGAACAAGTAAAACGCGATTTACAAGCAGTTTATCATACAAGAATCCGTAGCTGTGCTATTGTTTTTATGCATAGCGATCGCTATCCCGAACACGAACAACAATTAGCAAAAATTGCCCAAGAAATCGGCTTTACCCAAATATCTGTATCTCATCAAGTTAGCCCATTAATGAAATTAGTCAGCAGAGGAGATACAACAGTAGTTGATGCTTATTTAACTCCTATATTACGTCGTTACGTCAACCAAATAGCAAGTGAATTGAGAATGGGGAATGGGGCATGGGGAATAGAGAATAGGGAATTGCTTATCTCGCCATCTCCCTCATCTTCCTCATCTCCCTCATCTGCCTTACCTCCCCATTCCCCACTCCCCACTCCCCACTCCCCCATCAAATTAATGTTCATGAAATCTGATGGCGGTTTAGTAGCAGCCGAACAATTTCAAGGAAAAGATAGTATTTTAAGTGGCCCGGCTGGGGGCATTGTTGGCGCAGTTCAAAGTAGTAAAAGGGCAGGTTTTGAGTTAGTAATTACCTTTGATATGGGAGGAACAAGTACAGATGTTGCCCATTTTAAAGGAGAATATGAACGACAATTAGAATCACAAATTGCTGGGGCGCGGATGCGAGTTCCTGTATTAGCAATTAATACCATTGCGGCTGGTGGTGGTTCGATTTTGTTTTTTGATGGTTTTAGTTATCGTGTCGGCCCGGAATCTGCTGGTTCAATTCCTGGCCCTGCTTGTTATCGTCGTGGCGGCCCATTAGCGGTTACTGATGCCAATGTGATGTTAGGCAAAATTCACCCGCAATATTTTCCTTCAGTCTTTGGAATTGATGGTAATTTACCTTTAGATAAAGATGTTGTTATTCATAAATTTACACAATTAGCCCAAGAGATTGTAACTGCTACAGGAAATCATTGTACACCAGAACAAGTAGCGGCTGGATTTATGGCGATCGCAGTTGAAAATATGGCGAATGCAATTAAAAAAATCAGCCTGCAACGCGGTTATGATGTCACTCAATATGTATTGTGTTGTTTTGGCGGTGCTGGCGGGCAAGTTGCTTGTTTAATTGCCGATACTTTGGGGATGAAAAAAATATTTTTACATCCTTATGCTGGAGTTCTCTCTGCTTATGGAATGGGATTAGCTGATGTGCGGGCGATTAGAGAAGGAGGAGTCGAACAACCTTTAACTCAAGCCTTAATTCCTCAATTACACAATTTAATGGAATATTTAGAAACTCAAGCTAAAAATGAAATAAATGAAGTACATAGTCAAGTAGAGGTAGTCCGAAAAGCTAACTTAAAATATGAAAGCACTAATTCTATCTTGACAGTAAATTTCGCCGATGAAGTGGCAATGATGCGACAAGAATTTGAAACTGAGCATAAATCTCGCTATGGTTTCATGCAATCAGAAAAAACCTTAATTGTCGAATCTGTTTCAGTGGAAGTAATTCAAAAAATGGATACACCTGAAGAACCCTTAATTACTCGTACACGTTCCATAGATGAAGCCCCTAAATCAGTTGAAACAGTCCGGATGTTCAGTGCTGAAAAATGGCATGATACACCTGTTTATCGGCGCGAAGATTTACAACCAGAAGATAGGATTATTGGAACTGCGATTATTGTCGAAAAAATTAGCACAATTGTAGTTGAACCTAGCTGGGAAGCAAGATTAACTGAACGTAATCATTTAATTTTGCAACGCATTGCATAAAGACTCTGATTTAATTTTATAAACCAAACTAGGAAATATTCAATGTTAAATTTTTCTTCTCTTCCTTCAGAAATCCGCCAGCTTTGTCGAGATGGTAAATTAGATACACCTACCCCTGGACTTGCACTAGGATTTGTTCAGGCTAACTTAGTTGTATTACCATATTCTTTAGCATTTGAATTTTTACTGTTTTGTCAACGAAATTCCAAATCTTGTCCAATACTTGATGTCACAGAAATTGGAGATCCTGAACCTAAAATAATCGCTCCTGGTGCTGATATTAGAACAGACTTACCCCGCTATAGAATTTTTAGACACGGTGAATTAATTGAAGAAACAACCGACATCAGATCATTTTGGAGAAGCGATTTGGTAGCCTTTTTAATTGGTTGTTCCTTTTCATTTGAAAATGCCATGCTGAATTCTGGACTAACAGTAAGGCATGTAGAAGAACAAAAAAATGTCCCAATGTACAAGACAAATATTGAATGTATCCCGACTCGAATCTTTTCCAGTCCCTTAGTAGTTTCCATGCGTCCACTTCCAACTAATAACATTGTTCGGGCTGTAGAAGTAACCAGTCGATATTACAAAGCACATGGTTCTCCTGTACATATTGGAAATCCAGAAGAGATAGGAATTAGAGATTTACAAAAACCTGATTATGGTGATGCTGTTACAGTTCGTGACGGTGAGGTTCCTGTTTTTTGGGCTTGCGGAGTCACCACTCAAACTGCAATTTTTCAAGCAAAACCTGAATTCGCAATTACTCATTCTCCTGGACACATGTTTATCAGTGATTTGAAGGACGAGTATCTTACTTTTTAGCAGATATTTGAGAAGTAAACCAAATGGAAGTTCATTTCCAAAAAGATAATTTAACAGCAAAGCGCCCAACATCAATGCTCACCAAGTCATTTCTAATACTCATTCTCTTTATCCTCAAAACTTGCTTCCTCACATCCCAACCATAAAAGTAATACTTTCTTTACATCTCCTAGTTGTTCGTGTGTCAAGTTTCCTAATTTTCGTAGCAGTTTTGCATGGGGAATTGTAATAATGTTCTGTACATCAAATGCTCCTGTCCGAAGAAAATTTACTTTGATCTCTACCTCGAATCTTGAACCTCGTAAACTAGTAGTGTGAGGAATCAGAGTTGCTAACGCACGGTCTTCTTCAGTAGCAGGAATGCTGATAACCAAGCATGGTCTAACTTTTGCTGCGTAGCCCAAATCAACAAGCCAAACTTCTCCGCGTTCGGGACTACTCATAAGCAGATTCTTCCTTATCCAACTCTAAAAAAATTTCTTCAGCATTCCAAACTAAATCCTCATCTGACAAGGGCATAAATTCTAAATGAGTAACCCTTTTTAAAATCTCCAAAACAATTTCTAGCCTTTCACTTTCACTCAGCCTATCAAAAGTACTCAGAAGTTCTTGTACCGAAGTATTCATAGCTATTTGCCTCAGTTACCATTACAGTATTAATATACATCTTAGCCTTAATATTTTAGCTGATATCAGGTTGTGAGTGCTATAAACAAGAGTAAATAAATCAAGATAATTGCAACATAAATAACTAAAATATTAAATTTATATTGGTTATATTAAAGTTGCAAAACTACAGCCTAGAGAAGAGATATCAAATCTCTTCTGTCTTTTGATAAACAAATAGGAATCAAAAATGTACACAACAACTCACCCCGACCCCGTTCGCCTAGAAATATTCAAAAATCTCTACCAATTTATTGCCGAACAAATGGGAATTGTCCTCCAAAATACGGCAACATCTGTGAATATCAAAGAAAGGCTAGATTTTTCCTGCGCTATCTTTGATTCTTCTGGATTATTAGTAGCAAATGCTCCTCACATTCCTGTACATTTAGGCTCAATGAGTGAAAGTGTCCGCAGTTTAATTAATGATAAAGGCGATACCATAAAACCAGGAAATGTCTATTTATCAAATAACCCATATAACGGCGGTACACATCTCCCTGATGTAACTGCAATTACCCCTGTTTTTTTGGGGAGTGGGGAGTGGGGAGTGGGGAGTGAGGGGGATGAGGAAGCAGCAGAGAAGAGTTTTTCCTCTCAGCACCCTTCCCCATTCCCTATTCCCCACTCCGCATTCCCTACTCCCCTCTTCTACGTTGCTTCTCGCGGACACCAAGCTGATATCGGCGGAATTACTCCCGGTTCCATGCCTCCCCACAGTACGACAGTTGAAGAAGAAGGAATTCTTTTTGATAATTTTCTGTTGGTGGAAGAAGGAAATTTTCGAGAAACCGCAGTTAGATATCACCTTTCAAATCATACTTATCCTGCTCGGAACCATGACCAAAATCTAGCTGATTTCAAAGCTCAAATTGCCGCAAATGAAAGGGGAGTTCAAGAACTCAGGAAAATGGTTTCGCAATATAAGCTCGATACTGTTCAAGCTTATATGAAATTCGTACAAGCTAATGCTGAGGAGTCGGTGAGAAAGGCGATCGCAGTTCTCAAGGATGGTTCATTTATTTATAAAATGGACAATGGGGCACAAATTCAAGTCAAAGTAACGATTCACCCAGAAAATCGCAGTGCTACTATTGATTTTACTGGAACTTCTCGGCAATTAAATAGTAATTTCAATGCTCCCAAAGCTGTAACTCAAGCCGCAGTTTTATACGTCTTTCGGACTTTGGTTGATGATAATATTCCTCTCAATGCCGGGTGCCTGAATCCTTTAGAAATTATTATCCCAGTGGGCTGTATGTTGAATCCAACTTATCCAGCGGCGGTGGTAGCAGGTAATGTAGAAACTTCTCAAACTATTGTGGATGCTTTATATGGTGCCTTGGGCGTGATGGCTGCATCTCAAGGAACGATGAATAATTTTACTTTTGGTAATGAACGATATCAATATTATGAAACTATTTGCGGCGGTTCTGGAGCAGGAATTAACTTTGATGGAACTGATGGTGTTCATTCCCACATGACTAACTCTCGTTTAACCGATCCAGAAGTTTTAGAAACACGTTATCCTGTACTTTTAGAAAGCTTTAGTCTTCGTGTTGATAGTGGTGGGAAAGGTCAATATTCTGGCGGTAATGGAGTTGTTCGTCGCATCCGATTTTTAGAACCGATGACAGCGAATATTCTCTCTGGACATCGCCTGGTTCCTCCCTTTGGATTAAATGGTGGAGAAGTGGGAAAAGTTGGACAGAATTGGATACAACGTCAAAATGGAAGTGAGGAAAGTTTAGATAGCACTGCAACGGTGGAGATGAATGTTGGGGATGTTTTTGTGATAGAAACTCCTGGGGGAGGGGGATTTGGTCACGCAGAGGCAAGAGAGGCGCAGAGAGTAATATGAGTGATGCAGCTGCGCTTAAAACGTGTAGTTCTAATGCCCAATTTCTACAATAGCTAAACACACTGAAGCTTTTTCTGCCCAGCGATGATGCTTGGTATTTTGAGCTAGGTAAATTACTTGTTGAAATAACTGTGCAGCAGCTTCTAATTTCCACAAATCTATTTGATAAAGACCAATACTTAATAAAGAATCTACCTCAAGCATCCTCAGATAGTAAACTGTATGTTTATTTTCTGGCTGAGGTACAAGTGATTTGAGTGCTTGGGTTGCTAAAGTAATAGTCTTTTCTTGACAGGCGATCGCTTGACTAATTTTACCTGTTATCCAGTAGAAATCGCCCAATATATTGTAAAGTTCGCTGAGATTTTGGTGATTATCTAAATTGTTAACAACTTGATTAATTGCCGTAAGTATAGGTTGAATTAAACCCATACGATACAGCGTACTTCCCAGAGGTAAAAACTGCTGCCATTGATTATTTCGACTTTGGAGAATAACTTTACCTGCTAACTCAAATTCCTGAATTTCGATGTAGTGATAATATGCTTCCAAAGCTTGCAAAGCATCTTTAAAAGTTTCAATTTGTTTAACACTAGCTGTCCAAAATTCAGCGGCTTTGTGGTTGGCAATTTCCCATTCATCGCTGGGGCGCAAACGAGCGATCGCTTCTTTGCGAATTACGGGATGCAGCCAATATTTACCTCGATCGCACTCTATCAAAGACCGATTTCTTAAGGAAGTAATAATTTGGCGATGTTGGTCAGGTGGGACATCCCAAAGCAAACAAAACAATCCTTGAGATGGAATGCTGGGTATGTCTTGATAACGATAACATCCCAAACGGCAAAGCAAACGATAGGCTTGGGGGTCGAGATTTTGTAAAGCGCCTCTCTTGCCTCGTGCGTGAGATAAAAAAATATGGCGTTGCTGAATCAAGATATGAATTTACAATTTACGGGTATGTAGAGACGTAGCAATGCTACGTCTCTACAAGGATTTGGCTACCAGTCATTGAATTACCCCTCCCTAACCCTCCCCGATGTATTGGGGAGGGAACTATATTTTCCGGTTTCCCCCCTTTACAAGGGGGGACTAAGGGGGGTAATTAAGAGGGGTTAGGGGGGATCTAAAAGTGACCAAAATCACATTAAAACACTTTTCAAACAACCTCTTAGAGTTTTAAATGGCGGACATAATATCACTTACGATTAAAATCTCTGTGGGTCAGAGCATCCCGATGTCCCCGCACTCCTATTTTTCTATATATCTTTTCACCTTTGACGATCTCTTCATATTGCTGCTCATAGGGAGTAAACCTGATGGATTCTTGTCTTCCTAAACCTAAGATGCCAAAGGTGCAGAGGCTATTATAAAACAATTCGTGTACGCGTTTTTGAAGTATCTGGTTGAAATATATCAGGACATTACGGCAAAGAATGACATTAAATTCATTAAAAGAACTATCTGTTGCTAAATTATGCTGGGCAAAAACAATATTTTCTCTTAAGGATGCTCGAAAAATAGCATTGTCATAAGCTGCCGTATAATATTCGGAAAAAGACTTTTTGCCACCTGCTTTTAGGTAAAGTTGAGTATATTCCTGCATTAATTTTAGGGAAAAAATACCACTTTTAGCATTTTGTAATACTTTCTCGTTAGTATCAGTTGCATATATGCGGCAACGGTGATAAAGTCCTTCTTCTTCCAGTAGAATTGCCATTGAATAGACTTCTTCACCTGTGGAACATCCAGCGTGCCAGACACGAATAAATGGATAGGTTTGCAAGAACGGGATAACTTGACTTCTAAAGGTGTTATAAAAGCTGGGATCTCGAAACATTGATGTTACATTCACGGTTAAAGCCAGCAAAAACCTTTCTAAATAGTTAGGGTTGTGGAGTAACCGCTCTTGCAATATAGAAATATTAGCAAACCCTTCTAACTGCATAAAGCTCAAAATACGGCGCTTAATTGAGGAAAGGGCGTAGTTGCGGAAGTCATAACCGTAGTACTGATACACTCCTTCCAACAGCAGATGTATTTCGATATCCTCCAAGCTAGGTTTAGGCAAAATCATAATAATTCGTAATTCGTAATTCGTAATTATTACCTCGTGCATGAATAGGCTTTTTGAAAGAATGCTTCTGCAATTTGGGTCATTTCCATGATTAATATTTAGGCTGCTAGGGCTTTTATAAGCCAAATGAATCTTACGCCGAAAATAGCTTGCTAGCTCAATTAAATTTTAAATTTGATAATGGTGCTAATTTGGGACTTCAGAACCAAGTGGCTGTTACTCCTAAAACAGCGATCGCAATTATTGAAATTCCAGCTAGCAATCTCACTTGCTGACGCAGATTTTTAATCTCTTGGCTGAGACTTTCTGTCTGGAGTGCCGAATTTGGTTGAATTGGTGCAACTTCGATCGCTATTTCTTGGGGTTTAGCTGGGGTAGTTCCAAAAGTGATCTGGGAATGTAACCAATCAGCAATCAGTTGTGGACAGTTCTTTTTAAACCAATTAAAAGCCAAGGTTCTAAAAACTGGTTTAGACATACGAGCAATTAATTTCATCAACCTGTTTACAGGTTTCACGGGAAGCTTTTGGTTAATGAGGTTAACCGAGCCAACATCATACAGACAATCCAGAATTAATTTTACAGTGGCTTCTTCACTGTTAATTAGGTTTTGCAGTAATAGCAGAACATCATGCATACGCTCTGCTTCAATATATTTTTCTGGAGGAATTACTGATGTATTGAGGGAGTTTTGTCTTACTATTGTCATATTAGTAACATATTAGGTATGTTCATGTAAGTACACCTATCCACCGAGAGAAAAATCTTTTATCTAGAGAAATAACGCAAAAAGTTGCATGAAACAGAGGTATTTCCTCCAAAGACAGGAGTTCTATAGATTATTTTATTACTGAAGTGAATTTCCTGTCATTGATATTGTTTTAACTAAGGAATAGGGAATGGGGCATGCCCAATGCCCACTCCCTCACCTATACAGCCAAACCCGCAGCAGTGAAAGCAGTTGTTCGGTATCTACAGGTTTGGTGATATAATCTGAAGCTCCGGCTTCGATGCATTTTTCACGATCGCCCGGCATGGCTTTGGCGGTTAAAGCAATGATTGGTAGTGAGCGAAATTGTGGTTGCTGGCGGATGGCGCGGGTGGTTTGGTAACCGTCCATTTCTGGCATCATGATGTCCATCAAAACTATATTGATGTCGGGATTATTTAGCAGCTTCTCGATACCATCTCTGCCATTTTCGGCAAACACTACTTCCATGTGATAGCTTTCTAAAAAGCTGGTGATGGCAAAGATATTTCTCAGGTCGTCATCGACAATCAAAATTTTCCGATTGGCCAGCACTGGATCGGTTTGGTGTAGCTGTTCGAGAATTTGCCGCTTTGGTGGTGGCAGATTTGCCTGGACGCGATGCAAAAATAGGGCAGTTTCGTCTAATAACCTTTCTGGCGATCGCACATTTTTAATAATAATTGTCTCTGCTAGTCCCCGCAGTTGGGTTTCTTCTTGGCGGCTGAGTTCTTTGCCTGTGTAAACAATAATTGGGAGTTTCATCAGTCTGGGTTCTAGCTTGATTTGCTCAATCAGTGCAAACCCGCTCATATCTGGCAGACCTAAATCCAGCACCATACAATCAAAGTGCTGCGATCGCAATATATCGAGTGCTTCTTTTCCAGTACCAACTGCTGTACTCTGGACATCGCCATTACCAATCAGTTCAATAATACTTTGGGCTTGTACGCGATCGTCTTCCACTATTAAAAGATTTTTTACCTGACGCTCAATAAAGCTTTTAATCTCACTCAATACTTGATTTAGGGCTTCTGGAGAAACGGGTTTTTGTAGATAGGTAATTGCTCCTAGTTTTAATCCCCGTTGCTGTCTTTCGTCCACAGAAAGTATATGTACTGGGATGTGTCTGGTGTCTGGGTTGTGCTTGAGGCGATCCAGCACTGTCCAGCCATCCATCTCTGGCATGTGGATATCTAGCATAATGGCGTTTGGCTCGAATTGTTGCGCTAGTGCTAGACCTTGTTTGCTTTGTAAGGCAACGATTCCTTTAAAGCCTTGCTGACGTGCCATGTCTAGTAAGATGCGGGCGAATTTGTCGTCATCCTCGATAATCAACAAAACGCGATCGCCTGATTGAATTGTTAGCCGATCGTCTGGGATTTCGTTGACGGTGGAAACCACTTTCCCTGCTGAAGAAATGTCTCTAGAGGTACTCCGGCTTTCAACCGTCGGCGCTAATGTGGTGGGGAGATTTTGATTTATTTCTTCCTTGACTTCAAACCTATTTTGTGGTATTTCTGGCGGTGTACTTCTCCCCATTTCTCCTTTTCTTGTTAGCGGTAAGTAAAAGGTGAAAGTACTTCCCTGGCCTGGTTGGCTGATTAGTTCGATCCTTCCTCCCAAAAGTTGAGCTAGTTCGCGGCTGATGGACAAGCCCAAGCCGGTTCCGCCGTACCTGCGGCTAGTTGTGCCGTCTGCTTGCTGAAATGCCTCGAAAATAATTCTCTGCTTCTCCACTGGAATACCAATGCCTGTATCGCTGACTGCAAAAGCAACCATCGGCTCCTCGCCTGGGGCTGTTTCAGTTACCATACTAATTTGTAACTTCACGCCTCCCTGTTCAGTAAACTTAAAGGCATTAGCTAAAAGATTTTTTAGTACTTGTTGCAGCCGCTTGGAGTCGGTAGAAATGACTGGGGGTAATTTGTCTTCTAGTTCAATGGCAAAACTAAGTTTTTGATTTTCGGCAAGTTGACGGAAAGTGTGTTCTAGAGATGTCTGCAAATCTACAAAGGCAACTTGCTCAATGTCTAGGGACATAGTACCCGACTCAATTTTTGCCAAATCTAAAATGTCATTAATTAATTCCAGCAAATCAGTCCCAGCAGAGTAGATTGTCCGGCTGTACTCTACTTGTTTGTCGGTTAAGTTGTTGAGAGAGTTATCTGACAGCAGCCTTGCTAAAATTAACAAGCTATTTAGCGGTGTCCGTAACTCGTGGGACATGTTCGCCAAAAATTCTGATTTATATTTGGAAGATAAGGCCAGTTGCTCGGCTTTTTCTTGTAATGACTGCCTTGATAGCTCAATTTCCCGGTTTTTGCGGGCAACTTCCTGATTTTGGATTTCTAAGAGTTCTGCTTTTTCTTCTAGTTCTTCGTTGAGTTGCTGTAATTCTTCGTTGGATTGCTTGACTAGGAATTGGGATTCTTGTAATTCGTGGGCTTGTTCTTCTAGGAGTTGATTGCTTTGTTGTAGTTCTTCTTGCTGGCTTTGCAGTTCTTCTGTTAAAGCAACAGATTCGGCAAGTAGTTGCTGAGTTTGGAATTGTGAAGCGATGTTATTTAAAAATACACCCAAAATTTCAGTCAATTGCTCTAAAAATGTCAGGTGTAATTCCTTAAAAGGCGCGAAAGAAGCAAGTTCAATGACGGCATTTACCTGGCCTTCAAATAATATGGGCAATACAATAATATTCAGCGGTGGAGATTCTCCCAAGCCGGAACTGATGCGGATGTAGTCGCTGGGAACTCCGGTTAAGAGGATTCTTTGTTTTTCTAGGGCGCATTGCCCCACCAATCCCTCACCTAAACGAAACTCGTTTGCTAAATTTTTGCGCTGTTTGTAAGCATAACTACCCAACAACTTCAGCACTGGCTCATCGTTGATTGAGTCCATTACATAAAAAATGCCCACAGATGCCCCAACCAGGGGAGCGAGATTCGACAAGATCGTGCGAGAGACATTTTCTAAATTCCGCTGCCCTTGGAGCATTTGGGTAAATTCAGCTAAGTTAGACTTGAGCCAGTTTTGCTCGTCATTTTTTTGAGTTGTGTTTCGCAGATTGACGATCATCTGGTTGAAGGTTCGCTTTAGCACGCCAATTTCGTCGTGGCGTAGGCGTAGCCCGTCGTAGACATCGCTTTCTGGTAAATTGACTGATAAATCCCCATCCGCCACCTTTTGAGCTAAATCAGAAACTCGCTTCAACGGTAGTGAAATGTGTCTGGTGAGGATAATTACAATCAAAACCAAGATCGCAGCAAATAGAGGAATACTATAAGCGGTAGTGTTGAGGGTTTGTCTTGCAGCTGCCTGTGCCCGCTCAGAACGCTGCTTGAGAAGTACATTTTCGTCATTTTTCATCGCCTGGATCAGTTTCTGAATCTGATCCATCAGCCGCTTACCCTCGTCTGTCATCACAGCTTGCTGGGCAACTTCAAAGCTTTGGCTTTGCCGTAGTTCAATGACATTTTTCATTACAGCCATTCTTTCGTTTAGGAGTGGCTGCAACATATCAAGCCGATTTTGTTGGTTGGGATTATCTGCTATTAACTTCTGAAGTTCCTTAATTTTTTGATTGAGCGATTCCATTGCAGCGTTATAAGGTTCTAAATAACGCTGTTCTCCAGTAATAATGTAACCACGTTGCCCAGTCTCAGCATTTGTCAATTGCAAGTTGAGGTCTTCAAGCTGACTTAATACCTGATAAGTGTGGTTTTCTTTGCGCGAAGTTTCAATTAACTCATTGGTGCTTTGGTAGGAGATTAGACCAATTGAGGTTAGAATTGCTAGACTTAAGGCAAAACCTGCCCCAATTTTAGTTCCAATCTTCAAACGGTTCAACATTTTTAAGAGATAGTGAATTTCAATGATTTCTGTTGTATCTGTAAGTATTCTGATAATTTTTCGGCTATACAAATAGTTAAATTAATTGGAAATTGAGTGAATTCCAATGTGGCTATTCTTTGTGAAATCCTCTGATAGTTTGATTATTTTTCTCGTTATTTATATATCCCTCTTCTGTCACTCTCCGGCATTAGCAAGTAGTAACTAAGTGAAATTATCCAGAAGCATAACAGGGTTTAAATTGATTCATTTCACTAATTAATTGATTGAATCCCAGCAATAAATTAGA
>JAHHHB010000039.1 GCA_019359545.1 Desmonostoc geniculatum HA4340-LM1 | reverse complement strand
AGATTTGATAGTGTCGGTCAGCATGACTTGAGGGATTTCCATTCTACAGATTTAGTGAGGGCTGATAGATCCGCGCTTCCTAAATATTCTAGAATTACTGGTACTTTATTTTTTCGCAAGTCCCTAAGCGCATTTCTCAAAAACTTAGGAGCATCGATTTGTTGATGATTCTCTCCGTCAGTAATTGATAAGGCTGAATTACAACCCAAGTCTATACCAATAGCACCTGTTGGCAAAATTTCTGGTTTGAAAACTTGGTCTAAAACGTCTACCGTGATTAATGAAATTAAGGTAAATACTTTTGTACTACGATCCAACCACTAAGGGATACCCAGGCAAATCCTACAAACAAAATAATATTTACGCTGATGTGTAAAAGTCTAGCCCAAGGTCGTCTGGGAGTAATTTGCGTTGCACTGAAAGCAGACAGTAAAACCAAGGCTACCACAATCAATCCAGCAGCTAAGTGTGACGAGTGTCCCAGAGAACCAAAGTGGCCCAAAGTGCCAACAATGCCGATCGCCAGCAATAGTAGCACTAAACTTACCATGCTGATGCCCATGAGATAGTGGAGCGATCGCACTCCTCTATTTCCACCCATAAATAACGGAATAAAAGGAAATTGCTGCGAAGTTCTCGCCCGGAACATCCAAACGCCTGTAACTGCTAACATCAGGTATGCCAGCAAGGATAACCCCATCGACCAGGCGGCCATTTTCCACAACCAAAGAAATGAAGGCAGATTCATAAGAATGATTGTAGATGACGGTGGGGCATTGGGCATGGGGCAATAAATAAAAAAGGCTGCTGAATTCAGCAACCTAGAAATTGAGCCAAATTGTTTTTTTTAATCAACAGCTGCTAAACCAGCGATTTGTAAGGGTTTTATACTATCTCCGGTATTTGTATTAAGTTGCTGCACCATTGTCGTGGTATCTATAGGGTCTTTTCCAAATGATGAGTCTGTATCTAACTCATAATTGCTAGGTTCATCAAGCATCAGGCGATCGCACGGAATCTTATCGGATAAAATTGCACTAGCCATCATACCCGTGTGAATCTCCATTTGAGCTTTTCGCGGAGCTTCAAACACTAGGCGTTGTCCTGGAAAAACAACCCTTTCAAAATACCAATTGGGAATGTTAGAGATGCGAGCTACCTGTATTTTGCTCGTGGCATTAATGTAGCAGCAGAGAATTTTCCCCGATTGCTCAGGTGGTAGAGGATCTAAAATTTGAGCCATAACTGCTGAGGAGCTTTACGCCACAATTTTACATTACACTACCCAAGCCTAGCACCGACTGATCCCCAGTTGCTGTAACTGTGAATACCAACTGAATATTTATAGATTATTTCTATCTAAAGAAATATTTATGGTTATGAAAATTTTGTAATTATTTATGCCTTTTTCGCAATTATACACTACAAGTAAAAGTTTTAGATATTTTTACCCAGTATAAAATCTTTAATTCCCTGAAGACAGATAATTAGGACATTATTCTGACGATGATCCCCTTGCTTTTTATGTAGTGAACAAATCAGTTTTGCTCTTTATATCTATCTCAAAATTAATACGCCCAGATGGTCGCTTAATGAATAAACTCAATGTTATCGTAAAGCTATGTCAACACCTCCGGGCTGAAGCCACGGAGCTTGCAATTCAAATTCCCGTTTCCGGGCAGACTGCAATAGGCACATTGACTGATGCCCTGAGTTTTAGAAAATCCTCACGAATATTCACCGCAGCGTTGTAATCCGCATGGCATTCGTACCTACACTTCTTACACCGAAACTCAGCCTGAGAGGGGCGATTACCTCGCTCAATATGTCCACATTGGCTGCATTTCTGCGAGGTGTAGCGTGGGTCAACAAACCCTATGGTTACGCCTCTAGCTTCAGCTTTGTAGGTCACGAATGCCTGGAACTGAGCAAAGCTCCATCCATGCAGTCTACGACGTTGAGCCTTCTGAGTTTTGGCTCTGCCACGAATGTTTGTGAGGTCTTCAAAAACCAATGTTGCTCCACTGCCCTCGAAGGGCAGGGTTTCTTGGAGAATTCTGATGAAAAATATCTTCAGAAATGTCTGTCAATTACATGCATTTAGCGTGGACACTAACTTTATTGATTCCCAGAATTGGGAACAAAAACTAGGAAATACCAATAATCGGCTTCAATATCAAGCAAAATTCTGATAAATAAAAGCCAAACAAACAAAAACACCCGTTAAAACTCAAATTTTTCTCGCTTTCCCCCGAAAATTGGCAAGATGGCAGTCAAAACACCCATGATGGAAAATCGGATTCTTTACGTTCGCCTTCCCTGCAACCCCATCTTTCCTATTGGGGTTGTCTACCTGAGCGATCATGTCCACAAACAATTTCCCAACATCGAACAGCGCATCTTTGATTTGGGAACAGTACCACCTTTAGACTACACCTCGGCTTTGGATCGGTGTATCGATGAATTTAAACCTACACTACTAGTATTTTCTTGGCGGGATATTCAAATTTATGCTCCAGTTGGCGGACGTGGTGGTAACCCGCTACAAAATGCCTTTGAATTTTACTACGCCAAGAATCCTCTATTAAAACTACGTGGGGCATTGGGCGGTTTGCGAATCTTCATTGCTTACTATGTAGAATTGTGGCGTAACCAAGGCTTGATCGAGCGCGGTTTAAAGCGTGCCCAAAAATATCATTCTCATGCCCGTACAGTTGTAGGTGGTGGTGCAGTCAGCGTCTTTTACGAACAACTGGGTAAAAGCTTACCCCAAGGGACAATTATTTCTGTGGGTGAAGGGGAAACTCTGCTAGAAAAGCTTTTAAGTGGCAGAGAGTTTCGAGATGAACGCTGTTATGTTGTGGGAGAAACTCAACCACGAAAACGGCTAATTCACGAACAACCCACTCCCCTAGAAAAAACAGCTTGCAACTACGACTATATCGAAAGCATCTGGCCGGAATTTAACTATTATCTGCAAGAGGAAGACTTTTATATAGGCGTACAAACCAAGCGTGGTTGTCCTCACAACTGTTGTTATTGCGTTTATACGGTTGTTGAGGGTAAACAAGTACGCATCAACCCAGCAGATGAAGTAGTTGCCGAGATGCGCCAATTATACGATCGCGGCATTCGCAACTTCTGGTTTACCGATGCCCAATTTATCCCCGCACGCAAATTTATTGACGATGCCATAGAACTCTTGCAAAAAATCGTCTATTCTGGTATGACAGACATCCACTGGGCAGCTTACATTCGAGCCGACAATTTGACACCTCAATTGTGTGACTTGATGGCCAAAACAGGGATGAACTACTTTGAAATTGGCATTACCAGCGGTTCTCAAGAACTCGTGCGGAAAATGCGGATGGGTTACAACCTCCGAACCGTCTTACAAAACTGTCGTGACTTAAAAGCCGCTGGTTTCAACGACTTGGTTTCCGTCAACTACTCCTTTAACGTCATTGACGAACGTCCCGAAACCATCCGCCAAACCATCGCCTACCACCGGGAATTAGAGCGAATTTTTGGTGCTGATAAAGTCGAACCTGCCATCTTCTTTATTGGACTCCAACCCCATACCCATTTAGAAGAATACGCCTTCAAAGAAGGCATCCTCAAACCAGGGTATAATCCAATGAGCCTGATGCCCTGGACAGCCAAAAAACTGCTTTGGAACCCCGAACCCCTTGGTTCATTCTTTGGAGAAGTCTGTTTACAAGCTTGGCAACAAAATCCCAACGACTTCGGCCGTGAAGTCATGAATATTTTAGAAGAAAAACTCGGTTGTGCCGACTTAGAAGCAGCACTTTCTTCACCAATAGAGAAGAAAGAAAAACAGCTAGCAGGTGTATCATAAAATACATAAGAATCTGGGGCTATTCATAATTTTGAATTTCTCCCCTCTCTTCCTCAGCGCCCTCAGCGCCTGAAGCGGTTCGTTTTCATAAAATCCCAAACTCATGTTAGAAGGTTCAATCCTACAACAGCTAGAAATAGCTCATCGCCACAGCACCAGGCCAATTCGATTCGGGGTGTACTACAAAAATACCTTAGTATCCCTCTGCCATGCCCTGGAAGACCATATCCTAGCAGATGACGATCGCCCTCTAGTCATCACAGCCTTCCAACAGGGTAAATGGTATCTGCAAGAAGCTCAAAGATATGCAGACATCGCCCAGCGCAGCCGCAAAATTACCATCATGGCTGCCCCTGACGCTGGCTTTGCCGAACATCCTACAAGCCTTCTACCCAATGTAGACTTAGTAGCATTAGATCCGGCAGATCCAGTAGCGCAAGAGTGGCACTTAATTATTTTGTCGCCGAATTACACAGCAATGGTAATTTGTCAAGAACTATCGGCGGCTGATTATGGCAGCAGTGGAATACCGGCATCAGACTTAGAGCGCAAATTCTACGGACTGTGGACATTTGAGCCAGAGTTAGTGCAAGAGACAGCAGAAATAGCGATCGCTCACATCAAAAAATACAACCCAGAACTAGGAAATCAACTCGTTGCCCATAAGCAGGACATAATACCATCTACTGCCAGATTAGAAAATTTGGGTGCAGTTGTTTCCCGTGTAGTCGATTATCTCCAAACTGGGCAAGACAGTTTATCCATCCCGACAGCCCTCCAGCAACAAACCCTAGATCGGAACTTGGTTTCTAACGAAATCCAGGCATTTTTGCGGATGGCGCAACTGCTGGACATAGCAGATGTCAACAATCCAATGGCAGCTGCGGAAGTAGTAGGACTTGCGGAAGCGATCGCTCAGCTTTTGGATCTTCCTGCATGGCAGATTAAGAGATTGCGGCTAGCAGCTTTGTTGCATCGCATAGATCCATTACAAAAAGCAGAAAGTGTTCTCACTTATGATACAATAAGCATTAACGATCGAGAAGATGCTCCTAGTTGTCCTTTAATACCAGGGGCAAAGGTATTGCGAACCATGCCACGGCTGCGAGCAGTTGCCCAAATTATTACTCACCAAACCGAATGGTGGAATGGCACAGGGGAACCAGCAGGTTTAGCTGGAGATGAAATTCCCTTAGAGTCGAGAATTTTGGCATTATTGGCAGACTTTCAGTGGCGGATAAATCAACGAAAATCCTCAAATCAAAATCGCCAAGAAATATTTAGTCAAGCTTTAGATGAGTGCAGACAGCAACAATCTACCCGCTTTGATCCTAAACTTATAGATACCCTAGCTTTATTAGTTATGGGTTTACAACAGGGACTCGACTTGCCCATAATGACACCCAAAGTCAGCAGCGGCGTTTGGCTACTTGATTCCCAGTGGGATAGCCACAGCAAGACAAGTGAGGAGATTGGTACTTACTACAAATGAATATTGAAGCTATCAAATTAGGAAAACTCAAACAATTTCCTGGGGCAAATTTAGAAGACGAGGAACTTTCTCGACTCGATTTAAACCGAATTAATCTTGCTGGTGCCACCCTTGTCGGTGTTAACTTCGCTGCTTCTAAACTCGAAGGTGGGCATTTAGAGGGAGCGAATTTAATGGGAGCAAACCTCCAAGGAACCGACTTGCGGGCGAACCTTATGGGAGCAAACCTGATGCAAGCAGATTTAACT
The DNA here is from genome assembly GCA_019359545.1 of Desmonostoc geniculatum HA4340-LM1. GTDB lineage: Bacteria > Cyanobacteriota > Cyanobacteriia > Cyanobacteriales > Nostocaceae > Nostoc > Nostoc geniculatum. The sequence goes on along the minus strand of JAHHHB010000039.1, from coordinate 49,460 downwards.
GGTGCTGACTTACGGGGTAGCAATCTGCGGGGTGCTAACTTGATGGGAGCCAAACTCAGCGATGTATCTTTGGCGGGTGCTTTCGTTAGTGGTGCCAACTTGATGAATGTGAACTTGCAAGGTGTGGATTTGCGCGGTGCTGACTTACGAGGTGTAAACCTAACTGGGGCAAATCTCAAAGGTGCAGACTTGAGTCGTGCTGATTTGCAAGGGGCATTATTGAGTGAAGCAAACCTGGAAGAAGCTGACTTGCGTGGTGCAAATTTGGCAGGAGCGAATTTTTCTGGCGCAAATTTGCTCTGTGCAGAGTTAGAGGGGGCGAATTTGAGCGGTGTTAATTTGGATAAGGCGTGTGTGGTGGGTACAGTGGTTGAAGGTGGGGGTAAATAATGACACCAGTCGCGGCACAAGTCCCAATTACCGCGATCGTTCCCATGCTTACCGCTATCTGAAATCGGCAATGGGAACAGTTCCAAAAACTGGAGGCAGATTTTATATCCCAATATGGGATAGAGGTTTGGCAAGAAGTTTTTAATTTCCGTCTCAAGCTAGCACTGGATAAAGATTCTGACAGATGGCTACTTATCCAGTGGTGTGGTGAGGGAATTATCTCAGTCAAAAATGTGGCGTGAGAAAATACTGACTAACTGTTTTGACGCTGTTGTAAAAAGTTATCAACATATTCTTGTGGAAAAATTTGTCTTCCTAATACCAATGCTTCTTGCCTTTCCTCATCTGTCATATAATCATCTTCCTTGAGTCCGCTGGGAATGCGTTGAGGATTTCCTCCTGTATCCAAATATCGCTGACGTGCGATCGCAAATAGTTCTAATATTCTTTGGGCTTGCTGCTGTTTAATAGTATTAGATTGGGTCATCATTTTTTATTCTTCCCATCCGAAGGTTACTACTTCCCCGTTTTGGAGTGTGCATAGAGCATTAACACTTTTTTAGTCAGGCGATCGCTTAATTTAGAATCTGTGCCAAATCCAGCACAAACCCAGGTAGTACATCTTCTCCTGACAAACTAGTGGGGGATTGTAAAACCTCGACATCTTTACCTGGGCGGTAAATTTCGACTCGCTGGTTTTGGGGGTCAATCAGCCAACCTAGACATACACCGTTATCAATGTACTCTTGCATTTTTTGTTGCACAGTCTTCAAGCTATCGTTAGCAGAGCGTAACTCTACGGCAAAATCAGGAGCCATTGGTAAAAACTTCGCCGGATCTGGGTTGAGGGCTGCTAATCTTTTCCGACTTACCCAAGATGCATCAGGCGATCTGTTAGCACCATTGGGAAGCTTAAAACCTGTTGAAGAATCAAAAGCTAACCCTGTACCATCAGCATCAGCCCAATACTCTACCCTGGCTGTCAGTTTTGAATTGCGATTTCCGCTTTCCCATCCAGTTGGCGGCATAATAATCAGTTCTCCCTCTGCTGTGCGCTCAAGGCGGAGGTCACGATTATTTTGGCAGAGTTGGAAGAACTGGTCATCTGTTAGCTCAATGGTAGGACTTAAGTTGAGAATTAGGGCAGTCATAATTGCTTCTCAAGCTTGATAAATGTAGTTTAGCATTTGCCGTTGTAGTCCCTTTGAAATTCTAATATTCTTTGTGCTTGCTGCTGTTCAGCTATAATTGATTCAAATTTTCCAAAAACAGAAATAATTAGGGAAGATAATGGATAAGTCCCTGTGGAAAAATAATGATACATTTTTGAACGCACTTCCGATTATTCTCTGTAAGGCAACGCTCATATTGTTAGACAGGCGATCGCCGAGATTGCCCCCATATCAAAAACGCCAATACACTCATCAACAATACCCCCATCACTCCTTGTAAAGGATTATTATTTACCCCAGTCACCCAATCAGGAACTTCACCAGAATATTTAACTAATTTCCCCACATTAATAATGTAGTAACCCCAAACTAAACCACCATGCAAACCAATTGGAAAACCTAAGCGTCCTCTATGCCAGCGCTTTCCCCATACCTGCGTTAACCCCAGCAATACTAAAGCAGGAAATTGCGGTAATGTCTGAATAATTACTGCCAACGGTTTAATAAAATGCAATGTTGCAAATGTAATTGCATCTGTCCACATTGCCACAGGCTGACTGTAGTCTCGTTGTAATTCATCTAGTAGCCAACCTCGGAATAATAATTCCTCAGCAAAACCAATACCCAAAGCGACAATTAAACCCTCTAAAATCACTTTTACCAAGAAAACTTTTGGTTGTTGCCACACCAACCAACCCAAAAAACCCTGTACCCCAAAAAGTATCAAAGTATTAATTATCCCCATAGCCAAACCACGCATTAAATCCACACCGTTTTGCCGTGTGAATTCTAAGCCATAATGCCGCAGAATTTGAGGCTGCTGATAGACACGCTTACCCCACAGCTTCAAGAGAATAATCAATAATGCATATAACAATACCATTGTCAATATACTTACTAAATTTGAATCATTCACTAGTAAGTAAATTGGTGCAGCTAAGGGTAACCATAGCAGCAACAAAATTCCAATAAAATAACCCAGCCTAATAGGGGCAGGGCGTTCGGCTAAACGGACAAGGTTTTTTTTCATACCAATTAAGTCACCAATCGCAATTGACCAATGACCAATGACCAATGACTATTCATCAGGTTCAATCGTGCTACTTAAACCGTGACTTTTCAATGTTTCGCAATAGAACTCAGCATGTTCCTGAGCGCAAGTAATGACTAAAGCCATTCCATTAGTATGGGCTTCCATCATGATGCTAACAGCCTGGGGTTGGGTAAGGCTCGGCACAGTAGTTATTAGTACTTGTACCACGTACTCCATAGGGTTGTAGTCGTCGTTATGGAGCAAAACGCGATAGCGAGGCGCGAGCTTGCGGGACGTAGAACGCTTTTCAATGGTTTCAACTGACACTGCTCTTTGCTCTTTAATCGTTAATTCACTACAACAAAGCCTCTGTCTAGCGATCGCTTAACAGTTATTTACCTATTCTATAGTATTTCTGTCAACATACTATGCTAAGAAAACCCTTTGCTGTCGGGGATTAGTCCTATTAGTTTTGCGTAGGCAATGATAGGGCATATCTCTGAGACATCCTTGGCGTGAGAGTGCTACCCTAATCTTACAAAACAATTTTTGTCGCTACCCAAACTGCTTTCATAATGGACATGAGCCTAGATTTTCTTCAACCAGGACAAATAGTGTCTTTAAAGCATGGTGAGAGGAATCTATATGCAGAAGTCATTCAATTTGTAGTTTCTCGCCAGTTGTGCTGGGTACGTCCTTTATTAATGGTCACCTTCATTGAAGAATCTCCGCTAATTACCGATTTACGCGATGCATCTGACCTACTTTGGCCTGCTGGTTTATTTCAACCAGCTTTAGACACAGAAGTAATTACCTTATTGAGCCAACTTTTAGCAAAACAACCAAAAGCCGAGCTTGATTCAGCCGCCAAACAGCAACTCAATCAATTTATTCACCAACTTTGGCAAGCATATCAAGAGGGACTGGGGATTGGGGACTAGGGATTGGGCATGGGGCATGGGGCATTGGTTATTAATTCTTATCCCTCATCTCCCTCATCTCCCTCATCTCCCTCATCTTCCCCAGTCCCCAGTCACACGTAACGAATACCAGCATCTCTCATCCGTTGAATTCCTTCTCGCAATCGTTCATCAGAGATAGTTAAAGCAATTCGGATAAAGCCTTCTCCAAATGCACCGTAACCACTACCAGGAGGAACAAGGATGCCACATTTGTCAAGTAGCAAATTGACAAATTCTGCCGAGGAATATCCTTGAGGAACAGGTGTCCAGACGTAAAGGGTAGCTTTAGGAGGCTGAATTGGCCAACCGAGAGATTGCAGTCCACTAACAATAATGTCACGACGATTTTGGTAAACCGACATGATGGCTTGGAGTTCTGCCTCTGTGGTATTAGAATAAGCTGCGATCGCTGCTTGTTGAATTGCCTTAAATACTCCAGAATCAACGTTAGTTTTTACCTGGGCTAAGCCTTTAATGCCCACACGATTACCAACAACAAAACCCACTCGCCAACCCGTCATATTGTACGACTTGGACAGACTGTGAAATTCGATCGCTACATCTTTCGCACCGGGAATTTGCAGCACACTAGGCGGTTTGTAGCCATCGTATGCCATTTCTGAGTAAGCGTGATCGTGGCACAGTATAATATCATACTGCTTGCAAAAAGCTACCAATTCTTCAAAAAACTCTAATGTTGCTAATGCCCCAGTAGGATTATTAGGATAATTAATCCACAACAGTTTTGCCTTGTGAGCTACTTCTTCAGGTATATTACTCAAATCAGGCAAAAAACCGTTTTCTGCCTTCAGGGGCATAGTAAAAAACTCGCCACCAGCAAAGATTGTGGAAGTCCGATACACAGGATAACCAGGATCTGGTATTAATGTATAGTCTCCTGCTTCCACAAACGCTAAGAAAGTATTATGAATTGCTTCTTTAGAACCAATTGAGGAAACAATTTCTGTATCAGGGTTTAACCCCATCACCCCAAACCGATTTTCCATCCACTTAGCTGCTGTCTCCCGGAATTCCTTCGTACCTTGGTAAGGGGGATAATTGTGCATCGAAGCATCCTCAATCGCCTCATGCATTACCTGGAGAATATGATTAGGAGTTGGTTTATCTGGATCGCCAATAGCCATATTGATGATATCAACTCCCTTAGCAACGAGTTCATTCTGTTTGTGGATAATTTCAGCAAACAGATAGGGAGGAATTTTTTCTAGGCGTTTAGCGAACTGCATGGCGATTATGAGGAATGCACAATGTAGATGGTCATTACCACAGTTTACGCCACCTTAGGATTTAAATAATCAATCTCATAGAAAAATAAAAACTAATGATATGGCCATTTTTACCCACGCTGCCTTTGAATAAGGTACACAGGTAGGGACGCCTCTACAAGGATTATCTTCATCTATGGTGAATTGTTTTTTCTGTTCCTTACCAACACGGAAACTGCTATAACTATGATTGCTCCAGCCTTAATTAAATTCACTTAGTATAGCTCTTAACCTCTATATCCAAAGAATTAGGATTAATATCCCAGGCTAGAAACCAACTGAATTCGACCAGCATCCATCTCTGCCATTAATAATTCTAAAGCCTCGTAATCCACGTCAGAAATGTAACCTAGTTGCGTTAGTTCTGAGTTGATTTCATTTTCGATCTCAGGAGTTAGTTTTTTAATATCAAGAGCTTTTTCTACCAATTTGCGAATAGCGTACCTAGTTCTCATAACTCATAATCCAACTCTATATTGACATTAATTATTCCAGATAAATCTAAGTATAAAAAGCGATCAAATACTAATTTACTAGTGATTTAGATCACAATTTAAGTTAGTTAGATAAATAATTTTCTCAGACTTTGCCCAATGTCAACAGTAACCGTAAAGTGTGGGATTTAACTTACCGTTAAGGCTTGGCTAAATTAGCTTAAGTTATGGACTAGGCAAGTTTCCTCAGGAAAGTTACGGATAATTTCTTTGCTTTACCACTGTCTATGTTGATTGTTTTTGAACTGAGATAAAAAAAAAGTATATATGAACACACTTTAAACTGGAATTATGACAATCTTTAAACAGACATACTAAAGCAATAAAGATTCAGCAAAGAAACCTAAGACATATGGTCGATGCAACAAAAAAAAGTTTATGTTCAAATAATTCTTACCTTGACGCTTCAATAACTCTTATAGGATGTAACCATGCAAGCAGTGCTTCAGTATCCCAAAATTGCGGTTATTCAACCCCAAAGCTGTTTGAATGCTGCAAACGCCTTGGAATTTGAACGAGATATGACTACAGAGCTAGCAAAAAATCATATTTCGATTTTGGTAGTAGATCTAGCAGCAGTAGACTCTTTAGACAGCGCAGGTTTGATGGCATTGTTATCTGCACACAAACTAGCTGTTAGTTTAGAAAGGAGTTTGCGACTTTGCAATGTTGCTCCCTCAGTTCAAATTATTTTTGAACTGACGCAACTCGATAGAGTTTTTGAAATTTCAGAAAGTCAAACTGACTTGTCTGCAACATAAATTTATATAAAAATTATGTAAAACGAGCAAAGTTCAGGTAAGGAGCAGACTTTATGTAAAGGAGTTATAAGCTGCAACGAGAAACTTTGTTGGAAGACCTGATTTAATGCTAAGGTTAGATTTGAGTAACTGTAATTAATGTAGCTCGAAGATAGCATAGTGGCTGTTGCAGTTGAAAAATTAATCACATCAGATATTTTAAAACCAGGGCGTTACTTGGGTAACGAGCGTTTAGCAGTACACAAACCTTGGGAGACGACAACAATACGCTGGGTCTTAACCTACCCAGAGGTGTATGAAGTCGGTGCATCGAATTTAGGGCATATCATTTTATATAACATTTTGAATGCCCAAAAGAGCCAATTGTGCGATCGCGCCTACTTGCCAGGACAAGATCTATCAGCCAAACTACGGCAAACTAATACGCCGTTGTTTGCAGTAGAGTCAAAACGATCGCTCACAGAATTCGACATTTTAGGGTTCAGCCTCAGTTACGAACTGGGTGCAACTAATATCCTAGAAATGTTGGATTTAGCGGGAATTCCCCTGACGTGGCGGGAGAGAAGAGGCAAAGACACGGAGACACGGGGACACGGGGACGCAAAGAATAAAGAAAATATCACCGCGTCTCCCCATCCCCCCATCCCCCCATCCCCCTCTTACCCGTTGATTTTTGCTGGAGGACAGACAGCGACATCAAATCCTGAGCCTTACGCTGACTTCTTCGACTTTTTCGCCCTTGGAGATGGAGAAGAATTACTGCCAGAAATTGGTTTGGTGTTGGAAGAAGGCAAACAAGCAGGTCTGAGTCGGGAAGATTTGTTACTAGACTTGGCACAGATACCAGGGGTATATGTCCCGCAGTTCTACGACATGGCAGACGATGGCTCAGTTCATCCCCTGCGCCCAGACGTGCCAAAACGCATTCTGCGAAGAGTTGCAACCCCGATACCAGCATATTCCATTGGGCTAGTTCCCTACGTAGAAACCGTACATGACCGCTTAACCATTGAAATTCGGCGTGGCTGCACTCGTGGTTGTCGCTTCTGTCAACCAGGAATGCTAACCAGACCAGCACGGGATGTAGAACCGGATAAAGTGGTCGAAGCGATTGAACAGGGTATGCGGGCAACCGGTTACAACGAGTTTTCCTTGCTTTCCTTAAGTTGTTCTGATTATTTATCCTTACCAGCGGTGGGGATGGAAATTAAAAATCGCTTAAAAAATGACAATATTTCTCTGACTCTACCCAGTCAACGGGTAGACAGATTTGACGAAAATATTGCTAATATCCTTGGAGGTACGCGACAAGGTGGACTGACCTTTGCTCCAGAAGCCGGAACTCAGCGGATGCGAGACATCGTGAATAAAGGTTTGACCAATGAAGAACTGTTGCGGGGAGTAAAAACCGCTTGGGAGCAAGGCTGGGATAAAATTAAGCTATATTTTATGATTGGCTTGCCAGGTGAGACAGATGCTGATGTCTTGGGTATTGCCGAAACAGTAAGTTGGTTACAGCGGGAATGTCGGGGCAAAGGCAGAAAATCCTTAAACTTTAATTTGACAATTTCTAACTTTACCCCGAAGCCGCATACCCCATTTCAGTGGCACTCAGTTTCTACCAGTGAATTTCGGCGCAAACAAAACCTGCTGCGCCAAGAATTCCGCCGGATCAAGGGAGCAAAGGCAAATTTTACCGATGTCCGGATTTCGGCAATGGAAGATTTTATTGGACGAGGCGATCGCACTTTGGGGAAAGTAGTACGCCGCGCCTGGGAATTGGGTGCAGGTATGGATTCTTGGTATGACAATTTAGATCGAGCTTTTGCTGCTTGGGGAGATGCGATCGCCCAAGCCGGTCTAGACTGGAAATACCGCCAAATCGAAAACGGCGAATGGAATCTCTTCCAAAAAGAGGAGCAGAGCGGAGAATTCCTAACTCCCCACTCCCCACTTTGTACAGACGCGATTAATCGCGTCTCTACTCACTCCCTCGATACTCCTCTACCCTGGGATCATATAGATACCGGGATTGATAAAAAGTGGCTCAAAGAAGACTTGGAACGCGCTCTAGCATCTGCAATTGTACCCGACTGCTCTTTTGAAGGTTGTTCTCACTGTGGGGTTTGTGGCATCGACTTTGGGCACAATATCGTCATTGAACCACCTGCTGTACCAAAATTCGCTGGTGAGTTTGTCCCCAACACTGCTAAGACACAACGAATACGAGTTTGGTTTGGTAAACAAGGTAACATGGCTTTAGTGAGCCATCTGGATTTAATCCGTTTGTTTGACCGGGTTGTGCGACGAGCAGGCTTGCCAATTGCTTTCACTGGTGGTTTTCATCCAATGCCGCGAATTTCTCTAGCTACTGCTTTGGCTTTAGGGGCTACTAGCAGTGGTGAAATTGCGGATTTTGAGTTAACAGCATCCATGTCAGTCGATACTTTTAAAGAGCAACTATTTCGGGAAATGCCCACAGACATACCTATATATGATGTGGTGGAAATCGATTTAAAAGCGAAAGCAGCTAGCCAACTGTTGGAGTCCGCAGAGTATTTGATAAATGTGGCAGCACCAAAAGAAGTGACGCCTGCACAATGGCAAAACTGGATTGATACCATCAAAGCTAAAGACGAACTTTGGTACGAGCAAACAACCAAGTCAGGCAAGAGCCAGTTAATAAATCTGCGCGATCGCTTATTTGAATTGGAATTGCTAGAAAACCACAATAACACAGCAGAATCTATATCTGTTATTCGTTATTTAGGTAGTTATCGCCAAGATGGTTGGCTCTTGCGTCCCGAACAAATCGTGTTTATGCTAGAGGCAGTAGCCAATGTACAATTTCAAATTCTACATATCCACCGCAATCGCCTAGTTTTAGGGGTATAATCCCTGTATGACAGCTTGCTAGTAGTTGTCATATGATAGAACATCATAGGAATTGATTTTTAGCAAGGTTGCGTTAGAATGGGATGAAGAGAAATTTTCTGGCGCTGCATTGAATTAGCTGGTTCACTACCCTCGCATTCAGGGGGCGAAAGCAAAGATATTAGAGTGCAACTTCTAGGATTTTATCCCAGACAAACTGAGGCAGATTAAAGAACACACACTCTCTCTATAGCTACCTCGTGAATCAGTAACTAACAGCAAGCTCGGTTAGCTTCTCTAACTCCATGCTTTTTAAACAACTGCTGAATGTCTAATCCAGAGTAGTCCCCAAGAGCTAGTGCGCTACTCTTGTAGAGTTGTACTCTTTTGGAGAACCCGCTCTTTACCAACTGCCTTATAGACGCCCACAAACGCGCAAAGCCAAAACGCAGCTTGCCGTAGGCTGGGGTAACTTCAGGCAAGCCAGCAACTGGTGTTGCTGGATATAACCCTAAGGATAAATCTGGGGAATGGAAAATAGAAGTAGTTTATTTTTCTTAACGACTTCAGTAGGTTACTATCAAATCAAGCATCCTGAGTTAAAAGCTCACTCAGGATTTAGTACTTTCAACTCAGAACTCTCTTTACTGAGAGTATTGCATTACAAATCAACCACGGACGGTTGATTTAATTGCTTAAACAATATGAATATGCAGCAGTTCTGGAATAATCAAACGTGTGAATACTCTTAAGAGTGCCAACAGATCTTTAACTTGGAAGCTCAGGTTGACGATTGTTATTACCAGTAGCGTCTTTTAAGACTTACAGGAGAAAAAGGTATAATATCGAACGGAATTAACACTGACAATGAAGACTGATGCAAAGACGAGGCAGATGCTAACAGCGGGTTCCCCGACTTTTACTCCTTCACTAGGGGAGACTGTGCCAACGGAGAACCCTAAGAATAGCAACTGCCGTGCAAAGAGAAGTTTGAGCTAGGGCTAAAGAGCAGGTTCTCCTTTGGGAGTAACAATGATGGCTGTACTATCCCGTTTGCGGAGCGTCTCCCTCAAGAGAAGGATACAGAACTTAAGGGAGACACCAAAACCAGAAAGTTTTCATTTATAAGTAATTAACCGGACTTGATACAACAAACCTCTAGACCTGTTAGTGCTGCCAATTTTTGAGGAAATTGAATGCCAAAACAAATTATTATCGCGGAGCAGCACCAAATTGCTGCGGTTTTTTCTGAAGATCAGATACAGGAGTTGGTTGTTGCTACGGGTCATCATCAAATAGGTGATATCTACTTAGGAGTAGTAGAAAACGTATTACCTGGGATAGATGCGGCTTTTGTCAATATTGGCGATCCAGAGCGCAACGGATTTATTCACGTCACCGACTTAGGGCCATTAAAGCTAAAGCGTACCGCAGCCGCAATTACAGAACTATTAGCACCACAGCAGAAAGTGTTGGTGCAAGTGATGAAAGAGCCAACGGGGACGAAAGGACCGAGGCTTACGGGTAACATTACCTTACCTGGACGCTATGTGGTACTGATGCCCTATGGCAGAGGCGTAAATTTATCTCGACGGATTAAAAGTGAAAGCGAGCGCAACCGCTTGCGGGCACTAGCGATTTTGATCAAACCGGCGGGAATGGGTTTGCTTGTGCGTACAGAAGCAGAAGGCAAACCAGAAGAAGCGATTATGGAAGATTTAGAGGTGCTGCAAAAGCAATGGGAGGCAATCCAGCAGGAAGCCCATTCCACCCGCGCCCCAGCCCTGCTCAACCGAGACGATGACTTTATTCAGCGCGTATTGCGAGATATGTACGGCGCGGATGTCAATCGCATTGTTGTGGATTCCAGTACTGGTTTGAAGCGAGTCAAGCAGTACTTGCAGAATTGGAGTGGAGGTCAAACACCCCAAGGATTGTTAATCGATCATCATCGCGATCGCTCACCAATTTTAGAGTACTTCCGGATCAATGCCGCCATTCGAGAAGCCCTGAAACCAAGGGTAGACCTACCTTCTGGAGGTTACATCATCATTCAGCCGACTGAGGCATTAACAGTAATTGATGTTAACTCAGGTTCGTTTACGCGATCGGCAACAGCCAGAGAAACAGTTTTGTGGACAAACTGCGAAGCTGCAACAGAAATTGCTCGGCAGTTGCGTCTGCGAAATATCGCCGGGGTGATTGTCGTTGATTTTATTGATATGGAATCACGACGTGACCAACTGCAAGTCCTCGAACACTTTAATAAAGCACTCAAAGCAGACAAAGCTCGTCCCCAGATTGCTCAACTAACTGAACTGGGTTTGGTAGAACTGACTCGCAAGCGTCAGGGTCAAAATATTTACGAATTGTTTGGTGAAACTTGTCCCACCTGCGGCGGTTTAGGACATACCGTGCGCCTACCTGGAGAAATCGAAAACCGATTCCCCACACCAACAGAAGCACCAGAACGTGAGCGTTTTGTATCTCCTCTACCTCACAGAGAACCGCGTCAGCCATCTGCCCGCATCCCAGAACCACGAGAAACCTATGATGGATTTGGAGAAACATTCGATGGTGACTCGGAATTAAGTAATCTCAATCTCATCAATCATCCTAGTTATCAAGAACTTAACGATAATAAGCGTCGTACCCGCACTCGTCGCAGTCGAATTGGTGGTGTCAACGGATTAAATGGGAAAGATGAAACCCGGACTGGTATTAATCCACTGGCTTTTGTCAACGAGCCAGACTTAGACCTTGATGCTGAACCAGAACTAGGAGTAACACCAGAGATTCCTTCACCTACCCTGGGTAAACCAGGTTGGAGTGAAAGAATAGAGCGCACTAAAATTACCAAGGCAGAGCCAATCAAACCAGTGGTAGAACCACCGGAAATTAGGACTGTAGAAATGACGCTCCAGGAACAGGATATGTTTGCCTTAATGGGGATCTCTCCCTTGGTGAAATTGGAGCAGGAAGTTAAAAATCCCAAGTCTGTGATTATTAACGTGATTCAGCCCGGTCAACTACCAACAACACAAACGGAATCAATCCCAGAATCAACTACGGCTCAAAGAGCAACATCTGAACTTACCCCAAGCAGAATACCGATACCAAAAGTTATTGAGCCAGAACAAAAATTCTCAATCTCAGAGACAACCCAAGAGACAACTGAACTATCAGGGTTTACTGATAGCCCTTCGGCACCCTTGACGAACGCAGATGAAAGCGATGCCAATAGCACCGCTACTGCCAACCGTCGCCGCCGCCGTCGTTCCTCAGCGATTGAGGACAATTAATTCTCCTTATGGCAGAAACACAGCAAACTGCCGCTATTTGTTCGCCAGCACCCCTGGAAAAATCGAGTTGGCTGGAGTTTTCTACCTTGTCAGGGATTCCAGGGCTAGTTGCAGGTGTGGATGAAGTAGGGCGAGGCGCTTTATTTGGTCCTGTAGTAGCCGCAGCCGTGATCCTGCCAGATTATGCTTTGCCAAAACTAATGGCAGCTAAAATTAAAGACAGTAAAAAGTTGTCTAGTCAAAGAAGAACTCAGTTAGCACAGGAAATTTGTCGGCTGGCTGTAGATTGGAAAATTGGGTTTGCTTCCACTGCGGAAATTGACGAGATAAATATTTTGCAAGCGACGCTGTTAGCAATGAAGCGGGCTGTACTGAAGTTAAAGGTACAGCCCGCACTCTGCTTAGTTGATGGCAATCAATCAATCAAAGACTTACTAGTGCCCCAACAAACAATAGTCAAAGGGGACGAGCGATCGCTTGCTATTGCTTCTGCTAGTATTGTCGCCAAGGTTTGGCGTGACGATCTGATAATGCGTTTAGCATTAAAATACCCAATTTACAACTTGGAGTGTAATAAGGGTTATGGTAGCCAGCAACATTTACTGGCTCTGCAACAATACGGACCTTCACCCCTACATCGTAAGTCTTTTCGTCCTTGCAAAATTAAAATACTGGATAGTTAGTGATGGAATAATTACTCAGGATTCAATATTGGCAATTTAGCACCGTCACCGTCAATTCCTTTATTTTTCGTTTGTGATATCACCCAGTAGCGATAATCTGCTAAAAGTTGATGTAATAAACGTTGCTTGACCGTCAACAACACGCTTTTAAGCAAACCATTACCAGTAGCTTCTAGAATTGGCTTGGGAGTGAGGGAAAATGGCGGTGGCAGATCTACTTGGACTTCTAAATCAGCTTTTCCTTGCAGGCGAGTACCAGTACTTAGTTCTTTCGGAGATAAATACCCTTTTAAATTGAGAGCAAAGCGCTGGTTAATATACTCGACACCTAGAATTTCACAGCCTAGCGATCGCAAATAAATTATGCCATTTGATTCCGCCCAAACTCTCATGTCTACAGTCGGTTGAATGCTCAATGACATAAAGGTTAACGGACGCATTTTTAAGCGAAATACCTCTTCAGAAAGCTGCTGAATTCGACTATTGTCAACCAAAGCTTTAACCAGACGTTGGGGTTGACGTAAGTAGTGCTGAATGGGAATAGGCTCCTCTGGAACAGCGATTTCAAGCGATTGGGAGGCAGTAAACCGGGTAGCCATGAGCGGATAAAAGTATTTGTTTTTTAATTTTAATATTTTTTAACAAATTAGATCTGACTACAGAAAAGTAGAAACTTTATTTATCACCAAAATTATAATTGCTGATGAGGTATACACGATCGGCAAAAAATTGGTACGCTCATGACTATCTTCTATTGAAGATACTCTCAACTAGAAATTAACTATTGACAAAAAAGTAAAAATATGCGTTAAGAATTTCCTGAGCTAATAGAATTTATCTTCAATCTTCAGAGAAATTTAGGGAAAAAGCTGCCCACAAATCCGATTGGTGGAAGACTGCTATGGATAGCTTATTTACTTAAATTCATACATATATGGATAAAAATATCTGAGGATGAAATTCTTTTCTACAAATCCTTCTCAATTCCCAGTTCCAGTGAAACTATTAACTTAAGGCTAAAGGCATGACTATATCGATCGCACATTTGGGACCTCCCGGCACTTATTCAGAACAAGCAGCTGTTTTTTATGTCAACTGGCTGGGCAAAAATACAGGAGTTGAAGCTATATTATGTCCCTATCCCAGCATCTCCCAATCACTGCACGCAGTTGCCGATGGTCAAGCCCAGTTGGCTGTTGTGCCAATGGAAAATTCTATTGAAGGGAGTGTGACTATGACACTAGATACACTATGGCAGTTGGACAATTTGCAAATTCAGCTAGCCTTAGTATTACCTATTGTCCATACGTTAATTTCATGTGCAACTAGCTTAGATAAAATTAAAACTGTTTACTCTCATCCTCAAGCTTTGGCACAATGCCAGGGATGGTTGGAGCGATTTCTCCCGACTATACAGATTATTGCAAATAATTCTACAACTGAAGCACTACAGCAATTAGAAGAAGATCCGACAACAGCAGCGATCGCTTCTAGTAGGGCAGCTCAACTCTACAATCTGCCCATACTTGCTAGTGGTATTAACGACTATCCAGAAAACTTTACTCGCTTTTGGGTGGTAAGTCAGGGCGAAGCAAACGCTGGGTCTCAGAAATCAAAACCAGATACTAGTCACACATCCTTAGCTTTTAGTGTACCTGCCAACGTCCCAGGAGCGTTGGTCAAACCTTTGCAAATCTTTGCTCAACTAGGAATTAACCTCAGCCGCATTGAATCCCGTCCTACGAAGCGATCGCTAGGAGAATATTTGTTTTTCATTGATGTAGAAGCAGATGCTAAGGAAACACAAATGCAATCTGCTTTGGCAGAATTAAGTATCTACACAGAGATTCTAAGAATTTTGGGCACTTACACTGTTTTACCAGTGAGCGCTCTGTAGTCATTTGTTAGTTGTCATTTGTCGTTTCTCTTTTGCAAACGATCGATGATTCCTTGATGGTACAAGCCCTCAGATTATCCGTCGAATCAATCCAAAATCCAAAATCTCAAATCCAAAATTGCCTGACTGATAACTACTCATGATTTCTCATTAAATGTGTCTTTAAGAACGGCACGAGCTGCCAAGTGATTACGAGTAGAAGTTAAAATTTCTGCTTCCCGCTCTAGGCGAGTTGCAGTGTCTTGCATTTCTAGCAATAACTGCTGCTCTGCGGCCACACCATAGAGGTTACTTGCTACCCAATAAGATAGCTCTATTGGGAGATCGGGCAAATCTTCTGGCAACTCAATATTTTGTTCGGTTAATTTGGCTGACAGACGCACAACATCTCGCAGTAGTTGTTCTACTTCTGAAGACAAAGGTCGCAAATCTTTAGTTGGTGGGTGATCTTCAATCCACTCCACTAAACCAACGCGGTATGGCTTTTCACGAACGTATTCTAATACACGAAATCTTTGTTGCCCCAAAGTCAACATTTTCATCCGATCGTCTGGCAGCCGCTGATGATGAATGATTTCGGCACAGCATCCTGTGTTTGCAATTGTGCCTTTAACTGGATCGAACATCAAAACACCGAACCTGCGATCGCTCTCCAAAATCGTGTTCATCATGATTCGGTAGCGAAATTCAAAGATGTGCAGAGGCAATGGTCTGGTAGGAAACAGAACTACTTCGGGTAACGGGAACAGAGGTAGTTCGCGGACTGCAATTTTAGAAGATGATGTCATTGTTACCTTGGTATAAACTTAATCTTTAAAATTTATTTTTCTCTGCTTTTCCCGTACTTTGTCTACATTCTATCATTTGTTTGGTGGCTAAATAAAAAGCCCTGAGATATATTTCTTCAGGGCAAGGTAAATATTCATACTAATGTCATTTGTCCTCTCTTACAAAGTTCTGAGCGTCAGCTTCCGACAATCAGACTTTGTACTTTGTCAGTTGCCCTTTATTTATTGACAAATGACCAATGACTAATGACTAATAACTAATTAAAGTTTGACTTCGATATCAACACCCGATGGTAAATCCAATTTCATCAGGGCATCAATAGTTTTAGAAGATGGCTGGTAGATGTCAATAATCCGGCGATGAGTACGGGTTTCAAAGTGTTCGCGTGAATCTTTATCTACGTGAGGCGATCGCAGCACACAGTAGATTCGACGTTTTGTTGGTAAAGGAATGGGACCGATTGCTGTAGCATTGGTGCGGTTAGCTGTGTCTACAATCTTCTCGCAAGATGTATCTAATAAGCGTCGGTCAAAAGCTTGTAAGCGAATTCTAATTTTCTGCTGCTGTAGAGTTGCCATCTTTAATTGTCCAGGTTCTGAGTAATAGGGGAGTGGGGAGTGGGGAGTGGGGAGTGGGGGAAACAAAATTGCTTGGCTTTTTCCTATTTCCTACTCCCTATTCCCTACTCCCTTTAATAAAAAGGAAGAGAAAGGAGCAGAGTGGAATCATACCATCTCTGCTCCTTTGTTATGAGCAAAAAGGTGCTATTTCACAATTTTGGAGACGACACCAGCACCAATGGTGCGACCACCTTCGCGAATAGCGAAGCGCATTCCTTGTTCAATAGCGATCGCGTTGATCAATTCTACTGTCATCTTGATGCGATCGCCTGGCATCACCATTTCTACTTCTTTGCCCTCATCAGAGGTGTAGGCTTTGATGGTACCAGTTACATCAGTTGTCCGCACGTAGAACTGAGGACGGTAGCCAGCGAAAAATGGAGTCTTACGACCACCTTCTTTTTCTGTTAAGACATAAACCTCACCTTCAAATTCAATGTGAGGTTTAATCGAACCAGGTTTGGCGATGACCATCCCCCGTTCAATATCAGCTTTCTGGATACCCCGGAGTAGTACACCAGCGTTATCCCCAGCCATACCTTGGTCGAGACTCTTCTTGAACATCTCAATACCAGTTACGGTAGTGGCGCGAGTATCTCTGATACCCACTAGTTCAACGTTATCGCCAACCTTAACTACACCCCGCTCAATCCGACCTGTAGCAACAGTACCACGACCTGTGATGGAGAATACGTCTTCTACAGCCATCAGGAAGGGCTTATCAACATCCCGTTCGGGGGTGGGGATGTAAGAATCAACAGCATCCATTAGTTCGTAGATTTTGTCTACCCACTCATCTTCACCCCGTTGGGTTTTGGGATTCTTGGTCATTGCTTCGAGGGCTTTGAGACCAGAGCCTTTGATAATGGGGATATCATCGCCGGGGAAGTCGTAGCTAGAAAGCAGTTCCCGCAGTTCTAGTTCCACTAGTTCCAGCAGTTCTGGGTCATCCATCAAGTCTTCTTTGTTTAAGAAGACAACCAGACTGGGAACCCCAACCTGTTTTGCCAGCAGAATGTGTTCGCGGGTTTGGGGCATGGGTCCATCGGTAGCAGCAACTACGAGAATGCCACCATCCATCTGGGCTGCGCCGGTGATCATGTTCTTCACATAGTCAGCGTGTCCGGGACAGTCCACGTGAGCATAGTGCCGACTTGCGGTTTCATACTCAACGTGAGCGGTATTGATGGTAATACCCCGTGCCTTTTCTTCTGGTGCGTTATCGATTTGGTCGTAGCCCTTAGCTACAGCCTGACCCATAGCAGCCAAGGTCATGGTGATGGCTGCTGTCAAGGTAGTTTTACCGTGGTCAACGTGGCCAACTGTACCGATATTAATGTGGGGTTTATTCCTTTCAAACTTTGCGCGTGCCATGAATCCTCGTTTCCTTTTTTAATTAAGCGTTCCCTTTGCTTTTTGCAATGATAGTTTCAGCTACGCTGCGAGGCACCTCTTCGTAGTGGCTGAACTCCATCGTGAAGATACCCCGACCTTGGGTCTTCGACCGGATATCAGTGGCGTAGCCGAACATGGTCGCTAGTGGAACTTTGGATGCCACCTTAGCGAGTCCCTGTTCAGTGCTTTGGCTTTCAATCTGCCCCCGACGGGAGATGAGGTCGCCAATGACGTTCCCGATAAAGTCTTCAGGAACTTCCACTTCAACTTTCATCATAGGCTCTAATAGTACTGGTGAAGCTTTAAGCACAGCTTCTTTCATTGCCATTGAGCCAGCGATTTTGAAAGCCATTTCCGAAGAGTCTACATCGTGGTATGACCCATCAATTAGCGTCGCTTTGACATCAATCAACGGATAGCCAGCCAGAACACCGGATTCGCAGCTTTCTTTCATTCCTTGTTCTGCTGGGCCGATGTATTCTTTGGGCACACTACCACCAACAATTTTGGAAACAAATTCAAAACCAGTACCAGGTTCTCCAGGCTCCAAATCGATCACAACATGACCGTATTGACCTTTACCACCACTTTGGCGGATGAATTTGCCCTCGATTTTGTTCACAGCTTTCCGAATTGTTTCTCGGTAGGCTACTTGTGGTGCGCCAACATTTGCTTCCACCTTGAATTCTCGTAACATCCGGTCTACTAGAATTTCTAGGTGTAGTTCTCCCATCCCTGCGATCACAGTTTGGTTTGTTTCCGGATCGACGTTGACACGGAAGGTAGGGTCTTCTTCCGAGAGAGATTGCAGAGCCTTGGATAATTTATCCATGTCATTCTTGGTTTTGGGTTCAACCGCTACCGAGATCACAGGCTCAGGAATGAATAGGGATTCCAGAATTACTGGGGAACCATCATCACAGATGGTGTCACCTGTCAAGGTATCTTTCAATCCCAAGGCTGCTCCCAAATCACCTGCTCGCAGTTCATCGACATCTTGCCGATCGTCTGCCTTCATCAGAACTAAGCGGGAAATCCGTTCTTTTTTATTCTTAGTCGCGTTGAGGACGTAGCTACCCTTTTTCAGCACACCAGAATAAACGCGAACAAATGTTAGGCGACCATAAGGGTCAGCCATAATCTTGAACGCCAAAGCCGCTAGGGGTTCGTTGTCATCAGCCCACCGCTCAACAGTATCACCATTGGGCAGTATGCCTTGAATTGGCGGTACTTCACTTGGTGCTGGCAGGTAATCGACAACGGCATCCAGCATTAACTGTACACCTTTGTTTTTAAATGCCGAGCCACAAAGTACTGGTACGATTGTGCCAGTAATTGTGCCTTTACGCAGAGCAGCAGCAATTTCGTCTGCTGTAAGTTCTTCGCCATCGAAGTACTTAGCCATCAGAGTATCATCGGTTTCTGCCACTGCTTCTACTAGCTTGGTGCGGTATTCTTCTACCTGCGCTTGCATCTCGGCTGGAATATCGGTTTCTTGGATATCAGTTCCTTGATCGTTTGCGTAAATATACGCGCACTGCTTTACGAGGTCAACAATCCCTTGGAAGTCGTTTTCGCTACCAATTGGTAGTTGAATGGCGATCGCATTTGCCCGCAGGCGATCGCGCATTTGTTCGTGAACTTTGTAAAAGTTCGCTCCTGTGCGATCCATCTTGTTGATGAAGGCGATCCGAGGCACTTTGTAGCGGTCTGCTTGTCGCCATACTGTCTCAGACTGGGGTTGCACGCCGCCCACAGAACAAAATACCGCGATTACACCATCCAACACGCGCATGGAACGCTCAACTTCAATTGTGAAGTCTACGTGACCTGGAGTATCGATAATGTTAATTTGATGATCTTTCCAGCTGGTACTAATAGCAGCAGCAGTGATGGTAATTCCCCGCTCCCGCTCCTGCTCCATCCAGTCTGTGACGGCAGTTCCTTCATGAACTTCGCCAATCTTATGAATTATCCCAGAGTAAAACAATATTCTCTCTGTTGTTGTTGTTTTGCCCGCATCTATATGCGCCGCAATACCGATGTTGCGTACTTTCTCTAGCGGGATCGTGCGTACCACAATTACCTCCTATAGTTTTTGCCTCATGATATCTTGTATATTACTCTTTGTTAAGATTCTATACTTTTACGGAAAACCGTCTTTTTTGTAAATCCACGATATACCGCTTCAGGAATACGATATATCGCTTTTCTACCTAGTAACGATAATGTGCAAATGCTTTATTCGCTTCCGCCATCCGGTGCGTTTCTTCGCGTTTGCGAATGGCATTTCCTGTTTCATTGGCTGCGTCCATCAACTCATTTGCAAGTTTGCTGGCCATTGTCCGCCCTGGTCTGGATCTAGAAAATTGCACCAGCCAACGCAGTGCTAGGGTAGTACCCCGCTCAGAACGCACTTCCATCGGCACTTGGTAGGTTGCTCCGCCGACTCGGCGAGCCTTGACTTCTACTAGAGGTGTAGCATTCCGCACTGCTCTTTCAAAAGTTTCGAGGGCATTATTGCCAGTGCGTTCCTCAATGGTTTTTAATGCATCATAGACAATTCTAGCGGCAAGCGATTTCTTGCCATGACGCATGATCCGCCTGATAATCATGCTCACAAGGCGACTGTTATATACGGAGTCAGACGGAACTGGGCGCCTTTGAATAACACCACGACGAGACATACTTCACCTTTAATTCGGATTTGGCAACGAAATTATATGCTATCAGACACCGGAAACTAAAAGCGGTGGAACCCAACCCTCAGACTTCCTCAATTTTTTTCGAGCGTTGCACGTGCCAATCTGGGATTTTGCGAAAAGTTTGAGTGCCGACTTCTGGCTTAGAGCGCTTTGCGACTTGCTGTAGGGCATCAAAGCTTTTCAAGACGGATTTTAGATTTTGGATTAAAAATTTTTGTTGATATGCCCCTAAACTTGTGGTCAGAACAAATCAAAAATCAAGAGTCTGTAAATCTCATCCCTTTGGGGATTCGATAAATTAAATCCAAAATCGCAAATCTAAAATTGTTTGATTTGCTACGTGCAACTAGATACTCAAGACGACAAGATTCTAAACCTTAATGTCCGGATGAGAATTCTGTTGTTTTTACAAGATTCTCCTCAGAAATTCTACACTTGCTCGCTGAGTGTAGGGTGTAGCTTGCTTGATTGCTTCAAACAAATACAACAGTCTTCATAACTGCTGTTAGAACATAGGTACTGATCGTTTTTTGTCCCTGAGCGTTTCTAGGGTGGACGATTAATCGTGTTTTAATGCGATTAATCGCCTAATCCTATTTTTTCGCTTCTTTTGGACGCTTGGTTCCATATTTGGAACGGCCTTGTTTGCGGTCTTTGACTCCGGCTGTATCTAAGGTGCCACGGATGATGTGGTATCTCACGCCTGGTAAATCCTTAACCCGACCGCCACGAATCATTACAACTGAGTGTTCTTGTAAGTTGTGACCAATCCCTGGAATGTAAGCTGTAACTTCAAACCCAGAGGTGAGTCTTACCCTTGCTACTTTGCGTAGAGCTGAGTTAGGCTTTTTTGGTGTGGTCGTGTATACTCTGGTACAAACTCCCCGGCGTTGGGGGCATTGTTTCAGAGCTGGGGACTTGGTTTTCTGACGCGCTTGTTCGCGTTCGTTACGTATTAGCTGCTGTATTGTTGGCATGAGTTACAGCGCGTAAAGCTGCTTATGGTCTAAGTTTTAACAAATCCTGATTGTATCGTTTTTTAGGGGTTTATGTCAATTGTCATTTGTCAATTGTCATTTGTGAGAACCAATGACCAATGACCAATGACTAATGACTAATGGAGAAGGAATTGCCACAGGTACAGGTAGCGATCGCCTGGGGGTTATGGAAGCGAAAACCACCGCCCATTAAGTCTTCTGAATAATCTACTGTCAAGCCGTTGAGTTGATTTAAACTTTCGGTGTCTATGATTACTTGAAGCTCATCGAAGTCAAAAACCCGATCGCCAACTTTTATTGCTTCATCGAAGGACATATCATAAAATAACCCGGAACAGCCACCTGGTTTTACTCCTAATCGAAACAAGACATTTGACTGTTGCTTGGACTTGATTCGGACAATTTCACTTGCGGCTGCTTGACTCAGATGAATCATGAAATTCGTTTTTGCAATTGAATAACCTATCTTAATTTTACAGTTCTGTTGACCAGTGCTTCTCTATTCAGAGACTGCGTTTATCTTGCTTCTATGTATAAGTAGCTGAGTTTGCAATTTTGAAAGACTCAATTTATACAGCAAAATTGAAAATTTCCAGGAAAAATAAATATTTTTGTTGAGTTTTTAGTTTTTGATAAATATTTTTGTCTCCACTTAACAATTAATTTTGTTTTACAGGGTTAGGAGGGTCTGGGTGTTTGGTTTATCTAGATGGAGAACGCCAATTGTAGCTACCCGAAAGAGCGATCGCTCTTAACTACATACTACTACATTTAATATGACTAAGATGGTTCAGTCCCCACCTCAACTAGGTAGGGACTTCTGGTATGCAGTAGCCACTAAAGACAGTTTGCACAAAAGCCTATTCAGTTTTCGGGTTAGAGCTTTTATCGTAACGTCAAGGGTTTAAGACCCAAACCAAAACACCTAGCATCAGTTGAGTAGGGGTTTAAATCCCCAACTCCAACTGTCTTTAATTTTGAATTTTGAATTTTGAATTTTGAATTGTTAAGTGGTTCTTTTGGTTTTAATCCTTGGTACGAGCATAATCGTCTTGGTAGCGAATGATATCATCTTCACCCAAGTATTCGCCATTTTGCACCTCAATCAACACCAAAGGAATCACACCAGGATTCTCTAAACGATGAGCTGTACATTGAGGTACATATGTTGACTCATTATTGCTCAGTAATACTTCTTGCTCACCGCAAACTACCCTAGCTGTACCAGAGACGACAATCCAGTGTTCGCTGCGGTGATGATGCATTTGTAAACTCAGGCGGTGTCCAGGCTTAACTTCGATACGCTTGATTTTGTATCCGCGTCCTTCTTCCAATACTGTAAAAGCACCCCAAGGACGTAACTCAGTTGCAGCAACACCTTTGGAACTAATAGCTGGAGGTAGATGTAGAGTGTCAGTCTGTACAGTTTCTTGATATCGAGCCATAGTTACCTCATTTGGAGACATAAAAAACCGTGGGTACTTTTAAACTATTGATGAAAAAATTTGGCGCTATCTTGCAAACTTGAAAATCAGGAATTTTGTTGCACCTTGCTAAAGATAACAAAACCAAACGTTATGGTGTAAAGCATTACTATTAAAATTTTTAGGTCTACATTAAGTCTTCATCAAGCAAAAGGGCAGCTTGTTCTAAACTTTAAAAAGGGCATTGGGCATGGGGCATTGGGCATTGGGCATTGGGCATTGGGCATTGGTTATTAATTCTTATCCCTCACTCCCTCCTCCCCCATTGCCCCATGCCCCATGCCCGAATCCCTTATTTTTGCAGGAAAATACCAATGCCATTGTGGACACGAGCAGCGGTACTGGGGAAACGGTCAAGTAGTTGTCCTCCTAAGTAAAGGCTGGTAGAACTACCACCGTCCAAATTTAGAGCGTCCACACACCCCGTCTGTTGCATTAGTTGGGCGTGTTCTGCCAATGTAGGGCCATAACCACCGACACGATTATGGGTGGCAGTAATCATCAGTGTGCCTGTTGGTGTTGTGCAAATACCGCTACGAATTGCTTTTTCTGCAATAAAGGCGTTGCTGAATTTTTCGGCTTTGGCATCAAGGACAATTTGACGATTTTGGATTAATAGCGGTCCTGCTCCGATAATGTGGGGATAACGACTAAAATCAGCGGGAGCAGTAGTGCTGGAAATACTGAGTGGGGTACCAATAGGTAATTGTGAGGCACTAGCAGTAGCACTGGCGCGTAAAGTTAGCAGGTAGCCATCCTGGGGAATAGGAATCGCCTGTTCACCAACTTTGCCGCCTGGTAATTGATTAGTAATTTGGTCTTTCTGTACCACCAGGATAGTTTCGTTGTCGGTTAGAGGTGTGTAAGTTGCTCCCCAAGCACGGGTATAACGAGCAATACCACTCTGGACGTACCCACTATTGAGAAAGAGAATTGGTAAGCGCTGGTTATTTGCAGTGATTAAAGTTTCTTCTAAGGTGAGGCGGCCGAAGTAAAATTGACCAGAATTATTCCAGGCGATCGCCCCTCGGTTGAGAATAGGCCCTGATAACCACTGGCCATCTCGGCGAATTGCACCCAAAGGCAATCTATTATTCCGGTTAAAATAACCACCATTAATTCCAGCTACTGCTAAGTAGCGTTGTGCTGTTTGGATTAAGGGAGCAGTACCTGTAAGTGTATCAGGGCTAACCCACATCGGTTTCAATGTTAGCCCAACTTGGCGGGGATTAACTTCTAACCAAACCACTGGAAACCGTTCTGTACCTAAATTCATATAATGCTGTCGCCAGCGCAATCCCGGTGCCCAAGTAATATCCCGTTCTTCTAGAGGATCGGATCGAATATCGATAATTAAGCGATCGGGGTCTGCTAGAGTACTAACTTGAGGCGATAGACCAAAGGGAACACTCAGACGAATAATGGTTTGGTTGTTCACCACTTCCACTTTTTGAATTAGTGGTTCCGGAACTGGTACTTGTGGTGTCGCTGGCGATAATTGTTTGAGTATATCTGGTAACGATGTTGGTGGTGCTGCTGGTGGTGGCTGCGG
This sequence comes from Desmonostoc geniculatum HA4340-LM1, assembly GCA_019359545.1. GTDB lineage: Bacteria > Cyanobacteriota > Cyanobacteriia > Cyanobacteriales > Nostocaceae > Nostoc > Nostoc geniculatum. The sequence goes on along the minus strand of JAHHHB010000039.1, from coordinate 25,063 downwards.
AGTATAGCGTTCTATGAGAACGGGATCGGCTATTGCATCCAGGGTAACTGTCCACTCTCGATTCGGCGGTGTGGTGGGTTTAAGTGGTGGTGTGTCTGGATCGGGGGATGGAGTTGAAATTGTTTTAACAGTTGATCCTTGTGCAACTTGCCAGGGAGTTGGACGATCTAAATCCACAAGAATCCGAGTTGGTTGCAAGGAAGTAACACCTGCGTCTGAAGGTTGCTGGTTTTGAACGATGTTTGTTACTTGTGCTTTCGGGGTGGCGATCGCTAAGGTGTTACCATTGGCTTGGATCTGCCATCCGGCTGTTTGAGCAAAATTACTAATATCTAGATAGCGATATCCCTTTAGCAAAGTAGTGCTTAAAACTAATGGGTTGCTCACCGAAGAAAACCACTGTATCGGTTGCCTAGTCCAGTTGCTACTGTTTAAAAAATTTACTCCAAATAATTGCCGGAATGGGCCGTCACTGAGATGAGTCGTGATTTGACCAGATTTTCCAGTCCGCTGCAACCAAGTTCCTGGTAAGGTTCGCCCATTGAGGGATATTTGATTACCAAGAGAAGGCGATCGCACCGCGGGTATTGGAGATGTTGGTGACTGTGAAATTAACCTTGGTATTGGTTTACTATTTTTAGGGGACTCCTGGGCGTTACCATAGGTAGCAGCTAAGCACACCACTGTCAAAAGTATTGATGACACACTAGCTCGGATAAACCTACTATTCCCAATCAGCGAAATAACACTGGAGTATTGTTGTTGGCAACAATTCGGCATTTTTACCATAATTTACTAGGTATTTTTCAAAACTATCACCCAAGGTATAAACTAACTAATTATTTGCAAATATCAAAAACATCAGTTTTTTGGCAAAAAAACATGATAATGTATATACTGGATTTCTATCTCTTTTAAGAGGAAACAGCAATTTAGCCGCCTAAGCGACTGTAACCAAGTGTTCTAAGTGGCACTCATACCAATCACACCATACACGGTAGTCTTAGTTATCAAAACTGGATTAAGATATTCAATCCTCACTGTTAGTTGCAACTCTTCCTACTTCAGTGGAGTGTAATTGCTAGTCAGACAGGTGGCAACTGGATCAAAGAAGAATTTTTGGGAATTGTCAAATGGGTATATATTGTAATACGCTGATTTTATTGCCGTATCGGGATAATTTTGATTTTAAAACCTAGTGCAGCTTTCAGTTTTAATTATGTTTTAGGTAAGCCAAAACAGGCTCTAGGAATAAGTAGTGTGCATCTGGAACAAGGGAATTGAGAAAATACTTAGCTTCACAATATAAAAAAGAAAATGTCAGGGCAATAACAATGTCTTGGCTAAATTAGCTTGTCTAACAACTGCATAAATACATAAAAAACACGTAACTATTTTAACACAGGTTAACTAAAAAGTAAAACCGAAGTTAAAATTTTTTTTCCCTAAAATTCAGTGCTGATGTGTTTCTGCATGGCTGAATTGAAAATTTTTTCTCATAAGTAGTGGCAAAATTGGTAACTCAATAGTTCAGGTACAGGGTATGAATAATCAATCGATGAATCAAGACCAGAAAATCACAGCGGATATTGGCTCAATAAATACCTGTCAGGGGCAAAGGTGGTTAGTAGAGGAACGAGATGCCTGTGGTGTAGGTTTTATTGCTCATCGTCAAAATCATGCCAGCCACGAAATTGTCGAAAAAGCTTTAGCTGCTTTGACCTGCTTAGAACACCGGGGGGGTTGTAGCGCTGATCAAGACTCTGGCGATGGTGCAGGACTGTTGACAGCAATTCCTTGGAAGTTGTTTCAAGAAGAATTTGCCCAAAGAAAAAAGGAATTTTCATCTACCAACAATACAGCTGTGGGGATGATATTCTTACCACAAGACCAACAAGCAGCACAAAAAGCTAGGGCAGCAGTTGAGGAAATAGCTACACAAGAAAAATTGATTGTACTGGGATGGCGAGTAGTACCAGTCCAAACTAATTCACTGGGGGTACAAGCAAGAGAAAATCAACCCCAGATTGAGCAAGTTTTGTTAGCGTCCGTTGACAAAAGCGGTGATGAACTAGAACGGCAGTTGTATATTACCCGTCGCAGAATTAGTAAACTTGCAAATAATATTTCAGAAGAATTTTATGTTTGTTCCTTATCAAGCCGGACAATTGTCTACAAAGGCATGGTGCGTTCTGCTGTATTGGGAGAATTTTATCAAGATTTAAAAAATCCACTTTACAAAAGTGCCTTTGCTGTCTACCATCGTCGGTTCAGCACCAACACAATGCCCAAGTGGCCACTAGCCCAACCAATGCGGCTTTTGGGTCACAATGGCGAAATCAATACCTTGTTGGGTAACATCAACTGGATGATGGCACGAGAAGCTAGCTTAAATCATCCAGTATGGGCTATGGGTGCAGGTTCTTTAGAAGAAACTCGCATCAACGAACTCAAGCCATTAGTTCACATTGACAACAGCGATTCAGCTACTTTAGATAATGTGCTGGAATTGCTGGTGCGTTCTGGACGCAGCCCCTTGGAAGCCTTAATGATTATGGTTCCAGAGGCTTACAAAAATCAGCCTTCTTTAAATGACTATCCGGAAATTGTTGATTTCTACGAATATTACAGTGGTTTGCAAGAAGCATGGGACGGCCCGGCACTTTTAGTATTCAGTGATGGTCAAAAAGTTGGGGCGACACTAGATCGCAATGGGTTAAGACCAGCTCGTTACCTGATTACCGAAGATGACTACATTGTTGTAGCTTCCGAAGCTGGAGTAATAGACTTCCCAGAAGCCAAGATTATAGAGAAAGGTAGGCTAGGACCAGGGCAAATGATTGCCGTGGATTTAGAAAATCATGAGGTGCTGAAAAATTGGGATATAAAACAGCGCATCGCCAAGCAGCATCCCTATGGAGAATGGCTGCAACAGTACCGTCAAGAATTAAAGTCATTGGCCATTACTCACACATCAAATGGAAATGGCAATGGCAAAGGACAATCGACAAATGACCAAAGTCTATTGACGATTGACAAACAAACCTTACTTCAGCGTCAAACTGCCTTCGGTTACACCACAGAAGATGTGGACATGGTGATAGAACAAATGGCGATCGCAGGTTCAGAACCGACTTTCTGCATGGGAGATGATATTCCTTTGGCAGTATTGTCAGAAAAACCCCACCTGCTTTATGACTATTTCAAACAGCGTTTTGCTCAGGTAACCAACCCGGCGATCGATCCCCTGCGGGAAAAGCTCGTCATGTCTTTGAAAGTCGAACTGGGTGAACGGGGTAACTTATTAGATCCAAAGCCAGAATATGCCCGGAGACTGAAACTTGAATCGCCAGTATTGAACGAGGCAGAATTAGAGGCGATTAAGCTGTCAGGATTTGCCACAGCAGAGTTGTCAACTTTATTTGCGATCGCTAACGGCCCAGAAGGATTAAAAGCTGCCGTCGAGTCTTTACAAGCACAAGCCGCTGAATCAGTGCGGGCAGGTGCAAAGATTTTAATATTAAGCGACCGCCCAAGTGATAGCAGTATTAGCACAGAACACACTTACATTCCCCCCCTACTAGCAGTCGGCGCCGTACACCACTACCTGATTCGGGAAGGGTTGCGAATGAAAACATCCCTGGTTGTCAATACTGCTCAATGCTGGAGTACTCATCACTTTGCTTGTCTCATTGGCTATGGCGCTGGTGCAGTTTGTCCGTATATGGCTTTGGACACAGTGCGTGATTGGTGGTCCGATCCCAAAACTCAAAAATTAATGGAGGTGAAAAAAATACCCACCCTCATCCTAGAGCAAGCTTTAGGAAATTATCGCAAAGCAGTAGAGTCGGGTTTGCTGAAAATTCTCTCCAAGATGGGAATTTCTTTACTCTCCAGCTATCAAGCAGCCCAAATTTTTGAAGCGATCGGCATTGGTAGGGATTTAATCGAATTGGGATTTCGTGGTACCACTTCCCGCATCGGCGGTTTGAGTGTCAGCGAACTCGCCTTGGAGGTGCTTTCTTTCCACAGCAAAGCTTTCCCAGAACTGACAAACAACAAATTAGAAAACTTGGGCTTTGTGCAGTACCGTGCTAAAGGCGAGTACCACATGAATAGCCCAGAAATGGTCAAGGCGCTGCATAAAGCTTTAGATGGCAAAAACTACGACCACTACGAAGTTTACAAAAAACACCTCCAAGGCAGACCAGTAACCGCTTTGCGTGACTTGCTCGATTTCCAAGGCGATGCCTCCGGCGGCAAGCTACGCCCGTCCATATCTATAGAAGAAGTAGAATCGGTATCTGAAATCGTCCACCGCTTCTGTACTGGTGGCATGTCTTTAGGCGCTTTGTCAAGAGAAGCACATGAAACTTTAGCGATCGCCATGAACCGCATTGGCGGCAAATCTAACTCTGGGGAAGGCGGCGAAGATCCAGTGCGCTATACAGTTTTGGATGACGTAGATGAATCAGGGCATTCGCCAACCCTACCTCATTTAAATGGATTGCGAAATGGCGATCGCGCTTATAGTGCCATTAAGCAAGTTGCATCGGGACGCTTTGGTGTCACCCCAGAGTATTTAGTCAACGCCAAGCAAATTGAAATTAAAATTGCCCAAGGTGCCAAGCCTGGGGAAGGTGGACAACTTCCAGGGCCGAAGGTGAGCGAATATATTGCCATGTTAAGGCGATCGAAACCAGGTGTGACCCTGATTTCCCCACCACCGCACCACGATATTTATTCCATTGAAGACTTAGCACAACTGATTTTTGACCTGCACCAAATTAACCCCAAAGCAAAAGTGTCGGTGAAGCTAGTTGCAGAAGTCGGTATTGGAACGATCGCTGCTGGTGTAGCCAAGGCAAATGCTGATATTATCCAAATTTCTGGTCATGATGGTGGTACGGGTGCATCGCCACTCAGTTCCATTAAACATGCAGGTTCACCTTGGGAACTCGGTTTAAGTGAAGTCCATCGCGTTTTGATGGAAAATAGTTTGCGCGATCGCGTGATATTACGGGTTGATGGCGGACTGAAGAGTGGCTGGGATGTGGTCATCGGGGCATTAATGGGCGCTGAAGAATTCGGTTTCGGCTCCATTGCGATGATTGCTGAAGGTTGTATCATGGCGCGAGTTTGCCACATGAACACCTGCCCTGTAGGCGTTGCTACTCAGAAAGAAGAACTCCGCAGACGGTTTACAGGAATACCGGAACAAGTTGTCAACTTCTTCTACTTCATTGCTGAAGAAGTGCGGAGTTTGTTAGCACGACTCGGCTACCGTTCGTTGTCAGAAATCATTGGACGTGCAGATTTATTGAAAGTGCGCCCAGAGGTAAAACTTACCAAAACGCGATCGCTAAATCTCAATTGTTTACTTCAGCTACCAGATAGCAAAGAAAATCGTAACTGGTTAGTCCATGAACAAGTTCACAGCAACGGGGTGGTTTTAGATGACAAATTCCTTGCCGATCCCGACATTCAAGCTGCCATTAATAATCAATCTGCTGTTACTAAGACCTTCCCCATAGTCAATACTGATAGAACAGTAGGAACTAGATTAGCAGGAGCGATCGCTTCCCAGTACGGTGACAGTGGTTTTGAAGGACAAATTCATCTCAAATTCACAGGTAGTGTTGGGCAAAGCTTTGGGGCTTTCAATCTCCCCGGCATTATTCTCACCTTGGAAGGAGAGGCAAACGACTATGTAGGCAAAGGAATGCACGGCGGCGAAATCATCATCAAACCCCCATCTGATGCCACTTATAATTCATCACAAAACGTCATAGTTGGCAATACCTGTCTTTATGGCGCTACTGGTGGGACATTATTTGCTAACGGCTTAGCAGGAGAGCGCTTTGCCGTGAGAAACTCCAAAGGTATAGCAGTGATTGAAGGTGCTGGGGATCACTGCTGTGAGTACATGACTGGTGGCGTAATTGTTGTTCTTGGTAAAGTAGGACGTAACGTAGCTGCTGGAATGACTGGTGGACTGGCATACTTTTTAGATGAAGAGGGTTCATTCCCTGAGTTCGTCAACCCAGAAATTGTCAAAATGCAGCGAGTGATTAGCCAAGCAGGTGCAAAGCAATTGCAAGAGTTAATCAAAACTCATGCAGAACGAACTGGTTCACCAAAAGCGAACAAAATTCTGCAAAACTGGCAAGAATTTTTGCCGAAATTCTGGCAGTTGGTTCCGCCTTCTGAAGCTGATAGTCCAGAAGCCGATCCTGAAAAAACAACTGAGTTCAGTTTAGTAACTACTAGTCATTAGACCTCTTGCATAAATCAAAAATAAAGAACCCCACCCCGCAAATGCTTACGCAAACGCTCCCCTCTCCTTACCAAGGCTACGGTGTACACACAAGTTGAATTACCCCCCTTAATCCCCCCTTATAAAGCAGGGCTGTTTCATTCCCTAAAATGGTTAAAATTGCAAGGGTCAAAGAAATCAAAATTTAGGGCAAGCGTACAATTAGGGCAAAAAATTTTGCGTCTTCAAGCCCAAATAATGTTGTTTTTCTTTGCGCCTTTGCGTCTTTGCATGAGAATATCCCCTTGACAAATCTCACAGACTAGCGAATGAAACAGCCCTGCCCTTATAAAGGAGGGAAACAAGAAATCCAGTTCCCTCCCCTTTATAAGGGGAGGGTTAGGGTGGGGTAAAACCTTGGTTAATCAGCTATTTCAGACTTGTGTGTACATCGTAGCCTTACCAAGGGGAGGGGGTGGGGTGTTAGGGACTTTTGCAAGAGACTCCATGAACACAGTGAGCGCAAAGCGCACGCTACGCAAGCACAAGGAAGGAATGAAAATATCTCTTTCCCAGTCCCCAATCCCCAGTCCCTATTTTCAAGGCAGGTCTATTGACAAATAATAAAGATCCCCGACTTGTTATGGAAGTCGGGGATCTTTGTTATAACTTCAACGAAATCAATTAGGATTGCCATCTAGCATTTTAGCCAAAAAATATAATTCTAGTTGTTAGTCAATTTAGTATTGACCAATAACTTATAATTATTAATTATTACTTTTTGTTAGCAACCAACTTTATCTCTGTATCTTCAATTTCTAAAAGTTCTGGAACAGTAACAAAACGATAGCCTTGATTTCTAAACTTACTAATAATTTCTGGCAAAGCTTGCACAGTTCTGGAACGGTTACCACCACCATCATGCATTAGCACAATGCCACCAGGCTTTGAATCTTTAATTACATTATTAATCAACTTTGGGACAGTTGGCAGTTTGTAGTCTATGGAGTCAGCTGACCACATTACCACGGTATATTTTTGGCCTTTGGCATAAGAAACTAGCCCGTTGTGCATCATACCGCCAGGAGGCCGGAACAAAGTTGTTTTAACACCTGTAACTTGATAAATTAAGTCTGTTGTGCGCTCAATTTCAAAGGCAGCCGCCTGTTGATTAAAGGCGTGATACCAGTGATGCCAAGTATGGTTGGCAATTACATGACCTTGAGCTACAATTTCCTTTCCTAATTCTGGATAATTTTTCAGGTTTTGCCCAACAACAAAAAATGTCCCTTTAATGTTATTTGATTTTAAGATATCTAGTACTTGCTTTGTAGTTTGAGGCCAAGGACCATCATCAAAAGTCAGAGCGATGACTTTCTCTGCTTGAGTCAGTTTTGCCGCTTTAACTATCGCCCCTTGAAAACGTGATGGTACGGGGTAGGAGACGCCTTTTACTTGTGCCTGTTGTTGCCAACTCATCAGCATCGCTCCCTTTAATTTCTCAATGCGCTGCTGAGTTCCTGTGTTTGCAGATACATTGTTTACATTGATATTTGGTCTACTCTGAGCTTCGGAAGTATTTGGTCTCAGAAGCATCATCAAACCAACACTAAAAACACCACCCAAGGCAAGCAGCCCAATTAATATTCCTTCTGGCCACAAAAACGACTTATTATTTTCCACCATATAGCTCCTTCAACGATCAAACCATCAGCTACGTATATGACAGTAAGTTCTAGCACAAAATTCTTTAGATATTTAAAAACCGATTGCTTTGTATAATTAATTCTGAACATTAGAATCGAGAAGACAGATTCTACAGCTTTTACTAAAACCTAGATGTTGAATCTCAACCCACTTATAAGCAGTAAAGTCTGCACTTAGGGATTCTGTTTAGTGAATTATTTAATTAATGTACAAAACTATTAGCAACGGGTGAGGTATTTTGAAAAAAGACTCTAATCAACTATGTCGTTATAAAATTGATAAAATATATTTTACTGCCTAATGCCATCGCTTCCTTTTTAAGAAAAAATTAAATTTTCAACGGAGAGAATGTTGCTTTATAATTTCTATCAAACAACTAGACGGAAATTATTTAAATATAGTTTCTCATTGCCAAGGGGCACTTAGTCGTTAATCTAGATACTTTTTACTCGTTTAGCAAAAATAATTGTATTGGCAGATTAACTCTATTTTTAATGGTGAGATTTTAGTCAAAATTGCCACTGACTTTTTATCTGCTATCGTTCTTCTTGATAACTAAGGAGGTTCATACATCATTAATATTACAAATTAATATGGTTTGTTACCGTAAAATTACTTAAATAATTCGCATTTTTATCAATAATTTGTTAAAATCTTAATAGTCTGTCACACAACTATTAAAACATTAAACATTGTATTTAAATCAAATGTTTCTTGACTAATTATACTGGACGCAGTTAATTTTTTTGCTGCTCACAGAAAAAACCGACTGTCTATATAGCTTTACAGTCGGCAACTAATTTTTTTAGCAGAAGGAAGCAAAACTGAAAATTATCTAGTAACTTGCCTTATAATTGCAGCAATTAGAATTAGGATTTTTAATTATCTAGGAATCCTAATCGTTATCTTATGTTACTTGAAACGAGCGATAGTTTATTTTCAGCACTTTTGCATAGCTTTGGTAGATGCAATAAATGTATTATTTAATCTATGTATTAATGGGTGAAAAGTTCAGCTTGCTTATTAGTATACCTTTGAAGCCAAAATAATCAAGGTATTTGTTCCACTTCTTTAACTGGCTAAAAATTTCTATGATTCCTCACGAAAGTGATGCAAAGCAAGAGCGTGCGTCGTTAAAAGTATGGCGTAGTTGGCAGGAAAATCTAATTTTAGTGGCGATCGCTTTATGTTTGGCACTCCTAATTCGGACTTTTATCGCCGAACCTCGTTACATACCTTCTGACTCGATGTTACCCACCTTACATACAGGCGATCGCTTGGTGGTGGAAAAAGTCTCCTATCATTTTCACCCCCCCATAACTGGAGACATTATTGTTTTTGGGCCACCCGCAGAACTACAACGTCGAGGATATCCCAAAGACCAAGCCTTCATAAAACGAGTCATTGGCCAGCCTGGTGAGGTAATTAGTGTTATTCAAGGGAAAGTCTATCTCAACGGTCAATCGTTAGCAGAAGACTACATCGCGGAACCAGCAAATCAGCCGTTTCAACCAGTGAAAGTTCCAGAAGATCAATTTTTTGTCATGGGAGATAACCGCAACGACAGTAACGACTCTCGTTATTGGGGCTTTTTACCCAGAAAAAATATCATTGGTCGGGCAACATTTCGCTTTTGGCCTCTCGATCGCATTGGGTTTATTTAATTAGTAAGTAGTCAGTTGTTTGTTTCTCACAACTGACTACTTATAAAAGTTAAGTGTAGTTGTGTTCTGCATAGCCGAAATAGCCTGTTAAAAGCGAAGAAAATACATTAGCTGAGCGATCGCATCACCAGGTAGCTCTAACCGCTTCTGGAAGTCAGCCAGATTATGATAAGGGCCAGCAGATTGACGATTTTGCACCACTGCTTGTGCTAAAGACAAATCGATAAAGGGAATTTGTGCTAAATTTTCCACTGTTGCTGTGTTGGGATTAACTAAATTTGTAGGATGATCTAAAGATTCGTGGTCATAATAACTAAAATTTAATAGACGTTTTAATGGTTCAAGTCGCGGGGAAGGCATACCCAAAGCCGCAGCGATATCTTCAACGCAGTAAAATTTCACACCTGAACGTGAAAGTTCCACAAGCGATCGCGCTTGGTGAATTGACAAACCTGGTAGGCGTAACCAATCATCTACAGTTGCTTGATTAGCATCAATGCGGATACCTAATTTTGCCGCGAGTTGAATTTCTTCGCCAGATTGTAGGCGATAGTAGGGATCGTTGAGCAGCTTGGCGCGGAGTTTTTGCAGCTTCAAATTTAAAGGTAGCCAATTGTTCATGATTGTCGCTCACCTCAGGAAATCTGGTCTAACAGTTGGCGGCGTTTTTGCTCAAATTCATATTCTGAGATTAGTCCATCTTGGCGTAGAGCATCTAATTCTCGCATTGCATCAGCAACTGCTCCTACTTGATTACTCACGCGCTGTGAATTCCTCGTAGCTGACTTGCCTAGATTAAAATTGCGATCGAAAGCTTCTTCATCTTGGGCTAAATACCAAACTCCCTCAATGGCACTAGCTACCTTGGGGATAGGCGTCCAGGAAAGCAACACGTACAAAATACCCCATAGGTGCTGTCCCAGATAAAATTTATGTAATCCGGAAATTGTCAGCGTGCCAGAAAAAGCTAGAACAGCGGCAACACTTCGGCTTTTGCGCTTAGTCAACATATTTCTAACAAGTATACCAGTACCACAGTTCCTACAATAAGACAGCCATCAGTAATTCCAAATTTCAAATCAAGAAATACAATGGTGGCAACTATCCTGACTATATTGCTAAATTTTTACTTAAATAGTGGCCATATAATTTTATTTTAGTCAACTCCTCTACCTTGCCTTTGTGACTTTTGGGTGGAAAGTCCCAGGATTTAGCGTTTGAGAAGAAACTTGAGATAGTAAATCAACCAAATGGACGCTGGCTGTACAAGAACTCCGCGATGCCATCAAGTTAGAGCCGAATAACAGTGATTATCACGCCTTATTAGGTTTTGTACATCTCCAACAGAAATTACTAGGGATGGCCAGGGTTTACATCAGTCAAGCATTAAAACTTAACCCGCAACATTCACTAGCTTTGAAATGCGCTACTAGATTGAAAATTCAACCCGGTGAAAACGCCAATCCGAAATCAATTGCCAAAGCTTTGAGTATTGCGGCTTTATTAAGTGGGTTTAGAGACGGGAAACGTTCTCAAGTCAAGTGTTGAAATTTCGGTAATAAACCGTACTCAAAGCGAAGCTTGTCCACTACATTACTCTCGTAGACTAGAATAAAAATAGAAGTCAATCAATTTTGGATTTTCAATTGGTGATTTTGGATTGAAACAGACCACTCTGGGTAGGGGCTTGATAGCGCAACGTTAGCGAGTCCTTGAGCGTCGGACTTGAAATTTGGGATGAAAGGATTTGTTCTGCCTAATAAGTCCGGGGCATCTAGCTTGTTTCTCCGTTCGCTTAGCGTTCCGTAGGAAAGGAGTACCCAAGTAATTTTTAATCTAAAATCTAAAATCTAAAATCTAAAATCTAAAATTGGCAGGCTCAAACTATTAAGCTACTGAGTGTGGGCGCTCAGTTTTATATAGGGAACATGGGATTCTTCGATTCTGAGATAGTTCAGCAAGAAGCAAAGCAGTTGTTTGATGATTATCAAGCACTTATCAAGCTTGGCAACGGCTACGGTAAATTTGACCGTGAGGGCAAAAAGCTGTTTATTGAGCAGATGGAAGCAATGATGGATCGGTATCGCATCTTTATGAAGCGCTTCGAGCTATCAGAAGATTTCATGGCACAAATGACAGTAGAGCAACTGAAAACCCAGTTAGGCCAGTTCGGTGTTACCCCCCAACAAATGTTTGACCAAATGCACCTCACTTTAGAACGGATGAAAGCCGAGCTAGAGAAACAGCCCTAGTCAATTTTAGATTTTAAATTTGGGATTTTGGATTAATTGCCAATCCAAAATCTAGAATCTAAAATCCAAAATTATTGTGACTTGGGACGAGGAAACTTGGAAGGTGACTTGAAGTTTTCTACTGGTACATTTTTGAGTGCCTTTTCCATAAAATCTTTCCAAATAGGAGCAACCATACCGCCGCCTGTAGCACGGCTAGCTAATTGTCTGTTGTCGTCTCTCCCCACCCAGACAGCAGTAGTTAATTGTGGCACAGTGCCAACATACCAAATATCCTTTTCTGAGGAAGTTGTACCCGTTTTCCCAGCGCTGGGGCGAGCTATGGCAGCACCTTTACCTGTACCGCTAGTAACTACCGTTCGCATCACATCGATAATGGCTGCCGAAGCCCAAGGGTCTAGAACTAGCTGAGGTTTAGGGGTATTATCTAGTAATACATTACCACTACTATCACTAACACGGGCAATTACAGTCGTTGGCGACTGCCAGCCATAATTAGCAAAGGTAGCATAGGCACTAGCCATTTCCAAGGGAGTGACACCAATTGCGCCCAGAGGTAGTGAAGTCACAGGTTCCATTGGACTCATAATGCCCAAGGTACGGCAGGTTTCTATGACTCTATTCATCCCTATAGACTTACCGAGTTTGATCACGGGAATGTTGCGTGACTGAGCTAAAGCTGTGCGGATTGGCATAGGACCGCTAAAACCCCCATCATAATTTCTGGGAAAGTACCGACCATTACCATCTTGATAGCTGACTGGAGAATCTACTACTATTGTGTCTGGTCCATATTTACCAGTAGCAAAAGCGGCATAATAGACAAAGGGTTTAAAAGAAGATCCAGGCTGTCGTTGAGCTTGAGTTGCCCGATTGAACTCACTGACTTTAGGATCTACACCACCCACCAGTGCTTTGATAAAATGTGTGCGCGGATCAATTGCCACCAAAGCGATTTGATTCTTCGATAATCCCTGCCCCAGCAGTGATTTATGCCACTTGGCGACAGTTTCCTCTGCCATCGTTTGGAAATTGGCGTCAACTGTAGTTTGCACCCGCATTCCGCCCTTGAGTAGTGCCTCACGCCCAAACTTCTTAGCCAACTCCTGCGCTACAGTATTGGTTATATAAGGTAGGGCACTACCTTGAAAGGATTTGATTCTGCCAAGTTTAATTTCTTGCTTGAGGGCATCGTCGTACTCTTGCTGGCTAATCCAATGCAATTCCAGCATTCGTCCCAGCACTTCTTTTTGTTTCTGTTTTGCCAGCTTCATACTGGCAAAGGGGCTGAATTCTTCTGGTGCTTGAATCAAACCCGCCATCATTGCCGACTCACCCAAGCTTAAATATTCTGCTGATTTATTAAAGTAACTGCGTGCTGCCGTCTGTACACCATAATTATTATGACCCCAATAAACTTGATTGAGGTACATTTCTAAAATTTGGTCTTTGGTGAGAATTTGCTCTAACCGAATTGCCAGCACACCTTCTGCTAACTTCCGGGTAAAGGCACGCTTGCGAGTCAAAAATAGGTTTTTTACCAATTGCATGGTAACAGTAGAGCCACCCTCTTTGACTCCACCTGCTACAGCGTTAACTACTACAGCACGTCCAACACCACTAGGGTTAATTCCGTGGTGATCGTAGAAGTGGCTATCTTCACTTGCCAATACTGCTCGTTTGAGATTCGGGGAAATCCTATCTAGGGGAACTACTTCTCGGTTGGCTTCTCCGTGGACACTGGCTAAGAGTTTACCTTTAATGTCATAAATGTAAGTCGTTTCTGAGGGAAAGAAGTTGCGTAGCTGTCTGACATCTGGCAAATTACGGAAACTGATGGCTAAACCAACTAGTCCTCCGGCTACAATGGAACTTGCCAGCATGGTGATTGAAAGAAGAGTGCCGCCAGTTACCTGACCGACTCCTTTCAAAAACTCAAAACCTGATGAAGCCCGACGCTGTGGCTGTTTATCTTCAAAAGTCCTAGACGACGACACGGCGATTTCACTTCCTCACTTGTAAATTTAACTGTAATTCATTGGGCGAAGCAAGGCGGTTAATTTTTTGCAATTATAGTAGTTTGGCAGATGAGAAAGTGGATAAATTGCAAGTGTTTATAACCAACTTAACTTCTAGTGTACAAAGCATAGCTAACAGTGGATTTTCTAGTATGACGCCAGATAGGAATTGGGTGAATCGTGGTGTAGTAGAAGTATTCCCACAACCAGTTGATGTTAACAGTGAAAGTCTAGAAAAGCGCTTATTAACTACAAACCAACCTTTGAGGGTCAAATTGGGCATTGACCCCACTGGTACTGATATTCATCTAGGTCATAGCATACCAGTACGAAAACTGCGAGCTTTTCAAGATGCTGGTCATATAGCAGTTCTAATTATTGGCGATTTTACAGCACGCATTGGCGATCCGACTGGTAAATCTGAGGTGCGTCGTCAGCTCACAGAAGCAGACGTAGCCCAAAATGCCCAGACTTATCTTGACCAAGTACGTCCTATCTTGGATTTTGACACACCAGGAAGGTTAGAGGTGCGCTATAACTCCGAATGGCTTTCCCAGCTCAACTTAGAGAAAATTTTGGAGTTACTTTCTACGATGACGGTCGGGCAAATGTTGGCTAAAGAGGGATTTGCCGATCGCTATAAAAAAGAGAATCCGATTTTTATCCATGAGTTCCTGTACCCGTTGATGCAAGGTTTTGATTCGGTTGCTGTTGAGGCAGATGTGGAATTAGGAGGAACCGATCAGAAATTTAACATTGCTGTGGGCAGAGATTTACAGCGCCATTTTGGTCAAAAGCCCCAATTTGGGATGTTGCTGCCAATTTTGATTGGCACAGATGGCGTGCAAAAAATGTCCAAGTCCTTAGGTAATTATATTGGGTTATCAGAACACCCAGGACAAAAGTATCAAAAGTTACAAGGAATTTCCGACGATCTGCTGGAGCAGTATTTTGAACTGTTGACAGATTTACCTTTAGACAAATTGCCAGAAAATCCCCGCGATCGCCAAACACTTTTAGCATGGGAAGTTGTTAAACAGTACCACGGCGAAACGTCAGCCCAAGAAGCGAAAGAAGCTGCCGAAAGCGGCGGAAAGGAAGGAGCAGTTCCAGAATTCTCTTTGGCTGGGGTGTCCCAATTTCCCGTAAAGTTAGCCTATCTTCTCAATGTCACAAGCTTGTGTAAAAGTACAGGGGAAGGCAAGCGGAAAATTCAAGAAGGTGGAGTGCGTTTGAATGGCGATCGCATTTCTGATGTCGATACCACTTTCGCTACTGCTACTGATTTACAAGGTAAAGTTTTACAAGTTGGCAAAAACAAGTTTGTGCGTTTAGTGCTTTAGATGGGGAGTAGGGAATGGGGAGTGGGAAATCGGCCGAACAACGTGTGATAGTGGCTTTGGATGTGCCAGATGCAAAAAGTGCGATCGCTCTTGTGGATCAACTTGAAGATGTTACTTTCTTCAAAGTAGGCTTGGAGTTATTTACCAGCACTGGACCGAAAATTCTGGAAATACTCAAGTCTAAGCAAAAGCGCATTTTCCTGGATTTAAAGTTTGACGACATCCCCAATACCGTTGCTGGTGCTTGCCGTAGTGCAGCTCGTTATGGGGTGGATTTATTGACAATTCATGCTACGTGTGGTAGGGAAGCTCTCAAGGCAGCAGTTGAGGCGGCACAAGCGGGTGTAAAACCACCCAAGTTAATTGCCATTACTTTGTTGACAAGCATTTCTTCGAGGCAGTTGGCATTTGACTTGAAAATTCCCTTAGAATTGCCAGAATACGCTTTAGAAATGGCACTGATGGCGCAAGAGTCGGGGTTGGATGGGGTAGTGTGTTCGCCCCAAGAAGTGGCACAGCTACGACAAACTTGTGGAGATGACTTTTTGCTAGTTTGTCCTGGTGTGAGACCGACTTGGGCTGAGATTGGCGATCAAAAGCGATCGCTCACTCCTTTCCAAGCTATCAGTGCTGGGGCAGATTATCTAGTGATTGGGCGTCCCATCACTACTGCTGCTGACCCTGAGCTAGCTTGGAAGAGAATTTGTGAGGAATTGAGTGCGATCGCATGAAGGCAGAAGTCAGAAATCAAATTTATGGCTTGTGGCTCCTAGTTTGTGGTTTCTGGTTTGTAACACCAAACATCCTCACTAACTCAGCATTCGCAAAGAATTTTATTCCCAACCCCTCTTTGCTAGTACAGAGGGGAAACATCAACACTGGGGCAAAATCTTTGTGTTCTGAGCAAGATTTAGAAACATTAACTACACAGTTATTACAAGATTTACCTAGTTACACCAACCGCGCTAGTCAACGCGCCCGCCGTCGCAGCCGCAGCAGTGACTTATATAGTTATATGTTGGTAGCAGGAAGACCTGAGTTTACTCCCCTGCCCCTTAACCTTGAAGAATATAGTACAAGTGCCCCTGAAAGTTCTGCATCAGGAGTTGAGCAAGTTTTTTTTACTACCTTAGAGCGGCAGTACATAGGTAAGAAAGCAATAGAATTACAAGAATTTCACTGGCTGTTGTTGACTAAAACTAAAAGTGGTTGGCGTGTAGTGATGATGTTTACTCAAAGTGGTTCCTATTCAGAAAAGCAAGCACTATCCCCGCCACGGGATAGTAGTAATGGTGCGATCGCTCAAGGAGTTAAAGCTTGGTTACGCGATTGTCAAGCGGGAAGTGTGCGTAAATAAATAAATTAGGAGAACATTAAATAATGTCAAAAATACCCATTCAAATTCTCTACGAACAGGATTATCAATTGTGGTTAGAAACTACATTGAAACAATTACAAGAACGAGATTTAGATCGTCTTGATTGGGAGCATTTAATTGAGGAGATTGCAGCATTGGGTAATGAACAGAAACACAAGCTCGAAAGTTATCTACTGCAACTTCTCAAACATCTGCTTTTGTATCAACATTGGAGTCTTCCTGACTGTAAAAATCATTGGGAAGTAGAAATTGATAATTTTCGGGTAGAACTCAGGAAATTAACCAAATCTAAAAACCTCTACAATTATCTGCTCACAGTCCTTGAGGAAGTCTACATTGATGCATTACGACAAGCAAAAAAGAAAAGTGGGTTAAATTGTTTCCCCCAAAGTTGTCCTTATACCATTGAGCAAATTTTAGATGTGGATTATTTGCCACCATTTACATATTTATAAGTAGGACTCTATCTTTGTATCTTAGAAAAAGTGCTTGGCGTCTAGTGATGATATTTTCTCAAACTGGTTCGTATTCTACGATAGCAGCCACTATCCCGTGGCAGGGATAGTAGTAATAATGCGATCGCTCAAGGAGTTAAAGCTTGGTTACGAGACTGTCAGGCGGGAAGTGTGCGTAACCGAACAATGAAGCCTGGGGTTTAATTTTACCAATTTTCAGTTTAGTCAAAGCTACTGCTGCCAGAGTCACAGCTACTACTGCCGGAATCATAGCTACTGCTGCCAGAGTCGCAGCTACTACTGCCGGAATCATAGCTACTACTGCCAGAGTCGCAGCTACTACTGCCGGAATCATAGCTAGTACTGCCGGAATCATAGCTACTATTGGAGTTGTAGTTACTGCTATTAAAGTTATAGTCACTACTAGGGTTATATATCTGAGCATCACCAACAGATGAACTACTGGTGCTATTACTAGAAGAATTACCAAAGTAGCTTCTACTGCTTTTATGGGAATTCTTTTTAGTGGGTGAAGCAGCACCTTTGATGAGAGCTATAAAGCCCAGGACAATCAGTGAAAATACGATCAAGCTCCACATAGTTCCTCTCCTGTGCTAATCTTCTCAAGATTAATAGGCTGACGAAAATCCGAGTATAACTTCAGTCGTGTCAACCATTTTTCCGGATTTCATGAAGCTTGAAAGGTACTATTTAATTGTCACTCAAAATATACGCAATAAATGTATAATCTTTAACTTAGAATGAATCTATAAATTTTCAGCAACTTTGTAATTTATTGGTCTTACTGTGACTGGAAAAGGCAACAACAGGATTCTCTACTGAAAAAAGTCTGGTATAAATCCAGTTTCATCAGGTGTCTTTTCTGATTTCGTCTAACTTGGCACGCACTGCTTGGATATCCTGCCACATCAACCATTTAGGCGCACCTCTTTCTTTAGAAGGGTTACGCAACAAATAAGAAGGATGAAAAATTGGCATACACAAACGTCCTTCCCACTCTAGCCACTGTCCGCGAATTTTCGTAATCGCCCGCTTATCGCCAGTCAAACTTTTGAGGGCAGTTGCACCCGTTAACAGAATGATTTTCGGGTCAACTAGGCGAATTTGTTCTAGTAAGTAGGGCTTGCAAGCCGTCATTTCTTGTGTAGTAGGCACACGATTCTCAGGTGGGCGGCAATTATGTACAACACCTGCGGGTGTAACAAAATTGGCTGTGTCTTCAACATCAATACAGTAAACTACGTCAAAATCTGGCTTTGGTGGTAATAGTTTTTTAATAACTGGTTTCCAGTACGTGACAACTGCTTCTTCTTGATAAACTTCTATGTTAAAGGGAATACTATGCAGTTCCTCTGGCAATTTATATCGCATAGAGGCAGGAATGTATTCAGCAATATTTTCTAAAAAGCGAATGCCTTCACCATATCTAAAAAATAGTCTCCAAGTAGACTTAAAAACTGCGTATGTTCTGTAACCTTGAGTCTCAAAATATTTAACAACTTTTTGAGCCGTTTCTGGTGTGATGTTTCCTAGAGCAATTTCAACATCAATACTTTTTCTTATTTGCCCATCTTTGGTCTTTCTTCGCCAATAACCATCATCCATGTACCAAATAGCTAACCCAAAGTTGTCTAGTTTTTCTAGTGCTGTTATGGGAAAATCTTTTTTATTATTGGGATACCATTCCTCGCGTAGGTCGTGCAAATAATAAGTTTTTGCCAGTCCCATGCTCAGAGATTGATAAGTTTTGCCATTTTGTGACTTGGCTAGATATTCTTTTACCTGTGGTCGAAAACCATTTAATACTCTTGCTTTGAGTTTTAAATAAGCTGCTTGTTGAATACTATGATTTTCCAAAAACTGACCACTGGAACTAATACAAGCATCACCAAGTAAAGACCCTAGTAATACTTGCAACCCTCTGCTTCCAGGAGCAGGTGTACCAGTTGCAACTAAATCACCGCCTTGTAATTCTTCAACGGTAATCCAGCCTCTACGGGTAAGTACTTGATGATCTGCTGTCGCAATATACCCAACTTCACCTTTGTTGTTACATTTACCATCTGGAAAAAAGACTTTGTAAAGCTGCCTTCCTGCGAGCTTAGACCGATACCAACCAGTTACTTGTTTCCAAACCAAGCTGCCATTAGAATCAACACTCAACACTTTACCTGACCACTGATTTTTGACAATCCAGTTAAGTCGTTTAGAACCTTCTTCTGTGATGATTCTCGTATAGCCACCGAGACATTTATTGATATTGGCAATGTATACATCTTGGTCAGTACTCAAATTCACAGATGCCAGAATTTTCTCTAGCAACTGTCCTGATTTGCCTACAAATGGTAAACCCGTTTCGTCTTCATTTTGGCCAGGGGCTTCTCCTACAACCATTATTGGTGCTTTGAGGTTACCGCGTCCGACGACGGCATGAGTACGAGTGTTTCCAAGTACACATCGGTGACAGCGATCGCAATGCTGCGCTAACTCTGTCATAGTCGAATAGGTTCCCGGAGGGATAGGAATTTTAGGGTCTGTGGGAATAAGTTCTTGTTGGTTAAAGTTTGAGTCGTCGAAGAGGCTGAGTTGGTTTTCGCTGCTCATGAAAATTACAATTTTGGTATCAGCACCAGCAGTCTTATCTGATTCAAATATGTCTTTGGTTGGACAGCGATCAGAAATAGACTTCCCAAATAGAGTTTTACTGAATACTTATTATTTATACAAATCTTATTTTATCAGTTAATTTGAGACAAAATTCAGTCATGATAAAAGCAGTGCCGTCCTGAGATGTTGGGGGAAGCCATGTCATATACCCCACTTTTTGCCGATCGCATCCATGCGGGTGAGGAGTTGGCGCAAGTAATTCACGAGCTTTTGACTCAGCAAACCATTGATTCTGGGGTAAAGCCTGTACCAATTGTCTATGCTTTGCCAAGAGGTGGCGTACCAGTGGCAGCACCAATAGCACGTCTTTTGGGTTGTCTGTTAACGATAGTTGTAGCCAAAAAAATTAGCCATCCAGAAAACCCAGAGTTAGCCATTGGTGCAGTTACTAGTTCTGGAAATGTTCTTTGGACTGAGCAAAAGTTATTTCGCCCCAAACATGATGCGCGGTGGCGAGAAGGGGCTTTAAATAAAGCTATTGAGCAAGCTAAGTCTTTAGAGGAGCAATTAATTTCTGGTTGTCCCCAGGTGAATACAGAGAATGCTACAGCGATTTTAGTTGATGATGGCATTGCCACAGGTATGACTATGGCAGTTGCTGCTACTGCCATCAAAGCCCTTTCTCCGGCAGCAATTTGGCTATGTACCCCAGTGGCGCCACAAAAATTGCTGCCCTGGTTGAATCAATGGGGCGATCGCATTGTTGTCTTGAAGACACCGGAACCTTTCTGGAGTGTGAGTAACTTTTACGCACAATTTCCCCAAGTAGATACATTAGAAGTTCTCGCATATCTCCAGAAACAAAAAACAATCGGCAACACTGATTCGTGCGACTAATTTTTATTTTTATCTTCTTGCAAGAATTCCTGGGGCATAAGCCTCAATTACTTTGCCAGTGCGAGTGCAACTAATCATCAAGTAATCACAACTTGGGCATTGTGTCCGAGTTAATTGACTATCAGTAATATAATAACGCTCAGCTTGACTACCACAATTTGGGCAGTAAATTTTTTGTACTGTCTGCATTGGAAAACCCCTGGTTCTAATTATTTTGTATTTGGTAAAATTGTTAGTTAAACCAGGAAAAATTCTGGTTCGACCTAACTTAACAAACTGCCGTGAAATTGGCTGATTATTTTAAACAAAATTTCAGGTTTGAAAAATTTTGGATATCTTTAATCTATTATCCTCAAATTTACGTGATTTTACCCTCCTACTTTAGATACATAAATTAATTTTTTAATAAATTTTGCTTAGAGATTTAGTGATCCCTATGGTTAATGCGTTGAGAGAGCCTTATTTATAGTCATTTTAGACGAATACAAAAAAAGCCGTTCTTGTATTCAAAAATTAAAACTCAGAAATTACTGTATCTTTGGTTACAAAATCTCTCTCTTAAGATTTAGTTAATATTTACTGATAAGATTTATTACTCCGTTTCAATTCATGGAGAGCGATCGCTTTGGCATCCCCAACCTCCACCAGTTCGCCATCGTTGTTAGCAATTTGTTCAGTAGTGCCGCTTTGAGCAAGCCCTCACCACTGCTGGTGTTCTGAAATTTAGGGCTGGTAGCAGAAATCCTTTTCAAAGTGCGTTATGTAGATGAAAACGGTGATAAGAGAGCGTTTGAAACGCATTTTGAAAATACTTTACAAAATTGTGGACATCCCCAGCGATCATTTCCTCTATTAAATAACTCAAAAATATTGGAAAGTAATAATGGCAACCATAACAAAAAGGTATGGGGTTAATCTAAAATCCAAAATTTAAAATCCAAAATTGTTTGGCTCATATCAAGACGGATGAAAATAATCGTAAATTTCTTGAGCCAAACGTGGTCCGATTCCGGGAACTTCAGCGAGTTGGGCGGTTGTTGCTTGTCGAATATAATCAACTGACCGAAAATGCCCTAGTAGTTGCTTTTGTCGATGATGTCCTAAACCAGGAATTTCATCTAAACGCGATCGCTTTAATTTATCACTGCGTTGCTGACGATGGAAAGTCACTGCAAACCGATGCGCTTCGTCCCGCAGTCGCCGCAATAGCTGTACCCCTGGTTGTTCTGCGTCAGTCGTCAACGGTTGAGATTCTCCCGGTAAAAAAATCTCTTCTCGCTGTTTCGCTAAACTCACAACTCGCAAGTCTTCTAACAAATTCATTTCTTGTAAAACAGCAACAACTGAAGATAATTGACCCTTACCGCCATCAATCATAATTAAATCGGGCCAATCAGGATTACCCAAACGTGCTAATTGCTGATCTTCGGTATACTTGCGAAACCGACGCTGGATAACTTCAGCCAGACTTGCAAAATCATCTGAATGTCCGGCTGTGACTGTGGGATTTTTAATTTTGTAGTGGCGATAGTGCTGCTTGGCGGGTAACCCGTCGATGAACACGACTTGGGAAGCTACAGCATTTGAGCCTTGAATGTGGGAAATATCATAACCTTCGATGCGGTGAGGTACATCTGGTAAATCCAGAATAGCCGCTAAATCTTGCATTGCTTGGTGATTGCGTTGGCGTAGCCCGTCGGAGACATCGCCTAATTTTTGCATTCTTTGCAATTCATACTGGGCATTTCGCTCTACCATCTCGATTAATTCTGCCTTAGTTTGCCGCAAAGGAGTCAAAATCGTCACTTTTCTACCTTTACGTTCAGTTAAGACATCTGCCAATATTTCTGCATCCGGTAATTCATGCTGCACCAAAATTTCTATCGGTATTTCCACTGAATCAGCAGTTTGGTAATGTTCTTCTAAAGCTCGTTGTAAAATCGCTCCTGGTTCTGCGTGAGCATCCGCCACAAACGCCAAGCGTCCCACCAATTGCCCAGCGCGAATCTGAAATAATTGAATGCAGGCGTGTTGGACGTCGGCTGCTAGGGCGATGGCATCCCGTGAAACTGTATCATCTGGTAAAGACACTTTTTGGTCGGCTGTCAGCGACTTTAACCCAGAAATTTGATCGCGAATTCGCGCGGCTGACTCAAAATTCAAGTCTTCAGCAGCAGCGTTCATCTGTTGGGTCAAAATATCAATTAGTTCTTGAGTCCGACCTTGGAAGACCATCGCTATTTTTTGCACAATTTTGCGATATTCTTCTGGTGAAATTAGCTTTTGACACACACCTGGACAACGCCCTAAATCGTAATTCAGACAAGGACGGTCTTTGAAAAGCGGTTGAGGTCGTTGTCGCTGTGGAAAGATGCGCTTACACAAACGTAAAATTTCTCGCAACAGACCAGCATCAGTATAAGGTCCATAAAATTTATCCTTTTCTTTGCCTAATTGGCGTTTTCGGGTGATAAAAATCCGTGGATAATTTTCC
The DNA here is from genome assembly GCA_019359545.1 of Desmonostoc geniculatum HA4340-LM1. Lineage (GTDB taxonomy): Bacteria > Cyanobacteriota > Cyanobacteriia > Cyanobacteriales > Nostocaceae > Nostoc > Nostoc geniculatum. Next base: position 1,971 of record JAHHHB010000039.1, on the reverse strand, counting down.
GACCATGTGATGCAGAGATACGGGTATTTTTTATCATCTTTGAGCAGCACGTTAAAATATGGCTGGTGCTGCTTGATTAAGTTCGCTTCCAGCGCCAATGCTTCTGCTTCAGTATCAGTGACGATAAATTCAATTTCTGTCACCAATTTTACCATCGTGGCGATGCGTTCACTTTTGTTGTACCCGTCCCGGAAATAGGAACGCACGCGCGATCGCAACTTACGTGATTTACCTATATATATAATGCGATCGCTCTTGTCCCGCATGAAATAAACTCCCGGTTCCGGTGGAATTTCCGCTAACCGATTTTCCAGTCGTTCTGGCTCTTTAACCAGTGGTAATATTTGAGTCGATATTGTCACAACTAAAATTAAGTAATCTTTCTCTATTTTAAGAAAAATAATTTTTTCTTGCCGATTTAACAAAGTATTATCAAGTAAATATACGGTAACTAAGCTTTTAGTCCGAACATAGAGCAGTCTCTTGGCAAGTTTCCTCCACCCAGAACTCAGACTTAAACTGAGTTTGCGTAGCTGCAACTTTAATCGTCAGCAGTTGTCAGAATAAAAAGTAAACTTTTTGTGTTTTTACTTAATATTTTAAACTTATGATGTTTTATTATTTGAAATTATATTTTTTTAGAGAAAACTATTTTAATTTATTGACAGTATTAACTTTACATATTTATCATTAAATTCACTAATTTATTGAATTTTTCATATTAAGTGAGTTAACTCAGATCTTGCACCTCACCGTACAACCCCTGATAAAGTAAAAAGATGTCCGATAAAGCTACCTGATTTTTATTGGATTTTATCGCTAAATCAGGGATTTTACTTTTTTACTGAGTAATCAAATTCAATCAATTTTTATTGGTGCAAGATGTGAGTTAACAGATTTAGTCAGTTAATTTTATTGTTATTATTGAAAATATAACTATTTTAATAATTAAAAAAATTAAATTATGAATCTGCAAGATTTTGAAGCCCAGTACCGTGAGGCTATGGCAGAAACGCTCAATGAGCTGCAAGCAACAGTTTTATTGTTAGCAGAGGTACAAAGTAAAATTTCAAAAATTGGCAATTCTGTGCAAAATCTCAGTCAGCGTGTTGAAGAGTTCATTGCTGAGCAAAAAGCAGAATAAATATATTTTTAGTAGAAAACTCTATCTGTGGCGATAACTAAACTCTTGTTCAATTGTCAGGATCAGATCCTTGAGTTTTAGAGGTTTAACAAAATAGTGACGTGCCCCCAAACTTAGAGCTAGTTCTCGATCGGCTTTAAAAGCAAAGGCTGAAACCACGATAATAGGTATTTTTGACAAATCAGGTTTTTGTTGGACTTGTTTTAAGAGCGAGTAACCGTCAATATCTGGCAATTTCAAGTCGAGTAACATTAAATCTGGCTGGAATTTCTCGATAGTTGAGAAAAAACTAGAACCTTCCGATAAACTTTGGACATCGTACCCACAATAATTCAGGTAGTCACTGAGCAACATTCTATTGAGATCGTGGTCTTCGATTAATAAAATTCGCCTAGCTTGATTTGACCCAAACTGTTGATTTATATTCAGTAATTGTGCTGTCATTGCCATCCATCATTATCTTAAGTTGCAAGTCAATAGTTGCCAGATGAATTGTGAGATGAATAGAAAGTTGAGTTATATAATAATGCAGTCAAAAATTATAATATACTAATTTTAGCTATACTGGTATAATCAAATCATGTTATATTAATATACATAATATAAAAAAATAAGAAAAAATTAAGTTTTTCTTCACAAAACTTTTATTATTGATCCGATTTAACTATTTGCTGCTAGGGTAAATGCCCTCCCGGAGCAGTTTTAACATAACGCGAAAGTCCCTACCTTCAGCGAAGCAAGGTAGGGATGGATAGCGGGTTACGACGATTGCATCTTTGACCATCATCAACCGTAGGTTGATAAAGGAAAAGATGTATGAGGAGTAA